>JAFEAJ010000025.1:0-147 GCA_018266455.1 Bacteroidota bacterium
CTTTCATGGCTTCTGTGCGCTTGCGAAGGCACTCTGCGGGAGGATGGCAAAATAGGGCACATTCGGGCATTATCGTTATGTTTGGGCAAGCAACGAGGCGCAGGGCTGGGACATGTTCTGTAGCTTTCCGCCGTTGTTGGTGTTAGG
>JAFEAJ010000025.1:223-61973 GCA_018266455.1 Bacteroidota bacterium
CACAAAGCCATCGCGCAACACCAAAAACGGCAGGGGCACAGCCTGCAGTGAAAGAAGGGCGTAGGCACAGCCATACGCCCAGTGAGTTCAACCCAAAACTAAAACTTAGTTTTAAGATGGAGCTTATGCCTGCTGGCCTATCCACACTGCCCCGCCTATGCTGTTTCGGCTTGCGCCGGTAACTGAGCAAAGCACATTGTTTTCTTCGCGCCAGCGCAAAACGCCTATTAAAGCCATGATCAGTGCTTCTTTATATTTTATTAAGTTCTCATCCGGAACAACCACTTCTATATTCAATTCCTGAAGCTGAGCTTTTATGCGCCCTACCAGGAACTTGTTGAAGCTCCCTCCTCCTGTAGAAAGGAGCTTGTAGTTTATCGTGCTTCTTTTCCAGTCTGTAGCTTTGAGGCTGTTCAGCAAAATATTCTTTGAAGCATTTTTTATTTGCAAAGCAATATGCTCGGCATAAGTTCTCATAGCGTCTTCAATCCTGCATCCTGCATCTTCTATCATTGGGCACACAATTTCAGTTCCAAAACCATTTGCCAGGGATTTCGGATAGGCTTTACCGTAATAATCAAGGGCATTTAGTTTTTCGAACAGGTTGTTATTGATGTTCCCTGTTTCTGCAATTTCTCCGCCCTCATCAAAATCTTTCCCGGTTTTGCCAGCCAGCCTGTTCAATATGCTGTTGGCAGGGCAAATATCAAATGCAATAAAGTTTTCCTGCAATTTGAAACTGATGTTGGCAATACCGCCGAGATTAAGAAAAAAATCAAAATCGCTGAACAGCAGTTTTTCACCAACCGGCACAATCGGGGCGCCTTGCCCGCCCAGTGCAACATCCATAGCGCGAAGATTGCTCGCCACATTAATTCCGGTCAAGGCAGCAATAGCTGCACCATCGCCCAATTGGGCAGTCATCTTTTTTGCAGGGACATGAAACGTGGTGTGCCCATGTGATGCGATCAGCTGCACCTGGAATTGCAGGTTGTTTTTTATAATGAACCTGTTCACTTCCCCACCAAGAAAATGGCCGTAAGCAACATCAAGCAACTGGTAATCGAGGGCATTGAGCGCAGTAGCGGATTGCAGTTTGTTTTTCCATTCATCAGGATAAGCATAGCACTCAGCTTGTATAATTTCAAAACCCCATTTACCGGCGTTTTCGCTCAGGTGCACATAAGCAATGTCCAGTCCGTCAAGAGAGCTGCCGCTCATTAGCCCGATTGCCCTGTAAACCATGAAAAGAATTTTAGATTGCGAATATAAAACTTAGCTTTGTCTGAAAGGCTTTGTTTACCGGGTCCCGGGCATTTAATCTTGACTTATGGTTGTTAATTTAAGCCAGCATTATTCTTTGTTAAGCGATTGGATAAGCGAGCTTCGCAGCGAAGATATCCAAAAAGACAGGATGCGGTTCCGGCATAACCTGCAAAGGATTGGCGAAGTTGCAGCTTTTGAAATCAGCAAAACGCTTGTCTTTGAGGAAAAGGAAATTCAAACTCCTTTGGGGATAGCGGTTAGCAAAGTGCTAAAAGCACAGCCAGTGCTGGCTACGATATTAAGGGCAGGCATACCGTTACACCAGGGCATGCTGAATTACTTCGATAAAGCCGATAATGCTTTTATTTCCGCTTTCCGCAAGCATAACCGCGATGGCTCTTTTCAGATCAGCCTTGATTATGTTTCCTGCCCTGAGCTCGAAAACAGGGTGGTCATCATCTCGGACCCTATGCTGGCAACCGGCTCATCATTAGTGAAAACCATCCAGTTCCTTCGCGAAGAAGGAAGGCCTTCAGAAATACATATTGTGGCTGCTATTGCCTGCACGGTAGGGATCGAATATGTAAAACGGAGCGAGCCGAACTGCAAAATATGGTGCGGCGCTATTGATGATGAACTGACGGCAAAAGGCTATATTGTGCCTGGGCTTGGCGATGCGGGAGACCTGGCTTTTGGCAACAAAGTGCAGATGTAGTTTTTTGTTCGTTACTTTCTTGTTTGTCGGTTTTTTTTACTATTTTTCATCGTTTATTTATTCTGGACATCCCCCAAAAATCCCTGTAAACAACCGCAGTAACGGTTTGACCGTAAATTGTAGGAACAATCATTTTTTCTGAAGCCATCGTACTGTTTTTATGAAAAGAAAGTTTTTGTTATTATTTCTGTTTGCGTTCTGTTTTTATACCATGCAGGCCCAGGACCCGGCGTTTTCGCAATTCTTCGCTTCTCCCCTTACGCTTAACCCTGCTTTAACCGGCAAGTTCAATGGCCTGTTGAGGGTTGCCGGAAATTACCGCAATCAATGGCCTGAGATCAATAATGCTTTTATTACTTCAACCATTTCAGCAGATATGCCAATACTCGGCAAAAAGCTTCCCGATAATAATATGTTGGGGGTTGGGTTAATGGCTATGACCGACAGGACAGCCAATGGTGCGCTTAACAGCAATTATATTGCTTTGTCTACTTCTTATCACCTCCCTTTGGATCCCGACGGATATAACAGCCTTGGCATTGGTTTCCAGGGCACTTATACAAGCAAGATACTGGATGGCACAAAACTTCATTTCGAGGACCAGCTCGATAACCAGGGTGGGTGGACCATCCCCAGCCAGGATGCGATCAGCACCAGGCAGGTAACCGTTAATTATTTTGATATGAATATCGGCGCTTTGTACAATGGCTCAACAACTGGCGCCAATAATTTTTATTTAGGGGCATCTGTTTACCATATCAACAAGCCCAAAGAATCATTTCTATCTAACGACACCTATATCCTCCACCCACGCTTCACGGTTCATGGGGGACTGTCACAGCCGCTTTCGGATGGGGCATCCTATGTCCATTTTAGCGGCTTGTACAGCAACCAGGCCAATGCAAATGAATTTGTGGTAGGCGGTGCATGGTCGGTAATGGTCAATCACGATACCGAGAACCCTACCAATTTTTATGCAGGAAGCTGGCTGCGCTTCAGCAATATTACTGATGCCATTATACCTTATGTTGGAATGGAGTTCGGCAGTTTCAGCCTTGGGTTTACTTATGATGTGAACATCTCTTCGCTGAGATCGGCTTCGCAAAGCAGGGGAGGCATTGAAATTTCTCTTATTTACATCAAAAAGCAACCGGGCGCGAAAGGGGTGCCATGCCCGAAATTTTAGGCGGTCTTCCCGCTTACGTATTTATTGCCTTTTACGAAAAACCGGTACATCAATTCGGCATCTTCACCTGCATAATCAACCCCAATGCGCGGCGAGGCAACTATATTATTTTTGCTGATCCTGAAGCCGTCATCAATAACACAAATTTCTTTGCTTTGCAGGTCGCAGCCGCAATGGCTTGTTGCTATGCCCAATGCTTTCGATACGTTGCCCGGCCCCCTGGTCAAAGTAAAGCCCGGCTTCTTTTTGCCGGTGCGCTTAAGCATCGCATCAATACCTTCCAAAGGCTCTACCGCCCTGACAAGAACAGCATGAGGCACTTCTTTTTTGTTTGTTACGATATTGAACAGATGATGGATGCCATAGCATAAATACACATAAGCTTTCCCTCCCCTATCAAACATAATTTCAGTCCGGCTGGTCCTTCTCCCGTTATAAGCATGTGAAGCCCGGTCAGTAACGCCTTCATACGCTTCAGTCTCTACAATCCTTCCCGAAGTAACAATGCCGTTGAACTGCGTGATCAAAATTTTACCCAACAGGCTCCTGGCGATTTTTACCACATCCGTGCCTGAGTAAAAAGAATAGCCAAGTTTTTTTATTTTCTGCACTGGCAAATATTTTTTAGTTTGGGCTATGAAATTATTTATGCCCACAATGGATGGCGCAAAGCCTGGTTGCTGTTTATTGCCTTTTGCAGGCTGCAACCGCCAGCCCATCCTGAAGGACGGACCTGCATGCCCTGCCATACTGTTGAACCAGGGGCTCCTTTTCCGCCTCTTTGCGGGGCATTGCCAAATATCCAATACCGATAACCAAAAATAAAACCATTGCTTAAAGAAATCATCATATCCATTCAATCCTATTTAAAAGCGCACCAGTTCATCAGCAAGCACCGTTTATGGAAATGGATCATCATCCCCGGAATTTTATACATGGTTTTATTTTGCATAGGCATGTATTTTTTCTGGACATCTGCCGATAACGCCGTTGCCCGGCTCAGTGAAGTGATAGGGATTGACAAATGGCTGCACCACAAACAAAATGCATTCCTCAGTTTTTTGTTCATGATGGGGGGGATCATGGTGCGCCTCATCCTTATTTTCTTTTACTTTTCTTTGTTCAAATACCTGTTCCTCATCATCGGCTCGCCGGTGTTTGCCTATCTCAGCCAAAGAACGGAATCTATTATTGAAGGAAAAGAATTCCCCTTTAGCTTTCCGCAGTTGATGAAAGACATGGCGCGGGGCATCCGCGTGGCTTTGCGCAACTCTTTATGGCAAACGGTTTACACCACATCCATTTTAATACTGTCTTTTTTCCCGCTGATCGGGTGGATAACACCTGTTATTTCGATGTTTGTAGAATGTTATTATTATGGCTTCTCTATGCTTGATTATAGTTGTGAAAGGCATGGGCTGTCTCCTTCCGCGAGCTTTGCCTTCATTGGGAAGCGCAGGGGGCTGGCCATTGGCAACGGCCTGGTGTTCTACTTAATGCACTTCCTTCCTTTTGTGGGTTGGGTACTTGCACCTTCTTATGCCGTGATTGCTGCCACCATCAGCTTATATCACCAGAACCTGGAGTAATTTTGGAGCAGAAATACAGTTTATGATCACTAACGCCAATGTCTACCTGATCCCAACAGTGCTTGATGAAAGTGCCTGGCAAACCATCCCGCCCTATGTTATTGATGCCATTAAGCAATGCCAGGTTTTTTTTGTAGAAAATGAGCGCAGCGCCAGGCGCTTTATGAAAGCCGCCTGGAAGGAAATGGCAATTGATGATCATGAATGGTTTGCAATACACAAGGCTGAAGAGGATGTAAAAGAAGCGTTCAGGAAAATATTGAAAGAAGGGAAAAAAATCGGGATACTAAGCGAAGCGGGTTGCCCGGGCATTGCTGACCCAGGGCAAATGCTGGTTTCCGTTGCGCAGGAAGAGAAGGCAGTGGTCAAGCCGCTGGTCGGGCCAAATTCCATTTTGCTTGCATTAATGGCTAGCGGCCTGAACGGCCAGCATTTTCAGTTCGTCGGCTATTTGCCTATTGAGCAATCTGAAAAAATAAACCGGATCAGGGAGCTCGAAACAGAATCGCGCAAAAAAAAATGCACCCAAATTTTTATTGAAACCCCTTACCGCAACAGCCAACTGATAGGAACCATTATAAAAACCTGCAGCCCGCAAACCATGTTCTGCATTGCAAGCGGGTTGACAGGAACGAACGAAAAAATTCAAACCAGGACAATTGCAGATTGGAGGAAAATGGCCATTGATATAGGCAAAACACCTGCAATATTTCTTCTTTGCTCAGCTTAGAAGCCGCCTGAAAACAGGCTTAATCTTTTCCAAAGCTCATGCAGGATCGCCCGGTTTATTATCTATGATAAGCTTTGGAAAAGCTAACCAATGCTATATGAAATCCTTAAGATCATTCTTAGGCCGCTCCTTAGAACACCTATGGGCTATTTATGGGGATATTGTTTTCAGGCCTAGGATCTTTCATTGACAAAATGCTGTCGACAATATACACTGATGTGCCGCGCCAGGGCAAAGTGCCCATGTATTCTTTGTAATGAAGTTCAAAGTTTTTCCCGCTGTTCACCATCAGCTCATTGGCAATATTTTCATTTGTTACTGAAAAGCGGAACTCATAAGATTGCATGCCCCCCGAGGTGTTCCCCTGGAACCCGGACTGGATGAGCTTTCCCTCATAGGTTTTAAAAATGAAGCCTTTCTTCATCACGTAATTTAATTGCCCCGCTTTCACTCCCTCGCCGAACACCCAAAAATATCTCCAATAGCCAAAAAGCAACCCGCTAATAATAATAATAGCAAGCAGGTATCTTAAAAATTTTTTCATGAAAAGCGATTTTATCTTTTGTTCTTGCACAAGTAGGGCCTGATGGCTTTGCCCTTAACAGGCCTTCATTCCAATACATTTTGTGAGGCCTGGTTTTAAAGCCCATATTTGTCCACCAAATAAATCAGCGCAGCCATATTGATGCAGCCGAGCTCCAGTTCTCTTTTGTTCACGTTAGCCAGCACATCGTTCCTGGTGTGGTGGTAGTCGAAATAGCGTTGCGAATCGGGTATTAGTTCAGAAACGGGCGTGCCCAGCAATTCTTTTAAAGGCCCAACATCGGCCCCGCCTCCGCCTTTTACAAATTGATATACCCCGTAATTTTCAAGCAATGGCAACCATTCTTTTCTTATTTTTTCCAGTTTATCTTCCGGCAGCCCGATGCTGAAACCGCGTGGGGTGAAGCCACCTGCATCGCTTTCGAGGCCGAAAATATGTTTTTCATTTTTTGCTTTTGCTTCTTCAGCATATTTAGTGCCGCCGCGCAAGCCATTTTCTTCATTGGCGAACAGCACCACCCTGATGGTGTGCCTCGGTTTGTAACCAATGGCCTTTAAAGCGCGGAGTACTTCAATGGCATGCACACAGCCTGCGCCATCATCATGAGCGCCTTCTGCCGGGTCCCAGGAATCGAGGTGCCCGCCAACCGTGATGTATTCACCAGGAAACTCAGAGCCTGTCAGCTCACCGATCACGTTATGGCCCAGGGTATCAGGCAGCATTTTTGCATTGGTGCGGAGGAATACCTTCACTTCTTTATTATCGCTGATGGCTTTGGCGAGCTTGTCGGCATCCCACAAGCCAATGGCGGCGGCAGGTATTTTGGCGAGCGAATCAATATAATCGAGCGAGCCGGTATGGGGGATGTTGTCCACCGAATGTGTCATGGAACGGGTAATCATTGCTAAGGCGCCGTATTTGGCTGCCCAGCTTGCCCCCAGTTCGCGATAGATCACCGCATCGCCATACGAATAGAAAGTTTGTATGAATCTTGGGTTGAATTTGTAATTGTAAAAAACAATCTTTCCCTTCAACTCATCTTTTCTTTGTTCAAGCTCGGCCTTGTTGTTTATTAAGATCGCCCGGGCAGTAACGCCTTTACTGCCGGTGCCTACTGAATTCCCTAAGGCGATCACATCTAATGGCGTTTCTTTATTGCCCGGCAAAATCAATTTTGCCTCATCCTTTCCCCCGCGCACCCAATGAGGCACCATGCATTCCTGCAGCCACACTTTATCAGCCCCCATGTCTTTTAGTGTTTTCATTCCCCAGGCTTCCGCTTTGTACATTCCGGGCGAGCCCGATAATCTTCCGCCAACGGTTTTGGTCAGCTCATGCAGGTTGCTGTAAGCTTTGCCATTGACCAGTATCTCATCGGCAATTTTCCTGATGAACACAGAATCTTCGGATTGCGAAAAAGAAAGCACAGAAGATAAAATAAAACCAAAAGTGAACAGTAAACGGCACATTGTTGTCAGTTTTAGCATTGCAAAATAAGCAAAGTGCCGGTCAATTCATTCAGGTGCATTTCAAATCTTTGTTTTTATCTGCTTAAAAGCTGTTTAAAATTGGCCCCAAGGCTTTCTAACAGGCGCTCATCTTTTCCAAAGCTTTTATTGCAAAGGCTGGTAAAAATTTGAAATGCGCCCATTCATTATAAGCGGGAAAGAAATTTATGAATAATCTGTTACCTTCGGCACATAGCAATACAGGGCAGGGGCGAATGATGTAAAAGCCCAGCTACCGCTTGTTGCTTAGCGCTTATAACTGTTTTCCTTTCCACAAAACTTATTATTATGCGAATAGGGATCGTTTGTTACCCCACATTTGGCGGAAGCGGCGTGCTTGCCACAGAACTTGGGAAGGCATTGGCCGATAAAGGCCACCAGGTGCATTTTATTACCTACCAGCAGCCCGTTCGCCTCAACGAGTTCAATGCAAATATTTTTTATCATGAAGTGCGGGTAAGCAACTACCCGCTTTTTGATTACCCGCCGTATGAAACCGCACTCTCAAGCACCATGGTGGATGTGATCGCAAACGAGCATTTGGACCTGTTGCACGTTCACTATGCCATCCCGCATGCATCGGCGGCTTACCTCGCTAAAAAAATCCTGGCTTCGCAGGGAAAAAACATCCCCGTGGTGACCACGCTGCACGGCACCGACATCACGCTGGTTGGGAGGGACAAAACATTCGCCCCTGTTGTGGCCTTTTCCATCAACGAAAGCAACACCATTACTGCTGTATCGCAAAACCTGCGCGACGAAACGTATAAGATCTTTGACATCAGGAAAGAAATTGAAGTGATCCACAATTTTGTGGATGTGAAGCGGTTTCACAAAAAACCGATTGATGCTTTTAGGAAAGTGATCGCTCCGGATAATGAGCGCATACTGGTGCATGCTTCTAATTTCAGGGGCATAAAAAGGGTGCAGGACGTTGTAAAGATTTTTTCGGAAGTGAAGAAAAAGATCTCCGCCAAACTGTTGTTTGTTGGCGACGGGCCAGACCGCTCCATGGCAGAAAACATGGCCAGGGAAATGAATTTATCTGATGACATCCGCTTCTTAGGCAGGCAGGAACAGATCGAGGAAGTGCTGGCCATTGCCGACCTGTTCATCCTCACTTCCGAATATGAAAGCTTCGGCCTTTCGGCACTGGAAGCCATGGCCGCCGAAACCCCCGTGCTATCCACCAATGTGGGCGGCCTGCCGGAAATTAATGAAGATGGCATAACAGGATATTTGTGCAACGTGGGCGATATTGAAACGATGGGGAAAAAAGCAATTGAGATTTTAGAAGACGGGGAGACGCTTAAAAAATTCAAAGCCCGCGCATTTGCCCAGGCAAAAAAATTCGACATACATAATATTGTGCCGAAATATGAAGCACTGTACAACCGGTTTTGCAAATGCTTATAAAAGGCCCCGGTTGCAGCTTTTCCAAAGCTTGAAACCACTGATGGGCTTTTAATATTCCGTTGCAGCTTTTCCAAAGCTTGAAACCGCTGATAAGCTTTTATATTCCGGTTGCGGCTTTTCCAAAGCTTGAAACCGCTGATAAGCTTTTAATATCCCGTTGCAGCTTTTCCAAAGCTTCAAACCGCTGATGGGCTTTTATATCCGGTTGCAGCTTTTCCAAAGCTTCAAACCGCTGATGGGCTTTTATATCCGGTTGCAGCTTTTCCAAAGCTTCAAACCGCTAATGGGCTTTTATATCCGGTTGCAGCTTTTCCAAAGCTTCAAACCGCTGATGGGCTTTTATATCCCGGTTGCAGCTTTGGAAAAGCTTCGAACCGCTGATGGGCTTTTAATATCCCGTTGCAGCTTTTCCAAAGCTTCAAACCGCTGATAAGCTTTTAATATCCCGTTGCAGCTTTTCCAAAGCTTCGAACCGCTGATAAGCTTTTATATTCCGGTTGCAGCTTTGGAAAAGCTTCAAACCGCTGATGGGCTTTTTATATCCCGTTGCAGCTTTTCCAAAGCTTCAAACCGCTGATAAGCTTTTATATCCCGGTTGCAGCTTTGGAAAAGCTGAAGCTTTGTTTTTTCCCGGCAAAAAAAAGAAATCCACTTTTTATATACATTGTTAATAACTCGTTCCGGCGAATGCCTGCCGCTTGTATATTTGCCCGTCATTGTTTTAAAAACTCCGGGCCTAATTTTTTTAAAATACTTTATTATGGTGAAAGCTTTACTCATCCCTAAGGGCAGGGCAATTGTATTGATTATATTGTTGCTTTTGATAAATTTACAGAGCTACAGCCAACAGCCAGGGGATTATGTTGCTGTTGGCAATGGCAATTGGAGTAATCTGGCTACATGGAACATTTGGAACGGGAGTGCCCTGAATCCTCCTACCCCGGCTCAAGGCTACCCTGGGTTTAGTTCTTCTCCAAGCGTTTATATTCAAAGCCCAACCATTGTTACTGTAGATGTATCCCCACCAAACCCGATTGATTCTATTTATTTTTTTAAAACTCTTTTTCAGCCCGCCCCTTCAGTTACAAACAACAATACATTGACTGTTAGCGGCAGCTTATATGGTGTTGGTTCCTTTACACAGGGCAGTAATTCCACCTTAAATATTGGAGGTTCGATTAGTTCTACTTTTAACGCTACTGCTTCAGGCAACACCGTAAACTATACTGCCGCCAGTCCAAGCATACTTTCAACAACCTACCAAAACCTTACATTCAGCGGCTCCGGGTCAAGCTCCATTCCTGCGGCTGCCCTGATCAATGGCAACCTCACCCTCAGCGGGACGATTACTGTAAATAATGCTAATGGCCCCCTTACCATTGGCGGGGACCTTGTTGTAAACGATGGCAACACCTTTAAGGAACAAGGATATAACTTTACCGTGAACGGCACTACTACCATTGGCAGCGGCACTAGCGGTGTGTTTACGACAACATCAGCCGCAGGCACCAAAATTTTTAACGGGCTGATCAGCATAAATGCAGGCGGCACCTGGGACAACACGTCGGCCTGCCCAATTACAGTTACAAAAGGCGGCATCACCAATCATGGCACTTTCAATGCGGTGAGCACTTACACTTTCACCACAAACAACCAGGACCTGCACGGGACATTTGGGATCCCCGATGTGGTGGTGACCAGCATCAACCTCACAAATAACGATACTTTTTTTATTACAAATTCAGTTACTGGCACAGGGGCGCTCGTCCAGGCAAATAATGCGCTGCTGAATTTAGGGTGCACCACTACTGGCATTTCTTCATTAACAGCTACGGCAAGCGGCAATACGGTTAATTATTACACCACATCGCAAACCGTGTTCCCCACCAATTATTATAACCTAAAACTTAGTGGCGGCGGAACAGATGTGCTGCAGGCTGCCACCAACACCATAGCGGGCAACTTTACGCTCACGGGGGGCTCTGTAGCCACCTCCGCTGTGACCAATATGGCTATAAATGGCAACATGACCCTTGGCCCGGGCACCAGCTTTACAGCAGGCAGCCTGTCCCACAGCATTGGCGGCAATTTAATTGACAGCGGCACTTTTAATGCACCCGGCAGCACCATTGTTTTTAATGGCTCGGGGGCGCAAACAATTGGCGGCCCTTCTGCAATTACGTTCAACAACCTTACCATCAACAACAGCGGCAGCGGCGTAACTACAGTTGATGCCAATAACCAGACCAAAACAGTAACGGGAAGCCTATCGCTGTCCAACGGAAAACTTACCACATCAGCTTCGAACCTGCTTTTATTAACAAGCACCGCATCTGCTTCAGTAAGCGGTACTGCGCCCTGCGTGGTAGGGCCTATGCAAAAAACCGGCTCAACTGCTTTTGTTTTCCCGGTGGGCGGCGCAAATGGTTATGTGCCGATCGGTATTGGCGCAACAAGCGATGCATCAACCCAAACATTCCAGGCCGAATATGTGAGGTCTTCTGCCTATACTGAAGGCGCGATAGCAACAGGCTCAAACCTAAAAAGGATAAGCAGTTGCGATTATTGGAAATTAGGTCCTGTTACAAGCCTTGGCGCTGCAACAGCCGATATTACTTTGTACTGGAATGCAAACAACCCCTGTGGCGGGCAGTATGTTACCGACCTGCCCACGCTGGCCATTGGCCATTTTGGCGGCGTCAACTGGGATGAGGTAGCCGTGTCGCCAAGCTATACCACAACAGGCACTGCCGCAAGCGGCTCGATCACTTATGCCAACAACGCCAATTTCAGCCCGTTTGCGCTGGCTTCAACATCGCTTGCTACCAACCCGTTGCCCATAATTTTCGATTATTTTAATGTGAACAAGGCAAACGGGTATAATCAATTGTCGTGGAAAGCAGAATGCACTGAATCGTCAAATGCATTTGAGGCACAAAAGTCTTATGACGGGATTAGTTTTGTAAGCATCGATACGGTTCATGTATCATCAGCAGCAGATTGTGGCCAGCCTTTTGCCTACAATGATTATGATGCTTCCGGCCACAATGTGATTTATTACCGCATACAGGCAACTGAAATTAGCGGCAAAACTTATTATTCCCAAACCATACCTGTTGCCAGCGACGCGGCTGTGATAAACTTCATTAGCGTGGCCCCTAACCCGGTAGTTAATGATGCTGTCATTAAAGTTTCCTCTTCGCACAGCGGCAGGGTAGAATTGTTTATTTTAAGCCTTGATGGAAAACAGTTGCAGCACAACACTGTCCAGGTAGGCATTGGCGTTAACACTTTAAGGTTCCGGGCTGATCAACTGGCAAAAGGAATGTATATCGTGAAAGGAGTTTTCGCAGATGGCCAGTCGCACACCCTGAAGTTTATCAAAGAATAGCAAAGAACAGTATTGCTAAAAGCCCGTTGTTGCAGCACAACGGGCTTTTAGCAATAAGCTTTCGTTTACCATTGCATTTTCATGGCCATATTCAACAGCTTGCCAAGCCGTGCTAAAAGGCAATGCCTCAATGTTTTGTTTTTGCCCTTTCATATTGAACAGGCCACCTGGCATCTTCATGCAGCATAGAAGCGCTGGATAATGGGAAATACGGGTTGCGCAAGCTTTCCCTGGCAATGAAAATAAAATCTGCCTGGCCTTTTTGCAGGATCTCTTCTGCTTGTTGCGGGGCAGTGATCAATCCGACTGCTGCGGTTAATATGCCCGTTTCTTTTTTTATCTTTTCGGCAAAGGGCACCTGGTAGCCTGGTGATGACGGGATTTTTGCATGCGCCACATTGCCGCCTGATGAAGTATCAATAAGATCTGCTCCTATTTCTTTCAATGCCTTTGCAAGCTGTACTGAATCATCGATTGTCCATCCGCCTTCTGTCCAATCAGTAGCAGAGATGCGAACGAATAACGGCTTTTCATTGCCCCATTCTTTTTTTACGGCTTCTGTTACTTCAATCAATAACCTTACCCGGTTCTCAAAACTTCCCCCGTACTCATCTTTACGGTGGTTGCTCAGTGGCGAATAAAACTGGTGCAGCAAATAGCCATGTGCCGCATGGATTTCAATAACGTCATAGCCTATTGCTTTGCAGCGTTTCGCAGCAGCAACAAATGCGCTGACCACTTCCTGAAGGTTTTTTTTATCGAGGGGCAATGGCGGCTCTGCATGTTCATGGAAGGCCAAAGCGCTTGCGCTAACCGTTTTCCAGCTATTGGGGCTGCCTGAAGGGATTTGCGCCCCGCCCATCCAGGGTTTCTCGCAACTTGCTTTTCTTCCCGCATGTGCAAGTTGAATGCCGGCTAATGAGCCCTGTTGATGTATGAAGGAAACAATTTCTTTTAGCTTTTCAATATGTTCATCTTTCCAAAGGCCAAGGTCGGCATAAGTAATCCTTCCTTCGGGAAGAACAGCCGTTGCTTCCTGAAAAACCAACGAGGCACCACCCACGGCCCTGCTGCCCAGGTGAACGAGGTGCCAATTGCTGGCAAAACCATCTTCACTGCTGTATTGGCACATTGGCGAAACAACGATCCTATTCTTAAAAAGAGTGCCCTTAATATGATAAGATGATAAAAGTTTGCTCATGTAAATTTGTATTTTTTTAATCCAGGACACATGTAACAAAAATGAAAAGATAATGTTGCGAAAAAAAATCGCTCAGGAGCGCCCACAACCAAATATACAGGAATGCAACAAAAGAGGAGGCTGGCAAAGCCCCGAAAAATTTCGTGTTCAAATAATGCCTTGCTTGCAAAATTTTTTTCGGTACAGTACAGCAGCCGGTGGCGATGGGCACCTTCTTCCCTGCCGCAATGGCCACAGCGAGTACCGTGATTCATTGAGGCCCTTAACGTGCATGCGCCCTGTTTTAAGCAATGATGAAGAAATGTTGGCGCCTGTTACAGGGCAAGTTAATTTTTATTGAACTTGTTTTTTTTATTCTTGTGATAATGTTAATGCGTTTGTTTTATCCGTGGCTAAAAGAATGAATTAAAGAAATACTTTTGCATCAACAAAAATCGTTGGCCAAAAAAAATTTTAAGCCCGATTGACACGATTGCCATGATTGAAAAAAAATATGCAGCCATCATACAGAAAGCCTGGAAAGAATATGATGCTTCCAAGCCCATCAGCAAAATTGAGGACATTAGCGTGAAGGTATCCACCAACCATGTGTTCAGGATCACTTTCGAAGATGAAGACATTATTATTGCCAAGCTTTCTTATTTCGGCAAGTATGAGCATTTTAAAGAAGACCACCGCATCATACACAGTTTGTCGAACAACCTGTTGTACCCTTATGAAAATTTATTGACCAAATCGTTATTAAAAAACAACAGGGTATATACTTACCGTTACCGGAATGGCAAGCTGGATGTGTGGGCAGTGTTCTATAACCCGACCAGGGTGATCCAAAGAATGCCAAAACGGTTAGATGAGCAGCATATCAAAAAGTTTGGCCAGCAGATCGGCAAGTTCCATAAAGCCTGTTCGCGCCTGCGCAACGTGCTGCCGAAATCGTCCAAAACTTTGCGCACAGACATTAATAGCTTAATGGAGCAATTGGACCGGAACGAAACGAAGTTCGGTTCCCGCATGCAGGCCGATTATATCAAATACCACTGCGAATTGTTTTTAAAGAACCGCTTTAAACTGAATGTAAGCCGTTTTGAGATCATCCCGGTTTTTATTGACTGGAACATTGGCAATTTTTCAGTGACCAACAAAATGGAACTGTACTCAAGGTGGGACTATGACTGGTTCAGGATGAGCTATCGGGCAATGGATTTTTATTTTTTCAGCCGCGTGGTTTCCAATGTCGGCGACAAAACCACGTTCAGTTACCTCATCAGCCCAATGATGGAAGACCGGTTCCTCTTGTTCCTGGAAGAATACCATAAAATAAATCCACTGACTGCCGATGAAATACGCTTTATGCGGGAAGCCTACCGGTTTTTTATTTTGAATTATGTGATCAAAGACGGCAACTATTTTTTTTCAGAACAATATGCAAAAAAACTACAGGCAGAAGCTTTTGACATTTATCTTCCTTCCGTGGACAGGGATTTTGACCCGGAAAAAATAATTGATGCCCTGAAGATAAAGGACAAAAATAAAACCGTGAGTTAAACAAACAGGCAAGTATGCTCCAGACCGAAGACTTTAAAACCGTGATTGAAAAGTATCAATATATTTTTTTTGACGCCTACGGTGTGCTCAAAAGCAATATGGGCCTGGTGGAAGGGATAGGGAAAACTTTTGCTTTTTTGGAAGAACAGCAAAAAGAATATTTCATTGTGACCAATGATGCCTCCCGAAGCCCAAAGCAACTGGCCGAATCTTATCACCTTCTTGGGTTAACGGCCATTGATGATGAGCGCATCATTTCATCGGGCATGCTGGCCAAAGAATACCTCGGCCTTAAAGTAAAAGGCGGGATAGTAGCTTACCTGGGCACGGACGACTCGGCGCATTACATCGAAAGCTCGGGCTTGCACACTTTGCCGGTAAGGGAAGTAACTGAAACCAATATTGACCAGGTGAATGCCCTGGTGCTGCTTGATGATGAAGGGTTCAATTGGTTTGAAGACCTGAACAAAACAGTGAACCTGCTGCGCAAAAGGACCATTCCTGCTATTGTGGCAAATACTGATAATACTTATCCCATCAACCATCAGGAAGTGTCTATTGCCATTGGCGGCATTGCCACCATGATAGAAAGTATTGCGGGCAAGCGTTTCATCAGGTTTGGCAAGCCCGATTCACAAATGTTCATGTTTGCGTATGACCTCATCAGGGAAAAAAAGCTGGTGAGCAAAAAAGACATCCTGATGGTGGGCGACACCCTGCACACCGATATTATCGGGGGCAACAAATTTGGTTTGGATACGGTGCTGGTGCTTACCGGGAACACCCAGGCCAAAGATGCCGAAACGCGCATCCATGCCACCGGCATTGTGCCTACTTATATTTGCGAGAATGCAGTGATCGGTTAAAAGCGGCATAAAAACGATTATCGGAATAACCAGCAGAAGAGACCTGGTCTTTTCCAAAGCTCATGCCGATTACCCAATCTATCATCAATGACAAGCTTTGGAAAAGTTGAGCCGGCCAACGCATATGGCTACCTGAACACCAACCGCGAGGAATGATCCGTTACCGAATCAAGGAAACTACAACTATTTTCTCCGCATTAATCATTTTGTGCCCTGGTAAAAATAAAACGGGCGGCACCTTTAATGCCGCCCGTGCTAAAACTACCATTGATCGATTATTGGCCTATTTTCTTGCTGTTTTGATTTAACTGCTGATTGAGGGCTTTCTGGTCAGCTTTTGTAAGATGGCCATGGTCTGTTTTGCGCATGTCCCTTTTTTCCTGATTAACTTCAGAAAGGTCCTTGCGGTCCTGTTGTGCCTGTGATTTGGTGAGGTCGCCTTCTTTGCGCTCATCTGTTATCCTTCTTTCCTGGTTATCTATCCTTCTGTTAACCTGGTTCACACGCGGGTGGTTCTTGATGTGGGTAGGCTGATGGCCAGGGCCCTGTGCTAATGCAGCCATTGATAAACATGCTCCGAGAACGGTGGTGATAATTGCTTTCATTTTTTCGGTTTTAAGTTTTAAATAATACTGGATTGGAAGGAGAAAAATTGACCGGGTTTAACCGGGAAAAATATCCTTTTTGTATTCAAAACGCATCACCTTGTGTTTAATTGAAATAAGGCCGGTCAATAACAATCCGTTTACAAGCGGTTAACAAATTAGCTGGGGCAACGGCAGGCTTACATTATAAATCAGCGGCTGGTGTTTTGCTATTCTTCTTCATGTCCAACCTAAAGCTTAATGCCGCTTCTACGTAAAAAGAATTCGAAAGCGTTTCGGTGGTTTTAAATGTGCTGGTAGTGCTGGAGGTGGCTCCGCCTTTGGGTGTTGTTTTAATATTTACCTGGTTAAGGTAGGTTGCAGGGTTTACAGGTATGGCATAATAAGGGGTGCAACTGAATGTCCATTTTTTATAATTATAATTCAGCGGAATTGAGAATTCATAATCCAACACTTTTAAATGTCCCGGGGCCAGCTCATAGATCTTTGTGGCAGTAACAATTTTTTCAGTGCTGGTTTCCGTCACAGTAGAATCATTTTTATTCACGCTTTTTCCGTTTTTCAAAAACCTTCGTTGCTTATAGGCATCATGAAAATGCGTTGTGCCAATATTGGCAGCAAAACCGGGCTCCAGGCTCCATGCACCATTAGTGCCCCAGTCAAATTCATGCGAAATGCCCGGGTTAATCAGAAAATCGCTTGGGCCAGAGGTGAAACTGTACATAAAATTCCCGCTGATCCCTACAATGCCCCAGCAGTCATAAGAAAGCTCGGCCCCAATAACGCTTTTGATTTCTGACCTTACCGAAACACTGGCGCTATTGTAATAATATTTATCCGCCTTCAATGTTCCTGAAAAATTTTCGCCGATGGCAAAATTATACCCTCCTTCCAATTCAACTGCATCAATTCTTTGGGCATAGCTGCTTGCCAGGTAGGATGCAGTAGCCTTTAAGTAGATGCCTGATTTATGGACATACTGCAGCGAAGGAGAAAAATAGGGAACAGGCAGAGAATCTTTTCTGCCATAATAAACATCGTTAGCGCTGTAGCTCAGCATGAAGTTGAAATAGGATGTTTTTGGAATGCTGTTATCGATAGTGTCTCTTGATGTGCTATCGCTTTGTGCGTGCGCTACGATTGTTATAAAAGAATAACCGATTATTAAAAGGGCAGTACAGGCTTTCTGCCAAAATGGTTTCATACAGGATATCTTTCAATAGTTAAAGTATAAACGGGAGAACGAAGTTCGCCCTACTTTATTGCCTTGCCTACTATTACAACCTTTTTACATTTACAGCAAAGCGCTGGCTGTATTTTGAAGCTTCCAATGGAATGCTTAATTAAATCTAAAGTTGCCATAGCGATGCGGTTATTACACTTTAGCATTTCTTCAGTAGCGTGCATCTATTGCCAGGGAAGTGCTGTTGCTATAGAAATTCATACCCTATATCTCTTCTGTAATAAATACCATCATAATAAATTTGTTCCAGCACATCGCGTGATTTATCGACAGCTTCATATACCGTTTCGGCAAATGAGGTAACGCAAAGCACACGCCCGCCATTTGTAACCACTTTTTCGTCTTTCATTACTGTGCCTGCATGAAAAATCAGGCTGTCGTTCGGAACTTCAATGCCCAAGCCTTCGATTACGAAATCTTTTTCATACGCAGCAGGATAACCACGGCTTACGGCAACAATGGTTATTGCTGTTCTTGCATCCACATTGATTTTAACTGTATCCAGCTCCTGGTTGCAAGCGCTCACAAACAAACCTACCAGGTCATTTTCCAGTCTTGGAATAATAACTTCTGTTTCAGGATCGCCAAGACGGCAGTTGTATTCAATCACGAAAGGCTCATCATTCACTTTTATCAATCCGAAAAAAATAAATCCTTTGTAATCGATCTGCTCTTGCAACAAGCCTGCGATCGTTGGCCTGATGATTTTTTCTTCTACCTTTTTCATGAACGGCCCATGTGCAAAAGGAACAGGGCTTACAGCGCCCATGCCGCCGGTGTTAGGGCCTTTGTCCCCTTCATTGATGCGCTTATAATCTTTCGCTTCGGGGAGAAGGGCGTAATTTTTCCCATCTGTCAAAACAAACACGCTCATTTCTATACCTTCCAAAAACGCTTCCACTACTACCTTCTTGCTGGCATCGCCGAATTTCGATTGTTGTATCATCAATTCAAATTCAGCAATCGCTTCAAGATGGTTTTGACAGATGACCACTCCTTTTCCTGCAGCAAGCCCATCGGCTTTTAAAACAATGGGTAGCGAATGTTCATTCAAATATTTTATGCCCTCTTCATAATTATCAATAGTAAATTCTTTGTAACCGGCAGTAGGGATATTGTGGCGCTGCATGAAAGCTTTTGCAAAAGACTTGCTGCCTTCCAGCCGGGCACCTGCTTTAGAAGGGCCTATAAAAAAAATTTTTTCTAATTCAGGGTCTGCTTTGAAATAATCGCTCAATCCTTTCACCAATGGTTCTTCAGGGCCCACCACGAGCATTTCAATTTTCTTTTCCTTGCAAAATTTTCCTATTTCCTCAAAATTGCTGATGTCCAGTTCAACATTAATCCCGCATTGAGAAGTGCCTGCATTTCCCGGAGCAATATAAAGCGGGTTGGCCCAAACGCTTTGGTTCAATTTCCATGCAAGGGCATGTTCGCGCCCACCAGATCCTAACAACAAAATTTGCATAAACAGTTATTCAGTCCCGAAATTCCAATTTCATGGCCAAATATCGAAATCAATTTTATGAATGGCAATAAAACCCAGATTGCTTTTTTTCATTTTTGATTTTTCAGTACTTTACGTAATTGTTCAAAAAATTACAATTATAAAACCATCTGTTATGCAAGCACTGCCCGAAAAAAAAGGACACCCGCGCGGTTTATATGTTTTGTTTTTTACAGAAATGTGGGAACGCTTCGGATATTATTTGATGATTGGTATTTTTTACCTGTACCTGAATGATACCGTAGGGCATGGCGGGCGAGGCATGGATACAGCTTCGGCAGTAAGTATTGTGGGCACCTATGTGGCGCTGATTTATCTGACACCTTTTATTGGAGGATTAATTGCTGACAGGTACCTGGGATACATCAAATCTATTTTTCTTGGTGGCGGCCTGCTGGCCCTCGGGTATTTTTTGCTTGCATTGAATGGAAGCGATGCCGTGATGTACAGCGGCCTGTTTTTTGCCATTGTAGGCAATGGTTTTTTCAAGCCGAATATCAGCACATTGCTTGGGAATATCTATAACCGCCCTGACCTGAAACCCAAAAAAGATATCGCTTACAATATATTTTACATGGGCATTAACACAGGGGCATTGGTCTGCAATTTTGTTGCTGCCTACCTGCACAATAAATACCAGGACAATAATGGCTGGGGAATTGCATTTTCGGCTGCGGGCTTTGGCATGGCGCTTAGTGTTATTTGGTTTGCTTTCGGACTGAAGCACATAAAACATGCCGATGTAATAAAACCCGTTCAGGAAGGGGATATGCCGATATCAAAAATTTTTATACAGGTTTTCCTGCCAGCGATCATAGCCGGGCTCATCGGCTGGTTTATACCGGGAAATATCCTGGGGTCCGATTCAAATGATGCCTTTATTTTTGCGTGTGTTCCTATTATCATTTTTTATTTCAACTTATGGCACCGCGCAAAAGGGTTTGAGCGAAAGCGCATCAGCACTTTGCTGATATTGTTTGGTGTTTCTATTATTTTCTGGAATATTTATAACCAAAACTCTACTGCATTAACTATTTGGGCACAAACCTATACCGATCGCGAGGCCCCCAAAGCCATTCAGCCTGCACTCGTACCTTTTGGCTCACTTGAATCGGTAAACACAAACCCAACCGAAGTGCCGATTGTTGACCAACAGTTCCGCGCAAAAACCGATGCTAATGGGAAAGTGCTTACGCAGCAGGGAACTGACTTATATTTCCAAAACCTGCAAAAAGACAAATATCCGCCCCCTGGTCAAGACCTGAAACTGGTGTCAACAAATATTTATCAATCCATCAACCCATTTTGGATAATTGTTTTAACCCCGTTGGTGGTTGCATTTTTCAATTGGATGAAGGCAAGAAAAAAAGAGCTCTCTACTCCCAGCAAGTTTGCCTGGGGCACTTTGATCGCCGGTTTATCTTCAGTGGTAATGGTCATTGCCTGCCTGTCAACAAATATTTATACCAATAAAGTTTCCAGCTGGTGGATCATCAGCAGTTATGGTGTTTTTACAATTAGCGAATTGTTTGTCAGCCCGGTCGGGCTTTCCCTCACCTCTAAAGTTGCGCCCCGAAGGCTTACGGCATTGATGATGGGGGGATGGTTCATCACAACTTCCCTGGGCGGGAAAATTTCGGGCATACTTGCTGGTTTCTGGGACAAGTTTGATAACAAAGCAGTGTTTTTTTCCATAAGTGCCGTAGCGGCCATTGTTGCCTGTTTTTTATTGTTGCCATTAACAAAGCGGCTGAATACTGTAGTGGAAGCTGCTGCTGCTGCTGACGATTGATTTTTTATAGAATGGCAATTTTATATTCATCAGCAATAGAACCAATTGCCTGTTTAATTTTTATTGCTTCGGCATAGTTAAAACCTGATGAATCAATCTTTGCGCAGCTGCCATCATTTTTGGCAATTTGAAGAATACTACGCTTATCATTTATTTGATTGGATGCCTATCTATAAAATTTCAAAATTTGTACGCTTTTTTTGTTTGTCGATTAGAACATAAGTTGGATGACCTGCTAATGAACGATCCCATTTAAAATTAAGGTTAGCGAAAACATCATGTGCAAAAAACAAATCGCTTATCGTGTGCAATGTTAAAAAAACATTGCAAAACCTGTTGCTGTCGAAAAGCCCCAATTATTATCCTGAATCTTGATTTTGCAGGTTTTGTTAAGCCGATTCTTAGTTCCATTATGTTTTTATTTATTGTGCCAAGCACAAGCAAATGGCACGAAAGGCATTGGCATTATTGCAGCTTTCCCTTCTAATAACACAACCCTGGCCATTGGTTGCTAAAATGGCCGTTAGCTCATTTTGAAAGGCACTATCATTTCGAAAGCGGGGATATTCACTTCAAACATTTTTTTGGAATGGAGGTTTTCCATTGTGTAAGTGCCATGCATTTTGCCCATTTCTGTGCGCAGGTTGCAGCCCGAGACATATTGGTAGCGCTCCTCAAGGTGCAGTGTTGGCTGAACACCAACCACTCCTTCGCCTTCCACTTCCCGGAAGGAGCCGTTACTGTCAAAAATATGCCAGCGCCGGCGGTGCAGCTTTACAGGGAAGCTATTATGATTTTCCAGCGTAATGCGATAAGCAAACATGAATTCGCCTGACATGGGGTTGCTGTAATCGGGCTGGTAAAAAGTTTCCACGCTAACTTCTACGCCCTCAGAAATTTTGTTTATCATGGAAACAAGTTTTGATAAAATTAAACAAATCGCGCTATTGCAAAAAACGATTGTGCGACAAATAATATTACAATGGCTAATCTATCTTATTTTTACGCAAAATAATCATGCATTTCTGTAATCCCAATGCATTTTTTGCCATTACAAACTTTATTTACAAAATACGACTAACATGAAAATAGCTGTAGCAAAAGGAGATGGCATCGGCCCGGAAATCATGGATGCCGCCCTGAATATTTTTAACGTAAACAAAGTGCCGCTGGAATATGAATTTGTGGAAATGGGCAAGTGGGTTTTTGACAAGGGTTTTTCCAACGGCATGACCCCCGAAGCAAAACATACCATTGAAGAACTGGGTATTTTATTCAAAGGGCCAATGGAAACGCCAAAAGGAAAGGGCGTTAAAAGCGTGAACGTTACAGCCAGGAAAACATGGAACACATATGCCAACAAGAGAGTGTTCCAGACATTACACGGCGTGGATACCGTTTTTTCCAAAGCAGGAATACCCATTGATATTACTGTTGTACGAGAAAACATTGAAGACACGTATGGAGGCATTGAGCACATGCCGACGCATGATGTGGCTTTGAGCAGAAGGTTCATTACCCGCCCCGGAAGCCTCCAGGTAATAAAATATGCCTTCGAAATGGCCAAGAAGAAGGGAACGAAAAGAATTACCTGCGGCCATAAGGCAAATATTATGAAGCTCACCGATGGGCTGTTCCTGGAATGTTTTTATGAAGTAGCCAAAGAATACCCTGAGCTGAAATCAGATGATGTGATTGTAGATGATCTTTGCATGAAGCTTGTTACCAGGCCTGACACATTTGATGTGGTGGTGCTCACCAATTTGCAGGGCGATATTGTGTCCGACCTTTGTGCCGGTTTGGTGGGCGGGCTTGGGTTTGCCCCTTCTGCAAACATTGGCGACCACATTTCTATTTTTGAAGCCGTGCATGGAACAGCGCCTGATATTGCCGGGAAAAATGTGGCTAACCCTACTGCATTATTATTAAGTGGCATTGCAATGCTTCGCCATTTAGGATTGATGGAAAATGCGGCTATTATTGAAAATGCTTTGCTTTTTACTTTGGAAAGCGGCATTCATACCGGGGATTTTGGCAATAAAAATATTCCTTCCGTGAACACAACAAAATTTGCAGAAGCTGTTATCAGCAATTTCGGGAAGACCCCGGCCCAGGGCGCTAAACCTTTATTGCCAAATATGCCGGTCACCCAAACGATGTTCAGGTTGGGCCAAAACCCAATGCTCGTGAGCAAAGAGATGAGCAAAGAAAAAATTGTTGGTGTGGATATGTTTATTGAAAGCGCCGAACAGCCGGAAGTAATTGCAAAAAAATGCCAGCGGCACGCAGGCGTTAAGTTCAATCTCATTAATATCAGCAACCGGGGCACACAGGTTTGGCCAACAGGTTCGGTTTATACCAATTTGGTGAATGAATACAATGTGCGTTTTGAAAGTATAGACGGCTATCCCCTCAATCAACAAGATGTTATTGGTTTATATGTAAGCTTAAGCGGGGATTTTAAAATCTGTTCATCAGAATTGTTGAATATGTGGGGGGACAAGAAGGCTTATTCGCTGGCGCAGGGACAGTAACAGCCGAGAGGTGAATTTGGAATTGGGATGTGCCTGTGCCTGGTGTACCGATATATTTGGGGCATCTACAAAAAAAATTTGAAGATGGTTTTGTAAAAAATTAGATTCTTTTTGAAGAAGAATAATTGTTTTTTAGCAGCCATTGCAGCACTTTATCCCTCTGGTCGCCCTGGATAATTATTTCCCCCTCTTTTGCCGAACCGCCTGTCCCGCAAAACGATTTTAATTTTTTCCCAAGCTCTTGCAGGTCTTCTGCTTTCCCAACAAATCCGTTGATTAGTGTAACTGATTTGCCTGCACGGTGCTTGGTATCTAAGCGAATTGTCAGCTTTTGCTGTTTTGGCAAAAGTGTTTCAACATTTGTGTTGTTTTCTTCGAACTTAAAGCCAGGGTTGGTGCTATAAACGAAGCCATGAGCATCGGGTTTGTTTTTCTTGCTCATAGAATGATCATATTAAAACTGCTTTCAGGCTCATGTCCAGGCTTTTTGCCTGGTGTATCAGTGCGCCGATGCTGATGTAATCTACACCGGTCTTAGCATAGTCAACAATATTGTTGATATTAATGCCGCCACTGGCTTCCGTTTCATATTTTCCATTAATAATATTCAAGGCTTCTTCAATTTGGGCAGGCAAAAAATTATCCAGCATAATACGGTCTACTCTTCCTGCAGCAACAACGCGCTTCACATCGTCTATATTTCGCGTTTCGATTTCAATTTTCAATTTTAACTTTTTCGCGTGCACATAAGCATTGGCTTTTTCTATTGCTTTTTCAATTCCCCCGCAATAATCAATGTGGTTGTCTTTTAGCATGATCATATCGTACAAGCCGAACCTGTGGTTTTCGCCACCACCAATGCGCACGGCTTCTTTTTCCAGCAAGCGGAAATTAGGGGTTGTTTTCCTGGTATCGAGGATCTTTGTTTTGTAGCCTCTTATCTTTGCCGCATATTCATGGGTCAAAGTCGCGATGCCGCTCATCCGTTGCATGCAGTTCAGCGTTAATCTTTCACATTGCAGAATGGTATGCACATGGGCTTCCAGTTCAAAAGCAAGTTCCCCGGCTTTCATTCCATCACCATCTTTTTTAAAAGCGTTAAATTTTGCAGAGGGCTCCAGCAGCTTAAAAATTTTTCCGGCAACAGCAACACCTGCCAGTATTCCGTTCTGTTTAATTCTTAAAACCGCTTTGCCTTTGGCTCCAGGAGAAATACATGATAATGTTGAATGGTCGCCATCGCCAATATCTTCTTTCAAAGCATTTTCTACCAAAACTTTCAACTGTTCATCAAAATTGAGCATGAGCAAAACTAAGCAAGAAAGCATGGCGAACCCAACAAAAAAAGCCATCCATTTTGTATGGATGGCTCTTTTGCATAAAAATACATTTATTGCTTGCGCGTGTTCTGTTTTCTTTGTGTGTAATTGATACCCGTTTGCCTTCCATTGCCTGAAGGGCTGCCCACCCTGTCCATTGCGCAACGGAAACCCACAGTAGAGCTTGCCTGGTCTTCTTCCATAAAACGGCGTGCGCCCGGGCTAAGCCAATAAGCGCGGTCGTTCCAGCTACCGCCTTTGATCACTCTTGATTTGTCGCTAATCAATGTGGTAAAACCATAACCATAATGATCTGCCGTATCAGCATTATATTTGACCCCGGCAACCAATGAGTCGCCATCAAGATAATTAATTACATCTCCTTTTTGATAGTTGCGGCGGCTTTTGGCTTCTTCATCTGTTACCATGCGCATTTTAATACGCCCGAGGCTGTCTCTTTCAGCCTTATCTTCTTTGCCCATATCAACAGTTTTAAATTTATTTCCTCGGAAAGGAGATACATCATCAACATCAATGCTAGACAACGGGCGATAAACATCCTGCACCCATTCGCTTACATTGCCTGACATATTGTAGAGGCCAAACCCATTCGGGAAAAATGAAGTAACTGGGGCAGTATAAACTGCATTATCGTTCAAACCTCCTGCCACACCCATATTGTCGCCTGAACCGCGTTTGAAGTTGGCTAAAAAGGTGCCCTGCCAACTGCCATGTTTTGTTTCGCGAAGGCCGTTCACATTGGTGCTCCAGGAATAAACCTGTTTGTTTACCACCAGCTCTTCGCCACGCTTTTTGTCATTTTTGCTGGGCAAAGGGTTTTGATTGATATAACCCAATGCTGCATATTCCCATTCAGCTTCAGTAGGGAGCCTGTAATTTGGCAATAAAATACCATCTTCAAAAGTTACATGCGTTCTGGGCGTGCCGTTTGGATTTTTCAGCTCGTTCTTTTTCGATTTGGCTGCAGGGCCTGGCGTTGCCTGGTATTCACCTACAAGGTAGGCTTTGGTATTGAAATTTTCCTGCCCGAGCCCTTGAATGTTCTTTAATGAATTTTTGTTGATAAAACCTCTGTCAACCAGTGCTTTTTCATTTACCCTGTCGCTTCTCCACAAACAGAAATCATGTGCCTGCCTCCAGGTCACCCCAACTACAGGGTAGTAGTTGTATGATGGGTGACGAAAGTAATATTCAACCAAAGGTTCGTTATAAGCCAGCTCGCTTCTCCATACTAATGTATCGGGTAATGCGCCCTCTCTCACGGCTTTATATTCATCCCCGTCAAAAACATTATCGATCCAGTACAAATATTCTCGGTAGTGCACGTTAGCCACTTCAGTCCTGTCAATATAGAAGGAATTTACAGTTACCCTCCTTGGCACATTGTTCCACTGGCTCATTACGTCCTCTTCAGTAGCTCCCATGGTAAAGGTGCCGCCCTGAACAAATACAAGGCCGGGCCCGGTTCTTTGTTCTTTTTCCAAAGCTACCTGGAAGCCGCCCATATTTTTGTCGTTGTAGTTCCAGCCTGTAACTGACGATTTTTCAGGTTTTTTGCTGCAGGATGTGATCAGAGCAGCAGAAGATGCTATAAGAGCAAGGTTTTTCAAATTCATTTTTATGATCATTTAGCCGTGATTTGAGACTGTGTAAACGGGATTATTGATTAAATATTGTACAAGCAATGCCCATTTATGCCAAGGATATTATAACTGCGAATATAGAATAGCCGCCTTGTATTGCATACGTACAAACCCATTGCGTAAACCGGAAATATTCGATGCCCTCTTAAAATGGTTACGCCTTCAATAAGTTAAAGGTTGCCCGGCGCATATTTTCTAATCTTATAAAATTCAATTTGCTGCACAATAAAAAGCGGGGCATCCCGTTCGATGGTGAACATAGAACTAAGGCTTGGGAAAATGGCGATAAATTTTGCATGAAATTATAATTATACATTTTTTTGTATTTTATTTGTGCATGTTAGTGATGGCCTGGAACCAACCATAACAATTAAAATTATAGCCCAACGAAGAATTTTACCCGCAATCGCTTTTAATGAATAAACCAACAAGGCTCCATACGGGCCGGCAATGGATTAAAAGCAGTACAAAATCCTTTTAAAGCTAAAAGTATAACACATGAAAAGTTCGGTGATTTTCAGGCTCAGCGCTTTTTTTATTTTGATGGCGGGCTATCATTCTTTGCAGGCACAATATACAGGCTCTACGCCAACAGGGGCTACTTTTGTCACTACTGCCGTACCTTTTTTAAGGATTTCGCCGGATGCCCGCGCCGGTGGAATGGGAGACTTGGGTGTGGCTACCTCCCCGGATGCCAATTCCGCCCTGTACAACAACGCAAAATCGCCTTTCGCCAAACATGATATTGGAATCGGCCTTACTTATACGCCATGGTTGAAAGACCTTGGGCTGAACGATGTGTATTTGCTGGCCGCTTCAGGCTTTTACAAATTAAACGACAAACAAGCACTCACTTCTTCCATCAGGTATTTCAGCCTGGGCAACATTCAATTTACTGATGCCAGCGGCAACGCCTTAAACACAGGCCAGCCCCGCGAATGGAGCTTTGACCTGGGCTACAGCCAAAAACTGGCTGATAAATTGTCGCTTGGCCTGGCGCTGCGCTACATCCATTCGAACCTTGCTGCAAGCGCCCCCAACAGCGGGGGAGCTATATATAAAGCAGGCACCTCCGTTGCAGGCGACATCAACCTGTTTTACACCAATACCAAAGAAAATGGCCAGGGCTACAATTTGGGCGCAACCATCACCAACCTGGGCACAAAAATTGGCTATACCAATGATGCCACACAAAAAGACTATATCCCTGCCAACCTGAGCATTGGCGGCACCTACACAGCCGCTTTTGACGAGCAGAACAAGCTTACTTTCGGGATTGATCTGCACAAGCTGCTGGTGCCCCAAATACCTATTGACTCAAGTGGGTACACTTCTTCAACTGCATTGACAGACTACCGATCAAAAAGCGTGGTCAGCAGTTGGTTCAACTCATTCAGCGGGCCTGGGCAACTTAGCCTGGTCAACCTTTCTGTAGGCGCTGAATATGCTTACCAGGACCAGTTTTTTGTCCGTGCAGGATATTATTATGAAGACAAGAGCCAGGGCGACAGGAAATTTTTTACCGTGGGCCTGGGCGTTAAATACAATATTATCGGGCTTAACTTTTCCTATCTCGTTCCCTCGGGCAATGGAGTAACGCGCAACCCATTGTCGAACACACTAAGGTTTGGCCTTGTGTTTGATCTTGACAACAATAAAAACAGCACCGGCAGCCCTGCAGCACAGCAATAATTAAATGGCAGGGTTAGGGCAAAACAAAATAATTTTGAGGCGCTATGCTCGTTTTGTGAGCATAGCGCTTTTTCTTTAATCAGTTACCATGGCTTACAGAATAGGGTTTGGGGTAGATTTTCACCAGTTAACCGAAGGAAGAGATTTGTGGATCGGGGGCATAAAAATCCCTCACCACAAAGGCGCTCTCGGCCACAGTGATGCGGATGTCCTTCTTCATGCAATATGCGATGCAATGCTTGGGGCATTAAGTATGGGCGATATTGGCGCTCATTTCCCCGATTCAGATCCTGCTTTCAAAAACATCGACAGCAAGGTACTTCTGAAAAAAACTTTTGGAATGATCAGTCAAAAAAAATATTCCGTGGTGAATATTGACAGCACCATTTGCCTGGAAGAGCCCAAAATAAAACCATATTCAATAGAAATGAGAAAAGCAATTGCTTCGATTGTGAACATTTCGATTGAAGAAATATCCATCAAAGCAACCACAACCGAAAAAATGGGTTTTACAGGAAGGGGCGAAGGGCTTGTTGCGTATGCTACGGTGCTCTTAAAAATGGATAATGTATAATTGATAATTGGCAATGATTGAAAAACCCAATTTCGATGTATTAGCAATTGTCGATTAAGCATTATCAATTCTCCATTTCCCTACCTTTGCGCACATGGCGAAAATAACAGTAAAGATCATCAATGAATCCGCCAACAGCCTGCCTGAATATGCCACCCCCGGGTCATCGGGCATGGACTTGCGCGCCAGTTTATCTGCGCCTCTTCATCTCAGGCCCATGGAACGCAGCCTGCTGCCAACAGGCTTATTCATTGAGCTTCCAAAAGGGTATGAAGCACAAATCAGGCCGCGCAGCGGGCTGGCCATTAAGCATGGTATAACCTGCCTTAATGCACCAGGCACAATAGATGCAGATTACAGGGGCGAGGTCAAAGTGGTTTTAATCAATCTCTCCCAGGAAGAACAGGTAATTCAACATGGCGACAGGATCGCGCAAATGGTTTTTGCGAAGATCGAAAAAATAAAATGGGCTTCCGTAAAAAAAATTAACACCACCAAACGCAATAAAGGGGGTTTTGGCCACACGGGTAAATCATAGCGCTGATGAAAAAAATTTTTTATTTCCTTATTGGGCTGGCCATTATTTTCGGGTGCAGTTGCCGCTCTGCAAAAAAAATCCAAAAAGTAATTTCCAATTCAAAAAAAGACACTTCACGGTCGGTCATCCTAACTGATAGCGTAAAAGAAGATTCGGCACGCTTCATAAGCAATATTTTCAGTAAAATAGAAAAGAACAGGATCGATTTTCAAACCTTTTCTGCCAAGCTAAAAATAAATTATGAAGAAAGCAGTGGCAAGGACAATGATTTCACTGCATTCCTTCATATTAAAAAAGACAGCGCCATCTGGGTCAGGGTCGAAGCCTCTGCGCTTTTAGGCATTGAGGCGCTGAGGATCCTGATCACGCCGGACAGCGTTAAGATATTCAACAAGCTTAATAAGGAGCTGATCTTCCGCTCCGTCAGCTATTTGCAGGAAATGGCAAGGATACCGCTCGATTTTCATACCCTCCAGGACTTATTGATAGGCAACCCGGTTTACCTCGACAGCAATATTTTATTTTACAGGAAAGACGCGAGCACCCTTTCTTTATTGAGCATTGGCGCCATATTTAAAAATTATCTTACCCTTAATAACAATAATTATACAATCAAGCATTCCAAACTGGACAATGTCGATTTGATGCGCGTTATGAGTTGCGACCTTTCTTACGGAGATTATATCGGCAATTTTTCTACTTACAGAAAAATTTCCATTGCAGAAAAGTGGAAATTGGATATCGAATTCGTTTTTAAACAATATAATTTTAACGAGCCCTTAAGTTTTCCTTTTGCCATACCAAAAAATTATAAACTAAAATAGGCGTTATAGGAATGTATCTCACATTAGGCAATCCGTCCTGCACATTTATCAACCCGTTAAAGCCATAGTATGCTGAAACTTTTTTATACTGCTACGTTCTTATTGTTTTGCTCGTTAGCCACATTTTCACAGCAGCCTGCACAAACCCGCAGCGATCTTGAAAAAGAGCGTGCTGAAATACAACAACAGATTGAAGATGTAAAACAGTCTTTGAATGAAACAAAAAGGAACAAGAAAGAAACACTTGGGCAACTGTCATTGCTGCAGCGGAAACTTAGGTTAAGGGAAGCGGCAATAAGAAATATCAATGCACAGGTAAACCTTATTCAAGGTGACATGAACCAATCATGGCGGGATATTTTGAGCCTCCGCAAAGAGCTGGACACACTAAAGGTGCAGTATGAAGAAAGCGTAATATATGCTTATAAGAACCGGAGCAACTATGATTTGCTGGATTTTATTTTCTCAGCTACCAATTTCAATGATGTCATCAAAAGGATCGCATATTTAAAGTCATACAGGGCTTACCGTGAAGAAAGGGCGCAAAATATAGTGCGCACCCAGGCCTTGCTCCAAAACAAGATTGACGGCTTAAAAGTTAAGCGGGAAGAAAAAGATGTGGTGTTAAAAAAGCAAAATAGGGAAATATCAGCGCTGGAAGATGAAAAGAGGGAAAAGAATGAGTTTGTTGCCAACTTAAAATCCCGCGAGCGCGAGCTTCAGAAAGACCTTAAAGTAAAGACAAGGCAGAACATTAAAATTGAGAATGCCATACGCGCTGCCATCCTTCGCGCAAAAAACAATGCCATTGCAGAAGAAAAAAAGAGGATGAGTGAAAACGTAGGCAAGCCAAATCTTAAAAAAGAAGACAATAACAGCACCAATGCAGCCGCAATCAGCCCGGGCACTGTTTCTTCTCCTTCTTCCAAAAGAAACAGCGTGTTCAATACAACGCCCGAAGGGATGATTATTTCGGCCAATTTCGAAAGGAACAAAGGCAGGTTGCCCTGGCCTGTGGAAGCCGGAAATGTCAGCATCCCATTTGGGCCTTACATTATTCCCGGCATAAATGTAAAGGGAAACAGCCCTGGCATTACCATTGAAACCCGTGTGGGCAGCACCGTTAAAGCCATTTTTGACGGCGAAGTTTCTTCTGTGTTTAATATCGAAGGAACTTCAGTTGTATTGATCAGGCATGGCAAATATTTCTCATCATACAGTAACCTGGCCTCTGTAAATGTGAGCAAGGGCGAAGCTGTGAAAGCAGGACAAACAGTTGGGAAAGCCGGTGAAAATGCTGATGGCAGCGGGGAGATCCAATTGATCATCATGAACGACGAAAGCAGGAACATGAATCCCGAACAATGGCTGAGGAGAAGATAAAAAGAATTTGCCGTTTATGTAGGCAAGCTCCTGTTGTTTGTAATAGTTAGTACTTAATCTGACAGTCGGTTAAATTGAGATTAGGTTTTTTATGGCATTTGCGATAAAAATGAATTTTGAAAAATGGCTTCTACGGCAGCAGCATCAGTAAACTGAACTTTCGTTTTCGTGTATTTTCTGATTCCCCGCTTTAATGAATTTTTTGGCTTTTTGTATCTGCTCACATCATAGCCTAATGTGGGCAAAGTTTCAATTTTTCGGGAAGGCTTTCATAAAATTGCAAAGCCCCGCGATTTAGCGGGGCCTTGCAATTATGCTTTGTGCACACACCTAATTTTTATTGGAAACAAACTGAAAAGGCTTTAATTCTTTTTGCCTGATCAACTGCTGCATCAGGTTTGGCTTGTCTACAATTTTGTATTTGTTCAAATCAAAAATTTCATGGACACTGCAAAATTTTTCAATTGTCTCATAATGAAAAAGCATCTTGTTCAATTGCTCAAGTTCCTTTTCCATTAACTTTTCATTCATGTATTCATCCCTCACTAGTACAAGCAAATCTCTGTCTGGAGTTTTCATTTAACTAAGAATTAGATTTCAGTAACCAACCATCCCTTTATTTACCCCACACCCACAGCGCTTACTGCTCCCGCCTATTTTGTTGCCAGAACTGCAGCCCGAAATTATAAGTGTAGAAGATACAATTAAAAAAAACAATAAAAGTTTTTGATTTTTCATAAAAAATTGATTACTAATTTACAGTATTTTATACTTATTAATAACAAATTTTTGAGCGCTATTATGACAACCAGCAAAGTTTCTGCCAAAAAAACCAAAGTGCTGGTGGCGCCCCTGGATTGGGGGCTTGGCCATGCAGCTCGTTGCATACAAATAATTAAAGAATTATTATTAAATGGTTATGAAGTGATTATTGCATGTGATGGGCCTCAATTGCAGTTGCTCACTAAAGAATTTCCCCTGCTATATTTTGTTAATTTAGAAGGATACAAGGTCAGCTATGGCCGGAACAGCTTCTTTACGGCTTTAAAAATTATCATACAGTTTCCAAAGATTTTGATTCAAATCAATAGGGAAAAGAAGTGGCTTGATGAAATCATTTCAAAAGAAAAAATTGACATGGTGATTTCTGATAATCGATATGGGCTCTGCTCCACCAGAATAATTTCTGTTTTTGTAACGCATCAGCTGTATATCAAAACCCCATTTGGAAGAATAGGTAATCAGCTACTGCAAAAAATAAATTACAAGTACATCAATAAATTCAATTTCTGCTGGCTTCCTGATTTTCCCGAACAACACCAGTTAGCCGGCAATTTATCGCATCCCAAAAAAAAACCTGGGGTCCCGGTTCATTATGTAGGTTTGCTGTCAAGGTTCGAAACAAGAAACCTGCCCATTTTTTATAAATTAATGTTTGTCATTTCCGGGCCTGAGCCGCAAAGAACAATCTTCGAAAATATTATTTTGAAAGAACTTAGGCATTACAAGGATAAAGCAATCCTGATAAGAGGCTTGCCCGATAGACATGACAAGGTCGCTGCTCCTTCAAACATTGATGTCTTTAACCACCTGCGCTCAACTGAAATGAACGACGCAATATGTGCATCGGAGTTGGTTATATGCCGTTCAGGATATAGTTCCATTATGGACCTGTCCAGGCTTGGAAAAAAAAGCATATTGATCCCTACACCAGGGCAAACTGAACAAGAATACCTGGCAGACTATCTTTATCAAAAAAAGTATGCTATTAAAATAAAACAAAAAGATTTTTGTTTGGAACATGCTTTAGCAATAGCACGTGCTTTCCCATATAAAAAATATAACGAAGAAAGGAATGATATGCTGACAGAAGCAATCAGGTCTGCAGAAACTAAAAGAAAAGAAAAAATTAGTAGTCAGCCCCAGGTTCCGGGTATTTAAAAAACCAAAGTTTTTTTTCTGCACCTGCAAATTCCTTCCAATAATTGATTGAAGCCCTTACGGCAAATACCCCACAAGTTGGCATGTTATCCAATCGCATTTCGGTTAGCATATTGACAAATTCTGTGATACCTGGGTTGTGCGAAAATATTGCAGCAGATGGATGATCATCGCTCAGCCCTGAAATTACTTTGAAAAATATTTGTGCGCTGGCGTGGTATAATTCTGGCACATAAATGATTTCGTTTTCATCTCGCCCAAGTTCTTTAATAAAAAGCCTGGCCGTTTTTTTTGCTCGTTTTGCAGGGCTTGAAACAAAACAATCAATAGATACTTTATTCTTCATGAGCATACGCGCCATTTCCGGCGCATCTTTTTTCCCGCGTTCATTCAGGGGCCGGTCAAAATCATTTAAGACACCAGTTCCCCAACTGCTTTTTGCATGCCTGATGAGAAGAAGTGATTTCATGTGAACAAAATGAACTGTTACAATTTATGTCGGCAAATTCTTGCAATTTAGTAACCTCTCACATTTTTCCCTTCCATGTAATTAATGAATGCTTTATTCACAACCTTATTGCCTCCCGGAGTCGGATAATTGCCGGTAAAATACCAATCGCCGGTATTGGTTGGGCAGGCCTGGTGCAATGATTCAATAGTTTGATAAATAACCTGGACAGGGATTTTTATTTCTGGCGGCGTTATCAGCTCTGCAATTTTTTGTGTGATTTGTTCAGTAGTAAAAAATTTATATGCCTGCTGCACAACATTTTCGGTATGAAGCAGTCCCGTACGTTGCATTTCTTTGCATTTTGCGTAGAGCTCCTGCAGGCAGTTGTCTTTGCCGGTTTCCCTGATCAGTTCAATGGCAGCCCTGAATGCGATGAAGTCGCCCAGTTTGCTCATATCAATTCCATAGCAATCGGGATAACGGATTTGAGGGGCAGAAGAAACAACAATGATTTTTTTTGGCTGTAGCCTTGCCAGCATGCGCACAATACTTTCTTTCAGGGTAGTGCCCCGAACAATGGAGTCATCAATGACCACAAGCGTGTCCTGCTCTTTTCTTACCGTGCCGTAAGTCACATCGTAAACGTGCTGTACCATTTCATTACGGCTCACATCTTCGGTAATAAAAGTCCGCATCTTCACGTCTTTAATGGCTATTTTTTCGATCCTGATTTTACGGCTGATCATTTCCGTTAGCTTTTCTTCAGAAAAATCTTTTCCCCAGGAAAGTATCCGCTGGATTTTAACTTTCTCCAGATAGTCATCCATACCTTTCCACAAGCCGTAAAATGCCACTTCTGCAGTGTTGGGTATAAATGAAAAAATAGTATTCTTCAAATCGCTGTTAATGGCATTAAGCACCTGTTCGCTCAGGTTATGCCCAAGCGCTATCCTTTCACGATATATTTTCTCGTCGCTGCCCCTTGAAAAGTAGATGCGCTCAAAACTGCAGGCTCTCCTTTCTTTGGGCTCCAATAGTTTCTCGACCGATATTGCCCCATCCGCTTTTATTATCAATCCCATTCCCGGCATCAGTTCCTTTACTTCATTTTCAGCAACATTGAAAACTGTTCGTATTGCCGACCGTTCCGAAGCAGACACTACAACATCGTCATTGACATAATAATATGCAGGCCTTATCCCATTTGCATCGCGGAACACGAACGAATCTCCATTACCCAATATCCCCCCAACAGTAAATCCACCATCAAAAAGCGAAACAGATTTTCTTAGCACTTCTGCAATATTTAAATCGCCTGGAGAAGCTTCATCTGCCTGCACTAAAAAATGATGGATTACTTCCATCATGGCAGCCAGGTCGCTCTGTTTCTGGAACTCGCCGGGTTCTACGTTAATCAGCGCAAAAAGCTCGTCTGTGTTTACCAAATTAAAGTTGCCAGCAAGTGCGAGATTGCGGGCTGGTATGGTATGGCGCTTAATAAAAGGATGGCAGAATTCCACATTGTTTTTTCCCTGAGTGCCGTAACGAAGATGGCCTAATAAAAGTTCGCCTAAAAATGAAATATGGCCTTTCATCAGGCCCGGGTGCTTACTGATGTCAGGCTGGTATTTTTCAAGCTCTTTTAATTCACTAAAAACTTTTGAAAATATATCGGCAATCGGCTGGGTTGCATTGCTGCGGATCCTTTGCAGGAATGGATGGCCAGGTTCAATATGTAGCTTAACTGATGCAACACCGGCACCATCTTGGCCGCGGTTATGCTGCTTTTCCATAAGCAGGTACAGTTTGTTCAACCCGTAAAGAACTGTCCCGTATTGCTGCAGGTAATATGAAAATGGTTTGCGGAGCCTGATGAATGCCAAACCGCATTCATGTTTTATTTCATCGCTCATGAATAAAAATGAAGCTGCAAAGCTAACACAAATTGACAAGATAAGGATTGGCCTGCTACATTAATTATTTGCTGGCAGTTATCGAGCTTTCCCATTTGATCATGCTGGGGCAATGCTTATAATCATTATCAACCATGATGTAATAGGAAGGTATTTTAGCTCTGAACCATTTTTCCAGTGCAGCTTGTTTTTTTTCTTCCAATGCTCTTTGAGCGATTTTGTTATAATCGTCTTTAAGGTTTTCGCGGTGCGGGTCTGATTTGGAAATAAGCTCAATAATATGAACACCTTTTTTCCCTGTTTGATCAGTAAAAGGGGTTGGTTTTGAATATTCTCCCACTTTCAGGTCATTCAGCAATTTCACTACTTCTTTATCGAGCTGATCAATGGTGAGGTAGGTCGAGCCGTCTCTTGCCATTTTTAATCCGGCAGTGAATTTTGCGTTCGGGTCATCGCTATACTTTGCAACAGCCTCACCAAAACCAATAGTTCCATTTATCAGCTGGCCTCTTATGGAATCCAGTTTTTGAACTGCTGCATTTATTTCCACATCGGTGATCTGAGGTATGCGCAAAATATGGCGTATTAGAGCGTCATCGCCATTGCGGCTTACCATTTGGATAATGTGGTAGCCAAATTGTGTTTTAATAACCGGGGAGATCTGTCCATCCTTCAGCCTAAAAGCTGCCGCAAGAAAAACGGGGTCCCATTGTTTATCGCTACGGCTTATTGAATATTCCCCGCCCTTATCACGACTGCCCGGGTCGTCTGAATAAAGCTTTGCCAAAACATCGAATTTTCTTAGCCCCGACTCAACCTGGCGTTTATACTCAGAGAGCTCATCAATAGCTAATTTTTCAATATCGTGGCTTGCTTTAGGGTAGACAATAAGCTCTCCGATCTGTAGCTCCGACTCATAAAACCGAAGGCTGTCTTTAGGTATCCTGTCGTAATATTCTTTTACTTCACTGGGCGTAATTTTTACTTCCTGCACTACTTTATTGCGCATTCCCTGGGCCATGCGCTGTTCGCGTATGGGCTGGCGGAAATCTTCTTTTAACTGATAAATCGTTCTGCCTGCAATTTGTTCCAATGCGTCTTTACTGCCATATTGTGCAATAAAATAACGTATTTTCTGGTCTATTTCAGCTTCTACATCATCATCGCTAACCGGTATAGAATCTCGCTCTGCCTGTAGCACCAGTGCTTTTTGTACCATCATCCCATCCAGTATCGAGCAGTCGTCCGGCGCCTGCCCTCCCTGCCTTGTAATGTCTGAAATCGCAGAATTGATGTCTGATTTAAGAACAATCTTATCGCCAACGATCCCAACAATTTTGTCTGCGACAATTTTTTCCTGCGAAAATGCGAACAGCACAGAAAAAAACAAAACAAACAAAAAGATAATTTTCTTCATAACCCAGGTTATATAAAAGGCCAAAATTAGTTTTTCATCCTCTTGGATTTGTCAATAGCACGGATGATTTAACAAAAGATTGGAAAAGGAAAAAACCTTAAGCAATAAGGAGAAAAACAACATGGTGCCGTAAGCCCTGATCTTATGCCCAGGTCCATTTTTACAATGTTCTTTTTACTTCCTCTTCTTCATAAGCTTCAATAATATCGCCCACTTTGATGTCGTTGTAGTTTTTAACAGTAAGCCCACATTCCATCCCTGAAACCACTTCTTTGGCATCGTCCTTAAATCTTTTTAATGAGCCCAGCTCTGCAGATGCCCCTTCACCTGTTGGATAGATCACTATACCGTCTCTGATGAGCCGGATTTTTGCATTGCGGTTGATTTTCCCATCAAGCACAAAACATCCTGCAACTGTTGCTTTATCAAACTTGAACACATTGCGCACTTCAACATTAGCGATCACTTTTTCCTGGATTTTCGGCTCAAGCATACCTTCCATAGCGCTCTTCACTTCCTCAATGGCGTTGTAAATGATAGAGTAGGTTTTGATTTCTACCCCTTCGTTTTCTGCAAGTCGCGAGGCTTGCAAAGAAGGCCGCACGTTAAAGCCAACAATTACGGCATCGGATGCGGTTGCGAGCAAAATATCGCTTTCGGTGATTGCTCCCACTGCCTGGTGAACAACACGAACGGCAATTTCTGCAGTAGAAAGCTTTTGTAAAGAATCGCTCAATGCCTCAACTGAGCCATCAACATCGCCTTTGATAATCAGGTTCAATTCTTTGAAATTTCCTAATGCCAGGCGGCGGCCAATTTCGTCGAGGGTAATATGTTTTTTTGTCCTGATCCCCTGTTCGCGCAAAAGCTGTGCGCGTTTGTTGGCAATTTCTTTGGCTTCGCTTTCATCTGCATACACTTTGAATTTCTCCCCGGCCTGCGGAGCGCCATTAAGGCCTAATAAAAGAACAGGCGTAGATGGCGGGGCCGTGTCAACCCGTTTATTGCGCTCGTTCGACATTGCTTTTACCCTTCCGAAATGCTGGCCTGAAACAACTATATCCCCTGCATGCAAGGTCCCGTTCTGCACAAGCACCGTTGCCACATATCCGCGGCCTTTATCCAATGTAGCTTCAATAATAGTCCCTATCGCTTCGCGATTTGGGTTGGCTTTCAAATCCAGCAGTTCTGCTTCCAATAAAACTTTTTCCAGCAATTGATTTACGTTCAACCCTTTCTTAGCAGAAATTTCCTGAGATTGGTATTTGCCGCCCCAGCTTTCTACCAACAAGTTCATTGATGCCAGCTGCTCATAAATTTTTTGAGGGTTAGCTCCTTCTTTATCAATTTTATTGATCGCAAATATCATCGGGACACCTGCTGCCTGGGCATGGCTTATGGCTTCTTTTGTCTGTGGCATCACTGCATCATCTGCTGCAATCACAATCACGGCAATATCGGTAACCTGCGCGCCACGGGCACGCATAGCCGTAAATGCCTCATGGCCCGGGGTGTCAAGAAATGCGATCTTTTTATTGTCAGGAAGCGTGACCTCATAAGCTCCAATATGCTGCGTGATGCCCCCTGCTTCGCCCGCAACTACATTTGCATTGCGTATATAGTCGAGCAAAGAGGTCTTGCCATGGTCAACATGGCCCATTATGGTAACAATGGGAGATCGGGGCTGAAGGTCTTCAGGAGCATCTTCTGTTTCCTCTTCTTCCATTTCTGAAGCATCATCCAAACCAACAAATTCAACCGAAAAACCAAACTCTCCGGCAACGAGCTCAATAACATCAGCTTCCAGCCTTTGGTTAATGGATACCATCATGCCAAGGCCCATACATTTGCTGATCACGTCTGCATAGCTCACATCCATCAGGTTGGCCAATTCGCTCACACTGACAAATTCAGTAACCTGCAACACATTACTGCCTGTTTCGGCCAGGTCAGCGTGTTCGGCCATTTCTTCTCGTTTGGCCCGCCTGTATTTCGCCTTTGTGCTTTTGCCACGGCCTCCTGAACCGGCAAGCTTTGCCTGTGTTTGCTTTATCTTTTCCTGGATTTCTTTTTGATCAATCTCTTTTACTTCTCGGGGAGCCCTGATGTCGTGATGCCTTCTATTGCGGTTATCGCCACCACGGTTTCCCCCATCTCCTCCACGTTGAGGAAAACGATTATCTGCGCCCCGCTCTCTTTGGAACCCGGCGCCTTCGCGATGGGTTTTTCCCGGCTCTCTCTTTTCAATGGGAATCCTCTTTCGCTTTCTTTTTTCTTCGGGAGGCGTAGTTTGTTTAGGGCGCGTCTCACTATCAACAGGCAAATCGATTTTTCCCACTATTTTAGGCCCTTCGATTTTTTCAGCTTTTATATTTTCAATCACAGGGTCTTGCGCTTCTTCCTGAAGGGTTTCGTTTGATTTTTCAATTTGGGGCTCAGGCGGTTGCTGTTGTTCAGGTTCGGCCTTCTTTGGCTTTCCGGGTCCTTTCCGCTTCGTTTCTTCTTTGGGTTCTTTTTCTTCTTTCTTTTTAGGAGATTTTTTTGGGCGTGTTGAAGAATCTATTGCTGACAAGTCAATCTTATCAATCACTTTAGGCCCTTCAATTTCAGGCGTTCCCAGTTTTATGACCTCAGCACCATCTTTTTGCGGTGTTTCTACTGGTTTTTGAAGCTGTTGCTTTGCTATTGCTTCAGCAGGAGGGGCATCTTCTTTTGCAGGTGCGGTTTTCTTTGCTTCTTTTTTGAACAGAATGGCTTCCTCTTCTTTTTTCTTTTTTGTTTCCACACTACCTTTAGGCAAATCTATCTGGTCGCTTTTGATTTTTGCAACCTTATCGCTTTGGAATTCGAGTTGCAGGGCCCGATACATTTCTTCTGTTAACTTAGAAGTGGGTTTCAGGTCATCCTTGTTAAATCCTTTGCCTACCAAAAAATCAACAAGGGTGTCCTTGCCAATATTGAATTCCTTGGCGGCAGCCATTAATCTTAGTGATGTTGTTGTTTCTGCCATAATAATCTTATTGCTCAATATGACAATTTATCAATTCCTCAACTGTAGTTTTGAGCAATTTTTCAATTGTCTGGTTTTTATTCTTTATCGAATTCTTCTTTCAATATCCTCCTCACCTCGTCGATGGTTTCGCGCTCAAGGTCTGTTCTTCTTTCCAGTTCTTCAGGAGTCAGCTCAAGCACGCTCCTTGCCGTGTCGCAGCCAACGCGCTTGAATTCATCAATCACCCATGTTTCAATTTCATCGCTGAATTCTTCCAGGTCAATATCAAATTCTTCTTCTTCGCCTTCATTATCACGGAACACATCAATACTGTAGCCTGTTAGCTCCTGGGCCAGTTTTATGTTTACTCCCTTGCGCCCGATGGCCAGCGAAACCTGATCTGGTTTTAAATAGACATTTGCATGCAGCTTTTCGCTGTCTATCTCCATACTTGTAATTTTAGAAGGCGTGAGAGACCGCTGAATAAGCAACTGTATGTTGTTTGTCCAGTTAATTACATCAATATTTTCATTTTTTAATTCCCGAACGATGCCATGGATACGGCTTCCTTTCATGCCTACGCATGCCCCAACCGGGTCGATCCTGTCATCGTAAGACTCTACGGCAACTTTCGCACGCTCCCCGGGCTCTCGGACGATTTTCTTTATCACTATCAGCCCGTCAAAAATTTCCGGCACTTCAATTTCCAACAACTTGGCCAGGAAGGAAGGGTTTGTTCTCGATAATATAATAACCGGAGAATTGTTTTTCAGGTCTACTTTTTTAACAACAGCGCGGATGCTTTCCCCTTTTTTAAAATAATCCTGCGGTATCTGCTCCGATTTGGGAAGGATCAGTTCATTGCCTTCCTCATCAAGCAATAATATTTCTTTTTTCCAGACCTGGTACACTTCCGCATTGACAATTTCGCCTGCCCGGTCGCTGTATTTCTTTACCAGTATGTTTTTTTTCAGGTCGCCTATCCGGCTGGCCAGTGTTTGTTTGGCGGCCAAAATAGCGCGACGGCCAAAATCAAGGATCTCCACTTCCTGGTACAATTCTTCGCCCACTTCATAATCCGGTTCAATCTTGATGGCTTCGCTATAGGCCACTTCAGCCAAGGGGTCGTTAACGTTTCCGTCTTCCACAATCATGCGGTGGCGCACAATTTCCAGGTCTCCCTTTTCTGCGTTTACAATCACATCAAAATTTTCGTCGCTGCCATATTTTTTGCGCAACAGGGTTTTGAACACATCTTCCACCACTTTCATCATGGTCGGCCGGTCTATATTTTCAGCTTCTTTAAAATCCTGAAAAGCTTCGATGAGGTTAATACTTGCCATAAACTGAATTTTGCGCCCCGCTTACCGCAGAGCTGTTAGAATACTACTTGAATGGTTGTTGTTTTTATATTAGAGAATAAAATTGCATGGCTGATGGTTTCCTTTTTCTTGTTCTTGCCTTTTGTTTCTTCCAGGATGATCCCATCTTCAGTTATATCGGTCATTTTCCCGTCTTTTTTTGTGCCATCGAGCAAAACCACCTCAATTGGCCTTCCAATATTTTTTTTGTACTGGCGCAAAGATTTCAAAGGCTGTCCCAAGCCTGGAGATGAGACTTCCAGTGAAAAATCTCCTCCCGGGAAAAGTTGCGATTCTTCGATTTTTTTATACAAGGACCTGTTGAATTGGGCGCATTTTTCAATGGAAATACCTTTGTCCCCATCCAAAAAAACTTTCACATTATTAGTTGGCTTAATCTTTATTTCAACCAAAAAATAATCCGGTTCAGCGCTCAGCAAGCCCTGCACCAGTGTTTCAATAACGTTTATCTGTGTTTCGTAAACCATAAGAAAATGAAGAAGGGAACGATCCCGTTCCCTTCTGTTGCGTCCTTAACCGGTGCAAATGTAAGGGAATTTGTTTATTTGAATTAAACATTAAAAATAATTTTCGTTTAATCCGGGCAGGCTTATAACAAGCTTTGCTCAAAACAAAGTAATTTTATAAAAAGCAATTTTATGCCTGAAAATGAAAGTTTGGGGTCGTTTTTTAATACCAACAAAAGCCTTGCAAAAGAATACCTCGAAACCCGGCTGGAAATATTCCGGCTAAGTGCTGTTAGGATGGCCTCCAAATCAGCTGGCTACCTGGTTTGGCTGATCATCTCCCTTTTCCTGTTTTTTTTGATTTTTTTGTTTAGCGGGATCGCCCTCGGTTTTTGGCTTTCATCGTTTACCGGAAGCTTCGTATCGGGTTTCGGGCTGGTTGCCCTGTTGCTTATTTTACTTTTTGCAGTGCTTGCTTTTTTCAGGAAAACATTGTTCCTGGAACCGTTTATGAAGGTGGTCCTTGACAGCGCCAGCGAGGAAATTGATGTGGGAGAAGAAACTGTTTCCTGACCTGGTCCTTCACGTCCGCATGGGCTGACCATCATCAATCATTTCTATCAAAAAAACAAAGGCACATGGCTCCAAAAAAGTTCAAGAATATTCAGGCTTTAGAAAAAGAAATCCTAAGGCTCAAGATGCGGGCAAAACAACTGGAAGGCGAATTTGATATTAACTGGCTGCACCTGCAGGAAAATTATATCCCTATGGCTTTGAACTCTGTATTGCCAAAAAAAATGAAGCACAAAGGAATAGCCGCGAACATCATCAGCTTGTTCCTTGAACACGAAAGGTTCAGGAATACCATCATCATATTGGCAGAAGAGCTGATTGACCGTGCATCAGACGGAATTGAATTCTTATCTCAAAAACTAAAAAGAAAAAAAAATCAGTGATTTTAAACAAGACCTTAACAACCCTGTTGTGCAATTGTAGTAATTTTGAGCCATTATGTTAGCAGAAGTAATTTTTTACGCAATCGTAATTTATCTGATCTATAAAATCGTTTTTGATTTTATTGTGCCTGTTTCTCATGCCGGCAGGCAAATGAAACAGCAATTCCAGGACATACATGAACACATGCAACAACGGGCAAACCATTCCCAGCCACAGCATAAAAAACAAAAATCAAAGGGAGCAGTGGGAGATTATATTGAATTTGAGGAAGTAAAGAAATAAGCCGAATGCAAAAAGCTTTTAGCTAAATGTTGCGTTCAGCTTAAACCCGATATCCAGGATTGTTTTCCCCGGTTCTATAAAATAACCTTGCAAACCTGCTTCATTCGCGCCTTCTACATTTACCAAAGCATCATCAACAAATAAGGTCTCTGAAGGGATTAATTTATTTTCATTCACTATGTGCAAATAAGATGCTACATCAGGCTTTCGCATACCAAGTTCATTAGAATAATATGCTCTTTCAAAAAGCTCGTCGAGCGTTCCGCTTGCAAAGGTGCTATCAAAAATCCGGCACACTGCTTTCATGTGCAACGCATTGGTATTGCTAAAAAGAAAAAGCCTATAATGGCACTTGAGCCGTTTTAGCAATTCCACTCTTTCTTTGGGAAAATCGAGGAGCAATGCGTCCCATGCACGGATAATCACCTCATCCGGAACGTTAAGATTGCCTAAGCTCCTGAGGTTATCAATAAATTCCTGGTCGCTTATTTTTCCAATCTCATATTCTTTAAAAAAAGAAGCTGCGAAACCATGGCCGAAATATTTTGCAAAATCCTTTGCCCCTAAATCTACAAATGCTTTTTCAGTGAGCTTATTATCCAGGTTAATAAGCACTCCCCCCAAATCGAAGATGATGTTTTTTATTGCTTTCATCGAACAAATGTAAGAGAAACCATGCCTTTCAACTAGAAGCTGCGATTGGCCCCCGCCCAAAACACATCTTTATTGATGGGATTTAAGCCCATGTCCTGCAAGCTTCTCAAAAAGCACATGAATTTTATTTTGAAAATACTTTTTGCAGCCCTTAACAACGCGATGATTGCTTAAGGTTATTTTCTGCCATCATTTTATCCAGCTTACTTTCACCTCCTTTACATCCCTGGAATTACTTCCTACCATAATCACAAACTCACCTTGCTCCCAATCATATTTCAGGTCGCTGTTATAAAATTTCAAGTCATCCGTAGTAATAGTAAAAAAAACATCCTTTGATTCGCCTGCTTTTAAATACACCTTCTGAAAACCTTTCAATTCTTTAACCGGCCTGGTAATGCTGCCGACAAGGTCTCTTATATACAACTGCACAACCTCTTTGCCGTCTCTGTCGCCATCGTTTTTAAGGGTAACCGTTGCCGTTAGTTTCTGGTTTCCCTTTAAAAAAGTACTGCTCAGTTTCAAATCACTATAGGTAAAATGAGTGTAAGTTAACCCATACCCAAAAGGATAGACCGGGTCGTTGGAAACATCCAGGTAATTGGAGCGGAACTTCTGGAACCATTCGCCTTCCGGCAGGGGCCTGCCAGTGTTTTTTTGATTGTAATAAAGCGGCACCTGCCCGACATTTTGAGGCCATGTTGCCGTTAATTTTCCTGAAGGGTTTACCCTCCCGAACAATACGTCTGCAATTGCATGCCCGGCTTCAGTGCCACCAAACCATACATTTAATATCGCGGGCACATGATCGTTTTCCCATTTAATGGCAAGTGGCCTTCCGGTGAACAATACCAGCACCACAGGTTTCCCGGTTTTCAATAAAGCTTTCAGCAAATCTTCCTGCACATCAGGTATGCCGATCTCACTTCTGCTGCTGCTTTCCCCGGTCATTTCTGCCGACTCGCCCAGTGCGGCCACAATCACATCTGCCTGGTTTGCGGCATTCAGTGCTTCTTTCAGCATTTCTTCTGCGGGACGATGGTCTCGGTTCAATGTTTTCCCGAACACCGTTGCCCTTTCTTCAAATAAGCTGTCAGCAGATAAATTAGACCCCCTGGCATATAAAATTTTTACATTATCGCCTGCAACATCTTTCAATCCCTGCATTACAGAAATTGATTTGTTAAAATTCGCAGCAACGCTCCATGTTCCAGTCATATTTGCCCTATTGTCTGCCAGTGGCCCAATTAATGCAATTGTTCCTGATTTTTTCAGGGGCAGAACATTATTTTGGTTTTTAAGCAGTACGAAACAATCTGCTGCAATTGCCCTTGCAGTTCTTCTGTTCCCATCTGTAAATATTTCTGTAGCCGCTCTTTTTTCATCGCAATATTTATAGGGATTAGCAAAGAGTCCCAGTTTATATTTTGCCTCCAATACCAGCCTGCAAGCATTATTGATTTCCTGCAGAGTAACCTTTCCTTCCTTCAAAGATTCTTTAAGTGTTGTCAAAAAACCTTCGCCGACCATATCCATGTCAACACCTGCTCTCAATGCCACAGCAGAAACTGTTTGCAAATCCCCCAGCCCATGAGCTATCATTTCATTAATGCCAGTATAATCGCTTACAACAAAACCTTTAAATCCCCAGCGTTTGCGCAATACCTCTGTCAACAAAAATTTATTGCCCGTTGCCGGAACTCCATCCACTTCATTAAAAGAGGCCATTAGGCTTCCAACTCCTGCATCAACTGCGGCTTTATAAGGCGGCAGGTATTCATTGAACATCCGCACCTTGCTCATATCAACTGTATTGTAATCGCGCCCCCCTTCTGCAGCGCCATATAACGCATAATGCTTTACGCAGGCCATAATACTGTTATTTTTGGATAGGTCGCTTTGGTAGCCCCTCACCATTGCTTTTGCAATTTGCGAACCGAGATAAGGGTCTTCTCCTGATCCTTCAGCAATGCGCCCCCATCGGGGGTCTCTGGAAATGTCCACCATCGGTGAAAAAGTCCAACAAATACCATCAGCGCTCGCTTCTGTTGCTGCGATCCTTGCGCTTTTTTCAATTTCCTCCATATCCCAACTGCAGCTTAAGCCCAATGGTATGGGGAACACGGTTTCATATCCATGGATAACATCCATTCCAAAAAGCAATGGGATCTTCAACCGGCTTTCTTCCACCGCAACCTCCTGAACAGCGCGGATTTTAGCAACAGATTTGATGTTGAACAAACCGCCTACTTTCCCATCTTTGATTTTTTTCCCGATATCTGAACTGTTAGCCTGGCCGGTAGTAATATCTCCTGCAGCAGGCAAATTAAGCTGTCCCAATTTCTCATCAAGTGTCATTTTGCTCATCAGGTTGTTGATGTAAGCATTCATTTTTGCATCCTGCGCATGCAATGCTACTGCTGCAAAAAGCAGTGCCACAATTATTTCAATTTTTCTCATTTGGTATAATTTGAGTTTCTATTTTAAAATGCGAATTGCCCGAATTTTCATAATTTATATTTACGGATACCTGTTGCCGTTGATATTTATTTTATTTCTCCATTCTGAAAACCGGGCTGCAGCAAACAGTCTTTGGTTATTCACATAGGCCATCATCATGATTATTTTCAAAATCTCAGTTTAAGCTCATTTCTCTAAAACAGGCTCAATGGCTTTTTTCCAAATGGCATATCCATTCGCATTCATGTGCAGGCTGTCCTGCATAAATATTGATGATAAAGGTTTCCCGCTTTCGTCAAGCATCAAATGATATACGTCAACAAAAGCTGTGTTTTTTTGCTTAGCCAAAAAATCCCTAATTGTCCTGTTCCCCACAACTTCTTTAGTCATCAGCTTGGCACGTGAAGGGCTGGGTTTTACTGAAATAAACACAATGCTAGTAGCTGGCAGCTTTTTCCTGATTATCCAAAACAGCTTTTTGAAACGTGCCACAACGGTTCTTGCAGATATTGTATCGCTCGAGGCAAAATCATTGTCGCCACAATAAATAACTACCTGTTTTGGCTGATAGGGGAAAATAATATCTTTTGCATAGTAAATCACATCTGGTAGCGTAGAACCTCCAAAACCGCGGTTGATGATCGGGTAACCGGGAAAATAATCCTGGATATCCGTCCATTTAGTGAATGATGAGCTGCCAACAAACAAAATAGCATGTTGCATCGGCGGAACGATGCTGTCTTGCTTTTTGAAATTTTCAATGTCTGCTTTAAACGGCTGCGCATTAAGGTTTAAAAAACCAATAGCCAACAGCAGTACCTGGCAAAAAAATTTTCGGGTTATCATAAAAATCATTTGCAATTTATTTTTAAATCAACAAAGCTGCTTCTTTATCAACATAAAAAAAACCATTTGAGTGCTTTCGCATAATGCTTGCAGGCATATCTTCTGAAACGGGTTCTTTTAATGCCTTATGGATAATTTGTGCTTTATTTTTTCCATTAGCAATAAGAATTGCTTTGTTGGCCTTCATCAAATGCCCAAGCCCCAGGGTAATGCCTTTTGAAAGATGCGTTTTTTGAGGGAAGTATTTTTGCCCTACTGATTTTGTGGTTTCGTCCAAATCGGTCACATGCGATAATAAACGGAATGATGTCCCCGGTTCATTGAAACCAATATGGCCGTTCATGCCAATGCCCACAATCATCAGGTCAATACCTCCTTTAGCTGCAATTGTCTTATCCATTTTTTTACATTCCTCGCTCCAATTTTTGGCAAATGCATCGAACAAAAAAATTTGTTGTTCAGGTATTTTTAATGGATCAAAGAAATGATGGTAAAAGAAATAACTGCAACTGCCCGGGTTTTCTTTTCCGATACCCACCCACTCATCGAGCCCAATAAAAACGCATTTTGAAAAATCCGTTTCTTGCTGTTGTGCATTTTTTACAATCCACTGGCAGGTGCCCAGCGGGGTGCTCCCTGATGGCAAACAAATTACGGCATGTGGTTTTTCTTTTACCAGGTTTATCACTTCGCTTGCCGTTGCCTGTGAAAGCGAATCGTAATCATCAAAAATTCTTACTCTCATCAGAAGATGTTTCAGTTGATTTTTGTTTTGCCAAATAAGCATTATTCTGCATTTATGGTCTTCGTCCTTTTCGAAACACCGCTCTCATTTATTGCTTCAATGGAAAAATAATATGTTTTCAATTTGTCCATTGTCTTCAGCCAATAATCGTTTGCATCATGCACCATAATGCAATTGTACAATTTATCCGGCGCAGTTCCATAATAAATGTTATACGCATAAGCATCGGTTTGTGGCCTCCATTTCAACCATGCGCTGCGCTTGTCCTTCTCAGTGCGCAGCACAATAAAATCCTGCACAGCCCCAGGTTTTGCCCCGTTGCCATTGCCAAAAATGCGCAAACCGCTTAATGCAAATTTGCCAGTGGGCATGTGTATGTTCTCCAGTTTTATAAACCTTGCCTGCACAGGGTTTGCAAGCTCAATATAATCGTGTGGCACGTCTGTTTTATTTTTGCTTTTATCTGCCAACATCTTCCACTTCTTTCCATCTGGTGAATAATATAAAATGTATTGATGATATTGACCGTTGAATTTGCCAAGGCGATTGCTGTCCACATCCTGGTCTGCGTAATTGATTTGGACAGCATTTACCGTAGAAATATTTCCGAGATCAGATTCTATCCATTCGCCTTTGTTTCCCGAGGCGGCGCTCCAATAGGTTCTAATGTTTTCATCGTTGGCATTGTTAGGACTGTAAGCGCCAAGAGTTGAAGAGGCGCGTATTGGTTTTTTATAATTCAACAACATCCAACCTGAGAAGCCAGCGCCATATTCATGTTTCGCAGAAGACGGCAGGTAATGAGGGTAATCGCCAAAAGCCGTGTTGCACCACATCACTTCATCTTTATCAAATCCTGCGGGCCAGGTGCCGAGCCTTCTTTCAAAATTATTTTTTATGGCGATGGTAATGGTGCTGATGTGCCAGTAGTTGCCATAATCATCCTGATAAGTGGAGCCATGCCCTGCGCCTCTTGCAAAGCCGCCGGGCTTCATGCTCAGCGGATCAGATTGGGGAACAAAAGGCCCAAGTGGGCTGCTGCCCACAAGCACGCCGTCTGCATATCCGCTGAACTCTGTTCCCGGAGCGCCATATTGCAAATAATATTTCCCGTTGTGTTTTGTCATCCATGCGCCTTCAATAAACGGGTCCAGGAAAGTATTGTCCAGGTGCTCGCCAAAGCGTTGCCAGCCATAGCGCCAGTCTTCGAGGAAATACATTTCTTTTCTTGTGCCAATGGGCTGCATCGTTTTCCTGTTCAGCTCGATCCCATAAATGGGGTAACGGTTGCTGCTGCCATTGTACATATAAAATTTTCCATCATCATCAGTAAAAAAATCCGGGTCCCAGCCGCCTATTGCAAACGAATCAACCAGCGGTTTCCATTCATTTGCTTTCGGGTCAGTGCTCATCCATATTGTGAAGTTTGTAGTATAGGTTGACCCGAACACCAGCATGGTATCGCCGATAATGCCCACTGCGGGGGCGCACAATTCATCATAGCCTGAATTCCAAGGGCGCAGAAATTTTTTTGAAATAAAGTTCCAATGCAGCATGTCGCTGCTCCACCAATAGCCCCACTGGTTGGTCGAGAATAAATAATAATCGCCTTTATAATTCACGATTACCGGGTCGGCAGTAGCGCGGTGCCTCCCCCATTCAGAAAAATTTGGAATGGGGGTATAGCCATAATCGATGTTGATTGGATTGCAATATGTTTTTTGCTGCGCGTAAGAAGTTGCCATTAACAAACAGGCGCTTAATAGCAGCAATATTGATGACTGGATACCGCCAAATGGAAGCGCATGCTTAGGCTTAGGCACTGAAACGTCTATCATGGTTTGTTCAATTTCTTGAATAATAATTAAGCGGCTTTTTTAAGCCATCGGCCATTTGAATGTTGATTGCAGCATGATTTTTTTTCCGGTTGCAGATGATTCTCTTGCAGCTTCAATAATTTCCAGCACATGCAAAGCATGTTCAACATTTATTCTCGGCTCTGTTCCATTTACAATACTTTCTCCTGTAACTCTTGCCCCTTCCTGCCACTCATAACCACCTTTGTCAGTTGATAATAGCTTTGCGGGTTCGGTCCAGGAATTATCGAGCACTACACCGTTTGTTTCCCAATCGTAGCCAATCAACCGCATGTTCGCTTTATCTCCGTAAACCTGGATCGAATGAAGAGATTGTGTTCCTGCCTCATGGCCATGCGGATCGAAATAGTTGAAGCCGCACATTACATGGCTGATAATCCCTTTGTCATGTTCCAGCAACAAATGGGCATTATCTTCTGCTTCCACTTTTATTTTTCCTTTGTCATCAACAGTGCGCTCGGGATTCACAATGCTTGTCATGGCCATTATTGCTTTTGCAGGGCCAAGCAAGCCTGTTAATGTTGCCATATTATATACTCCAAGATCAGGCATGCTGCCACCTCCCTTTTCATAGAAAAAAGCGCTCCATGTGGGGCCGGTGTGCCCATATTGGCCGTGGGCAGATGCAATTCTTCCCAGTGTTCCGGCCTGTATGGTTTTGCTCATGAATTCAAATTGCGGGCTGTTTACTACTGCAGGCGCGCCCCACAAACGAAGATTTTTACTTCTTGCCAAACTTAATAAGGCCTTTCCTGCTGCGTATGTATTTGCCATTGGTTTTTCGCTCCACACATGTTTGCCTGCCATTAGCGCCTTCCTGTTCAGGTCTTCGTGCGCCTGCATATCCGTCAGGGTAACCATCATGTCAAAAGGCACACCGGCAAGCATGGCTTCCACATTAGGGTACGTGTGCGCATTAACGTTATATTGCCTATTTTGCGCCAATGCCCTGTCATACTTAATATCGCACAGGCTTACCACTTCAATCAACTTACTGGAAAGCAGTTGAGGCAAATACCTGTTGCTCACGCTGCCGCAGCCAATTACAGCTACTTTTAATTTTTTTTGAGGAATGCTTTTTGCCCAACTTTCTAATGAGGATATTAGAACAGCGGCACCGGCTGAAGCGGTGTATTGCAAAAATTTTTTCCTTGACAAGTTTTGCATTGTATTTGTTTTATTTTAAAATATTAACTTCATCAACATATCAACCCGGCCAGCCTATCTCATCCATTTGCTTGTGAAGCCTAATTTTTTTAAACCGTTTTGAATATCGGGTATTTGCATGAACAGTTTCCAGATCAGCCCACTGCGATAATTTTCGATCATCACCACAATCGGGGCCTGGTCAATGGCAAGGTGCGTTTTTGCATACCAGTTTTTTGTTTCGCTAAAGCCGTCTGCAAAACCATATTGCCCCCAGATTTTATTTCCTAAATCATAATAAAAATGTTTCAGCGCCTGCATGGAATACCCAGGCGTATAAGGAAATGAAGAAAGCGCTGCCGTTGGCTGGATCACCCCTGAATCAACTTCGGGGCAATGAGCGATATAACCCCTGTAGCTGTCGCCTGCAGTGAGCCCCCAGCAATTTTCGCCATAGCCTTTATAATGCTTTGGGTTTTCAATGCAATATGCACGATTAATGAGCGTGTGGTTTTTTGCCTGCACTTCATAATCAATTCCATGGTCATCTTTCAAACCACTCGGGTCAATGCCCATGTAAGTATATTGTTCAAAAAATAAAGGGCCGCCCTTTTCATAATTGCTCAACGGCAAAGCATAACCGTAATAAGTGTTTCCGTTTTTCCAGCCATTGCTTTTTACCCAGCAGTTTTCGTATAGCTCTTTAGATATAGGGTGTGTTGGGGAAGATGCTGCAATAATATAAGTAATCAGTGCTTCATCATAACCATAAACCGGAAAATTCATATCAAAATCATTATTGGGGCTCCAGTGCCAGTATAATAATTTATTTTCTCCTTTGCTGTGCCAGTTCCAATTTGCCACATTCCACATTTGTTCTACTCTTTTTTGAAAATATTTTTCCTGAAGGGAATTTCCGTTGAAGTAAGCTTTGGCAGCAAGAAGGCCCATCATGAGGTAAGAAGTCTCAACAATATCAGCCCCATCATCAAGCCTGTCGAAGGGAATGGTTTTGCCTGTTGCGCCATTCATAAAATGGGGGTAGATGCCGTGATAGCAATCGGCCTTAATCAAAAAGTCTACGATTTTTATCAATCTTTTCAAAGCGGTGTCCTTACCGACCCAACCTCTGTTCGCCGCAACAATAGTTGCGAGGATGCCCATGCCTGTGCCACCGATTGCACAGGCTTCAGGGCCAAAAGTGCCTTTGCTTAAATTAGGCTCGTTATAGGCTTCATTGATATAATCCCAATAATATTCTGCATGCACGGCATTATCTCTTTCTCTTGCTAAACCGCTTACCGGGTGCGCATAATCCCAGAAATACCGAAACGTCTGCCTCTGCACAATATCGAGCAATGCTGAGTCGGGAATATTTTTCACGATACCAACAGGTATAATGTTATCGGTGTGCCTTGCATTTTTTTGTGCCGGCAAAAAATGGCCCAGTAATAATATTGCGATGATCAGCAAAACATTTTTTTTCATGCCAGTTGGTTTAACATTGTGCTATAATGTTTATTTGGTCCCGGTAGCTCCTCATTTCAACAAGCCGGTCAATCAGTTTACTTAATCCAGGGCGTTTCAAAACCCAGTTTTTTCAGGCCAGCTTGCACTTCTGGGCAACTCATAAATAATTTCCATAACAACCCGCTTCGATAATTTTCAATCATCACTGCCTCAGGCCCCTGGTCAATTGCCAAATAACGTTGCGGGTACCATGATGCTGTTTCGCTGAATGCATCATAAAACCCGTATTTGCCCCAGGTTTTCTTGTTCATGTCGTTATACCAATGCCTGATCGCTGCCATTGACTGCTGAGGCAAATAAGGTAAAGACGAGACGGCTGCTGTTGGAGAAATTACCCCCAAATCATTTTTCATATCGGGCGCATGCGCTGCATATCCATTTACTGAATAGCTTGCTGTTAATCCCCAGCTGCCAGCCCCATAGCCCTTAAACTTTTTTGGATTGGCAACACACCATTTATAATTGATAAGGGCCTGTGTGGAATCTTCTTTCCAGTAACAGGCATATTTGTCTTTTAATCCATGCGGGTCCAATCCAAGATAAGAATAATGCGCCCAGAACAATGGGCCGCCATGAGGCGGGTTGCCCTGCATGTGCAGGCGCAGCGTATCTCCATCATAGCAGCTTATTTTGTTGATGGCGCCATTTTGCGCCCACCCTTCATCGTACACATCCGTTGGAGTATTGCTTGTTGGCGATGAAGCTGCAAGCACGTATAGAATCAGGCATTCATTGTAGCCATGAACCGGGAAATTCATTTTCCATCCATAATCCGGGCTCCAGTGCCAGTACAGAACATTTTGGCCTCCCTTACGGTACCAGTTAAAATCAACGGCGCGCCAGAGCAAGTCAATACGAGCAGCAAGATTTTTTTCTTCTTCATTGCCATCTTTAAAATACTGGCGTGCGCACAGCAGGCCTTGCATAAGCAAACAGGTTTCCACAAGGTCGCCCCCATTGTCTTCTCTGCCAAAAGGCTTTACATGTGCGGTCTCATCATTCAGCCAATGCGGCCATGCGCCATGAAAGCGGTCTGCTTTTTCTAAGAAAGAAACTATTTTTTCAAATCTTTTTAACCCCAGTTCGCGGGTAATATATTTCTGATTAATGCCCGCTAATATTGCCATGCAGCCAAAACCAGTGCCGCCGGTTGCAATAATGCGCTGGTCATTTTCAGGATACACATTATCAACATGAATTCGTTCAGGAGCCATGCCGCTGTTAGGTTCTGCGCCATCCCAGAAATATTGAAAGGTTTGTTTTTCCACAAGATCCAGCAATGTAGAATCAGAAAGAGTTTTTGATGCTTGAAAAATCTTATGCTGCCTGGTGTGTTTTAGAGCAGGCTGAGCGCTTGCAAAAAAAACCGCACAAAAGGCAAGCAATAATAAAGCTGCTTCTTTTTTCATTATGCAAAACTTGTTTTATAAATGTCAATTCAGGTTAGGACTGCTGAAGCCCAGTTTCTTCATCCCATTTTTGATTTCAGAGCAGCTCATAAATAAGTTCCAGAGCAAACCAGTGCGATAATTTTCGATCATGCAAATCATTGGCCCTTCATCAATCGCCAGGTGCGATGAAGCAAACCAGGGTATGCCGAGGCTAAAAGCGTCTGCAAAACCATAATTGCCCCATATCTTATCGCCCAATTTGTAATAAAAAAATTTAATCGCGCTCATTGATTCAACTGGTGCATAAGGCAGTGATGAAACCGCAGCAGTTGGAGCTATTGTCCCCAAATCATTTGTTGGCGATGAAGCATTATACCCATTAAAGACATCGCTTGCTGTTAATCCCCAGCACAAATTGCTATATCCATAATTTTTTAGCGGGTTGGCAACACAATAACTATAATTGATCTTGGCATGGGCCACATTCTGCGTAAAATAGTTGCTGCAATAATCGTCGCTCAAATTATTTGGGTTAATGCCCAGAAAAGAATAATGAGCAAAAAACAGCGGGCCACCATAAGGCTCTCCTAATGGCAAAACAATATTATAATAGGCATTGCCATTTTTAATTGCTCCATTTCTTGCCCAGCCGGAATCATAGATGCTTTTAGTAATGGGATGAGTTGTTGACGAGGCAGACAAAACATAAGTAATCAGTGCTTCATTCCAGCCGGTGACCGGTATGCTCCAGATATCAGTTGCAGCAGAATATGAAGGATTGTATTGCCAGTAGAGATTGCTTGTTGTGCCATTTTGGGTGAACCAGCTCCACTCTACATTGTTCCAGATGGAATTGATGCTGTCGCGCAAAGCAGTTTCATCCGCACCGGCAGCATTAAAATACTGCCTTGCCGTCAACAAACCTTCCATTAAATAAGAAGTTTCCACAATATCCGCTCCATTATTATTTCCAAAAGGCACTGTTGCTCCTGTTGAGCCATTGAGCCAATGAGAAAATGCGCCATGCCATCGCTCGCATTTGGTAGCCAGGAAGTTTACCATGGTATTCAGCCTGGCAACTGCATCAGCCCTTGCAATAAATCCGCGACTGACAGCAACTATCATTGCCATGATCCCAAAGCCACTGCCACCTGTTGTAACTACTTCATTGTCGCCATTATCACGCTCTCGAGCTAAACCGCAAACCGGATGGCCAAAGTCCCAGAAATATTTGAATGTTTGTTGTTGGACCAATGTTAGCAATGCGGTGTCGGCCATTTGAAGGAACTTATCGGTTGAATCGATACCTGTTGCCAGGTTAACGGTAACCGGGTTTATTAAACTGCCTTTCGCAGTAGACAATAGCGAAGAGGAAACAGATAATGAATATTTTGAAAATCCCTTTAAAGGATTTGAAGGCGTTATGATCACAACACTATCATTGTTCTGCACGGTTATAGCGAAAGCTACTGCCGCATTGCTGTTATCCAATAAAGAAAAGTTAGCGCTGATGCCTGACTGCTGAACAGGGGCAGTGAATGAAAACCTAATTACAGGATTAACTGTTAAGTGCGTATAAACATTTGTCCCGTTGTTGTTGCCATTAACCGTAAAGCTCAACAAAAAGGAAGGTGGGGCAATGTTTGTAGAATTGTTTTTTTTACAAGACAAAAATGCAGTTGCAAAAATCAACCATAATAAGTAATGCTTTTTCATAAGAATTATTTAAAAGGTTTATAAAATAGCAGGCTGTCATTATTTCGCGCAATTACCAATAGCTTGGCTCCATTTTTACAGTTCAGCCATTTTGCATCGCGCATTTCGCCTCTTGCATCGGGCAAAATCATGTTTCGAAGAAATTGATTTTTGCCAGCATCATAAGAAAATGCAGTCGGGAACAATGCGTCATACTTCCCTTCATAAGGCATAACCCCGTAAAAATTTCCCAATGCAAGATATTGTTTGGAGGAATCCTGCATTGGTGCGAAAGCAAACACAGGCGCCTGCTGAACAGCATCGGGCAAATCCATGCGCCTGAAGTTTCCTTTGCCATCATTAATAAAACACGATGAGGTAAGGGTTTCGGCTTTCAGCTCAATATAGTTTTTGAACAGATTATAAAACATATATTGTACATCTTTTCCAGCCACCTCCGTGTAGGTAAGATAATATTTTTTGAGTACTGGAATTTCTCGTTCTAATTCGTCTTTGGCCAGGAAAGTATATTCTTTCCCTCCCTCTGTATAACACATTACCTGTTCAACTGTTCCATTCTGGTCAAAATCTTTTACATACAATTTCAAAGGGCTTTCTTTCCCGGCCCAAAGCTTGGAATTATGGCCCCAGTTGCCAACAAGCAAATCCACATTTCCATCGCCATTGGCATCCGTAGCAAAAACTGTTTGCCATAGCCCTGTAGAATTTGGAACATCATGTTCTGTAAATTTTCCGTGGTTGTTAATAAACACTTTTATGGGCATCCATTCACCAGTTACAATCAGGTCAGGCCAACCATCATGGTTCACATCTGCAAACTGAGCTGATGTAGGAGTACCCAGTTGAAGTAGGTTTATGGCATTTGCATCGGCTATCTTAAATTTTCCATGACCGTCATTCAACATCATAAACGAATTCATTGGTGTGCCAAAAGCCAGGCCATCGGTCTTCGATAAAACGCCCACAAAAACATCCATATCCCCGTCATGGTCAACATCTGCAACTGCCACACAGGATTTGTTGTATAATTGTTGCACCATAAAATCAGGTTTATTTTTAAAATGCCCATGCCCATCATTAATAAATAACCTGTCCTGCAAAAACAAAGGCGAATTGGTGCTCGGCTCATTGCCCCCGCTGATCACAAGCAGATCCTGGAAGCCATCGCCATTGGCATCAAAAAAAACAGCATCTACATCTTCGCAGAAAGAAAACTTTGAAAATTCAGCGGTATCAATGCTTTCAAAACGCCCATCCTGCTTTTGCGCCATCAATGCACCGGCATGGCCCCGCGCCCCGCAAACATAAAAATCGCTTAACCCGTCATTGTTAATATCCCCAACAGCAATCTTCGGGCCTCGCGTGCTTTCTTTATGTGGCAGAAGATATTGCACATTGAAATCGTTAAAGTTGTTTTCAACATGCTTCCAGTTGCAGTGAATTTGCGCCGTTACATCTATTAAGCCCGGGGTTTTTGCAGGAAAGAAATCTGCATACTTAAAACTTCCGCTTGCATCCTTTTGATAACATGAAAGGAGTTTATTTATAGGTGGGTTTTTAAAAATTTGATGGGTTTGATCTGGCCAAACAATTAGCAAGCTATCGGCAGTTAAGCTATCCAGCCCAAAGTGCAAACGAGTATCTGATGAAGATTGAAAGCCCCGTGTCAGCATCAGCTCCTGAAATTGCGTCACAGTTTCATTCCTGCTATTGTGTGAAAACAAATATGCTTTTGAGCCTATCCCGAATTTGTTCATGCCATCGCCCTTGAAAGAAAGATCGAGATGGTTTTTAGGTGTTAATGTATTTTTTAAAATTACTGCAGGTTTGCCAATGCAATTGATAACCAAATCCAGGTTCCCGTCATTATCCAGGTCTGCATAAGCCGCACCATTGAAGTAGCCTTTCATTTCTCCTGTTCCCCATTCATTGCTTACATCTTTAAAGCCTGCATCGCCATTTCCTTTATAAAGAAAAGGGTGAGAAGACCCATCTGGCATTTTAGCGATCGTTTCTTCATCAAATTCATCCGATGTATTACGGTTAACTCGTGCTGCCAGGTCGGAAATAAAGCGCACATAATCCATATCGGTAGGGCGCTTTACGATCCCGCTCGAGATAAACAGGTCTTTTTTGCCGTCATTATCAAAATCAGCAAACAATGGGCACCAGCTCCAGTCGGTGGCGCTAATGCCGCTCATCAGTGCTACGTCGCTAAAGCTTTGTCCGTTGCCATTATTTTTTTGCAAACAATTTCGGGAGACCTGGTCCTGAAAACCATGGGCCTTGATTTTAAAATTATAGATATCAGCATTTTCTTCGCTGCCATAAGTCTTCAGTGTTTTTTCATCAGGCGGCAGCATATCAACTGTTACAACATCGGGTTGCCCATCGTTGTTATAATCAGCTATATCATTGCCCATGCTAAACCTTGAGTAATGCCCAAAATGCTTTGCTCCGCTTTCCGTAAATGTCCCATCGCCGTTGTTGATATAATAATAATCGTTTTCATGAAAGTCATTGCCGATATAAATATCATCGAACCCATCATTGTTCAAATCGGCAACGGAAATGCCTAATCCATATCCAAGATTACTTTGGTAAATGCCCGCTTGCGCTGAAACATCAGTGAATTTTCCTGTTGTGCTTATATCATTTCTATATAAACGGTCACCTGCATTGGGATCAAAAGTTCTGCGTTTACTGGTATCAGCAATATTTTCATTGGGGTGGTGCGATTGGTTTAGTATAAAACAATCCAGGTCTCCGTCATGGTCATAATCAAAGAACACTGCCTGTGAAGAAAAGGCAGCCAAATCCAGCCCATACTTTTTTGAGCTTTCCGTAAAAGTGCCGTTGCCATTGTTAATGAACAACTCGTTATGGCCTTTCAAATTATGTTCACCCTGCACTGCACAAACATAAATATCCAATAAGCCGTCGCCATTTACATCGGCCATTGTAGAACCCGTGCACCAGTCGGAGCTGCCGGCCACGCCTGCCTTTTCAGTAATGTCTTCAAACTCAAAATTGCCCTTGTTCAAATACAACTTATTGCCCCCTTTATGGTTTGCCGTGAAATAAAGGTCGGGCAGGCCATCGTTATTGATATCGCCAATAGAAACCCCGCCACCATTATAATAGTACAGGAAATACAAAATGCCAAAAGCGTTATGCTTTTCCAAGGTATTTGTAAAACCGACATGGGAATGGGAAGCTGAAATTGTTTCAAACATTGTTTTCGGCTTGCATGCACTGAAAAAAATGGTGAAACATAACACAACTGAAAAAAGAAGGCCCCATTTCATAAACACAATTATTTTTTTGTACGTAAAATTTGATCAGAGATATCCTTATACACCGAAATATAATGTGAACGCATGTGTGCTGATGTTGGGATAGTCTCGCCCTGGCGAATGACCATAATGGCTTTTGACGCCTGCTCCGGCATGTGGCAATTTATGCAATTTGCATTCAAGAAATTTTGCTTAACAGTTTCTGTCAGCTTGCAAATATTATGCGATGAGCTTTTATGGCAGGTTTCACATTTTACATAAAATTGCATGGCTTGTTTGCTTTCATTTTTATGTGCGTCGTGACAAGTAATGCAAGTCATTTCACTGTTCTGAAAACATTTGCTGGCCGCCAACATGCCATATTGATTGCCATGCACATCAATTTGGGAAACAGGTTTTGCCGTGTCTTCCTGAAAATAGTCAACCAATTTGTTACCTGCCTCAAAGCTAAATGAGGGCCTGGTTTTGTTGAGCGCACCGCCATGGCAAAGCCTGCATAAATCTAAACTTTGAATACGTGAAAATTTTGCAGGGTTTACAATAGCATGCCCAATTTTTTCATTCGGGTTTTTTTCGTGAAACGCAATATGTTCAATTCCCGGGCCATGACATTTTTCACATTCGACACCTAATACAAAATTGCTTTTTGAAAATTCATCAGCCTTCGAACTTTTTGTTGTTATTTCCTGGAAATAGGTTGAATGGCATTCCAAACAGCGGGATGTGATTGACCGGTTAAAATCTGCTTTTCGCGAATAGCCGGGGCTGACTGTCCATTCATTGGTTTCGGTAAAATAAGTCAGCGGCAATTGAAATAAATAATTGCCAAACCAATAAATACTTGTCTGGCCGCGCTTTCCTGACCCCATTACAATGTTGAATGGCCTGGAGAGTTTCGGGGCGCCATACAGATATGCCGTTTGGTAAAAGCTATCTTGTTTTTTTTCTGCAGCAATAAAAAGATGATCATTGAAAAAAAAATTATTGGCGCTATCAAAATTGCCCTTCAGCGTTTGTGCATTTGCTAAAGCGGTGGTCAGGTGATGAAAAGATTGCACATGTTGCCCATAAATATCCTTATGGCATCGAGCGCACGCTTGCGAGCCTGCAAATTTTTCAGGTCCAGGATTATTTGCAACTGCGCTTTTGTTTTGAGAACAATTGTTTAGCGACAACCCCATAATGGTGATTGTAATGACAACAGCAACTGCATGGTATTTCCTGAAAAAAAGCATTCGTTAAATAAAAAAAGAGCACCGGGAATCGTGCTCTTTTATGGAATAATTTTTATGTTTATTGTTTGTTGCTATACAAAGATTGAACTTCATCAGCCGTTAAAGCTGTCCCATATAATCTAAACTGGTCAATGGCATTGCCGGCCTCCCAGTTTTGCCCCCAACCCATATTGGGGATATTGCTGTTCCCTGCTATGTCAAATTCTGTAATTTTAGAATTATCCATATTCGCTGCGCCATGGCTTCCCCAGGATTGAGTATTTGGGTTAGCAGAGCCATCAACATACAATGTCATTACTGATGCAGTAGCATCATACACAAATGCCAGGTGGTGCCACTGGTTGTCCATTATGCCATGGACTGCTGTTGAGCCGGCCCATTGGAACCAATTGTCAACAAGATTAGCATCAACACAGTCAATTTTTAAAACGGCTGAGTCGTTATTATTCCCCCAGTCAAACAAGCCGAACATGGAAGCCCCGGCCCAATAGCCATTTGATGAAGCAAAGCAGAAAAAGAAAGCAGAGTTTCCCTTTGGTATCCCATTGCGCTTTTCCCAGAAGGAAATGGTGAAACTGCCAGCAGTCGATATAAAATCATTAGCACCGGCATACTTTATGTAATCAGTGCCATCTCCAACAACGCATTGCCCTGAAATGCCAGGAGCAGACTGTAATGGGTTGTTGGAGGGGAAATCTGCCCGGATGCTATCAACTGCATTCATCAGGGGATTGGAGCTTGTGCCATCAAATGCTGCATAAAACTTCAGTGGGCCACCCGGAGGGTTTGCGTCTTTGGGATAATTGCCTAAAGCAGGGCGGCTTAATTTTTGGCAGCTTACAACAAAGATGGATAAAGCCAGCAAAGAAAATAAGCAGCGATATTTATTTGTATATTTCATGTTTAACATTTTTTGAATAACAAAAATTAGCAAAACCGATAGGCTTTTTAATAATTCGGGTTTTGTTGCAACTGGCCCAAAAACTGATCAATAATCGGCTGGGGTATCGGGTACAGCGCATTCTTAGGCTGATATCCTAAACTGCCCAGCGCAGCCGGCGCATCGCCCCATCTCACCAAATCATAAAAACGATAGCCTTCCATGGCAAATTCCCAGCGCCGCTCATTTTTGATTGCCTGCCGCATTTGGGCCTGGTTCACAAATGGGATGTAGGGAACATTGATACGGGTAGCGGCTGAATCTCCATTTGCCCGGCTTCTGATGAGTTCCAGGTTGGCAGCAGCAGTAGCCCCATCACCTGATTCATTAGATGCTTCGGCCAGCATTAATATCACATCTGCATAGCGCAAAATCCGGTGGTCAATCCAGTCTGCCCCGCCATTGTTGCCAATTTGACCGGTATATTGCCTCATTTGCGGATCGGAATATACTTTCTTGTTCCAGTACGGCTGGTCGAGCAAAACGCCGGGGTTATATGCA
>JAFEAJ010000026.1 GCA_018266455.1 Bacteroidota bacterium
GGTGAAGCCATGCACAAAGCCATCGCGCAACACCAACCTTTAGGTTTGCATTAGAAAGATTGATATAAATAAATGCTATTACTACTGCTTTCTTTTTTTGCTACTTTTTTTCTTTGTCAATAACTGATTTTTGTGGATAACCAACCCTCAGGGGGAGGCGAAGAAAAGCAAGTAACCCGGCTATTTTCTTTCTATGAGTTAATTTTCGGACATTGCTTTAAATAATCTTGCTCGTATGCTATGGGCTTATGTATTTGTGTTTATTGGCACATTGCTTGTTGATATTACTCCTTTCCCCTTACCGCCGGCATCTGCGGTAATGATTTTTATGCAGGTTGCATTCGGGCTGCCCGTTTGGCCGGTAATCATCATCGGCGTTGCAGGCTCAGTTGCGGGCAGGCTTATCCTTATGTTATATATCCCCCTGATTGCAGAACGTATTTTGAGCAAATCAAAAAATGAAGACATACATTTCCTGGGAGAAAAAATTAAAAGCAGTGGGTTGAAAGCGCAATTATTCATTTTGGTTTATACATTATTGCCTGTATCGTCCACTCCATTGTTTATTGCTGGTGGCATTGCCAGAATGAAACCGCACTACTTGGTTCCCTCTTTCTTTATAGGTAAATTTGTGAGTGATGCGCTTGCTGTGCACATGGGCGATTATGCAATGGAAAATACAAGCGATCTCTTAACAGGTATTATTTCCTGGCAATCGGTTTCGGCAATGCTGTTTTTTCTTTTGCTTCTTTTTTGTTTATTGTTTATTGACTGGCGCACATTGCTGCAAAAAAACAGGCTCAGGCTTAAGTTCAATATATGGAAATAAAGTTGGCCTTGTTTTGTCTTTACCAAAAACCAACGAACAGGGCGCATTTGTTTACCTGGTCTGCCCATCTCCTCTTATCACCCATTTTTCAGTAACAAGCTTTTCTAAAGCAAATGGCCCTCTTGCATGCAGCTTTTGTGTAGATATGCCTATTTCTGCACCCAGGCCAAATTCCTGGCCATCCGTAAATCTTGTTGAAGCATTGGAATAAACTGCTGCCGCATCTACTTCCTGTAAAAACCGCTCGCACTGTTTTTTGTTTTCAGAAATGATGGCTTCTGAGTGTTTCGTGGAATATGCAGCAATATGCTCCAATGCTTCATCTATGTCATCCACTATTTTGACTGCGCATTTCAAGCTCAAAAATTCTCGACCGAAATCTTCAGGCAATGCTTTCTGTAAATATGGGTAATCTTTTAAGAGGTCATGTGCAAGTACATCTGCAAAAACCTCCACATGATATTTCCTGAACGGTACTATCAGTTCTTTCAAAAAATCATTTGCGATTGGTTTGTCCACAAGAACAGCATCTGCTGCATTACAAACAGACGGCCTGGAAACTTTTGCGTTCACTACAATATCAACTGCTTTTTTTAAGTCAGCATCTTTTTCAACATACACATGGCAAACGCCGGCCCCGGTTTCAATAACAGGGACCAAACTGTTTTTCCTGGCGTATTGTATCAGGTCATCTGAGCCACGCGGGATCAGCACATCTACATATTTGGTCGCGGTGAATAACTCCTGGACTGCGTCTCTTTCCGGTGGCAATAGCGTTACGCAATCTTCATTGATGTTGTTTTTTTTCAAAGCCTGCTTAATAATTTCAACTGCAACTTTGTTCGTTTCATGGGCATCGGTACTTCCTTTCAAAGCACAGGCATTATGGCTGCGCAGGCATAGTGCGGCAATATCAAAGGTTACATTTGGCCGCGATTCATAAATAGCGGCTACCACGCCGAGAGGCACAGCCATTTTCTCGAGCAGCAACCCATTATGCAAGGTTTTTTTTTCCAATAGTTTTCCGCAGGGGCAGGGCAATTTGCTCACGTTGCGAATTGCGCCAGAAATACTGGTTACCCGTTGCTTATTCAACATCAGCCTGTCGTTGCGCGGGTTGGCAGGGCCCTGCTTTGCAAGATCTCTTGCATTGGCTTCCAGAATGCGGAACATGTTTTTTTCAAGAATGCTTGCGAGGTCAAGCAACATTTTTTGTATTTGCAGGTCATCTATGCTGCGCAGTTCCACAGATGCTTTGTGGGTTTTTATGATAAGCGCTAAAATGGGGGTCATTTTTTCTTTTTAAAATAAAACAATATCATCTGCATGGGCAGCTATTACATGTTTCATGGAAATACTATCCTGTATCTCTTTGGCTGGAAGCTTTACTTTGGCTACCCCAATGATTTCTTCCTTATCATCCATCAATTGCACCACTTCCCCGGGAATAAATTTACCGAATACATTCTTTATGCCAACAGTCAGCAAACTTTTTCGCTGATGTAATGCTTTCACAGCACCTTTATCAATTAGCATGCTTCCAATGGTGATGCTTCCGCTCGCCAGCCATTTTTGCCGGGCTTTTAAATTGGATGGCTGCGCTTTGAAAGTAGTGCCGTTAAGCCCGTTCAATGCGTCGGTGAAAGGAGCATTGCCGTTAAGCCCGCAAATAATCACCTTTATGCCGAGCAAATTAGCAAGCCTTGTAAAAGTGAGCTTTGATACCATTCCGCCCAGGCCAACTTGGGTCTTACCTGTTTTTACGAGCCCCAGGATATAATTGTCGATCTTGTTGACAACAGGAATGATTTTTTTTTCATTGTCCATAAACCCGCCAACCGAGGTGCAAATGATCAATGCTGCAGCATTGAGCCCCACACCAACCAGGGTAGCCAGTTCATCATTATCAGAAAATTTGAGCTCTACATTGCTCACCAGGTCATTTTCATTAATAATGGGAATGATGCCATTTTGCCAGAAGGAATCAAATGTTTCTTTCAGTTGCAGGAACTGTGCACGATTTGAAAAATGATGCCTTTCGCATAATGCCTGCGCAACAGGCATGTGGTAAGCCTCAAAATATTTCTGGTACAAAGCGATCAATATCGGGTTCCCGATGGCCGCTGCTGCTTTCCGTTCAGTCAGCGTTCCTTTATACTGGAGCAGGTATTTTTTGCCACTGCCCACAGCCCCGCTTGAAACAAGGGCCACATTATATTTGGGAGAGAGGCTGGCTATTTCAGATGCTACTTTTTTGATCACAGTGTGATTGATGTCGCCCTGGTCGGAAATAGCGGCAGTGCCTAATTTAATGACCAATACGGGTTTTTGCATGGCGCAAAACTATTGAATGAAGATGGTGGCAGCAAGGAAAGGCTTGATGATTTTTATTTTACTGAAATAAAAATTGAAAACGCCCCAAAACTCGCCCAGGCTATTGCGAGAATAGGAAGCAGGATATGTGGCTGTTTTACGGTTTCCACAAAATTTTCGGCAGAAATAATATTGCGTTTTTAAATGAAAGCGCTGCTGCGCATTATTTTTTTTATTTTCTGCTGTTGTGCCTGGCCACTAAGGTTGGCGCATGGGGCTTAGGTGCACGTTAAGTACAACAACCGGCACAACACCGCTCGAAAAAACCAATGAAAAGAGTTTTAATCTTTTCGTTTTGTCCAATCAGGAATATAAATTTCATGTACTTCTTTCAAGCGCTCGTAACTTTTGAGGAACTTTTTTTTCGCTTTTTCATTGTCAAAAGTCAGGATAAACTTTGGGCCGGTATTGTAAAAGTATATCTTTCCTCTGCTGGAGTCCATTCCTTCCCTGTATGGGACACCCGCTTTTGCTAAAATATCTTCCGCCTCCATAAGCCCTGTTTCCTTTTTGAAAACAATAATCAGTTCTATTTTGCCTCTTGTCATTTTCATTGATGGTCTTGATTTTAAAATATGGTTTGATGGTCCTGCTTTCTTGAAAAGGCAGATGTTTTGCCATCGGGTTTGTTGTAAATTACCAAATTCTTCTTTCCAGGCGATCTTCGCATAACTCATATTTGCAGGTGAAGAAACCTTTGCTGTTCATCTCCTTCATAAAAATAATATGGCCTCAATTCCACTTTAATGCAAAATACAGTCTTCCCTGATTTGTTGGGTTTGGGTTTTAAATTGCCGTAAAGGAAAATTTTCCTGAAAGCTACTGCAAGAGGCGGGTAGCAGAAATTGGGGCAAGCCCTTATTTTGGAAATATGAGATGCGCTTGCTCAAACAAAACGGGCTGAAATTTTTTGAATGCTGCCCAGGCCTAAAGGTAGATGAAAAATCCCCCTTCAACAGAAGGGGGATTTTTTATTCTTGCAGGAGGCCAAATGGTTATTATATTTTTACAGACTTAACTGTTTTGATTATTCGTGCTGCTACTTTGTATGGGTCGGCTGCAGAATTTGGGCGACGGTCTTCAAGATATCCTTTCCATCCTCTTTGCACAGTTGCAATAGGTATGCGGATTGACGCGCCGCGGTTTGAAACGCCGTAGGAGAAATCATGGATAGAAGCTGTTTCATGTTTACCGGTAAGGCGCAGGTGGTTGTCAGCGCCATATACTGCAATATGTTCTTTTACTACCGGGCGGAAAGCTTCGCAAATTTTTTCATACATCTCTTTACTGCCGCATGTGCGCAATGTGGAATTGGAAAAATTGGCGTGCATGCCACTTCCATTCCAATCCAGGTTGCCAAGCGGTTTGCAATGCCAGTTCACCGCAACACCATATTGTTCGCCAATCCTTTCCAGGAGGTAACGGGCAACCCATATTTGATCGCCGGCTTCTTTGGCACCTTTTGCAAAAATCTGGAACTCCCACTGGCCTGTGGCAACTTCGGCGTTAATGCCTTCCACGTTGATGCCTGCTTCAATGATGGTGTCCAGGTGTTCTTCGACTATGGTGCGGCCAAAAGCGTAGTTGGCCCCAACCCCGCAATAATAAGGGCCCTGTGGCCCAGGGAAACCACCTTCGGGAAAACCAAGGGGCTTATTCGTTTTGGTATCCCATAAAAAATATTCCTGTTCAAAACCAAACCAGAAATCATTGTCATCATCTTCGATTGTTGCCCTGCCGTTCGATTGGTGAGGTGTGCCATCGGCATTCAGTACTTCGCACATGACCAGGTAAGCATTTTTTCGCTGGGGATCTTTCACCATATAAACAGGTTTCAATAAACAGTCTGAAGATCCGCCTGGAGCTTGTTCAGTTGAGGATCCGTCGAAAGACCATACGGGCAGAGAGGCTATTTTGCCGTCAAATTCTTCGCCCTTCACAATTTTAGTTTTGCTTCTTAAACTTTGAGTTGGTTTATAGCCGTCCAGCCAAATGTATTCCAGCTTAGTTAATGACATGTTTTATTTGGTTTTTGTAATGAAAAAATCGCGATAAAGACATAATAAGTCAGCTTGGTTAGGAATTTTGTGCAATATAATTATTTTTGATTTTTTTCAGATAATTTTTTAAAAAAACTAAAATAATGGTTATTAAATATAATATATAATATTTTTTATACTTATTTATGAGCTGACAAGAATATTTTAGTGTCAATGAACCTTGGAATCAAAACAATGCCTGAATTTTATTTATTTAATTAATAAACAACTATTTATGAATATTTCCTCTAATGTGCCTAACTAAGCCTGTATTAAAATCACGCGAAACCTATTGGAAAAACTTAATAAGCAATGATGGAGTAACATCAATTGAATCTACAGATTAACTAATTATATAAATTCATAATTTAATAGGTTTTCATTATATGGCAACCCGTTTATCCACTCAATTTTAAGATCTCATCAAGGCAACTGATATTTCTACCTGGTAACCATTGCTCCTGGTGCATCATGAAATATCTTTGAAAAAAAACAACATGAGAAAAAGCATTATGACAATTGCGGGCACCTGTGCATTGTTCTTTTCCTGCAAACAAAGCACATCACCAACGGACAGCCATTCCATTAAACTCAATGGCACATGGCAACTGGTGCAAGGCATTACCGTTACGAAAGGGGACAGTGCAGTTACTGATTATACCAAAAAGCAAAGAATGATCAAGATCATCAACGACACTCATTTTGCTTTTCTGAAACATGATATAGGCATGCCAAAGGATTCTTCGCTGAATTTCGACGCAGGCGGCGGCAGCTATCAATTGGCTGGCAGCCAATATACCGAGCACCTTGATTTTTATAACGACCGGAACTGGGAAGGCAAAACATTTGTATTTACTGTTGCCATTAGCAACGACACCCTCATTCAAAAAGGGATCGAGAAAGTTGAAGGAGCCGGCATTGACAGGGAGATTATTGAGAAATATGTGAAGGTGAAAGAATAAAGCCCCGATTGTAAGAACTGGTTTCTTTGAGTTGAATGATAAGTATTCGCTTAATATCATCCATGCATTTGCATAAAGTTAGGACCTGTTTAAAAAATGATGATAAAGATTTAGTATAACGGCAATTAAACTTTTCCAAAGCCTAAATAGCTGATAAGTTCTTGCCTTTGGCAATAGCCCTGGAAAAGCTGGAGCCCGTTGATGATTCAAGAAATTATTTTTTAAACTGGACCTGTATAATCTGTGCTCGATTTCACAGCATTCCTTAATTTCATCATCGCCTTAATTTTTAAATAATCCTCAAAACTTCTAACGATGGAACCAGCAATCTCAATTATTAAAGACAATTCGGCGAACCCTGCCCCATTGGGCCTGTTTGGGTTTGGCATGACAACTGTTCTGCTTAACCTGCACAATGCAGGAATATTTGAAATGAATGCTATGGTACTGGCCATGGGCATTTTTTATGGAGGGCTTGCACAAATTGTTGCAGGCATTCTTGAATCAAAAAAGAACAACAGTTTCGGCATGACTGCTTTTATCTCCTATGGGTTTTTCTGGCTCACGCTCGTCGGGCTGATCGTGATGCCAAAACTGGGATGGGCCGTTGCGGCATCAGGATCCGGGATGATTGCTTATCTCATCATGTGGGGCATTTTCACATTGCTGCTTTTCTTCGGCACGCTTAAAATCAGCAAAGCGCTGCAGTTTGTTTTCGCAACACTTGCCATTTTGTTTTTCTTGTTGGCTGCCGGCGATGCAACAGGCAATGCAGGGTTGAAAACATTTACAGGGTATGAAGGTATTGTTTGCGGTTCCGCAGCGATTTATACTGCTGCCGGGACCCTGCTTAATGAAGTGTATGGAAAAACGGTGTTGCCTCTTGGGCTGGTGAAGAAAGGCTGATGAGCGGCGACAGTTAAATCAAAAAAGGGATTATCGCCGATCGGTTTGACGGATAATTGTTGAAGCGGGCTTTATACCATTTGTGATGTGCTATTGCACGTGGTATTAAATTGGCAGCAGTCCATAAAAAAAATGCCCATGCGGGCAGGTTCCAGCACAGGACAGCAAAGCCAAACCATTCGATAAGCTCACCAAAAAGGTTGGGGCAACTGATATAGCGGAACAGCCATCCGCGAGGAATTATATAATGCGTTTCATTTGGCTTACGAAGATGGATGAGCAGGTTGTCTGCTTTCCAGTTAATGTACAGGCCAACAAAAAATAATAAGCTGCCTGCAATAAAGCGGAAACTGGTTAACCATCCTCCCCCGTAATGCGCATAATGTACAAAATAATAGCCCAGGGAAGATCCATTGATAATATTGAACAATATACCAGAACACATAACGAGCATAGGCATCTTTTTCCCTTTAGTGTGCAGGCGGAAAGGAAAAACAAATGTGCGGTTGAAGTAATGAAGGCAAAACAATGCGATCATTACAAGATCTGTTGACGAAAGCATGCCCCAGTTCGGGATAATAAAAACAAAAAGCATGATCACTGCTGCAGATTCCATAACTGCCCAACCCAGCTTATTGCTGATGGCTGGCCCCCATCTCGCTGAACTATGCCTGCCATAGGGAGCAGTTATTTTCAGCAGCACCAGGAAAATAATAATTGCCAAAACAATCCATGCGCAGATCAATTCTTTATACCGGGTAAAAGGGATAGCAACAGTTGTCATCAAATCGAACAATATATTTTCTGTTATACGTGCTAAAAGTGCAGATTATTGAACAAGATAAAGCATTTGCCCATTAACATTGCAATAGCAATTGGCGGTGCATGGATTTTTTTTTCGATTGCTGTCGTTAAAAGTTTTACATTTAGTATCCAATCTAATCATCTTCAAATAGTCAAGCCATGAAAAAACATTTAGCAGTTGCTTCAATTCTTTTTTTGTCTGCATGTGCATCTGCAAAGCTCATTGCGCCTGGACAGGCCGATGCGGACAGGGGAGCGCAGAAATTTCCTGGTTATACCATGAACGATCTGAATGAGGGCAAAGGAATTTATGAGGCCCATTGCAACAAATGCCATAAATATAAAGCGCCCCAAACACGAGATGAAGCAAAATGGGACAAAGTAATTCCTGTGATGGCAAGAAAAGCCAAACTTGACACTGCCCAGGAGGCACTGGTGTTAAAATACGTGGTTACGATGAGCACTGTTAAACAGTAACAGGCATTGGCTTTGTTAAACAGCTACTACCTGTAGCACAATTTATTAATAAATTGCCTGCAGGCATAGGCATATTCTTTTTTATTTCTTCAAGCGGCTGTATATCTCAACGCTCCTGCTGCTATCTTTTGATAGAATGGTTTGTTTGTACTTGTCTGCTCCATTTATTTCAACGGCCACGTCAACATCAAGGCCGCGTATGTCTGCATTGGTGGTGGACATCAGCAATTCACTTAATTTATTTCCGTTAAGATCAAATTTCCCGAAGCCGATTGTGGTATGGTTTTTATTATCAGCATCAAACCGGCTTTGCCCCCATATAAAGTAGCCTTCGTGATAAACCTTGTACTCTATATAATGGTGCAGGGCAGTATCTTTCCCCTTTATCGTGAAGGCTTCTTCAAGCTTCCACACACCATCCAGGCCCGATTTTTTATCAGGCTGGCTTAGTGATTCATATTCTTCAGACAAAGTCATTTTTTGCCCATTGGTTTCAAACTGGGGGATGATTTGCCGGTAACCTTTTGGAGTTGCAGCAACGCCCAACCTGTATTCGGCTGGTGTCGCATTCCGAACAGTATCGGAAGAGCGGTAAAAAATATGCTCAATAATGGTATCCTGGTTGATGGCATAAGTGCCAATGCCAAAACTTCCTTCAGAATCCGGAGGGTTGACGTTTGCATACATCACATAGCCCGGCGTAAATATCTTAAGTTGTTCAAGCGATCGGTAGGTAGTATCAGTTCTTTTGCCCTTAAGCCTTTGCGAGAGCATTTTGTAAACACCAGGCATGTCAGCATCTTCTTTTTTTTTGCTGCCCGAACAGCCGATCAGGAAAAACAGGGCAATTGCTGGTAGTAACTTCATGGCAATTGTTTTTATCGTTAAAAAATAAAATACACATGAAGGTTGAATGAGGTTTTCAATAAGGTATGCTGCTTGCCTCACTAATCTTGTAGAAAGTTATGAAAAAAACCAACACGGCATTTATTTTAGTTTCCGGCTCAGGTTTAAAAGGTGGTTTTGAGCAGCTTGATTATCTTTAGCTTTTGCAATATATTGCCGTGAGAAGGATGTTATCTGCAAGTATTTTATATAAATCTCCTTTCTTGTAAAATTTTTCTTTGATTCGTTTGATGGAAATTAAATTTTCAAATAACCATTTCCTTGCTAATGCAAAATATTTCTGTGTATGCAGCACCAGGCAACTCCTAAAAATCAATCGCTACTTTTTTGTCCAGATGTATTGCGGCAGGTCGTTGGTCTTTTTCGGCTTTCAAACTTATTGTAAATTCGGTTTGGCAACCATGTGAGTTCCTTATAAAAAACAGTACCATGACGAAAGAAATTAACTGGCCAGTAGCTATAAAGCCCCTGTTGAAAAAATACAGCGGCAAAAAACACCCTCTGGAATATAAAAATGTTTATCAGCTGGTAGTAATGGTGGTGCTGTCTGCACAAGACTCAGATCGTCATATCAACCAGGTTGCTTCAGAATTTTTTGAGACATTCCCAGACATGAAAGCGCTGTCAAAAGCCGGTGCTGATATAATTTCAAGGAAGATCGGTGATGTGCGGAATTTCGGCAATAAGGCAAAATGGCTTTCTGAAATGGCCGAGAAAATAAAAGACAATAAAAACATCCCGAAAAATTTGGAGGAATTGATTGCCCTGCCGGGTATTGGAAGAAAATCTGCTAATGTCATCCTGCGCGAATCAGGTTTGCCGGCTGAGGGAGTGATTGTTGACCTGCATGTGGCCCGTGTGGCGCCAAGACTGGGCATTGCCTCGGGCACGGACCCCAAAAAAATAGAAAAGCAAATCATGGATATTTTGCCTCGACAAGACTGGGATGCAGGAATGGCCATTTCATTCTTAGGAAGAGAAACCTGTCGGCCCACCAACCCGAAATGCGATGCCTGCGTGATGAATTCGGTTTGCGCATATTACAATAATGGCAGAAAATGAAGTTGCTTATTGATAACGGAACACTGATAATTGTCCCTGGCGGCAATACCATGGGATAAAATGCATGGCGAGCAGAAAAGGCATCGGTCTCACTATCTTCAAAACTTATAGCCATACTTCTGTCAGTCTTTCATTTCCCAAACCAGTGCGCTGGCGCCGAGGATGGCTGCATCAGATTCTTTCAGATGGCTTACCAGTATTTTCACTTTATTTTGGAAAACCTGGATGAGGTTTTTTTCCATGTGCTCGCGGGTAGGCTTTAAAATAAGTTCACCTGATTTGGTAAGCCCTCCAAATAAAATAATGGCTTCTGGGCTGCTGAACATAACGAAATTGGCCAGTGCCATGCCCAATATTTTTCCCGTAAAATCGAAGATTTCTTTAGCCAGCTTATCATTTTCTATTGCTGCTTCATACACTTTCTTAGAATCGAGTTTTGACTTGGGAATTTTTCGCAACAAACTGTCTTCTTCGCTATTTTCAAGCATTTCCAATGCTGTGGCCGTAACACCGGTAGCTGATGCATAGCTTTCCAACGAGCCATATTTGCCCGTGCCGGGATGGTGCCTTCCATTAGGGATAATAATGGTATGGCCAAGCTCGCCTGCAAAGCCATCATGCCCTAATATCAAATTGCCATTGGCTACAATACCACTGCCCACCCCGGTGCCGAGTGTGATCATAATAAAATCTTTCATGCTTTTGGCAGCGCCATACATCATTTCACCAATGGCAGCTGCATTGGCATCATTGGTGAGCACTGTGGGCAATTGAAATTTGTTCTGTATAAGTTTTGCAAGCGGTATGATGCCTTTCCAGGGCAGGTTTGGCGCATATTCCACCGTGCCGGTATAATAGTTGCCATTAGGTGCGCCAACGCCAATGCCCCTCATCCTTCCGCTGCCCCCGGCTTTTTCAACAAGGGTGTATAGCTGTTTGTGCAGTTCATCGATATAATTTTCTACTTCTCCATGCCCCCGCGTAGAAATTTCGCTCGAGAACAATACGTTGCCATTCCTGTCCACAATGCCGAATTTGGTCCCCGTGCCTCCAATATCAATTCCTATTGCCAATGGATCCATAGATACAGATGGAGCGCTTTTTTTTGCTTTTGACATAAACTCATTTATTGAGGGATGGTATTTCCCTAAAACGGATTAAGAAACGATGGTTCACAAACAATATTAATGCCCACCTGCACTTTCCAGATGGTCATAATCGATGCCTTGCGATTTTAAAATGCCCTTTACCCTGATCGCATAGAATGCGAGATAAGCAAAACAGGCAACCCCCACGAGATAAGACCATTGAATGCCTAAAAAATTATCAGCAAGGTAGCCTTGCAAAAGGCTCATCACGCCGCCGCCCATGATCATCATGATCAAACGGCTTGCCCCCTCATTGGTATGCCTGCCAAGGCCTGCAATGGCTAACGTGAAAATGCATGGCCATAAAGTTGAGCAGAAGAGGCCAACACTCATAAAGGCATAAGCGCTTACCATGCCATCAGCAAGCATCCCGATAAAAAGCGCCGTAATCCCCATCATTGAATAAATCAAAAGTAGCCTTGCAGGGTTACCTTTGCTGAGAATGTCCCCGGCAACCATTGCAATTATTATGAATGGATAATAATAAAATGGAGAGATGTCATGGCTTGCAATCACATTGACCAGTATGAAAACACCAAACGCTATATAGGGCATCAAGAACTTCAATACCTGTTTTGCGCCCTTTTTCAAATCAAATGCCCCGACAGAGGTTGTCCACCTGCCAATCATCAGGCTTGCCCAATAAAGCGAAATAAACGGGGCGATTTTATCAGTGGAAACCTGCATGTGTTTTTGTAAAAACGCAGGAAGGTTAGATGCCGTAGCGACTTCTACGCCTACATACACAAAAATCCCGATCATTCCGAGCACTAATTGCGGATAGCTCATCACGCTTTTGGTGTGCAACACTTTATCGGCATTTTCCGATTCTTCGTCAGCCACTTTGTCCAGGTCGATTTTATTGGGCACAGAAGAAAATTTAAAAATAACTGCTGCCAGGATGAATACCGCGCCAAGAATTAAATAAGGTGTCTTTACGCTTTCAATACTGGCTGTGGCCGTGCCACTTCCTAATGCGCTCCCAAAAATGGCATAGCTCACCAACAAAGGGCCTATAGTAGTCCCGAAATTGTTGATGCCACCTGCCATGCTCAATCTTTGTGCACCTGTTTTCGGGTCGCCCATAACAATAGCTAAAGGGTTGGCGGCGGTTTGCTGCAGAGAAAAGCCTAATCCAACAATGAAAAGGCCTGTGATCATTATTGGAAACGATGCTGTTTGTGCTGCCGGATAAAACAATAAAGTGCCGAGAGCAGAGATCACCAGGCCAATCGCTATGCCATTTTTGAAACCAATTTTATTCAGGATATCTTCTCCTGCCGCTTTTGATACAAAAAAGTAAATAATGGAGCCGATGGTATAAGCAACATAAAATGCAAAAGAAACCATTTGTGATTGCCATTGTTCCAGGTGAAGCTTGTCTTTAAAAACAGGAATCAATATATCGTTAGAAGCTGCCACAAAGCCCCAAAAAAAGAAAACACTGACCAGCACGCCAAACTGGGACCATTTTGTTTTATGATTCATTGCTATCGATTGAGGGTTGATGACGAAATGATTCCGAAAAGTAATTATATTTTCCATACTTAAAAATTTTTTCATTTTGATGGTATAATTCAAAAACCTTCCTAAATTGAACGACAATTTATTTGTTGCAGAACAAAGCCGCAGGTAAATCCTGTTTTTAGTAGGAACAATTTTTTAGCAGTGGCTAAATTGCATCCTGCGGCAGGTATACTAAAAACCGTATTCCTGAAATTTGCCCCTTGATAAGTTAACAAAAGACAGATTGCCAACTGATGGAAGTAATTCATGTATCAGCAGAATGTTACCCTGTAGCCAAGGCAGGCGGATTAGGAGATGTGGTAGGGGCTTTGCCTAAATATCAAAACCAGGCAGGCCACATTGCAAAAGTGGTAATGCCCATGTACAAGACAAAATTCCTGACGAACCATGAATGGGAGGTGGTGCACAAGGGCTACACCAATCTTGGCAACTGGTGGTTCACTTATACTATTATCAAAGAATCAAAGAATGTTCTCGGGTTCGACCTTTATCTTGTTGATGTAAATGGCCTGCTCGACCGCGAAAAGATTTATGGTTATGATGACGACCCCGAGCGCTTCACTGCTTTCCAGATTTGTGTGGTCGATTGGATATCTGCATGGGAGCATCGGCCAGATATCATTCACGTGCACGATTATCATGCCGGGCTGATCCCGTTCATGGTGAAATATTGCTACCGTTACCAGCATTTGCAAAACATCCCGACCGTGCTCACCATTCACAATGCGCAGTACCAGGGTTGGATGGGATGGGACAAAAGCAGCTTCATTCCCGCATGGGATTCATGGAAGCAAGGAATGCTCGAATGGAAGGGATCCATTAATCCATTGGCCAGTGGCGTGAAATGTGCATGGAAAGTAACAACAGTAAGCTGGAGCTACCTTGATGAACTTAGAAGTGCAGCCAATGGCCTCGAAGCGTTGTTTGAATATGAAAAAGGCAAATGCAGCGGTATATTGAATGGCATTGATACACATGTTTGGGACCCCTCAACAGATACTTATATCGAAAACCATTATGGGGCAGATGATGCTGAGGAAGGAAAGATGAAAAACAAAAAGATTTTGTGCGCAACATTTGACCTGGATATCAATAAGCCGCTGATTGCTTTTATCGGAAGACTGGTGGGAGAAAAAGGCGCTGACTTATTGCCACAGGCCATTGGGGATTCTTTTCACCATATTGGCCGAACGATGAATTTCCTTATTCTTGGCAGCGGCTTCCCTGAAGTGGAATCAGCATTGGAAAGCCTGAAGGTGTACGGGCAGGGAGATTATAATGCATATATCGGTTACAACGAAAGCCTCAGCCATTTGATTTATGCAGGGGCAGATTTTATTTTGATGCCTTCGCGTGTGGAGCCCTGTGGCCTTAACCAAATGTATGCTATGCGCTATGGCACAGTGCCGATGGTGCGCAATACAGGCGGCCTGCGCGATACGGTTATTGATTATGGCGATGAAGGGGGCTATGGCATCAGGTTCAATTATGCCGCAGTGGGAGACGTAACACAGGCAATATGGCGTGCCGTAGAACTTTATAAAGACACAGAGAAGCTGAAAGAAGTAAGGGAAAAAATGATGCGGCTTGATTTTAGTTGGGAAACAAGCGTGGGGCATTATATTGATTTGTATAAGTCGCTTTAATATCTTCTCCAAAGGGTAGAAATTTGGAAAAGCAGTATTCAGCAACACACCTTAAAAATAAAATCACTCATCATGTCTAAAGAAGTATTGGCAGTTATACTTGGCGGCGGGGCAGGCACCAGGCTTTATCCTTTAACAGCAAGCAGATCCAAACCCGCAGTTCCTATTGCAGGAAAATATCGTTTGGTGGACATCCCGATTTCGAATTGCCTTAACTCCGGCATCAACCGGATGTTTGTGCTGACGCAGTTCAATTCCGCATCGCTCAACAGGCATATCAAGAACACCTATCATTTCAGTGCATTCAGCTCTGCATTTGTGGATATCCTTGCTGCTGAGCAAACTCCCGATAACCCAACATGGTACCAGGGAACTGCCGATGCTGTGCGCCAATGCCTGCGGCATCTCGGGCCTTTTGACAGCGAATACCTGCTGATACTTTCTGGCGACCAGTTGTACCAAATGGATTTTACCGAAATGCTGAAGACCCATAAAGAAAAAGGGGCAGATATTTCAATCGCCACCATACCTGTTGCAGACAGGGAAGCATCGGAATTCGGTATTATGAAAAAAGATAATGAAGGCTTCATCACTTCTTTTGTCGAGAAGCCTAAACGCGATGTGCTGCAGGAATGGACAAGCGATACCGGGCAGGACATGCAGCGCATGGGGCGGAATTACCTGGCTTCAATGGGCATTTATATTTTTAACAGGCAATTGCTTGCCGACCTTTTACAGAATGAATATGTTGGTGCTACCGATTTCGGAAAAGAAATCATCCCGCAGTCTATTAACAAATACAAGGTGGTAAGCTATCAGTACGATGGATATTGGACTGATATTGGCAACATCTACTCTTTCTTCGAAGCAAACCTTGGGCTTACCAATGATATTCCTGATTTTAATTTATTCGATAACAATAATGCAATTTACACCCGCGCCCGCATGTTGCCGCCGGCAAAAATCAGCGGAACTACTTTGGAAAAAACGGTTATTGCTGAAGGTTGTATTATTAATGCTTCAAGAATTGAAAACAGCGTTATTGGTATCCGGACAAGGATTGGCAGCGGGACTACCATTGTAAGCAGTTATTTGATGGGCAATGATTATTATGAAACGTTGGAAGAAATAACCCACGCCAATTCACATGGATTGCCTACAGTAGGCATCGGCCATCGTTGTTATATACGAAATGCGATTGTTGACAAAAATTGCCGCATTGGCGATGATGTGCGCATTAACGGTGGGCCGCACCTGGAGAACGGCGACCATTCCTTATACACCATTAAAGACGGTATTGTGGTCGTGAAGAAAGGGGCTGTATTATCGAACGGGTTTGTAATCTGATCAGGATTATTAATTATTCATTTATGCAATCCCGCACATAGCGGGATTTTTTATTTACTTTTAGAGATATGTAATTGTTACATATTGGAAAACCAAAACGATTGCTTTATGCCAGCATCTGCTTTCACAGGAAACAAGCCAAGGTTAAGCCTTACGGAAATCATTAACATGAGCGTAGGATTTTTCGGCATTCAGTTTGGATGGGACCTTCAAAGAGCAAACATGGGAGTGATTTATGATAACCTTGGCGCAGACCCTGATAAGATTCCTTATCTGTTTCTTGCCGCTCCTTTAACAGGATTAGTTGTTCAGCCGATAATAGGTTATTTAAGCGATAAAACATGGCACCCAAAATGGGGGCGAAGAAGGCCTTATTTTTTTATCGGTGCGCTGCTTAGTTCCATTGCTTTGATATTTATGCCCCATAGCGGAACACTGTGGGTAGCTGCTGGCTTGTTATGGGTGCTTGACGTGTTTGGGAACGTTGCGATGGAGCCCTTCAGGGCATTTGTTGCCGACAAACTGCCGGATAGCCAGGTCAATCGTGGGTTTATCATGCAAAGCCTGATGATCGGGCTGGGAGGGAGTATTGCTTCGGCATTGCCATGGATATTCAAAAACATTTTCAAAGTTGACAATATTGCCCCAAAAGGTTTTATAGCAGACAATGTTAAATATTCGTTTTACATCGGCTCATTTTTCTTTCTTGCTTCTGTATTATATACGGTTTTTTCTACAAAAGAATATCCGCCATCAGGTTTAGGGCTAAAAGAAAAAAACCAGGAACCGCGTAAAGGATTTGGCAGGGGCATCAGCGAAATTTTATCATCAATGAAGAATATGCCTTCCAAAATGCGTGTGATAGCACTGGTCCAGTTTTTTACATGGCCCGGGTTGTTCCTGATGTGGTTTTATTATTCCCTGTCTGTCGCTTACCACGTTTTCGGCGCTAAAAACAATACTGACCCCTTGTTCGGGGAAGGCAAAGATTTTGCAGGCCTTACCTTAGCTTATTACAGCGTGGTCACTTTTGTATTCTCTTTTATTTTGCCTTCCATTGCTGATAAACTTGGCAGGAAACTTACGCATTCGATTTGTTTGCTTTTTGGTGCAGTTGGATTAATCAGTGTAAGCTGGGTGAATAATAAATATTTGTTGTTTGGGTGCATGACAGGCGTTGGCATCGCCTGGACCAGCATTCTTTCTATGCCTTATGCCATGCTCAGCAAAGTGTTGCCAAAAGATAAGATTGGTATCTATATGGGGATATTCAATTTTTTCATTGTCCTTCCTGAAATCATTGCTTCTTTAGGATATCCCTGGATAATGAACCATTTGCTTAATAATGACATGATCGCCGCTGTCAAATCTGGCGGTATATTGATGATCATCGCATCAGTAATTTGCTTTTTCTTCATCAGGGAAGATAAGGATGAGGTAATTGATGAAGAACTGGCTGTTGAGCTTGAACTTTCAGCACAAAGAAATGTTTGATATATGAAAAAGATTGCTCTCTCTTTTTGTTTGTTAACATTTATCTCTTGTTCTTTATTCTCCCAGCCGGACATTGAGGCATATCCTGCAAACTGGTGGGTGAACATGAAATGGAACAGGCTGCAGTTGATGTTGCACCAAAAAGGCATTGCTTCAGGTGCACAGGTAAAAGTAAATTACCCGGGTGCCGAGTTGACCAGGGTTGAAAAAGTGGAAAATCCCAATTATCTTTTTTTAGATTTGATGATATCGCCAGCTGCGAGGCCTGGGAAAATAAAAATTGAAATTGAGCAGCCGAACAAAAGATCTGTTATTGATTTTGAATTAAAGCCCCGCCGCAAAGGCAATGGCACTTTGTATGCACAGGGCGTAACTTCTTCCGATTTTATTTACCTGCTGATGCCCGACCGTTTCAGCAATGGCGATCAATCGAATGACAGGATCCCCGGTATGAGAGACCAGTCGCTCGATCGCGATTCTATTTTTCTCCGGCATGGCGGCGATCTGCAGGGCGTGATCAACCACCTGGACTATTTGCACAACCTGGGGATAACCACCTTGTGGATGACCCCGGTTATTGAAAACGATATGCCTAACCGAACAGAGCATGGGTACGCATTTACCAACCATTATAAAATTGACCCGAGGCTGGGTGGTGCAGCAGCATATAAAAAATTAAGCGATGCGCTTCACAAACGTGGCATGAAACTGGTGCAGGACGCTGTGTATAACCATGTCGGCCTCTATCATTTTTTTGTGCAGGACCTGCCAATGAAAAGCTGGCTGCACCAATGGCCGGCATTCACTCAAACCAATTATAAGGACCAAACTATTTTTGACCCTTATGGAGCCCCTTCTGAAAAAAAAATCATGCTCGATGGATGGTTTACCCGTGAGATGCCTGATTTGAACCAAACCAATCCCTATGTTGCGAATTTCCTGATCCAGCATGCGATCTGGAGCGTGGAAGAATTTGGTGTGGACGGGTGGCGCATCGATACCTATATTTATAATGACCTTGATTTTATGAACCGCTGCAATAATGCATTAACGAGCGAATACCCCCACATGACCATGTTTGGCGAGGCCTGGGTGCATGGCACGGCAAATGAAGCTTATTTTGCCGATAACAACATCAGCACAAAATTTAAAAGCAACCTGCAGGGCATTACCGATTTCCAGTGTTTGTTTTATGGCATCATTCCTGCGGTGAACGAAACCTTCGGCTGGACAGAAGGCGTGAACAAATTGTACAGCACTTTGAGCAACGATTTTTTGTATAAGGATCCCCTGCGCAATGCAATCTTCCTGGGCAATCATGACCTGAACAGGTGGTTTTCTACTGTTGGCGAAAACCTGGTTAAAGACAAAACAGGTTTTGAATGGTTATTGACATGCCGGGGCATACCACAAATGTACTATGGCGATGAAGTGCTGATGAAAGGTTTCACCAATCCAGACGGATGGGTCCGCCTTGATTTCCCGGGGGGATGGCAGGGCGATAAAAAAAATGCATTCACCGGAGAAGGGTTAAGTGCCGATGAATTGGCTGTGCAATCATTAATAAGAACACTGGCCAATTTCCGCAAAACATCTTCAGCTTTAAAAACAGGAAAGATGATGCAATACCTGCCCGATGGAGGCTTGTATACTTATTTCCGTTATGATCCCAATCAAACCATTATGGTTTCAATGAATACTGGCGATAAAGAAATAACGGTAATACCTACCCGTTATAAGGAGAGGACAACTGGCTTCAGCAAAATGAAAAATGTTATTACGGGAAATATTGCAAACCTCGAAAGTTTTCAACTAAGCCCCAAAGAAACAGTAGTGCTGGAGCTGGAGAGATGAGCGGAATCTTTTATATTTTCCCCGCCATCTGCTTTATGGAAATCTTTAAAATGAAGAAAGCGAACAAGCCAAATATCAGATTTTTGTACTTACCTTCAGCTGCTATAGTAATACAATAGATTTTTACTAACAGGCCGAAAAATTATGATAGATGAAGTTGGAGATAACTGGTATGAATGTTTTTTCCAAGGAATAAACTGTGAAATTTGGGAAAATGCATTCCCGACTTACGTAACAGAGCAGGAAGTTGACTTTTTGCTTAGTGAATTACATTTACAACAAGGGCAACATATACTTGACATGCCTTGTGGTTTTGGCAGGCATGCTATGGAGTTTTCAAGGAGAGGATTTCATGTTACAGGCATTGACATCTCAGAGACCTTTATTAATGGGCTGGCAGAAAAAATAGTTTTAGGGAAACTAAACATTAATGCAGTTCATGCAGACATTTTGGCCATTCAGCTTAATGAAAAATTTTCGGGAGCTGTGTGCCTTGGAAATAGCTTCGGTTACTTTAATATGGACAAAATGAAGTTATTTGTGGAGAAGGTTTCTTCAAGTCTTGAAACAGGATCAAATTTTATTATTAATTCGGGTATGATAGCCGAAAGTATTTTGCCAAACTTATTAAACTATTCAAAAAACAAAACATACAAAGTTGGAAATATAACAATGGACGTTACTAATGTTTATCATGTTGAGGATAGCTACATGATAAGCAATCTTCTTTATAGTAAAGAAGGGAAAACAGAAGAATATTCTCTTAAGCATTACGTGTTTACGCTGGGAGAAATAAAACGGCTTCTAAAATTATATGGATTAAGCACACTTGCAACATATAGTTCGACTACAAAAGAAGAGTACAAACTTGGAGACCAACAAGTTTATATCATAGCTAAAAAGGAATAGCAATGAACTAAGAGGTAATGATCAAAATGGATTTCATTGGTGGGCAAAGAGCCTCGCACCGCCAGCAGCAGCGTTGTCAATGACCTGCAAGAAAGGATAATAATGGCTTTGGGCTGTTGCCAGTAGTAGCTCCACTGAACGAACCCAATAGATAGTACAAGGAGCAGATGGTTTACTGATCTACCTTTCTCCCCTCAAGCACACGGGTTTTCTTTTCGAATTTGTCCACAACATTTTTTCTTATCAGCAGTCTCGCGCTGGCTACATCTGGGCATGTGCCACAACGTACGCGGAATTTCTGGTTATCGAAATTTACTACTGCGGTCCCATTTTTCCAATCATAGCCATAAAGCACATATTGGCCGGCGGAATAATTGCTGCCTAAACCAAAGCCCAGGTCGCTGCTCCCTTTTTCAAAATTGACCATAAGGTTCCCGTTCACGATATCTTCACATACCCCGGGCGTAAATGGCGGGACCACCACTTCATTCACATAACGCCCGTTTTCCAGTTTTACGACCCCCGATGTTACCTGCGCTTTGTCATTATCCAGGTACCTTGACATGATCAGCTTCTGGTCAACGTAAAACTGGACCTGTTTGATGTCGACATTCTCGCCCTCCAGCCTGTCTTTAAGCTGTTTGGTAAAGGGCACATACGCTGCTCTCATTTTTGCTGAGCTGCTGCAGCCTTCTGAAAATTCAGTGAATGCAAATACACAAAGGGCATAAAAAAAATATTTCATGACAAGCGGGTTTTTATTTTTTTGCGTAAAGTTTTTAAAGATTTGGCAGAACTAAGAAATGTCATCGGTATTATAACGGTTAGCCTCATGTTTTATTAAGGCAATTCGACTTTTTATTGTCTTGCAGGTTTATTTTGGCTTTTAAAATATTGTTATCCTAATGTTAAGCGAGGCAGGTTGTTTCTTGCATGGCTCCTGATAATGAGATTTATCAATGTATTACTTATTTGTTTTTTTACAGGCATAAAAAAAAGACACCTGTTAAATGTCTTTCGTAGCGAGGATGGGAGTTGAACCCATGACCTCCGGGTTATGAATCCGACGCTCTTACCAACTGAGCTACCTCGCCAAAGGGGTCGCAAAATTAAAAAAAGCCTGCCGAAAAAGGAAAACTATTTTAGCAGGCTTTTTATTCAGCGATCAATAATCAGAATTTCATTTTCTTTTTCAGCCCCGCATCAATAGCGTCTAAAAATTCTTCGGTATACAGGTAATGTTCTCCGGCTTTTACATTATTGCCATGGATGCAGACTGCGAGGTCTTTTGTCATTTTGCCGCCTTCAACTGTTTCTATGCACACTGCCTCCAGTGCATTTGCAAAATCTGCCAGGGGTTGATTGTTATCTAGCTTCGCCCTGAATGCAAGGCCCCTTGTCCATGCGAAAACTGAGGCAATTGGGTTTGTGGATGTAGGCTTGCCAGCCTTATGATCGCGGAAATGCCTGGTTACCGTGCCATGTGCGGCTTCGGCTTCCAAAGTATTCCCATCCGGGGTTACTAAAACAGAGGTCATTAGCCCCAATGAGCCGAAGCCCTGGGCAATGGAATCGCTTTGCACATCGCCATCATAATTTTTGCAAGCCCAGACAAAATTGCCATTCCATTTTAATGCACTGGCTACCATATCGTCTATTAACCTGTGCTCATACACAATGCCTGCATCTTTGAATTTTAGTTTGAATTCATTTTCATAAATCTCGGCAAAAATATCTTTGAAACGCCCATCGTATTTTTTTAAGATGGTGTTCTTTGTAGAAAGGTACAGGGGCCATTTTTTGCTCAGTGCCATGTTAAAGCAGCTCCTGGCAAAGCCTTTAATTGATTCATCGGTATTGTACATTGACAAAGCAACGCCATCGCCCTTAAAGTTGAATACTTCAAAAACTTGCGGTGCGCTGCCATCGTCTGGCGTAAAAGTCATCATTAGCTTGCCTTTGCCTTTGATAACAGTGTCAGTTGCCCGGTACTGGTCTCCAAATGCGTGGCGCCCAACAATGATCGGCGCTGTCCAATTCGTTACCAGCCTTGGCACATTTTTCATTACGATTGGTTCACGGAAAACAGTTCCGTCGAGAATATTCCGGATAGTGCCATTAGGGCTCTTCCACATTTGTTTCAGATCAAACTCTTTTACCCTTGCTTCATCGGGAGTAATGGTGGCGCATTTGATGCCCACGCCATATTGTTTAATGGCATTGGCCGCATCAATCGTAACCTGGTCATTGGTTTTATCACGGTGCTCAATGCCAAGGTCGAAGTACTTTATGTCGATCTCCAGGTATGGGATAATCAATTTGTCTTTGATGAATTTCCAAATGATGCGGGTCATTTCATCGCCGTCGATCTCCACTACAGGTTTTGCAACTTTTATTTTTTGTGCCATGGTTCGAATTTTATTTTTCTCGAAAGTGAGCAAACCTACGTGAATCAAATGAATTTAACAAAGCGGTGTTTCGTTCCTGTTAAGGCATGAAATTTATTTTAAAATTGTACGATCGAGCTTGTGAATGCTGCGGGTTATTTCTTTTTCAGAAGTATATAATCTTGTGCATAGCTCCACGGCATGGGGTTAATGCTTTTTACGGGAGCGCTTTTTTCGCCATGAATAGAATAGCGCTTGTAAAAAGCATACCGGCTGTCAATTATTGAATCGGTTTTTGTAAGGCTTATGTATGCGGGGTCAGCATATAAAAAAATATAATCGGCATTTGAATGAATAATCCTTTCTGTAACCGTTTTGTAATTGAATGCTTGGGGGGTAACAAGTGCCAGGCCATCGTAAATGTATGCACCCGTAAAAAAACCTATTGCGCCAATGTCATCGGCGAATATTATTTTTTTTCTGATCTCCGGATCCGACCCAAAATCGGCTTTCAATTGTTTGTACACATTTGTTTCTACACCGCTCCTGCCTTTGTACATAGCCACACCTGACCAGGCAACTACTGCCACGAATGATAAGAGGTAAAAATAGAAACCCTTTTCGGCGTTTAAGTGTTTTAGCAGTTTTTGGATGAGCGAACCTGTCCCAATTGAAGCAAGAGTGAGTATGGAAAACTCTATGGAAAAGGGATACCAGCTCCAGATATATGGCCGGCGGATAATGTATGCCATTCCAAAAGTGAGCGCCCATATCCCCAGAAGGAAGACGGATTTATTTTTTTTGAACTGCTTAAGGTAACCGTATACAGCAAGAGGGGCCAGGATAAAAAACAGTGGATCGGGGAAAAAAATGTTTTTTACCAGGTTGCTCAGACTTTCGCGGCCTGCTGTGCTTTTTGCCACTACCGATTGCGGGAGGATTTGACCATAATAAAAATAGATCAGCACTAATGGAACAGCAACAACCAGGGCTGGCAGTAGATATTGTTTTATGGCAAGTTTTTTTGTTTGGTACATATCATAACAGAACAAGATGAAAACTAAAATAACAGCCTCGGGCCTTAAGAAATAAATAGCCGATAGTATGGTGAATGAAAAAGTCTTTTTATTCTTTACATATAATGTCAGCCCGAACAAGGATAATGTAAGAAACAGATCTGCCTCCATCCCGCCTATGCTTACCCTGTTGGCCATAGGGTCTATAGCAAAAAAGAATACCAGCAAAAAAAAATATACCCTGTTCTGGTTGAACATATACTTATACACCAGGTAAAGGGAGGCACAATCACAAAGAAGGTTAAGCATGACCGTAAATTTCTGCACGGGCAAATGCAAAAGAAATGGGATCGAGCTGATTATTGCAAAGAATGGCGCTGTTGTGCCCATTATTTTTTCTCCAATGTTATAAACCAGCCCGTTTCCGGAAGCAAAATTTAAAGCATACCTGTAAGTAATGAAGGCGTCATCGAAAGTAGGCAACACCCAGGCGGCAAGCAAACGACAGGCTACAATGGTTATGCATCCCATAAAAAAAACTCTCATAAAAATTTAATTTTTGTACCTGGACATTTTAAAAACAAATTAAAATATATTTTGGCACTCTGGTGATAAAATTTGAAAGGCTGAGGACCAAATCAAAATTCAGGAAGCCTGCTACCGGTTGCACAGGGCGGACCGGGGGCTTTTGCCAAATTGAAAACGATTGTAATCTTTATGTCACAAATGTCATTTTTTTTAAAAAAATTATAGTATTGTTATTACCTTGCATCAAGCAAAATGGACCCTGTTGACATAATCGCTAAACTGCGCAAAGATTTATCGGTGTACGTCATTTTCACCGATGAAGAGGCTGCTTATATTTCCCAGTTCCTTGAGATTCGGAATTTTGAAAAGAAAACCCAGTTTGTCAAAATCGGAGAGATAGAGACCTACCTTAATTATATCAGCAAAGGCATGGTCAGGAAATTTTTTCTTCGTGGCAGGGAGCAGGTGATCACGCAAATAGCGAAAGAGAATGATGCAATCATGTCAACAATTGGAAAAGCCAGGCCTTCAACCTATATACTTGAAACCATCGAGCCCACAGTGCTGGTTTCTATAAAAAAACAGAAATTAAAAGAACTTTTTAAAGATAGCCATAAAGTAGAGCATTTAGGTCGAATGATTGCTACAGCAATGTATCTCCAAAAAGAAAATTGGGAATATGACCGCATGAGGCTGAACACACGCGAGCGTTTTGTCCAGTTCATCCAGAATAACCCTGACCTGCTACAGCGGGTACCACAAAAATACCTTGCTTCCTATCTTAATATTAAGCCTGAAACTTTTAGCAGGATGAAACACCTGTTAAAAAAAAGAAGGTGATAGCAGCTGCTTCCCGGTTATCATTTTATAAATTTACAATAAGCACAGGGATTTTTAATTCATGCCTGACGCTATTGACTGTTTCGCCAAAAATGAAATCTTTAAAGCCGGAGTGCCCGTGGGCGCCGATTACGAGCAGGTCGGCATGTTCTTCTTTGATAATCCTCACCAGTTCTTTTTTGCGATTTTTGTACCCTAATTTTACTGTTACCGAAAGACCTTTTTCCTCCATTTGCTGTTTATAATAGTCCAGCCGGTCACGGTCGTTGCGGGTTTCGAAGTCATCGCTTTCCCCGCCAAGCATTCTTGCTGGTGCACTTTCAACAACATGGATGAGCAGGTAACCAGTGCCGGCATTTCCCTGGCCAATAGCATATTCAAGCAACTTTTCGTCATGTTCGCCAAAATCCAATGCAACAGCAATGCGGCTAAATGCAGGAATTTTAAGGCTTTTAATTTTTTGTGCTTGCGCATGAACTTGTATAGAGGCTTTTTCTTTTTTCCCGCTCATTAAAGGATGGAAAAGAATATAAAGCAGCAAAAACAACAGGAACAAACAGCCCGCTATAATTACAGATTTCCAGAAAATATTACCTGGAATTGAAAAAAAAGCAACCATTTCTTCCTGCACCAGTTTAATGTTTAGATAGATGAGAACGGATGCCACGATCCAGGCTAATGTTTTTATGGTTTTTTTTATAGAAAATTGCCCCATTGCTTTTTTATCGCTCACAAAATGGATCAATGGTATAATAGCGAACGCGAGCTGAACGCTTAATATCACCTGGCTCAGTACAAGCAGGCTATCCACTTCTTCTTCCCCAAAATATAAAATCACGATAATGGATGGAATGATTGCCAGCAACCTGGTGATGAGCCTTCTCAGCCATGGGTTGATGCGCAGCTGCAGATAACCTTCCATTACAATTTGCCCGGCAAGCGTTCCGGTAATGGTTGAGCTTTGACCTGCAGCAATCAGGGCGATTGCAAAAAGGGTAGAAGCCATTTTTGTTCCCAGTTGAGAGGGCAGCAACTGATAGGCTTCTTTTAGTTGTGCCACGTCTGTTTTGCCGTGTTTGAAAAAAACGGCTGCCGCTAAAATCAAAATAGCAGCATTTACCAGAAAGGCAAGGTTTAGCGCTATGGCACTATCAAGAAAGTTCAGCTTCAAAGCTCGTTTGATGTTTTCGCTACCTGGTAAAATTTTCCTGGTTTGTACCAATGCAGAATGGAGATACAAGTTATGCGGCATCACGGTAGCGCCTATAATGCCAATAGCAATATAAAGCGCTTCTTTATTGGGCAAATGGGGCACAAATCCCGTAACTACTTCTTTGATGTTGGGCCTGGCTAAAATAATTTCAATTAGAAAAGAAATGGCAACAATAGCGATCAGGCCCAGGATAAATGCTTCCATTTTTCGCATGCCCAATCGTTGAAGGAATAATAACAGAAAGGTGTCGAGCACAGTAACTGATACGGCATAAACCAACGGCAGGCCTGTTAATAACTGTATGCCAATGGCCATGCCCAGCACTTCTGCCAGGTCACAGGCTGCGATTGCGATTTCTGCCAGCACATATAATGAAATATTGATGGCTTTCGGATAGGTTTCACGGTTGGCTTGTGCCAGGTCTCTTCCCCGTACAATGCCGAGCCGGGCTGATAAGTTTTGCAACAAAATGGCCATGAGGTTGCTCATCAGCAACACCCAGATCAGCTGATAGCCAAAACGGCTGCCACCTGCGAGGTCGGTTGCCCAATTGCCCGGGTCCATGTAGCCAACACTTATTAAATAGGCCGGCCCAAAAAAAACAAATAACTGTTTCCACCAACGGCTTTGCCTGGTGGTGTCGATGCTGCCATGCACTTCACTGAGCGACAAGTTTCTTTGCAATTTATTCATCGTTATGGACAAATATTTTTTGGGCAACCTGTTCACTAACGGTGATGGGTGCCTGGTTCTTAACTTTTAATTCGATAGAGTTGTCAAAAAGAAATTTTTTCCTGATCTCGAGCCTGGTGCCGATATGGATGCTCTTATGGTCAAGCAGTTCCAGTATATCGCTGGTTTGGCTGGCTACAGATGAAACTTTGGCAGGGGTGTTCATGGGAAAGTCCAGCAGGTTGAGCTGCTTTGGGCTGTTGAATTTGCCGGACCGGTCGGGAATGGGGTCGCCGTGCGGGTCTGTTACAGGGAAATTGAGGAATGCGTCTAATTGATCAATGAGCTTTTTGCTGGTAATGTGTTCCAGTTCTTCTGCCACTTCATGCACCTCATCCCACCCGAACTTCAGTTTATGTACCAGGAAGTATTCCCAGAGCCTGTGCTTCCTGATTACCTGGACTGCAATTTTTTTACCCTCATTGTTTAGCCTAAACCCTTTGTAGCGTTCATATATCAGCAGTTTCTCAGATTTTAATTTTTTAAGCATGTCGGTAATTGATGCCGGCCTGGCTTGCATGGCAACCGCCAGGGCATTCGTGGTTACCATGCTTTGTTCCGTTTGCAGGTGGAAAATGGCTTTCAGGTAATCTTCTTTGCTGGCAGAATATTTCAATTTGACTAAATTTATTTTTAGGCTAATCTAAAAAATAAACCTGGAAATTTAAAATTTTGTTTATCCGCATTACCTTGTTATCTGTATTTTTAACAGTTGAAAGGGTTTGGTCAATGGTGCCAGGTATGAAGAAATACATATTCTTGATGTTATTGCCAGCTGCCTTAGTATGCTGCAAAGGCAAAAGGGTTTCATTGTCTGGGGACAAAACAGTAAATGCGGATGATTTTATGGAATCATTCGAAGAGGTGCGTGCGCCTTACCAGGTCAGTGACAGCATATTCGGTAACCAGGAAAATGATTCTAACCTGATCAGTTACAAAATATTTACGCAGTTTGTGCCGGATACGGTGATCACTAAACATTACCCCAAAGGAATAAAACCAAAGTTGTATGCGTTGACCAAGCTTAAAGCAGATAAAAAACAGGACTATCTTTTTTGTATGGCAGAGAGCAGTACGAAAGAGGTCCTTTACCTGTTGTGTTTTGACAAATCGAATAAGTTTATTGCTTCAAAAGTTTTGTTTGCTTATGACAGGCATGTTAACAGTTTTGCCAATATTGATAGCCGGTATACGATAACAGTCACTCGCCAGCATAAATCTCCCGAAGGAAATTTATTGTACTCCAAAGACGCTTACATGCTGAATGATGCCGGTAGTTTTGTGCTTATCCTTACCGAATCGAACGATGCAGCATCCAGGCCTGGAGAGATCGTCAATCCCATTGATACGTTGCCGCACAAACATAAATTCTCTGGCGATTATGTGATCGACAAAAAAAATTTTATTTCAGTCAGAGATGGAAAGAATGCTTCTGTTTTTTTGTTTTTTGTTCATTTTGAAAAGGATGGCAGCACCTGTAACGGGGAACTGAAAGGCCAGGCAAAATTCAATTCAGCCACAGGCGCACAATACCATGGCAACCTGGACCCGTGTGTTATTAATTTTTCTTTCTCAACCAATAAGGTTACCATCAAAGAAGTAGAGGGGTGTGGCAACCATCGGGACATAAAATGTTTTTTTGACGGGACATTTATTAAAAAGAAAGAGCCAAAACCAAAAACGCCACCGGGCAAAAAGAAGACAGGGAGAAAATGAATACGGGCATTTCAGTTGGCCTATTTATTTCCTATAGGGCAGGCCCTCTACAAAAGAGCGATTGTTTGTTGCCTATTATTCATGTTTTGTGAACATTATCGCAAGCCGGCAAAAGCTTTTCAACAATTGATTTTCATTTTTTCCGTTATATTGCGCCCCCAGTACATAACCAATAAAAGAATTAAAGAATGGGCTTATGAGCTTTATTAACTACACCGTGCCTTATTCAGTAGAAGAGCGTTATTCTAAAAAAATTGCTTATTTTTCAATGGAGTTTGCGGTGCACCAGCCGTTGAAGATATATAGCGGCGGCCTTGGTTTTTTAGCAGGCTCGCATTTGCGAAGCGCTTATGAATTGCGTCAAAACCTGGTCGGAGTGGGCATTTTATGGAAATATGGTTATTATGACCAGGCCCGGAACCAGGACCAGACCCTACAGGTAACCTGGATGGAAAAACAATACAGCTTTCTTGAAGATACAGGCATCAAATTTCAGATTGACATACACGATCACCCGGTTTGGGTAAAAGCGTGGTACCTTAACCCGGAGACTTTTAAATCTGCCCCACTTTTTTTGCTGAGCACCGATTTGCCCGAGAACGATTATGTGTCACAAACCATTACCCACCGTTTGTATGATGCCAATGTAGCCACTAAAGTGGCTCAGTTCATATTGCTGGGCGTTGGCGGGGCTAAGCTTATAGATGAACTGAGCTTTAATCCTGATTTGTATCATCTCAATGAAGCGCATGGGCTAAGCGCAGTGTTTTATCTATATAACAAATTCAATAAAAATACTGATGAAATAAAAAAGAGGCTTGTATTCACAACGCATACGCCAGAAGAAGCAGGCAATGAGAAACATGATATCTACCTCTGCCATAAAATGAGCTATTTCTGCGGGCTAAGCGTAGAGGAGGTAAAAAAACTGACTGGCATGGAAGATGATGCATTCAATCACTCGCTTGCCGCATTAAGGTTTGCGCATATTGCCAACGGCGTTTCAGAGTTGCATGGGCATGTGTCCAGGGCGATGTGGAGCAAGTATAAAGATATTTGCCCGATCATTTCCATCACCAATGCACAAAACTGGCAATATTGGGCGGACAAGCAATTGTACAAAAAAATGGAAGAACATGACGACCACTGGTTCGATGACAGAAAAAAATATTTGAAGAAAAGAGCCTTCGAAATAATTGCAGACCAAACCGGGAAAATTTTTGATCCAAATATATTCACCATTGTATGGGCAAGAAGGTTCGCCGGGTATAAGCGTGCCGACCTGGTCACGCGTGACATTAAGCGCTTCAACGACCTGATGAGCAACACAAAACATCCTGTGCAAATCATCTGGGCCGGAAAACCTTACCCAATGGATTATCCTGCGATCAATGAATTTAACCACCTCGTGCATTTGAGCAAATCCTACAAAAATGTTGCAGTGGTAATCGGATATGAGCTTGCTTTGTCAAAGCGCCTGAAACAGGGAGCAGATTGCTGGCTTAACAACCCCCGTGTTCCGCGTGAAGCTTCGGGCACCAGCGGCATGACGGCAGCTATGAACGGTGCTGTGAATTTTTCAACTGACGACGGATGGATACCAGAATTCATCAATCATGGCAACAACGGGTTTGTTGTGCCCAAAGCTGACTATGCTAACATGAACACGCAGGAACAGGATCAGTATGATCTTGACAAGCTTTATGAAATCCTGCAGGGCCAGATACTTCCATTGTATTATGACAACCGCGACACCTGGCGGCAAGTGACCAAGAACGGTATGCGCGATGTTCGCTATCGTTTCGATTCAGGAAGGATGGCCGATGAATATTATACTAAAATGTACAAGTAATACTACTGCCCCTTTTGAGTTCTGTGTGCTTCATAGGCATGAGCTAATGCTGAAAGCCTTTCTTGATCAAGCTGTCATGAGTGTTTAATCATAGCCCCCGCAATTTTACCTTAACTAACGGTCAGCGTGTTGTTAGCAACAGTTACTGTATAAGATGGCAATGGCGCTGCCGCAGGGCCATGAGTTACTTTTCCCGTTACGTCGTACCCGCTTCCATGGCAAGGGCATTTAAAAGACTCAGATGATTGGTCGTAATTTACAGTGCAGCCCATGTGCGTACAAATAAGGCTTAGCGCAACGAACGATGAAGCTACATTGTCATTTGCAATCCTGATCACGATAACCGACCCGTTTATTTTAGCGCTGCCGATAGCCTGAAGTTCCGAATTAAGATCGGCAGAAATCAATGTTCCACTATTGTTCCCGCCACCATTATTATTCCCGGATGGAGTGCTGTTTGATTTAGAGCAGGCTGCTACTAAACTCCCAGCGCACACGAACACGGATACCTGTCCAACGCTCGTCAAAAAATCTCTGCGTTCCATGATTTGATTTTAGATGATTAAAGAATGATTTTATTATTTCAGCCAGGGCAATAGTTTACAATCCCGGAAAACCTATTTTCGAAAAAAAATGCGAAAGATTTAAGATCTCAATTTATTCTTTTGATAATGCCAGCGTAGAGGCCTGTGCTATTTAGTGACAATTTTCCCAGCCCAATGCCGGAAACCGGTAATTTAAGATAAGGCCCTGCCCTCCACAAAAATGCCCGCCCTAAATTGTGCTCATATCCAACACTTATATTGAAGACCGAAAACCAATTGATTGATGAATTGTGGTACGTGTACCCTTTTTCGCCATAAGCACCGTTATATTCATAATTGTAGTCATAATATTCTTTGGTCATGAAATAAGAAGACATGCCGGCTATCGCAAACCACTCACTTTTTTTATGCAGAAGAAAATTATACCTCAGGTTAACCGGGACATCAACCATATTGCAATTGCCGTTCACTGACAAAACATTTACATACTGCAAAGAGGAAATGGATCTTTTATCAAAATACCTGCCATTGGAATAATAATATTTTTTTTCAAATACCGCTCCCGCTTCAATGTTTAATTTTTTATTGATATGATATCCTAACAATAACCCAACACCATAACCTGCGTTGCTGGTTCTTTGCGATTTTACAAAACTAAAATCGAAGCCCAGGTTGGTTCCCAGGTAGAAAAAAGAGCCTTTTTTAAAGTTTGTGCCGGTATTATCATTCCCAGTAACAGTTTTATTGGTTTTTATCTTTGCTAATTGCGCCTGCTTCATATTTGAAAATAAGGCTTCGCTGATGGCGCCTGGACAATTCTGATTCACGCTGGCCAATTTTCCTGTAAATATTTTTGAGCTATTGATATCGTTGCTTTCATAATTACTCCGATTGCTTATTTCTTCGGTTACATGCACGTTGCCTGTTTTATTGTTAGCGGCTGTTAGGCCCGGCAGCCCTTTGGTATTTATAAGGATTGCATTATCTCCCGGCTGTGCAGTTCCATTGCCTGCACTTTTTCTTTCCAGGAATTTTGTAGGCCTGCCTGTAAAAAGCGATAAACTGGTTTTGTTTAAATGATTTCCACTATCAGCAATTGGTTGGCTTTTTTTATTGTTTTGGCCGACAACAATTCCAGGCACTTCCCTTTTTGGCGAAACTGATGTTTTGTCTTTGTAATTCCTGTTTGGGTTATGGCTGTTGTAAATTTCCTTGCTGTATGAGACGTTGGTTTTATCTTGGAAAAGCGAATAACCGATTATGCACGCAAAGGGCAGCACCAGTAGCCACAAAAAAAGGAACCTGCGCTTTTTCTTTTTATTGCCTGTAACAGCAGTACTGTCGATGGCAGCCTGAACACTTTCCCAGTTAGACGCTTTTTTTGTATCTAAATGATAGTTTTCCGCAGCTTTGCGAAACAGATCATCCATATTGCTATCTTTCAGGTAAAACATAACACATTTTCTTTGTCGTCTTTGATCAAATGTTTTTGAAGGAATGCCCTTGCTTTTGCAAGATTTGATTTTGAAGTGCCTATTGAAATCCCCAGCAATCCGGCAATTTCATGATGGGCATAACCGTCAATGACATGTAAATTAAAAACCGCTCTGTAGGCAGGGCTCAGCCTTTTTATAAGTTCAATCAGTTCTTTATACAGCAATTTGTTATCTGCATTATCAGTAGGCAATGAATCCTGCCATGCTGCTTCCTGCAGCGGTTTGTGTTTCCAGTCAGGCAGCTCCATGTGCATGTAATCAATGGAAGTATTTATGACTATCCGTTTTACCCATCCCAATAAAAGCCGTTCAATATTTGCAGGGTCTCTTATTTCAAACTTCCACACATTCTTAAATATTTTTACGAAAGAATCATTTGCAGCTTCCGCTGCGGACTCATAAGTATTTAAATACCGGAAAGATATTTTCAGGACAAACCCCAGGTATTTGTCATAAAATTCTTTTTGGCATTTTGCGTCATCCTTTGCACAGCCCTGTAATAATTGCAGCAGGTGTTCCAATGTTAACCGTATTCTTATAATACAAACTGGTTTTTATAAAGAAGGGTTGCTTTTTGTTTTGCCAGAAAGGGAAATTGTAAAAGATTTTCCTGGTAAAAAGGCAGGGGAATAAAAAAAGCCGGTTTAGTTCACCGGCTTCAATTTTGTGAGCACATTTTTATTTTACTATTTCAAGCAATTCAACTTCAAATATCAATGTAGATCCCGGCTGTATGGGCCCGCTGCCCTGATCGCCATAACCCAGGTCAGACGGCACGAACAACCTCCACTTACTGCCAACCGGCATTAGCTGAAGCGCTTCCGTCCAACCTTTGATCACGTTGGACACATTAAAATCAATAGGGCCTCCATGCCTTTCTGACCCATCAAACTCAACTCCGTCAATAAATGTTCCCCTGTAATTGCATTTTACTTTGTCAGTCGCTACCGGCTTTGGGCCATTGCCTTCCTGTAAAACCTGGTATTGCAATCCACTGGGCAAACTAACTATCCCTGTTTTTGTTTTGTTTTCAGCCAAAAAAGATTCACCTATTTTTTTATTGGGCTCCGCTTTTGCCTCTTTTTGTTTTTGTATGAAACTGATGAGACAGGTATTTGCCTGCTGGTCATTCAATAATAATCTCCCATTTTTCAGTACGTCCTTAATGGCTTTGGAAACCACTGCCGTGTTCACATTGGTTATTCCCTGTTCTTTATAAAATCCGGCAACGCTCATGCCAATTGCATAACTGAGCGAGTCGTATTCGTTATTGAGCACCGGTGCAGCCTGCATTGTTGTTTTGGTGCGGGCGCTTGCAGGCTTCTTTTTGGTTTGCGCAAAAGAGGCAAAGGTTATCATCACAAATACAATCAGGAGGTTTACTTTCATAATTTTCTTTTTAAAGCCAAAATTATTACAAATGCAGATATATAGTAATTTCATTCCCGATTAAACAGTTTATTTATTCTTTTATTATGGATGAATATATAAAACCGATTGAAATCCGTTGGGCCGACCTTGACCCGAATTTTCACCTCCGCCATTCAGTATATTATGATTTCGGCGCTTATTGCCGCATCAGTTTTCTTGAAGAAAAGGGCCTTTCAAATAAAGCGATGCATCAGTTGCAAATCGGGCCAATCCTGTTCAGGGAAGAAGCTGTTTTCAGGAAAGAGGCTAGGCTGGGCGATAGACTGCAGATCAATTTGACACTGCTGAAAGCCAAAAAAGATTTTTCAAGATGGAGCATTAGGCACCAGATCATTAAAAACGAAAATGTGATTGCTGCTTTGATCACTGTTGACGGGGCCTGGATAAATACTTTGCAGAGAAGGCTTGCAACTCCCGAAAAAATTGTGGCAGATGTTTTTAACGCTATGCCAATGGACAAGGATTTTGAATGGTATGGTTTGTGAACAAGGGATAACAAATAATTTGCACCTATTATCTATTGGGCTTTTCGATAACCTCTTCATTTCTTATTCGCTTGCACGTCCAAAATAAGATGGCTTTAAATTCGTTTCTATTCATGAAATTTGTGTTTTAACATCAGTGATATGAAAAAATTTTTTTTATTGTTGACCGTGTCCATAAGCCTCTTGCTGTCTTCTAATGCACAAAGTTCATTATTTGATAAAGCAAAAAAAGCAGTAAGCGGCGGAAACCAGGGTGCAGGCTCTGGCTTAAGCAATGACGAAATTATTAATGGCCTTAAAGAGGCGCTTTCCTTAGGCGCTCAGAAAAGCGCTGGCAGGCTTTCTGTTGTTGACGGGTTTTTCAAAGATGCTGTAGTGAAAATTTTATTGCCCCCGGAAGCTCAAAAAGTAGAAAGGGCCCTAAGGAACATTGGTATGGGCAATTTGGTGGATGACGCTATATTAAGAATGAACCGCGCCGCGGAAGATGCATCAAAATCGGCAGCGCCTATTTTTGTGAATGCAGTGAAAAAGATGAGCGTCAGCGATGCACTTGGCATTTTGCGCGGGCCCGACACCGCTGCCACTTCTTATTTGAAAAAAACAACTGCAGCACAGCTCACGGCATCTTTTAAGCCGGTTATTGACAGCTCGCTCCAAAAAACAGATGCCACCAAATACTGGAAGACCGTGTTCCAAACCTATAACGAGCTTCCTACCACATTCAAAAAAGTAGACCCAGACCTTTCGTCTTATGTTACACAAAAAGCTTTATCAGGTATTTTTTATTATGTAGCCCAGGAAGAGGTCAAAATACGAAAAGACCCAGCAGCGCAGGTAACCGACCTGCTGAAGAAAGTATTTGGGGGAAAATAATGCTTTGAAAGTACTTCAAAAACTTCGGCTGAATTTCCCTGAGCTTTTTATTCTGGAAGCCTGCCTGTTAACGCTGCAAAAAAATGCAGCCCATTATTGTTGGTGCCGCACCTGCTGTTAATCAAATTCAAAATCACTCTTATGCTTTATTGACCAACTGCACTTTTTATGTGGCGCAGTTTACAAATTGTAATGGCTTCTGGCAAAAGAAGCCAATAATTTGTTGTGTAGGGCAGGCAAACATTTGGGTTGCTTTTCAATAAAGTACAGTGTGGTATTGGGTTTTAGCCCCCCCCTTTTTTTTAAATAAGACCGTCGGCAATATCGCAAAACAATAGTTGATGCAATGTTGCCGGCCAATGCTCACAAAAAAATCAAACTAAATCTGTTTTGAAACCTGTGATGTGTTATTTTTGTGTCTATCAACACATTGGTCTTCACACGCAATAACCAAAACGCATTATGAAATGGTCTGAGTTTTTTACTTCTTCTGTAGGCAAAAAATTTGTCATGGGCATGACAGGCCTGTTCCTTATCGCTTTTCTGATAGTGCATGTTGGTGTTAATGCCTGCATATTTGCCACAATCTTCAACCCTGATGATAATGGAGAAATGTTCAATAAAGCAGCTCATTTTATGGGAGCAACGGTAGTGATCAGGATTCTTGAACTTGGGCTTTTTGCAGGTTTTTTTATACATATTATCCAGGGGCTCTTGCTCGAGTTCCAAAACAGGCGCAAACGCGGGGTCGCTTACCAGGTGAGCATGGGCAATAGGGGCAGCAAATGGTATTCGCGTTCCATGGGCCTGCTTGGCACAATTATTCTCCTATTCCTGATTATTCATTGGAAACAATTTTGGGTGCCTTCCCGTTTCACGGGCGTAGAAGAAACCATTATCGATGGCAAACCTGTTCATGACCTCTTCAGCCTTATGAAGAGCACATTTTCTGCATTGTGGGTGGTGTTATTGTATGTAGTTGCGTGCATATCGCTTGCGTACCATTTGTTGCATGGTTTTCAAAGTGCGTTCCGTTCAATTGGGCTGCATAACACAAAGTACCTGAAAATGGCCAATGCGGTTGGAGTGGCATTTTCTATTATTGTTCCGTTGTTGTTTGCTCTGATGCCGGTTTCGATGTATTTGCACTGGGTACAGTAACGAGGCTGGCGATTATTTGTGCTATAGCTCTTTTCTCGATCTTTAGTTTTATAAGCAGCTAATAACAGCAACACAAAGCCCAATGCTGCAGTACAGTTGAAGTGTGCGGCGCAACGATGTTGAAGAAAGGACAAATGCCGGTCAACAAACAAAAACAAGAGCAAGTAAAGTAAATATATTGGATATCATCATCACATTATTGAATTATCAAATCATCACATCAATATGTTGAATTCGAAAATACCTTCTGGCGATCTTGATAAAAAATGGAGCGATTATAAAGGCCATGTGAAGCTGGTGAACCCGGCCAACAAGCGAAATCTTGAAATCATTATCATAGGTACAGGTTTGGCAGGGGCTTCTGCCGCTGCATCATTGGGAGAACTTGGGTATAAGGTGAAAGCATTTTGTTTCCAGGATTCACCGAGGCGTGCGCACAGCATTGCTGCACAGGGGGGCATCAATGCCGCCAAAAATTACCAGAATGACGGGGACAGTGTGTTCAGGTTGTTTTACGATACGATCAAAGGGGGCGATTACCGCTCACGAGAAGCAAATGTGCACCGCCTGGCTGAAGTAAGCGCAAATATTATTGACCAGTGCGTGGCTCAGGGCGTTCCTTTTGCCAGAGAATACGGAGGATTGCTCAGCAACCGCTCGTTCGGGGGAACCCAGGTGCAGCGTACTTTCTATGCTGCAGGGCAAACCGGCCAGCAATTGCTGATTGGAGCCTACCAGGCACTGGAAAGGCAGGTTGCGCTTGGCAACGTGAAAATTTATGCTCGTCATGAAATGCTCGATATTGTGATGATCGAAGGAAAAGCCAGGGGCATTATCGCGAGAAACCTCATCACAGGGAAATTAGAAAGGTATTTTGGGCATGCGGTGATATTGGGCAGCGGCGGTTACGGCAATGTTTTTTACCTGTCCACAAACGCCATGGGCAGCAATGTTACGGCAGCTTGGAAAGCTTATAAAAAAGGAGCTTATTTTAGTAATCCCTGCTTCACTCAGATTCATCCCACATGCATTCCGGTAACGGGCGATCATCAATCAAAATTGACCCTGATGTCAGAGTCTTTGCGCAATGACGGAAGGATCTGGGTCCCCAAAAAACAAAACGACACACGTAAGGCCACGGAGATACCGCAGGACGAAAGAGACTATTATCTCGAACGAAGATACCCTGCTTATGGCAATCTTGTGCCAAGGGATGTTGCTTCACGTGCAGCAAAAGAAAGATGTGATGCCGGTTTTGGTGTGGGCTCTTCTAAACAGGCAGTGTATCTGGATTATGCATCGGCCATCCAGCGCTATGGGAAAATGGAGTGCAGCAAACATGGCATTGAAGACCCAACCGATGAAGAAATCAACAAACATGGGAAGGAAGTGGTAAAAGAAAAATATGGTAACCTTTTTGACATGTACGAAAAGATTACCGGCGAAAACCCTTATGAAGTTCCGATGAGGATTTACCCTGCTGTGCATTATACAATGGGCGGGCTTTGGGTAGATTATGAATTGATGACAAATATTCCCGGGCTATATGCATTGGGCGAAGCCAACTTCAGCGATCACGGTGCAAATCGCCTCGGCGCCTCAGCATTAATGCAGGGGCTTGCTGACGGCTACTTTGTGGTGCCGTATACAATCGGCAACTATCTTTCCGGGGAAATAGGAGTAAAAACGATACCGACCACGCATCTGGCATTTGAAGAAGCAGAAAAGGCAGTTGCAGACAGGATTCAAAAACTGAAAAACATCAATGGAACACAAACAGCAGAGAGCTTTCATAAACGCCTCGGGAAAATCATGTGGGACAAATGCGGCATGGCCCGCAATGAGAAGGGCTTGAAGGAGGCGATTGATGAGATCAGGGAATTGAAAGAGGAATTTTGGAAAAATGTGCGTGTGCCAGGTGAAATTGAAGAAATGAACCCTGAACTGGATAAAGCCAACCGCGTGGCAGATTTTATTGAGCTTGGCGAATTAATATGCATTGATGCACTGATGCGCCGAGAAAGCTGTGGTGGCCACTTCCGCGAAGAAATGCAAACAGAAGAAGGCGAAGCCAAACGTGACGACGAAAATTTTTCTTTTGTTTCCGCATGGGAGTATAAGGGAGATGGTGCTCCTGAACTTCATAAGGAACCATTGGTGTTCGAAGTTGCCCACCCAAGCCAGAGAAGTTATAAGTAAAAACAGGAAAGGAATAATGAATATCTATTCGTTTATGGGATATAGAGACAGGGCGAAGGACTGGTATTATAGCAAACTATAAAAATGATGCAGGCCATTGGAAGAGCAACAATAAAAGGTGCTTTATATGGTAGTGGAGATCATCTCAGCATGTAATGCAGGAGAGGAAAGGCCAAAAATCAAATGGAGAGATTGTTTCTCCCGCATGATCCGGAGAAAGTTTTTGAGGCTCTTGATATTTAATGAAGGCGATTCAAAAAGCAACAAATTTACATTCGAATTCATGAAAAAAATAAGCTCAGGTTTGCTACGTAAAATCATTTATAGCAGGGCGGTTCACGGCTACAGTTTTTGGTTTCATACAAAGCCGAATCCGATTGCAAAGGCTATTTGAATTTCTTAAAGTACGCGAAACGGCACAGCTATTGCATTTCATGAATTTTTTTGGTAATATTATAGACAGATAAGCCAATTTTTCCGTTATAGTGTCTATATCTCATGAAACCCCTAAGCCTTTGAAGCACAGCTTGCTTATATTATTTTGTATTGGTTTTGCCAGTGCATTTTCTCAATCTGTATCAGGGATTGTAAATACATATTACAACGTTACTGCAATTAACAACGCTACCAACACGGTGACGGTCGGTAATGCTTCCGGTCTGACAGCTAATACGAGGGTACTGATGATCCAGGTGAAAGGGGCAACGATTAATGGCGCCAACAGTTCTTCTTATGGCGATATTCTTGCGATCAATAATGCCGGCAATTATGAAATGAATACCGTGTGCAGTGTCAGCGGCAATGATGTGCTGTTGAAATATCAAATGTTGAATTTATACACTCCGGCTGATACCGTTCAATTGGTCACAGTTCCTTCTTATCATTCTGTAACCATCGTCGATACAATAAAAAGCTTGCCATGGAATTCATTGACAGCTACAGGAGGTATTGTAGCTATTGAAGCAGCCGACACCATTTATCTGAACAGTGGCATCGATGTAAGCGGGCAGGGCTTTGTTGGAGGTGCTTTGTTTAATTATGGCCCTCCACCAACGTATGATTGTTCCTATTTGAACCCTGTTAATGGATATTATTTTTCAATTATCGGAAGCACTTATCAAAATGGCGGGGAAAAAGGGGAAGGCATTGCTGATTTTGTAGCCGGCGAAGAAGCAGGCCGGGGGAAACTTGCTAATGGCGGTGGAGGTGGCAATAATCAGAACACCGGAGGCGGGGGAGGTGGAAATTATGGCTCGGGCGGACAGGGAGGAAAAAGCACTGTTTTATGCCCTAATACAAGTCTTGGTTTAGGTGGTCTTGGCCTATCTTCTTATGGCTATTCTTCTGCCGCAAACCGGATATTTTTTGGTGGGGGCGGCGGTGCAGGCCATGAGAACAATTCAGTTGGGACGCCAGGTGGCAATGGAGGCGGTATTGTTTTATTATCTGCGCCTGTAATTGTTTCCAGCGGCATGTCAATACTTGCAAATGGCAGGCAGCCATATAATGCAGCCCTCGCAAATCCTTATGAGGCGGGTGGTGACGGGGCCGGCGGTGGCGGGGCAGGAGGTACTGTTATAATTAATGGAACGGTTAGTGGCAGCCTCAATGTCTTCGCTTCAGGAGCTAATGGCGGCAATGCCAGTTATCCTCCTGCCAGCAGGTGCGGAGGCCCGGGCGGCGGAGGTGGCGGTGGTGTTGTTTGGGCGAGCGGCCCTTCTTTTCCTGGTACTATTGCAGCAAGTGCTGCCGGAGGGTTGAATGGAGTTGGCAGTTCTTTGAACCCCACATGCTCCGGAAATTCACAAAGTGCTGCTGGCGGAGCCAATGGTATTGCACAGGCCGGCTATACACTGCCTCAAAGTGCAACAAGCATTTGCTCGCCCTTGCCCATACCCGAACTTAATTTTTTTACCGGGGCATTGAATTCATCGGGCACCGTTTTTAATTGGGAAATGAATAGCATTGACGGAGTGGATGTGTATAAATTGCAAAGCTCGACAGATCAGTCTTCCTATACTACTATTGTTACTATCAAAAATGTGGGCAGCTTGAATCTGTCTTATAATGATAACCGGGTAATTGACGGAACAATTTATTATCGCCTGATGCTGATCAAACAAGACGGGACTATCTATTATTCGCAAATCATTGCGCTAACAAGAAATACGAATGGAAGCCTTCAGTTTATTTCGTTAGGGCCGAACCCGGTTTCTGATCAACTGGCTGTTGTGCTTTATTCAAAAAAATCAACACAAACCGCTATTGCGCTTTACAATTCTTATGGTCAAATCATCAGCAATCTTTATCATCAGCTAAACCCTGGCTATAATAGGTTCGCCATGCCTATAACGACTATTTTGCCTGGCATGTATTGGCTGAAAATTACAGGGAATGATTTTTCTGTGATAAAAAGCTTTATTAAACGATAAACTGCTTATCAAACCAGCTATTCAAAATCAATTATTCATGATAGCTATGGCTGCCAATTAACATTTTATTTTGCCAAACAATTTCTCAAAACAAAATTGTGTTGTACATTTGCACCCGAATTGAGCGAAAGTACAGTACTTCAGTTTAGATTTTACTAGCCACTTTCTTTTCAACGATTCTTCAGTGCCTACCCTAAACGCCCGCTCACCATTCTATTAGTTTAAGTATTATTTTAAAAAAGGAGATATATTATGAAAGGCAATTTAATGTCCGCTCTTAAGCAGATGGACGACTCATCACTGCAACAATTGGTTGCAGAAGTAAAAGAAACAGTAGCTACTCATGTTGACTTAAAGAAACCTGAAAAGTCATCTATTAAAATGGTAGACCTATGGAAAATTGAAAGAAACAAAAAATCTGCGACAAGATCTTTTGCGCAGAAAAGAAACTATATTCCATTTATCTAAGCAACTACAAAGAATAGCTATACCTCTTTTATTAAGACCTTCACATGAAGGTCTTTTTTATTTTTCCTGTACTAAGCTGTATCATCAACTAACAAGCAAAAATTTTAGGAGAGCTGTGATGTGCAATGCTTTTTTGAACAGCCTTGTTTGTTTCTTTCTACAGGATAATCGTATAGGTGCTTCCCAAAGCATGGCTTTCAATTTTGGCGAATAGTAATATTGTTGCCAATTTTCAATTAAATAATTTCCATCTTCTTCATTAGGAAAGAAGCATTTTTATTTTTCGCTACACCTTCCTGCAATTTATAATCAAACAAAAGCTCTCCATTATGTATAATACTTTCGAAGCAATAATTGCTAACTTTTCCTGGAAATACTTTTTCTAATTTACTGAGTGCAAGGTCATGTGTGGCAAAAAGCGAAAGGGAGTGATAACTGATAAGGCGCTTTACAAATTCTTCTGACCCTTGTGTTTTGTCTTCTGAGTTGGTGCCGCGGAGTATTTCATCAATTAAAACCAATGCTGGCCTTCCTTTTTGTAATTGCAAGATGATTTGTTGTAATTTCTTTAGCTCTGCCATGAAATAAGAAGTGTGCTCCTGAAGTGAATCGCTTACTCTTATTGATGACAGGATTTGCATGGGGGCAAAAACAAATGAGGAGGCACAAACCGGTGTGCCGCATTGTGCCAGCAATAGATTAACGCCAATTGTTCTCAAGAAAGTGGTCTTGCCAGACATGTTTGATCCTGTTACCACATGCAACTTGTCTTTTTTCCCTATTGAAAAATCGTTGGCCACACATTCATTTTTGGAGATTAACGGGTGGGCAATTTGCTCAGCCTTGATGACGAATTCATTTTCTATAATTATAGGGTAAACATACTCAGGATGGTTATAGGCAAAGCACGATAAAGAGTTGAGGCATTCTATATTTCCCACGCAGTTAATATATTTTTCAAAATCCTTGCTGTTAGCTTCTTTCCAGTTTTCGAGGGCAATGGTACATTGGATATCATAAGCGAACAAACTGTTTAATAATATATTCACGACCATATTGAGGCGCTGATCGAACCAAGAAGTTAAAGCAGATAGTTGTTTGATAATTTGGTGAGCCTGCCGGGATATGCTTTGTAGTTCCTTCAATCGACGGGATTGCTGAGGATTGATATTCCCGAAAATTCGCAAAATACCTGCATACTGGTTTAGCACTTTTTGTTTTTCCCCAATCAGCCGGTGCTGCCCGTTAATGTATTTTGCAAATAAACCCACCAATACCCAACTGCCAATAATACCAAACATCAATGGGAAATAATTATCTGTTCCCAGATACACTAAAACACCTACTGTATTGTACAAGGGCAATGCCCATCTTATTACCCGGAGGGATTTGCTTTTGTTGATTTTTGGAACAACATTCAGCCATTCCAGGATAGCGTACAAGCTTTCTTTACCCCCAACTTGCACCAGCCCGTATGCCATAAGCAATTGCCTGTTGCCCGGATCATTCGATAAAATTTTCACTGCTTCATGCTGGCTGGTTATTTCTTCTTTTCTCGTAAAAGGATCTTTGAGGAAGCCCGAAAGTGTTATCGCGCCATGTTCTGTGGTAGTCCTGTTCAGTGCATGATATAGAGACCCTTCTCCGAAAATATCCAGGTCGTCATAATAACTTTCCTGGGAAAAGAAGGCATTGCCATTATCAAACTGGTTAGGCCGGCCATTCAATATATCCAGTTCATTTTGGTTGATGAAGAGCAATTGTTCGGTCAACAGTTTTTTATCCTTCAGGTTGAAGTAAGTCTTCACCAGTGCCATGAACAGGGCTAAAACCAGGAAACAAGCAAACAAAAAAAAGTAAGTAAATTCTTTTGCAGCATAATAAGCAACAGTTGCCAGGGCAATAAAACAGGAAAGCCTCAGAAACGCAATAAGATTCATTTTTTTACGAATAGCCTGCAACTGTGCTGTATAATTGCTTATGTTTTCCTGGTATGATTTGTTGGGCGATTGCATATTAATTGCTTAATGGCGAAGGGCAAGAGGCAAAGCCAGGGCGCCTTTATGTTGCTGAGTTAAAATAGAAAAGAAAAGCCACCAAAAGATGGTGGCAAATGTTTATTGAAAAAGGTCCCAATGCATTACATAATGTCCATTGCTTTGGCAAAAAAAGTGCATATAAATGGGAGAGAGAGGATACACACGCCCCCGATATAATGATACAAAACAAAAAATGCCACAACAGATAAAAGAAATAGTATCCAGTATAGGCCGGTTGATTTTTTGGTTTCTTCCATTTTTAAAATTTTTACGAAAATAGGGTAAAAGCATTAACTGGCAAAGCGATTGATTGCATACCGATGAAATTTTGTTTTATGTTCGCATGCGTTTTTTGAAAGAAGCTTCAGGGATAAGCATATATGGCATCATGCAAAATGAACGTATTTTGCTCATTTGTATTTGCATGCTCTTTTTTGAATAGTTTGTTCAATTTTGAGCAATACATGGCGAGGCTTAGGAAAAATTGCCATAATATGTAAAAAGAACGCATTATATTAGCCGTGCCTATTGCTTAAATTGACCAAACATATTTTACACGATATGAGGATCCAGTTTTATTTGCGTTTTCACACGAAGTTCGGCGAGGCCATTTATGTGTCAGGGAACGTGGATGCGCTTGGCAATAATAATACCTCAAAGGCATTGCCGCTGCAATATGCAAGCAGCGAATTCTGGCAGGCAACAATTGAATTGAGCGATGGGCATATCGGCGATATACATTACAGCTATTTATTCAGGCAACAGGATGGTGCATTTATACGTGAATGGGGCAATGACAGGGTGATGCCCCTTTCCAAACATGGCATTGAAGAAGTGCAGGTATTTGACACCTGGAACCATGCGGGCGAGTTTGAGAATGCTTTTTTTTCGTCTCCCTTCCAGCAAACGCTTTTGAAGCACAATAAATCGGCATTCAAGGCAAAAAGCGTTCATGATTGTACGCATATTTTCAAAGTAAAAGCTCCATTGCTAAGAAAGGACGAAGTGCTTTGCATGACCGGTAGCGGCAAAGCGCTGAAAAACTGGAATACGGATGCTCCCTTGCTGATGGCAATAGAAGACAATTGGTGGAGCGCCAAGCTCAGCCTGCCTAAAGAATCTTTCCCTCTTCATTATAAATACGGCATATTCAATACCAAACAGAAAAAATTTGTTCGTTTTGAAGAAGGCGAAAACAGGTTGCTTTATGGCGATGCCCATAAGAAAAAACTGACCATCATACATGATGGTTTTGCTCATTTGCCCAACAACACCTGGCATGGAGCTGGCGTTGCTATCCCGGTATTTAGCTTAAGGAGCAAAAGCTCATTTGGTATTGGCGAATTTGCTGATATAAAACTGTTGGTTGATTGGGCAAAAAAAACAGGGCTGAAGCTCATACAGGTTTTGCCTGTGAACGACACTACAGCCACGCATACTTTTTTAGATTCTTATCCTTATGCAGCCATCTCTGCATTTGCGCTTCATCCTGTTTATGTGAACCTGCAAAAAGTAGCAGGAAAGAAATATGCAGAGATCATCAGGCCACTTTCAAAAAAGCAAAAACAGCTAAATGAACTGGCAGGTGTAGATTATGAACAGGTCTTAAAATTCAAGCTTTCAGCTTTGCATGAATTGTATTTGATACAGAAAGATGAATTCCTGGAAGATGAGGAATACAAGGAATTTTTTGATAAGAATAAGCATTGGCTTATCCCTTACGCTGCTTTCTCGTATTTGAGGGACAGGAACAGTACTCCTGATTTTTCAGCCTGGCAATTATATAGCGAATATAATAAAGCGTCAATCCATAAATATGTTTCGCCCAAGGCAAAACATCATGATTCCATTGCTGTTCATTATTTCATCCAGTATCACCTGCACCTGCAATTGAGGGAAGCCACTGGGTATGCACATAAGAATGGCATTATTTTAAAGGGAGATGTGCCCATTGGCATTTACCGAAATAGTTGCGACGCATGGGTGAGCCCAAAATTGTACCACATGGACGCACAGGCAGGCGCACCGCCTGATGATTTTGCGGTGAAAGGGCAGAACTGGGGCTTCCCTACCTATAGCTGGGAAGAAATGGCAAAAGACGGATTTGACTGGTGGAAGAAAAGGTTTGGGCAGATGTCAAATTATTTCGATGCGTTCCGCATCGATCATATCCTTGGGTTCTTTCGTATCTGGAGCATTCCCATGAGCTCTATAGAAGGAGTGATGGGGCATTTTGTGCCTGCACATCCGGTACACATCAATGAATTCAGCGAAAGGAATATCCCTTTTAACTATCATCGTTATACGAAACCTTTTATTAATGATGCAGTGCTATGGGAATTTTTCCAGGGCGATTTTGAATATGTAAAATCACAATTTCTCCAACTAAACAAGGACGGGCTGTACCATTTGAAGCAGGGTTTTGAAACACAACGCGAAGTAGAACTTCATTTTGCGCCATTGGAACAGAATGAGTTTAATCAAAAACTGAAATCCGGCTTATTCAACCTTATCTCAAATGTGATCTTGTTTGAGCAGGAAGGTTCGAATGGCAAACAGTTTCATTTCCGCATTCAAATGGACCGCACCCCATCTTATCGTTATATGGAATGGGACAAAAGCCGGCTTTACGATTTGTATATAGATTATTATTATCGCCGGCAGGATAATTTTTGGCGAGAAGAAGCAATGAAAAAACTGCCAGTGCTAAAGGCAGCTACCAACATGCTGGTTTGCGGGGAAGACCTCGGCATGGTGCCCTCCTGTGTTCCTGACGTGATGAGCAGGCTGGGCATACTCAGCCTCGAGATACAGCGCATGCCAAAAGGAAACACGAAAAAAGAATTCTTTCATCCTGCTGATGCCGGCTATCTTTCAGTAGTTACTCCTTCCACGCACGATATGAGCACCATCCGTGGATGGTGGGAAGAAGACCGCAATAAAACACAGCGCTTCTATAATGCTGAACTTGGCCAGTGGGGCGAAGCACCTTTTTTTTGTGAGCCATGGATCAATAAGGCCATTATTATTCAACACTTATTTTCGCCTGCCATGTGGAGCATTTTTCAGTTGCAGGACCTGCTGGGCATGAGCGAAACCATTCGCCGTGAAAATCCACACGATGAGCGTATCAATATCCCTTCAGACCCGAAACATTACTGGAAATACCGGATGCACCTCACACTTGAAGACCTCATCAAGCAAAAAGATTTTAACGAAGAACTGAAGAGCTATGTGGAAACATCGGGAAGAGCTTAGCGCAAGTAAGCGTAAAAAAACAACCAATTATTTATCCCTGGCCATGCATCCTGCTAAGCGCTTATAGGTTTAAAACAGCCAGGGCTCATTTGTTAATAAGCAGTTCTGTTTTTTGTTTTTTAATGAGGGCGTGCAGCGACTTTTGCGAAAATACAATCTTTCATAAAGCATGAAGAAAAGACTCCCTCTTATCCTAATGGCCGTGGCCATGTTCCATACGGTAGCTTACTGCCAGTTTTATGTTGAGCCCCTTGCCGGTATTCAGAAAGACATGAACAATTCCAGTTACAGCTTTTTTAATTCCGGCCTGCGGGCAACTTACAAAATCAGGAGGTATGAGATGGTGCTGCAGTTTCAAAAAAGCTGGCCCTATTCCTGGTATGGCACCGACCCTTCCTTCACCTTAGATACCCTGCTCCCCGTTTATAGCCTTGCGGGCAAACAAATAAAACTTTCTTCTTTTTCTTTTGCTTTCGGTAACCGGTTTAAAGTGATTGGAAATAACCAGGGGAGCTGTTTGTTCATTTCCTTTTATACTGGGGTGATGTTTCAGAAAGCATCGGTTATTTATTCCTTCGATAAAAACCATTACACCATTTTAAACCCCGATCAATCCCAAGACCTTGCCGGCCTTTTTGCCAGTGGCGGGCTGGAATATATGTGGCAGTTTAAAAAAGGAAGGATCTTCGCAGAGCTCAATTTTTCTACTCCCCCTGCTGGCAATTGGGCATACCCTGCCTCATTTGGTGTGGTATCTCCTTTGTCTTTCAATGTTGGTTACTCATTCAAAATTTCAAAAAAATAATATGAAAAGGGCGGCCCTTATAAACGCAATATTCTTTTTTATCTTTCTCATTTTTTTTGATAGCTGCACAAGAAATGAAACCCATTATTACCCGGACATAAGCACTAACGGGCTAAGTATTTTTTCCAACACCGGCAATAATGCGTTTTCATGCCTTATCAATGGGCAACCCTGGAGAACCGTTAACCGGACAAGTGGATGGGGAGGGACAAGATACGAGGTACGGATGGCTAAACTAATACGCGACAGCCTGAACGCTTTGCTGACTATAACATGGCAAGGCAATTTTCTTGGTTACGACAACAGCTATGGAGGTTATATCAGCCTGAATTTTTCTGTTCCTGTAAATTTCAGCATCAACGATTTTAACAGTTGGCAGGGAAAAAGGCTAATAATAGACGGAGTTAACAATTATTTTGAAGCACAACTGCCATCCATATCGGGTGCGGGCAAGGGCACTGTATATTTTGACCAGGCTTTTTTACAGAAAGATTCGGCTGGCTTTTCAGGAAGGATTTCCGGATTGCTGGAAGCGGAATTGAGCTTAGGGCAATTGACCTCAGGAAGGTTTGACCATATTCTTGATCCGGGTAATGTTTACTTCTATTATTGATCAAAACAGTGCGTCATAAATTTATTATTACGGAGCAAATTTTTTTTTAGGTATTCATTTTATACTCTCGATTTAGCCCGCTCTCGTTGGCTAATTTTTCTCTTTTCAGTTTATGCTTTATGTCAAATAGCTTTATAAACGGTAGTATTATTATTTCAATCGGTATTTATTTCCTTACTGTTTAACTAATTTTGCAGCGCCATCAATCCCAACAGCAATCTTCATCTTATCCTGTTATTATTCATTCAATAGAAAATGTTTTTGCATCGCTTGTGCTGTATTATTACCTGGCATTATACCCCATTCGAATGAAATTTTTATTTACAACAATACTTTGTCACATTTTATTCCTGGCAGCAAACGCGCAAGGTGAAGGCCAACAGCAATTAGAAGAAAATGCACAAGACAAATTCAACGATACCCTGCCAAAAATATTCGGGAAACTGATGGATAAAAGCACAGGCAAACCTGTGGAAGCAGCTTCCGTCATCATGTATTCGCTCAATAAAAAAGGAAAAGACAGTATTCTCGGCGGGATGCTGTCAAAACCGAACGGCGATTTCAGTTTTCATGTTCCTTTCGGCAATACAGATGTTCGCATTGTTGTATCTGCCCTGGGATACAAAAAATGGGAACAGGTAATATTTTTAGGCAAGCAGGAGATGAACAACGGCAGTTTTCACAAAGACCTTGGGAACATCAGCATTGAGTCAACAGTCAAACAATTGCAGGCCGTTACTGTTACAGCAAGCCGCCCTGCGCTGCAAATGGGAGTTGACAGAAAGGTTTTTAATGTAGAAAAAAGCCTTACTTCATCGGGCGCTACGGCATTCGATATCATGAAAAACATCCCTTCCATTTCTGTAAATGCAGATGGCACTGTGGAACTGCGGAACAGCACGCCGCAAATTTTTGTTGATGGGAGGCCAACCATTCTCACGCTTGACCAGATACCAGCAGATAATATAGAAAAAATTGAAGTGATTACTAACCCGTCAGCAAAATTTGATGCTGCAACATCCGGAGGAATTATTAATGTGGTGCTGAAGAAAAACAAACGTATTGGGCTGAATGGCATTGCATCAGTAGGAGGTGGTGTGCCGTCGCTTTTTAGCGCTAACCTTAATGTAAACCTCCGCCAGGGGAAGTTTAATTTTTTTGTCAGCGGCAGCTTTAACCGTTCCGGGGGCACACCAAAAAGCGAAACACTGCGGCAGAACAAACAAAACGATACCATTACCAGTTATTTTAATCAATATTCAAATAACATACGCTCCAGGAAATTTTATTCATTGCGTGCAGGCACTGATTATTTTATTGACAACAGGAATACACTGACGGTGACACAAAGTTTTGTATCCGGCCGGTTCGGGAGCGATGAGGTACAGCAACAACAGTACCTTAACAACAATCAGGAACTGGGATATTATGGCCTGCGCAATTCCGACGGTAAATTTGGTTTCGACAGAAGGAGCACTAACCTGAGCTATAAATACACTTTTCCAAAGGAAGGCAAGGAATTTACGGCAGATGCAAATTACAATTACGGCAGCCGTGCAGATCATTCCAACATCCTGAACGAACTCTACAACCCGGACGGTTCCGCATATAGTCCTGCATCGACTGTAAAAGATAACGGAAACAGCAACGAACACCAATTGACCATTCAGGCCGATTTTGTTAACCCCATTACCGATAACAAAAAAATTGAGGCGGGCATACGAAGTTACCGTGATAAATTTCAAAGTATTTACAATGCCTTTGCGTATGATAGCGGGCTTCCAACAAAATTGCCACTTAGCAACAATTATAATTATGTTCAAAATATTGAAGCAGCCTATATTACTTTTTCTCAAAAACAAAAAAACTTTTCTTACCAGCTTGGGCTGAGGGCCGAATACTCAAAATTTGATGGTTTGCTGGTTGACAGCGCTTATAAATTTGGATATGAATACCCGGACAAAATCGGCAATATCTGGAATGCGCTGTTCCCAAGCTTGTTTGTTACCCAAAAAATTAATGATAAGGATGAACTGCAGTTCAATTATACCAGGCGCATCAACCGGCCGGATTTCTGGGAAATGAACCCCTTCATCGACATCAGCGACCCGGCTAACCTGCGCCAGGGCAACCCCCAATTGAAACCTGAGTTCATCAATTCATTTGAATTCAATTATAGCAAGAACTATTCAAATGGAAATTTTTTGGGGGTATTGTATTTTGTCAATAACCCACGTGATATTACTCAATACAGCGATACCATTTCTGCGCACCAATATCAACAGTTGAACAATGCAGGGATATCGCCAAATGCCATTTTGAACACGTATATCAATGCGAACACTACCAATCGATATGGGGCAGAATTTACATTACAGCACACCCTGTCAAAAAATTTTGATGTCACGCCCAGCCTTAATCTTCAATACAGGACCATAAAAGCGGATGTTAATAACATAAGCCTGAGCAACCAGGGCTTTAATTGGGGAGGTAAATTAATGGCCAATTATAAAACCGATATCACTAACAGCCCTTTGTGGAGCAATATTGGTTTGCAATTGTCAGGGCAATATCATTCACCAAGGGTGATCCCTCAGGGAAAACAACTGGCGCGTTATAATCTTGACTTTGCTGTTCGCAAAGATTTCCTGAAAGATAAAAAAGCCAATATCACTTTTGCAGTAAACGATATTTTAAACTCGCAAAAATGGGGGAACGTGTACAACACCGACCAGTTTTACCAGTATTCTTACAGCCGTTGGAATGTAAGGACCTTTCGCCTTACATTCAGCTATAAATTTGGCGACCCCAATTTCTCAATCAGCAAAAAACAAAATAACAAACAGAACAGCCCTGATGTTAGTAACGAAAATTAACTGGTTTATATAGCCAGGCTTGGGTTTAGGAGGCAAATTTCTAAAAAAATAAGTTTGTCATGTTACGTTGTAATTTTGACATTTCATTGAGAATGATAAAAAGCAAATTGTGAAAATCCGGTACTGGCACCACAACCTGAAATTCAGGCATCCTTTTACCATATCTAAAGGAACAAAAACGCATCAGCCTACGCTGGTTGTGGAGCTTGAACATCTCGGCATCAAAGGGTATGGAGAGGCGCCTGCCATCACTTATTATAATATCGCTGTTGAAAAAATGATTGAAGATATTGAGCGCAAAAAAATGATGATCGAAAAGTTTGCGTTCACTTCTCCTGACAGGTACTGGCATTACCTTCACCATTTGTTCCCCCAAGATCCTTTTTTAGTTTGTGCGCTGGACATTGCAGCATGGGACCTTTTTGGGAAAATGAAGCAAAAGCCATTGTATGAATTATGGGGCCTGGATATTTCAAGAGGGCCTCTAACTGATTACACCATCGGCATAGATCCGATTGATAAGATGGTTGCAAAAATGAAAGAAAAGCCATGGCCCGTTTATAAAATAAAGTTGGGTACAAATAAAGACATTGAGGTGTTACAGGCGCTCCGGTTACAAACTGATGCGGTCTTTCGTGTGGATGCCAATGCGGCCTGGAAGGTGGAAAATGTATTGAAGATACTGCCTGCCTTGCAGGAAGCAGGGGTGGAACTGGTTGAGCAGCCATTAGCAAAAGACGACTGGGAAGGGATGCAAATATTATTTCAGCAGTCTCCGCTGCCGATGTTTGCTGATGAGTCATGCGTGTTTGAAAGCGATGTGGAGAAATGTGCCGGCTGTTTTCATGGCATCAATATCAAGCTCACCAAATGCAGCGGTATTACCCCTGCAATCAGGATGGTTGAACATGCAAAAAAACTGGGCCTAAAAATTATGATAGGCTGCATGAATGAGAGCACCGTGGGCAGTGCCGCCATTGCCAATATGCTTCCATTGGCAGATTATGTGGATATGGATGGCCCTTTGTTGCTCGAAGAAGATGTCGCAAATGGGCTTGGGTACGATTTCGGAAAAATAAAATTATCCGGCAAGCCCGGGCTGGGTATCGAATATTTGGGATAAAGGAATTTGGTTAAGGCCGATAAAAAAATATACCAAGAAGGCCAGGCCCAAACAAAATGCACATAACAAAAACAAAGAAAGGAATATAGAATAGCCAGGAAGCCTCCGCAAGCGGAGGCTTCCTGGTCATTATTGTTGTTCAGAAACGGGGAGGGGAAATTCAGTCCAAACATTATCTTCCGGCCGATCAATAGGCAACTGGTCGAGCAAATGATAACGGCGCATATCCACCCAACGATGCCCCTCGCAAAACAGCGAATACCTTCTTTGGTTAAGCATCTCTGTTATCAATGCAGGTTGAGAAACAGTTCCGCTGTAATCAGGAAGACTGTGCCCTTCACGGATGATGTTCAATGCGGCGACTGCATCTACCAGGTCGTTTTTCTGGATCTGCGCTTCTGCATAGATCAAAATCAATTCTTCATTTCTTATGATCGGGATAGGCGCTGTGCTTGATGTGTACACCCAGATATCCCTGTCGCTCGATAGCCCATTCAGCGAAGCTACTGCTGTGCGCAATGTTGCTTTGCCTATCCTGTCATCATTGGCTTCTATATCTGCCGCATAGGAGGGATGGGCAAGACGAACTTCGCCCGTTTGGTTTTGCGGAATAAAAAAGGTATTCAGCTGGTCCCCTGAGCCTGTGCCGAACACGTTAAAAATACCTGTATTGAAATTACCCTGTAAGCTAAAAAAAGATTCATTCAGGTCTGCCAGTGCATCATCCCATTGATGGCGGTACACAGCCACACGCGCAGCAAGCGCACGGTTGGCCTTCGTTAGGCCACCAGCATTGCTGAATCCGGTAAAACCTGCCAGTGAAAATGCGACATCTGCATTGCTGAAATCATTTTTTGCCGAATCCAGTAAAGAGGCGATTGCGGTCAATGCATCATCATAGCCCACAATTGGGCCAAGGTTATTCGGGTCGCTCACGTCAATGCGTATCCCGTTTGAATCGGTCTGGTTGAGGCACATCAGGAGCTGGTAAGCTTTGATGGTTCTTGCGAAACCAATATATCCGCTTTTTTGAGATGCCGTGACCAATGTAGAATTGTTTGCTGCCTGAATAAGGACATTGCAGTTTTTAATTACAGCATAGCGGGAAGCCCAGGTGTTTGTAATATAAAAATTACTGTTGCTCAGCTTTGCATCATTAGCGCCTAACAGATCGGTAACATATCTTGGCTCCGACGTAGAAAAATGGTACAATTCGCGCCCGATGATCCCTACAACGTCTAAATACAATGCAAGGCTATTCCGGAGGCCCGATTCCGTGCCGCTTACTAAATTATTCAATTCGCTTACGGAGGCGTTCTTTGTAAAACTTTCAACGGTGGCATGATTAAGGTCGCCATAATCTTTTTTGCAAGAAGAAAAAATCAGGCCGGCACTTAATAAGAAGACCATGTAAATAGCAATATTTTTTTTCATACTGTTCTTTTTAGGAATTTAAAAATCGAATGAAATGTGGAAGTCTGCACGCTTGGTTACAGGATAAGGATCTACATCTACGCCAGACGAGAAACCGGTGCCGAAATTGGACACTTCCGGGTCATACGATTTGTATTTTGTGATTGTGAGATAGTTATTGAGCGAAACGCCGACACGGATCCCTTTTACATAACTTACAGGCAGTTTGGTGAATGAATAATACAAGCCGATCTCGCGCAACCGCAGGTAGCTTGATGTTTGCACAAATTCATGTGCATCGGAGCCAACTTGCGTGATGCGATAAAACCCGTCGGGCAAACCAGCTTTGTTAGTAACACGATCATAATCTGCGCTTGTTCCCCCAAAATCATTTTCAAGGCTGGTAAGATTAACATTTTGCCCTCCTTTTTTCCAATGCAATAAAAAGCGAAGGCTAAGCTTATTAAAGAATGTGATTTCATTATATGTGCTCATCTGGAATGTCGGTTCGGCATCGCCCAATTTGCTTACGCCACCTTTTCCATCCAGCCCAAGAATTTGTGTTGCTGATTTTCCCTGCTGTATCTGGAATGAGCCCAGCACATACCCGAAGGAGCCTTGTGGCACAGAAGGGATGATCAGTTTTGTGACCGACGACCGGTTTTGCCAAAAATTAACTGAAGTATTCCACGTAATTGTTTTCGATTCAACAGGCCTTGCATTCATTCCAAATTCAACGCCCTGGTTGCGCAGGTTCCCCGCATTCACCCATTCGCTGGTAAAGCCCGATGATGAAGGAAGGCTTGCCTGCATCAGGAAATCATATATGTTTTTATCATAGTAAGTGAGCTCGAAACTGAGTTTTCCTTTTAATAAGCTGAAATCGATACCGGTCTCGAGTTCTGTTTGCCTTTCGGGCTTTATGCCCGGTTGCCCTTCCTGCGGGTTCACGATCAGCCCGGGGTTACCGGCAATATTGGAAATGTTGAATGCAGTGAATTTGCTCCCGTAGGCAGGCACATTGTTTGCTTCGCCATACGCTGCACGCAATTTTAAATTGTCAAACAGGTCGTTTTTTAGGAAATTCATTTTCGTGAGGTTCCATGAAATGCCTGCCTTTGGGTACGCATAATATTTTGCAACATCTCCGTTATTCGATGACCTGTCGAAACGCACGCCGGCAGTGAGCATCAATGCATCAATGATGCTCGCTTCTTCCTGTATAAAAATCCCTTCGTTCTGAAATTTTATCCTTGTTTGTTGCGCGTTCAATGCCCCTGCCTGGTTAACATTGCTTTGCCCTGCTATCACTTGCGTTGCTACGTTCAAAAGGTTATTATAATCACCGGTTTCCTGTGTCAGCCCGGCAGAAGTAGTCAGGGAAAGCCTATCGGAAGGGGTGAGCGTATTCACTAAAGAGAAAATGTAATTTGTATTTAGGTTTTTAGTGAAGCCCTGGATAGATGTTCCCTTATTCACTGCCTGGAACTGCAATATGCTTGGAAAAATTGCATTCGTTTCGAGATTGTAAAAATCAATACCACCTTTGCCGACCAGTTTGGTATTGCTTTTTTTGCCTTTCTGTAAGATGGCTTCTAAATTTAGCCCTGTTATAAAACGGTTTACTGCTTCATTGTTGGTCATCAATGCAATTGTTTGTAACGGATTGGAAGCTGCGTAAGGGTTGTTGGGGTAATTGCCTGATGCATCAGGATGGAGCTGTGCAAACTCCGGGGTTGATGAAAGCGCGATGCCAACAGACACGCCCGCATTGTCATTTCCTGTTAATCCGCGATCGGCAGATGAGTTGATGTAATTTGAGCTCACGCCAATTTTGATATTATCTGTGAGGCGATGTTCAAGGTTCAGGCGTAGGCTGCTGTTGCGGTACCCGGTATTTTTCATGATGCCGCCTTCATCTTTTTGTGACCCGGAGAAATAAAAATTTGTTTTTGCATTCCCTCCACTTACGCTCAACACGGTATTCCTTGCAAAGCCTTTATTGCCCCATACTTCTTTTTCATAATCATGCATTGGAAGGCCTGCAGATTCTGCATCTTTAAATGCCTGGATGAATGAAGGGCTGGCAGCGGGGTCTTTAGCAAGGTTGGCATCGGTATAATGACGTACGCCCAGCAATTTCCTTACACTTATTTGGCCAAGATCCTGGGATATTGATACCCTGGTTTTTCCTTCTTTTCCTTTTTTTGTTGTAATGATCACCACGCCACCGGCGGCTTTCGATCCGTACACTGCAGCGGCGGAAGCGCCTTTCAAAATTTCGATGCTCTCAATATCTTCTGCTCTCAGGTCGGCAATGCGGCTCGAAGGGTTGTCTTGCGTGCTGCCGTTTGCATTGGAGGTAATTGCCCCGTTTCCAAGTGCAGCGGTTACCACGTTCAAGCCTGCAGAAGTTGCGGTATTGTCAACAAACACACCATCCACAACATATAAAGGTTGCGTGTTCCCATATACAGAAGTAACACCGCGCAACTTTACCGAAATGCCCCCGCCCGGCGCACCGGTGTTTGCATTGATGTATGCCCCGGGGATTTTTCCTTCTAGTGCCGCATCAAATGTTTGTGCAGGCGCGACCCCGCTTAATTCTTTGGAAGAAATGGTCGTTACCGCATTTGCAAGGTTCCTTCTTTTTACAGCGGTGGCAAGTCCGGTAACCACCACTTCGTCCAATCGTGCCACATCTTCTTCTAATTTGATTTGTGCGCCTGCGGCAAGGTCATCTGCATTAAATGCCTGAGCACGATAACCCGCTGAGCCGATTATTAAAGTTGAACCTGAAGGAACATTTAATTTGAACTTTCCGTCTGCATCTGTCATTGTTCCCTGGGCAGATTGTTTGACAGTTACGCTTGCGCCAACAACCGGCAATCCTTTCGTGTCAGTAACCCTGCCGGATATATCCCTGGCCTGTGAAAAAGTAAAATATGGCAGGGATATCAGGTATATAAGCCCTGTCATTTGTAGAAATAATTTTCTCATTGTAAAAGTTTTGGATTTAATAAGCTATGAAAACACTTATACATTCCTGTTAGCGGAATGACAATAAAAAAAAGGTTTGTTTTTGCCTGTAACAATGGAATATTTTTTTTCGGGGGGGATATCGATTGCCGATATGCTTCTGGAGATAATTCGTGAAGCCTGGGAAGATGCCTGTTCAGAGCGAGCCAACAGGGAAGTGTGAAAATTAAAATTTATTTGCTTGCTGTAATATTTCGAGAAAAATATTTTTGATAAACCGGGGTGTTCTCCTGTTTTTTTGCCTTGCCCTGGATATTGAATATCGGTAACTAACTTAAAAAATTCATTCCTGGCATTTTGAATTTCAACCAGTGGTTTGTTAGGGATGCAAAGCAACTCTATCGTATCATTTAAAAACCTGCGTTTTACATAACTGTAAACAACCCCTTTAATATTTAGCTGCCCATCTACCCGTTCAAATAGTTGCGAGTTGGCATATCCCCAAAGATGAGTTTCAGGGACCTTTATTGAAACCAGTTCGCCTTCGTCATAGTCATTGTTGTCTAATTGAATTTCAAAACTGTTGTTGATTTTATTTTCTATGCAATATGCGAGCAGCCGGTAACCTACCCAGTTAAAAAACAAAACAGATGAAAATAATATGGCAAAGGCTTTTTTCAAACTTAAACGATTTTTGCAACAGGTTGTTTAGCCGAAAAGATATGATTGCCATACCCATTTTCTGCAACCTGTTTTGCCCTGGGGGGATATGTGCTTAAATCGGCTGGTGTGGTTGCTGCCAATCCATCAACATAGCGATTGAACATGCAGAAAGCGGCAGCGATCAGCACTGTGTCATGTATATCTTTGTCGGTAGCCCCATGTTTACGGGCATTTGCAATGTCTTCTTCTGTAACAAACTTTCCACCTTGTTGTACATGTGATGCAATCTGCAACAATGCTTTTAGTTTATCAGGTACCTCAGCATGCTGGTAATCTTTCCGGACCTGGTCTACCAGTTCACGATCTCCTTTTAAGTAATAGCATGCAATTTCTCCGTGCGAGTTGTGGCAATAAAAGCAATCATTGAGATAGGAGACATGTGTTGCGATCAATTCTCTTTCTGCAGGCGTCAAACCATCTTTACTGCGCAGCAAAACTTCTGCAAGATCGCATAAAGGCCCGGCTGTTTCCGGCCGGAAGTTCATCAATCCGCGTATCCCTGCCAGGCTGTTGTTTACATTGATATGTGGCATAACAATTTAAGATTTTAGATTTACAATTTGTTTTAGCATCGTTCGGTTATAGCCTTATGGCGTATCAATTTTTGTACTTCTTAATATTATACAAACACAGAAGTTTTAGCTAAGGCAGCTTCTGCAAGCTTAGTTCCTTCGATGCGCGATTTGATCTTCGCGAAGGCAATATCTCTTGCAGTTGAGGTATCATCTGCAAAGGGAGAAAACCCGCAATCGTCTGTTGTGCCCAGTTGCTGAATGGGGATTATGCCGGCTGCCTCCAATATGGTTTCGCGGATGTCATCGGGCGTTTCTATCTTCGGGTCCAATACATCCGTTACTCCGAGAAAAATGACCTGTGCTGGTTTGATATTTTCTTTGATGGCAGCGAGAACAGCCGGCTTATTTTTTTCTCCTGCATACTCGAGATAGAAATTGCCTGCATTAAGCTGAAACAATAATGGGAGCAGGCTTGAATAGCTGATATCAGCACTATGCGTTGAATCAAAATCTCCACCGGGGCAGGAATGCACCCCAATGCGTTTTTTCTCTTCTGTGCTGAAGCGGTTCAATACCTCGTTGTTCAAATCGATAAATGTTTTCAGCAATCCGCCCGTGGGGTCTAATTTTAAAGCAAGCCTTGCTTCTGTAAAATCAATTTGCACATTATAAGCGCCGCTATCCAGGCTTTTCCGAATATCAGTTTCCGCTTCGTTCAACAGGTCATGAATAAATTGTTCGCGAGGATATCCTTCAATGCCCTCCTGGGGATATAATAAGCTGATGGCAGAAACCGAGATTACAGCCTGTTTTACCGGAAGGGTTGTTAATAGTTTTGCTTTTTGGACATAAGTGTTTGTATATACCTGATAACGGAAAGGCCCAGCCGTAATTTTCGGCAATTGCCTTGTGTGGCCGTCGGCAAAGGGAATAACAATGCCATTGGGATCAAGGCCTTTCATTCCGCTGATGGGGTAGGTTGCAAAGCTTGGTTTTGTTTGCTCGCCATCCGTAATAACAGGCGATCCCGTTTCTTCAAATCGTTTAATCGTATCCTTTAGCGCTGCATCGAATAATTGTTGCAGGCTTTTGTCATCCAGTTGCCCGGCAGCATGTGCCTGCATTCCGAGAATCAATTCAATCGGTCGAGGAATACTTCCGATTGGTTGTGTTTGAATCTTCATAAAACAGTTTTTAAAAGTGGATAAAAAAGTTATGCCTTTCTGCAAACAGCGCCTTTCTATTTAAATAAGTCAAACCCCACATATCCTTCTTCAGCTCTTTGCGGCGCACGGTCAACATAAAACTGCCTGTCCTGGGGCGCCCATGTGGCAAGGCCGTCAACATAGCGGTTATACATACAAAAAGCAGCGGCAATAAGCACCGTGTCGTGAATCTCTCTGTCGGTTGCGCCTAACTGCCTTGCGCCTTCAATTTGTTGCCGGGTAACAAATTTCCCGCCCTGCTGCACGCTTGCAGCAATAGAAAGCAGCGCTTTCATTTTTTCAGAAATGGCAGTAGAAGGGAAATCTTTTTTTACAGCATCAATTGCATTGATGTCATAATTTAAATAATGCCCCGCTAATGCGCCATGTACATTCTGGCAAAAGAAACAATCATTAAGCGACGACACATAAGTGCCGATAAGCTCACGCTCCCCGCGCGACAAGGTGTTGTTGTCATCCCGCAACAAAACTTCAGCGAGTGCATTTAGTGGCTTTGCCGTTTCCGGCCTGTAAGCCATGGGCCCGCGAATGCCGGGCAGGTTGGGCAGGTTGATATGAGGCATAGTATTGCGTTTTTTTATTTTTAAATATCAGTTTTTACTTCTTGTGGCATCACATATCCCTTACTCATTCTCTTTCCCATTTCTTCATACATTTTGGCGTCCGTTGGCGTCCAGCTTGCAAGGCCATCAACGTAACGATTGAACATAGAGAATGCAGCAGCAATCAGTACGGTGTCATGAATTTCCCTATCTGTTGCTCCAAGTTTCCGGGCGGCCTCCACATCTTTTTCTTTTACTTCTTTCCCAAGTACCTGCACTTTGCCAGCTATGTTAAGCAGTGCTTTCAGTTTATCGCCTATTTGCGATTGTTGCATATCTTTCAATACTTCATCTACTGTATTTTTTTCTTCCCCGTATAAACAGCGTGATGCTGCAGCATGACTGCTCATGCAAAACATGCAATTGTTGCGCGATGAAACATATGCTGCGATCAATTCCCGTTCCGCTTCTGACAAAGTAGATTCGCCGCGCAATAAAATTTGGGCGAGATCATACAAAGGCTTGCCTGTTTCAGGCCTGAACATCACTAAGCTTCTTATTCCGGGAACACCTTCCTTCACATTGATATAGGCCATTTATTTGCAATTTTAAATTTGTGTTATGGGGTTTATTTTTAACATCAGGTATTTCTGTTGTCGATTTTATTATCAATTGAGATTGTTTGCCCTTCATTTGAAAGGTAAGTTGCTGCCCACCCTATTAAGAAAATAAATGAGAAAATAAAAATGGCATTGCCATAGCCGCCCAGAAAGGCCACCAGGGCGCCAATAAAAAAAACTACGGTGCCGGTAAACAACCTGCCTATGTTAAAACAGAAACCAGTTGCTGCTGCGCGGACATGCACAGGGAACAACAGCGGGATATAAACAGCCAACGCCCCCTGGCTGATGCCGAAGAAAAATGCAAGCACCGATAGCTCAACATACAAGAGCGGGGCAACTGATGTGCTGAGCTTGAACAGTACAAATGACATCACAAAACAAACGACAAAACACACCATCATCGTTTTGCGCACCCCGAGCGCATTGGCGATCCATCCCGAAACAAAACTCCCAGCCAGTCCGCCTGATGCCATGATCATCACTACCAGGCCACGCAATTGTTGCGCATCAGCAGGCGCAGCAATATTTTGAGCCCATGTAGGCGCCCAGGAAAATATCGCCCATAAACCAATAAGCATCGCGCCAAAAATTACCGACCCCGATAAAATATTTTTCTTGTATTCTTTTGCAAACAATAGCCTGCTCATTTTTTCATTTTTGTCATCGCTTATTTTTTTTGCTTTCCATTTTTCTGATTCTTCTAAAACAAAAAAAGATAGAACAGATAGGGCCAGTGGGGCAATGCCGGTCATAAATGCCTGCCGCCAATCAGGCAATAAGTTATTAATGGCCCCCGCTCCAAAAAACCCAATGGGTATGCTCACTGACAAGATGCCCAGGGCAATCGCCCTTTTTTTTTCCGGCCATATTTCTGAAATAAGGATAGTGGTGGTTACCAGCACGCCGCCAACACCGAAACCAGACATGAACCTTGATGCGCTTGCCAGTATCCAGTTTGGCGAAAATGCGGTTGTTAAGGTAAACAGGCCATAACAGGCAGTGGATAGCATCACTGATCTTGACCGGCCGATCCTGTCGCAGATAATTCCCCATGCTATTCCGCCGAACATCCATCCGAAAATGAAGAGCGAATTGATTGCCGCGCTTATGTCATTCAATTTTTCATCTCCTACATTCCCCAACAAGTCTTTTACTGCTACAGGAAGATAAACAGACATCAGCATCGTCACCACGCCGCCAAATAAAGTACTGATGAAACAAATGGCGAACGCGGCAAACAATTTTTTTTTGGTTGTTGCGGCTGCGGGCCCAGTATTAACCAGCGAAGCACTTGAATTCGAAATGGCCATTTCATTTTCCATTATTCTACCGATTGGCTTTTTAAATGATCGTACCCTTGTGGCAGCCGGTTATACCCGTTTTGTTTCAGGCGATTACCGAGATGGGTATAAAAGTCGGCGCTGTTTGGGGTGGCTGTTGCTAATCCGTCAACATACCGGTTATACAAACAAAAAAGCGCAGCGATCAGCACTGTATCATGAATTTCCAGGTCAGTTGCCCCTTCATCTTTTGCTTTTTGAATGGATGTTGCGGTTACGCTCTTGCCGCTTTCCTGCACTTGTGCCGCGATGGTTAACAGCGCCCTCATTTTATTGCTGACCGGCGCTGTTGAAATATCTTGTTTGATTTTTTCCGATGTATCATTTTCTCCCAGTAAAATGTTTGCCGCGGCAGTGTGCGCAGCAGTGCAGAACCTGCATTGGTTACGAGATGAAACGATTGTGGCTATAAGTTCCCGTTCGCCTTCTGTTAATGCTGACGGGCCACGCAATAATATTTGCGTAAGCTCGCGAATGGGCTCCGCAGAATCTTTGCGGTATTCGAGCAGTCCCGTAATGCCGGGCAGATGCTCTTCCAATGGGATGTATGGCATGAGTGCTTGAGTTTATTCAATTCAATAATTGCTGATCAGGTCAAATCCTGCATAACTGCTTTATTCACCGGGAGGGTGAGGGCGGCCAACGAAAGGAACAGGAGCATGTTAAACGATAAAATCAGGAGGCTGTTCATCAGTGCAAGAGCAACAATAAGAGAGGGGCTCCGTATAAGAAAACAATGGTTTGGAAATGAAGGCGCTGAATTTGTTTAGCGCTATAATATCATTTGATGTATAGTTGTCAGTGGAAAAAAATTTGGAAAAATTTTTGTGCGAGCTTGTTTTTTTAGCCTGGTTATCTGGCTGGAGGTCGGTTACCAGTTTGAAGAATTCATTTTTTGCTTCGTTCAGTTGCATCTTTGGTTTGTTAGGGATGCACAGCATTTCCAGCGTATCATTAAATACCCTGCGTTTTACATATTTATAAGCAACGCCATTTATTTCAATTTGCCCATCCGCCCGCTCAAAATTTTTGGAGGTATTATAATATGCCAGGTGCGTAACAGGAACTTTAATAGAAACCAATTGTGTTTCATCATAGCTGTTGTTGTCCAACAAGGCTTCAAAATGCACATCAGACCTTTTCTCCATATAGGCCATAAAAAACCTGTAACCTGCCCAATTGAACAGGAGCATCGCAAGCAGAAGTATGGTGCTAAATTGCCTCAAACTGAAATAAAAGTAATGGAATTTGCTTTAATGATGGTAAAAATTTCAGGTGCCATTTTAATACTCCATAATGGCGGCACTCTATTGAAGAAGCGATGTTTTGGTTGCAGGGACAGGTTTGGCAATTTTGCGCACAACCATATTTCCCTTTAGTTGCTGTTCGATATAAATAGCAGTATGCATGTGAACCTACTTAGATGCTGTCTAAAAATGATTTCAAGAAGTTCATATAACAACGGTTCAACTTTTCCAAAGCTTGTAATTGATTATAAATCGGGCAATCCTGTATGAACTTTGAAAAAGATTAAGCCTATTGGTTGTTCGGGCAATCATTTTTAGGCAGCGCCTGGTAAATGAAAATACCCGGTATTGAACGGCTCGCCTCTCTCAAATGTTTCACTTTCTTCCCCCCCGAAGCTTTGCAATGGCAGCTCGCTGAACGGGGTACCGGAAATGATACCTGGATGGAATTGATGAGGGGTGAAAAAAGCTTCATGCTTCTTGTTGGCGGGTATTCTTTCTTTGATAAATGGCTGTATTGAATACACAAATCGCTGTGCTTTCAAACAAATGCCGGGCAGGGGCTCATGGCTGAAAACTATCTTGTTGGTGATGCCTCAATTCGCTGCGTTTTCCCTATCTTTGCAGCCCGCTTAAAAAAACCGGCGGGATTATTATTATGTCAGAAAACAATATTGTTAACCCAAACGCTGAAGCCCAGGAACTGGCTGCTGTTGCAGAGGTTACAGCGACAACAAATGCACCCGGGCAAAGAACAGAGGAACTGCAGGCCCCCACTGCCCATGATGATTTTGACTGGAGCATCGACAAGCGCAATGTGGCTGCTTATTCAAAAGACGAAAAAGAAAAGTACGAAAAAGTTTACGAAAAAACTTTCGTTACCATTACCGACAGCGAGCTGGTCAAAGGCATCGTGGTGGCGCTCACCAAAACGGATGTTGTGGTGAACATCGGTTTTAAAAGCGATGGCCTTGTTTCACTGAATGAATTCCGCGATGTGCCCAATTTAAAAGTGGGCGATGAAGTTGAAGTGATGGTAGTAGAGAAAGAAGACCGCGAAGGCCATCTTCACCTGAGCCGTAAGCAGGCCCGCATCACCAGGGCCTGGGAGCGCATTGTGGAAGTGCACAAAACAGGCGAAGTGGTTACCGGAACGGTTACCAGTAAAACAAAAGGCGGCCTGATCGTTGATGTATTCGGGATGGAAACATTTTTACCTGGCTCACAAATCGATGTGAAGCCTGTTACCGATTATGATCAATTTGTGAATAAGACCATGGAGTTTAAAGTGGTGAAGATCAATGATGCCATCAAGAATGCTGTGGTATCGCACAAGGCGCTTATCGAAAGCGATATCGAAGCACAGCGTGCAGAGATCATCAGCAAACTCGAAAAAGGGCAGGTGCTGGAAGGAACCATCAAAAACATTACCGACTTTGGCGCATTCATGGACCTCGGCGGCTTGGATGGGTTGTTATACATTACAGATATCAGTTGGGGAAGAATCTCTCACCCGAGCGAAGTGCTGAAGCTGGACCAGAAATTACAGGTAGTGGTACTTGATTTTGATGACGGTAAAAAGCGCATCAGCCTTGGTTTGAAACAGCTTACCCCACATCCATGGGATGTCCTTCCTGAAGCTATTCATGAAGGCGCTATAGTGAAAGGCAAAGTTGTTAACATTGAAGACTACGGCGCATTCCTCGAAGTGCTTCCCGGAGTTGAAGGCCTTGTTCACGTCAGCGAGATCACCTGGGCAAACACTCCGATCAATGCTAAGGAATTCTTTAAGCTGAATGATGAGCACCAGGCGAAAGTGGTAACGCTCGATAAGGCCGCACGCAAAATGAGCCTTTCTATCAAACAACTGAGCGAAGACCCATGGAGCACGATCGAAACGAAATTCCCACAGGGCAGCAAACATACAGGGCTTGTAAAAAACATCACTCCTTACGGGGTGTTTGTGGAGCTGGCCATTGGCATAGGCGGCATGATCCATATCAGCGACCTGAGCTGGCTGAAACGTTTCAACCATCCATCAGAATACACAAAAGTTGGCCAGAACATAGAAATCGTTATTCTTGGCATTGATAAAGAAAACCGCAAATTGCAATTGGGGCATAAGCAACTTGAAGAAGACCCATGGAATACGCTGGAACAAACATTTGCTATTGGCGCCATTCATGAAGGCACAGTAGTGCGCAAAGACGACAAAGGCGCATTGGTGCAGTTGCCTTATGGCCTCGAAGGTTTTGCCCCTAACCGTCATCTGTTCAAAGAAGACGGCAAGCAGGTGGGAGCAGATGAAACCGCCCAGTTCATGGTCATCGAATTCGACCGCAATGAAAAGCGCATCGTGCTTTCTCACACCCGCATCTGGGAACAGGCGAAGAATGATGAAAAAGAAGCTGCCAAGAAAGAAGCAAGGACAGACGCTGATAATGCACGCAAAGCTGTTAAGAATATACAGAGCAAGGTGGAAAAACCAACCCTCGGGGACCTTGGCGCTTTGGCAGGCATCAAAGAAAAGCTGCAGCAGGAAGAGAAAGGGAATGCAGCCGGCGGCGAAGAGAAAAAGCAATAAGAGAAGAACATACACAGTTCCTTCGAAGCCTCGCGAAAGCGGGGCTTTTTATTTTGCAGTAGTTCAATGCCATGCCCGCAGGGTGCCTTATTAGGCATCTTCAAACAGGATAATTCTTGCCATACTAACAAATCTCTAACAGAAACCGCACACTTTTTTATTAATTTCAAGTTATGAAAAAATGGATGCTTTCTTTTTTTGTTGCTTCCAGCCACCTGCTTGCTGCGCAGAGCAATATGCAGCACAACGTTACCGGCTCCTGGTATGGCAGGGCAGATGTGGAGTTGAGCGGTGTTCATAGTAACTACCTGACGGAACTGATCATTAAACAAAAAGGCGATGAAGTAGAAGGTGTTTTTGGTTATTATTTCAAAGATGTTTACCAGAGTTTTTTTGTACACGGCACTTATAACAAAAAAACAAGGGAGGTAGTGATCAAAAACATACCAGTGATTTATTTCGGGACCAATTCAACAGTGAACAGCATTGAATGCAATACTGACTTTATCGGAAAATTATTTGTTTCGACTGTCCGCCGGGGAATTGACGGCTACCTGTTCCACGATGGGAAGTACAGGTATACTTGCCCGGATTTAAAGGTGACATACACCCTTGATGCCAGCCAAAACCAGGACACTGTTTTACAAAGCAGCATGGCAGCACGAAAATTCTGGAAACCACAACCTGATGATTTTATAGTGAACGCGACCGAAGCAAAAAAAGAGGAATTCGTGGAAAGCCCTTCGCCGGAAAGAAATAATGCAGCGCCAAACCAGCCTGTGCTGGGGGTTAAAGATGTTACCCCGTTGAAGAATGAAAATGATACAAAAAAAATTACTGAAGCTTATAAACGAAGAAAAAATATTTATGAGAAAGACATGTATGTGGAATCTGATTCGGTGAAAGTGAGCTTTTATGACAATGGGGATATTGATGGCGACAGCATTTCTGTTTTTATGAATAACAGGCTGGTGCTTTCGCACCAGGGATTAACGGCCAAGGCAATCAATCTGTACATGCAATTGGACAGCACAACCGATATGAACGAGATCAGCATGTTTGCAGAAAATCTTGGCAGCATACCGCCCAACACAGCGTTGATGGTCATTTCAGACGGGAAAAACCGTTACGAGGTTTATATGAGCAGCAGCCTTACGCAAAGCGCTACGGTGAGGCTTATCAGGAAAAGAAAATGAATTGCATCCTGCCGTGGTGCTGTCTTTTTTCGAAATTCGCTTGCGGAGTTATACTGTCTTAATTTTTATGCAAAACTTAGCGATGTTGTCCTTTTACGTTAAGCATCATCTGTTTTTTTTGCGAGCCCCACTTTATGCCCGGCCACGGCAAAATATAAAATGTAAAGATAGCAAGGCACCATTATCCAGAATGCTTTTTGCAGCCCGATGGTTTCGCCCAGTATTGCCCACAGTTTTGGGAGCACGGCGCCGCCGCCGATCCCTACGATCAGCAAGGCTGACCCGGGCTTGGTGTATTTGCCAAGGCCATTCAATGCAAGTGGCCAAAGCGCTGGCCACACCAATGCATTTGCCAACCCCAACAAAGCAACGAATAACACTGATGTATAACCGCTTGTAAAAATGGCCATCAATGTAAATGCCACACCTAAAATTGCAGATGCCCGCAAGGCTGTTGCCTGCTTAATATATTTTGGTATACTAATGATGCCGATGATATAACCCAAAAGCATACTAAGCATTGTGTAAGTGGTAAAATGCTTAGCAATATCGAGACTGATCCCTATCGATTTCCCATATACCTGGATGATGTCGCCAGCCATGACTTCTGCCCCTACGTAGAGGAACAAGGCAACAAAACCGAGCCACAAATAAGGATACCGGAAAATACTTTCCCTATTTGTAACAGAAGGGCCGCTACCGTCATTTTCGCTTTCTTCGCCAACTGCTTTTACATCGGGCAAACTGGAATAATAAACGAAAACAGCTAATGCCGCTAATACCAATGAAATAATGATGTACGGTGCGATAACTCTTGAAGCCATGGCATCAAGCTCAACAGCTTTTTGTGTGGCATCCATTGTTTTCAATCTTTCAACCAGCGATGATGAATCTTTCAGCATGATTGCTCCCATAATCAGTGGGGCAATGGCGCCCGCGCCTTTATTGCAAATGCCCATGATGCTGATGCGCTTGGCAGCGCTTTCTATTGGCCCCAGGATGGTAATATAAGGGTTGGACGCGGTTTGCAATAGCGCAAGGCCGGTGCCAATAACAAACAAGCCGGTAAGGAATAACCCGAAGCTCCTTGTTTTTGCTGCCGGGATGAAAATTAAAGCGCCAACCGCCATGACCAGCAAGCCAAGCATCATGCCTTTTTTAAACCCTGTTTTTTTTAGCACCCATGAAGACGGGAATGCCATCACTGCATAAGAAATATAAAAGGCAAATGTTACCAACACCGCGTCTGATGTGGTGAGCTCACAGGCAATTTGCAAATAGGGGATAAGCGTGCTATTGACCCATGTTACAAACCCAAAAATAAAAAACAAAGCCCCAATGATTAATATTGGCCCGGTATAATTTTCTTTTTTCGAAGCCTGTTCCTGCATATTGATAGCGGTTGGCATTACAGTTGGTTTTGATGAATGAACAAGATAAATCAATAATATCTATTTGCAATGAAGCATCCCATTTGCTGATGGCAGATCATTGCTCGAACAATTCCGGCTGCTGGTTGCTTCCTTTTTTCTTTTCCCATTCCATTTCAATGCTCTTGGTATAGTCAACCAGTTTATTGCCAACTGCTTTCCAGCCCATCACTTCTGCCAATTTCACCACTTTGAATTTTGCTCTTCGCACTTGCGAGCCACGGCCGCTTTGCACTATAAGAATAGGTTCATCTTCCGTGGATACTTCCCTCAACTCATTCCCTTCGCCTTCTTTAATAAACATGAATTTATTATGCAGCGTGGTCGTCTCAATTTTAAAACGTTTTATGTTGTACAGTAGTTTCTCTTTGTCGAGGTAAACGGCAGTAATGATTTTTTCCGGGTTGAATTTTTCAATCAATTTGATTTTTTCGCTTTCAAATCTTTGCGTTAGCTCTGTATCCGTGATTTCGTAATTGCCATCTTTATAAATCACTAATATTTTATCCTCATGGCCGAAGCTGCCCAACAGCAATCCTTTTTCTTCGGTGTTCAGCCTTCCAAAGGTATCATCAAACCATAATTTTCTGCCACTCAGTGTTGCTTTGCCGGCCTCTTTGAACTTTACGGCTTTGATTGGATATTTCGTAACCTGGTTGCCCATGCTCCCTCTTCCTTTTATTTCCAGTGTTTCAAAATAAAAATCAAATTCTTTATTGCGTGCAGAACAATTGGGGCTTAGGATCACTTTTACCACCTCAGCCTCACCGTTAGGATTAACCGAAAAATAATGCACTTTGCTTTTTTCTTCACCTTTGGTCAGGTCATACTCCTTGTCCCGGGTAACTCCGGTAACATTAAATCGTTTGGAATAACTTACGCCGCTTTTGCCATCGGCATAAATCATGTTATAGGTAATTCGGTCATCATTTTTCCTGAATACGGCGGCATGAATAATGTCTTTGCCAATAAAGCTCTTGTCCGCCACCTTTACCACTTTCATTTTCCCTGCTTTAGTAAAAGCAATAATATCATCAAGGTCGGAGCAGTCAGCCACAAATTCATCTTTTTTTAAACCGGTGCCAATGAACCCATCAGCACGGTTGACAAACAATTTGGTGTTGGCAATAGCAACCTCTTTGGCCTGAATGGTATCAAATAACCTGATTTCAGTTTTGCGCTCACGGTTTTTCCCATATTTTTTCAGCAGGTTTTCATAATAGGCAACAGCAAAATCAATGAGGTTGTTCAGGTCGTATTTTACCTGTTTGATTTCTGCTTCCAGGGCTTTTATCTGTTCATTCAGCTCATCAATATCCAATTTATAGATCCTCCGTACAGGCTTTTCCGTTAGTTTAATAATGTCTTCTTTCGTAACGGCTCTTTTCAACTGCTTGGAGAATGGGACAAAAGCTTTAGCGATGGCATCCAGCACTTTTTCCCAGGTTTCGTGTTTTTTTTCGAGCTCTTTGTAAATTTTTTCTTCGAAGAATATTTTTTCGAGAGAAGTGTAATGCCATTTATCCTGCAGTTCGGCCAGTTTGATTTCAAGTTCTTTTTTCAACAGCTCTTTCGTGTTTTCCGCAGAGATTTTCAGCAGCTCATGTGCACCGAGGAACTGCGGCTTTTGATCGATGATCACGCATGCATTTGGCGATATGCTTATCTCGCAATCAGTGAAAGCGTACAATGCATCAATTGTGATATCAGGTGAAATACCGGGGGCAAGGTCAACTTGTATTTCCACTTCAGCGGCTGTGTTGTCTGTTACTTTTTTAATTTTTATTTTTCCCTGGTCATTTGCTTTAATAATGGAATCGATCAATTGGGTTGTAGTCACTCCATAAGGCACGTCTTTGATCAGCAAAGTTTTTTTGTCATGTTCTTCAATGTGCACGCGCACCCTCACTTTGCCGCCGCGTTTGCTGTCGGTATAGCTGGTGATATCAATCATCCCCCCGGTCTGGAAGTCGGGATATAGCTCAAATTTTTTTCCACGAAGATGTTTGACCGAGGCTTCACAAAGCTCGCAGAAATTATGTGGAAGGATTTTTGTAGCGAGCCCGACCGCAATCCCTTCTGCTCCCTGCGCCAGCAACAAAGGAAATTTCATTGGCAGCGTAACGGGCTCATTTTTTCTTCCGTCATAACTCAATTGCCATTCGGTTGTTTTGGGGTTGAAAGCTACTTCCAGTGCAAATTTTGAAAGCCTTGCTTCAATATAGCGCGACGCAGCAGCATCATCGCCGGTGCGCATATCGCCCCAGTTGCCCTGGGTTTCGATCAGCAAATCTTTCTGCCCCATATTGACCAATGCATCCCCAATGCTCGCATCGCCATGCGGGTGGTATTGCATCGATTGCCCAATAATGTTCGCTACCTTGTTGAACCTGCCATCATCCATTTCTTTCATAGCATGAAGGATACGGCGCTGAACAGGTTTCAGGCCATCTTCTACTGCAGGCACAGCCCGTTCAAGTATAACATACGATGCGTAATCCAGGAACCAGGTCTTGTATTGCCCGGTTATGCCGGAATCATTCATCTGAAAATCTTCTGTTTTATTTTTTGATTTTGCCATAATTAATGTTGCTTTTGGTTTTCATTGCGCTGCATCTGGATGCGCCCGGACTGGTAAAACAATTCAAAAGATCAGCGAATTTTTCGTTATCGTGAATTATTTTATTTTCAGCGCCGGGAACTTTTCCCCGGATTGATAGAGGACAAGCCTGTCTACTTTTCCCTGCACATTGCCGATAAATTCAATTTCAATATCCGCTAATTTCTGGTAAAAAAGGTTTTCTTTTTCAGCAAACAGTTCACTTTCGCCCTGTCCGGTTGCCTGTGCCAGCAACCGGCCATTTTCCAGGCTGATATCAAGGAAGAAACCAGGCGCCAGTTGATACCTGCCGACGTACTTTTTAAGTATTGATGTATCAACTGAAATCTCTTTTTTGGGTATTGGAAAATCATAAGGCTGCTGGTTCAAAATGGCATTGATGTTCTCTGCCATTTTTGCCAGCCCCGGCGATTGTTTGTTGTCTAAGAGAATGATACAAACCTGGTCTGACGGTATTCTGGCCATAAAGCTCACGAACCCGAAAATACTGCCCTGGTGCATCACCACTTTTTTTCCATAAGACGAATCAATGGCCCATCCATATCCGTATTTGTTTTTATAAGGCATGAACGCTTTTTGCATCGATGAATCATGAATGATTTTATCTGTGTACAAGGCCCGGTCCCATTTATATAAATCGCCCACTGTTGAGTACATGGCGCCTGCGCTGTATGACACTGAAGAGTCAACTATGCCTGCAGGAACTGCATGCGACACAGTAAGCATGAAATAGCCAGTTGCTTTATCGGGATTTTTTAAACCTGTAAAATCAAAACCAGAACGGGTCATGCCCAATGGATTGAAAATATTCTCTTTCACTACTGTGAAATAAGGCTTCCCTGTAACCTTTTCAATAATGTAACCGAGCAAAATGTAACCTGAATTGCTATAGCTGAATTTTTCTCCCGGGCGAAAGTCCAACGGCTTGCCCCTGAACAATGCAATCAGGCTGTCGAGCTTAACAGGGTTGGTTGCATTGTTATTCATGAAAGCTGTGTCGCTGGTGTAGTTGTAAATTCCTGAAGTATGTGTCAGCAGGTTTTCAATAGTCATGCTGTCTCCTCTTGGATAACCGGGAATGTATTTTGATAATTTGTCCTGTAAAGAAAGTTTATGCTGCTCTTCCAATTGTAAAATAATAGCAGAAGTGAATTGTTTGGTAATGGACCCGATTTGAAAGACAGTATTGGGATCATTTGGAGTTTTAGCCCGGGCATTCTTTAAGCCATATCCTTTTTCCAGTAGGATATCTCCTTTTTCAGCGACGAGCAATGATCCATTGAAAGAATTTTGGTTATAATAGGCTTTCATCAACTCGTCAATTTCCTGAGCCGGTGCCTGTCCAGCAGTTTTCAGGAATGAAAAGATAATAAACAGGCAACAGGCAATCCTTGGCATACAAAAATATTATGCTGTTGACGTTTCAGTTTCAGGTTGCCCGGCTTTCAGCTTAACCTCAAAATCTCTCATCTTTTTTAATTCTCCCTGTACGTCATATCCACCTGAAGACAAAATGTCTTTTAATCTCCATAACAGATAGGCATCACCGGTAGTTTGGGCTGCTTTGTGAAGGAATGTGCCGATTATCTTTTGAGCGGTTTGCCAGCTCGCAGTGATGAATGTCTTCAGGTCGGCGTCATAATAATCATAATCCCGCTGTACCAGTTTTTTCCCGCCTTCAAGCAGGCGAACGCCTTTTTCTTCATTGCATAACCTTGCCCATTCATCGGGATCCACCTCAAACTCACTGAGGGTGACCAGTCTCGCTAATTTTTTTGCTTTCAAAAATTCTTTTGCAGGGATATTGAAGAGATTAACAGGATAAAACAGTTGCCCTTTTTCATTTATGAAGGGGAGGTTGTTCAGGTATAGAATAAAAATTCTTCCCTGGAAATTCTTCAACTGGCTCATCAGCCAGTAATATCCGCACACATCGTGCTTGTTCTGGGCTGCCCAAATCCAAATTATTTCTTTTTTATCGCGCTGAAGTTTGTCGATCAATTCGGCGGCGGTTCTTGTGTCGTCAGGTACAGAGCCGTCATCAACAGTGCCTTTGTGATCTCCTTCTGCCAAAACCATGCGCCACCATTCCCTTCTTGCTTCCCATCCTTCCGCCAAAAAAATATCTTTCAACGGGCCAACGGCAAAATCATCTGCGATCAGTATCACCTCTCCCTGCAATGAAGCATCTAACTGAATGGCTTCATTAAGCACATCAACATCATTCTTTTGAAATACTATGTGGATCATATCCCAATCCTAAAGAGGCATTTTAAGTAGTGAATAATTTTTTAAGCTGCAGCAATTTCAGGAACCTTTTTTTCTTCTTCGGGCGATAAAGGGGTATCAATCTCTACTTTCAAGTTCCCGATAATAAACTCCTGCCGCTCTTGTGTATTTTTGCCCATATAATATTCGAGTATTTGCTGTATATGGGTTTCGGGCATCACCATTACCGGTTCTTTTCGCATATCGGGGCCAATGAATGCGGCAAACTCGTCTGGTGAAATTTCTCCGAGGCCTTTGAACCGGGTGATCTCCGGCTTGCCGCCCAATTCTTTTATTGCCGCCTGTTTTTCAGTTTCATCATAACAGTAAATGGTTTTTTGTTTGTTGCGAACGCGGAACAAAGGCGTTTCTAATATAAATACATGTCCATTCTTCACCAGGTCTGGAAAGAATTGCAGAAAGAAAGTCATCAGCAACAAGCGGATGTGCATGCCGTCAACATCTGCATCTGTCGCGATAACGATGTTGTTATAGCGCAAACCTTCAAGCCCATCCTCGATGTTCAGCGCATGCTGCAACAAATTGAATTCTTCATTTTCATATACCACTTTTTTGGTGAGGCCAAAACAGTTTAGGGGCTTGCCGCGCAGGCTGAAAACAGCCTGGGTTTCCACGTTCCTTGCTTTGGTGATCGAACCGCTTGCAGAATCGCCCTCAGTGATAAAAATGGTGCTTTCTTTCTGTCGTTCAAGAATGGTGTCCTTGTCTTTTCCGGTAGCTTCGTCGTTGTAATGAAAGCGGCAGTCGCGCAATTTCTTGTTGTGCAGGTTCGCTTTTTTCGCTCTTTCGTTAGCCAGCTTTTTTATGCCTGCCAGATCTTTTCTTTCCTTTTCGCTTTGCTCAATGCGCTTCTTAAGCGCTTCGGCAGTGGAAGGGTTTTTGTGAAGGAAATCATCCAGTTCTTTTGCTAAAAAATCATACACGAAGTTTTTCATGCTCGCGCCGCCTTCTTCAACATACAGCGAGCCGAGCTTCGTTTTTGTCTGCGATTCAAAAACAGGCTCAACCACGCGAATAGACAAAGCAGCGACAATGCTTTGCCTGATGTCGGCCACGTCATAATCTTTTTTATAAAAATCACGCACCACTTTTACAAATGCCTCCCTGAATGCCTGCTGGTGCGTGCCTCCCTGGGTTGTAAACTGCCCATTTACGAAACTGAAGATTTCTTCACCATAATCATTATTGTGCGTAATGGCCACCTCAATATCATTGCCCTTTAAGTGAATAATCGGGTACTGCAGCTCATCTTCATTCGTTCTGCGCTTTAGCAGGTCCAGCAAGCCGTTCTTCGAAACATATTTCTTGTCATTATAATTCAATACCAGTCCGGCATTGAGGTAACAGTAGTTCCAGAACTGGTTGTCGAGATAATCGTTATTGAAATGAAAGTTCTTGAATACCGAATCATCAGGAATAAAGGTGACCAGCGTTCCATTGGGTTCGGTGGTCTTTGCTTCCTTATATTCTTTCTTTAGCACTCCTTTTTCAAATTCAGCAGTCTTTTCTTTTCCTTCACGGAATGCGCTTACTTTAAAATAATTGCTCAACGCATTAACTGCTTTCGTGCCCACACCATTCAGGCCAACAGATTTCTGGAATGCTTTGCTATCGTATTTTGCCCCGGTATTGATCTTGCTCACTGCATCCACCAGCTTCCCTAACGGAATGCCTCGGCCATAATCGCGAATAGAAACGGTTTTATTATTGATTGAAATATCAACCTGTTTTCCGTAGCCCATGGTGTATTCGTCAATGCAGTTGTCGATCACTTCTTTCAGTAGTACATAAATGCCGTCATCAGCGCTGCTGCCGTCGCCCAGTTTGCCAATATACATGCCTGGCCTTATGCGGATGTGCTCGCGCCAATCGAGGCTTTTGATGCTTTCTTCCGTGTATTCAAAAAGGTTTTGTTTGTCGGCCATTTGGATTTTTGATTTTGGATATATGGTTTATGAAATAATTTCCAGGTTTTGTTTTACAAGGTAGTTTCCTTGAAAAAATTCTTTTTTATATATGTTTTGTCATGTCTTTGCTTTTGTGGCATTTCTTCAAACGCGCAAATATAAAAAAACCGTGCCAGAGAGGTACATCTGCTTTTATGCACAATGTGAATAAGCGGCTTTTTATTGAAGCTGAACGGTTGCCGAAAAATGATTGTTGGAATAACCGGCAGGCCCGGTGTTTGCCCCAACTCATTCAGGGGCACAAAATAAACCATCAATTACATGCTTTGCAGAAGTTGTGCCATTGTTAGGCGAAGTTCCTGAAATCTTTTTCGACAGACCCTGAGAAATACAGGAATGTTTGCTTTGTATTTCAATGGCAAATAAAACGAATGGGGGTACATTCGCTCATGGCCGAAAAATTTTTGGAATTAGCGAATGTAACAGCTCAATCAGGAGGCGCTGTTTTATTGCAGGGCATTGCCTTTTGTATTCACAAAAATGAGCAATGGGCAATTGTAGGCCCGTCTGGAAGCGGGAAAACTTTATTGGCACATATTATTGCCGGGAAATATTTCTGCCAGGGAAAAGTTGAATATCATTTCCCCTTTAAGAAAAATGACAAATGCACAGTTAATGTTGTTGAACAACAGCACCGGTTTAAAAGCTTGTCCAACACCCATGATTTATATTACCAGCAGCGTTTCAATAGTTTCGATTCAGAACAGACCATAACAGTTAGACAGGAGTTGAGGGAACATTTTATTGGCGAAGATTTTTTAGATAACGAGTGGATAGATGAATTGCACATACGCAAATTGTTGGATGAGCCGCTTATACAATTGTCGAATGGCGAAAATAAAAGAGTGCAGCTTGTTATGGCGCTTCTTGAAAACCCGGAATTGCTGATACTGGATAACCCGTTCACCGGCCTTGATGCAGATGGGCGAAACATGTTGCATGCTTTTATGCAGTCCATTATCCAAAAAGGCATGATGGTTTTGCTGATCAGTTCTTACCAGGAAATTCCTGAAAGTTTTACTCATATTGCCTGTTTGCACCATGGCAGGTTGTTGTTTGCAGGAGAAAAAGAAAAATTCTTGCAAATGGAACAGGAAGACCAAAAATTTGAATTGGATGCCGGGTTGATAAGCCGGTTGAGGCCAAGAACCGCTCAGGATTTTGAAATGGCAATCAAAATGAACGGCGTAAATGTCCGGTACGGCGATAAGCAGGTGCTCCGTAACATCAGCTGGGAAGTGAAAAGGGGCGAGCGATGGAGCCTTTCAGGCCCTAATGGAGCCGGCAAATCAACATTGTTGAGTTTGGTAACAGCGGATAACCCCCAGGCTTATGCGAATGAGATTTATTTGTTCGACAAAAAAAGAGGATCGGGAGAAAGCATCTGGGACATCAAACAAAAAATAGGTTTTGTTTCGCCCGAGCTGCATTTGTATTTTGATTTCAGCGCTACCTGCTTTGAAGTAATTGCCTCTGGATTATTTGATACGATTGGCTTATTCAGGCATATTAATGAACCGCAAAAAGAAAAAATTTTGCTTTGGCTGAAATTATTTGAACTGGAGGGCCTTCAGTCAAAAAGATTGTCCCAGCTTTCGCTAAGCCAGCAGCGAAAAGCGTTGCTGGCACGTGCGCTTGTAAAAATGCCGCCGTTGTTGATCCTTGACGAACCTTGCCAGGGCCTGGATGATGAGCAAACAGAACATTTCAAGCGCCTGATCGACCAGTTGTGCGCATTGTTTGGCACAACGCTTGTTTATGTGAGCCATTATCGGCAACAGGTACCCGGGTGTATAGATCATTTCCTTACTATCGAAAATGGCGCCGTTGTTGAATAAATAATTGAACGCGCATTATTTTTTTGAGGCCGTGCTTTTAAGCCCGGGCGGCGCCAAAATCTACAATTAAAAATATAATGATAATAATTGGGTGAACTCAATTATCTTTATAAGGCGATTTCATGTTAAACCTATTTAAATTACCGCAAAGCATGTAGCGATTTTGACTGCTCGCTATATGAAATAAGTGCTTTTAGAGTTTGCATTGTTCAGGGTTTTAAAATTATTTTTTAACCTATAAAATGTAGATCATGAAACACTTTTTACCTTGCCAGGTGGCGCGAACTTTCAGCACACCATCTTTGATCCTGCTTTTAGTATCCCTGGCACTTTTTACAGCGAAAAATTCTTTTGCCCAAGCCGATCATGTAAATCCAGGCTCAGCCTCATTGAAACCCGATAACCCCAGGGATGACTGTTCCATGTGCACGTGTATTTGCATCCAGGCATCAGTGGATTTTGCCAATATCCACGAAAGTTATGGGCCTGGGGCTGGAGTTTATAGCGGCTATAAATCTAAAGTAGGTTTCAATTTGGGCGTTTTTGCCATGAAGCCAATCAAGGAACTTGGCCCTGGTGCAATCGGTGCAAGAGGAGGAATTGAATTTATTCAAAAAGGAGGCAAGTATAGCTCAGGATCTGACCTGGAAGATTATCGCATGAATTATATCGAAATCCCTTTTGATGCCTTTTATCAATATAGCATCAAAAATGCGGGCATTGTCTTTGCGGGGTTGGGGCCTTACTTTGCTTATGGCGTTGGCGGCAAAATCAAATACGGCGATGGCGAGCCAAGCGATAATGCTTTCGGTGGCCAATATGGGGCCAAACGTTTTGATTTTGGCTTGCAGTTTATCGGGGGGTTCAGGCTTTCCTGCATGGCTTCCGTAATTCTTGCCTATGACCTGGGATTGACAAATATCAGCGGGAGCAATTACTCAGATCGTTTTAAGGACAAGAATGGCGCATTCAGCATTAACCTGGCTTTTTGCCTCGGCGGCCTGAAACGCAAATAAGATATTTCATCCCCCTTGGCCCTGGCGCAGCCTGCCTATTGGCACTGCGCCATTTTTAATTTATTTATTTTCAATAAGATAGATTATTTTTTTGTAAATGCCCAATTTCCTTGAAATCTGTGCCTGCAACATTTCCAAATTCAGTAAATTTGTATGGCTTCAATAAAACTTCATACCCTTATACTTTTCTAACCCGGTTCACGAAGCACCTGTTTCATTTATTGCCCGTTAAGTTCCGTTTGCTAAGCCATTAGGTTCAGATTATTTATTTAACCAAAAAATTTTGTGTAGTATGTACTCGTATGCGCTCCTCGAAAGAAATTGTTATTACCTTATCCAGGAAAAGGAAGAAAGCCCCATTGAATTGGTAAAAATAAATTTTGAAACAGATTATTGCGTTCATGTTTCAAAGTTTGTGGAAAGCCCTGTGCTGGAATGGAGAAAAAAAACGGATAATATTTTTGAAATACTTGAACTGCTTGATGACGATAAGGTGAAAGAATGGCAAACTGCTCAGAAAGACAGCGAAGGAACATACAATTATGAAGAAGATGAAGAATGAATAAATAGGAAATTTTTTTTTTAAAAGCAAACCCTAAAGCCCTGCTCGATTGCAGGGCTTGCCATTGTGATAAATATTTTTAGCTGATCAATAATGAACAACAGCGCTTCCCCGGCAACCAATGTGGTTACGCCATGTTGCCAATGGCGGACACCAGGCAATAGGCCATGTATAATGATGATTTTTCAGCCTTATGTTAGGTATGCTTAATGCCGAGTTTTTTTTTGAAAGTTGCCCATACCGGCAAAATGTCAGGAGAAAGGTTGAAGTACAACACACAGCTAACATAAATAATGATAAAAGCCGTGCTTCTGATGATGATCCAAATGAAACCATAGTGGCTCCTGAAAAGGAAAAAACAAACAAGAAAATCTGCAGATGCGCACAAAAGGGTATAAACGGTTTTTAGCGTAAAAGGCTGCATATGGAATTTCTTTAACAGGAAGAAATAACGAATGCCGTTGTAAATAGTAAAAGAAACCAGCATGGCAATGGCAGGCCCTGTGAGGCCTGTTGTTTTGGTAAGAACATAGCTTAGGGGCAAAGAAATAGTAAGCAGGATGATGCCGGTAATAAAATCAAACCTCCAAAAAGTTGATGTGCTGATGATCTGGGCATTCAGGCCTGTGCCCATGTCAATTATGCAATTGAGGCCTAAAAAAAAGAATACTTGCTGCGCATTGAGGTAATCTTCCTGCAAATGAAGGGTAAGAATGCCATCTTTGAAATTAAGCCATATTAATAAAAATATAGCAGCCGAAAAAATAAGCTGGTTAATGGAAGACCTTTGGTAAATGAGGTCGATCTTTTTGAAGTCTTTGTCCTTCCACGCTTTTGATAGCGGCGCAAGAGAAGCCGCTATAATACCGCGCTGGGGGGCCTGCATGATGCTGGTCATGTATTGGGCAAGCACAAAAACGCCTGCTGTGGCCAGGCCTTTGGGCAGCACTGCAGCAATTATGATTGGAGAAAATACCGCTGCAATATTATGCAACAAGCTCCCGCTCCATATAAAAATTGCCAGGGCAACAATTTTCTTTCTGAACTTTCTTGTAACCCTACTTACTGAAAAATTCAGGTATAGCTCTTTCCTGAAAATCAAAACCAGCACTAAAGTAAAAGCGATGATTAAATAGTTCAGAGAAAACAGTTTGATAAACGTATCGAAATTTTTAATGATGCCGGTAAACAGGCACACGATAAGAATTGTGGTGAATGCCCTGAATTGCACTTCGCGCAGGTAGTTGGTGAAGACTGATTTTTTTAATTGCCATGCATAGGACTCCAGCAGGGAATACAGGGTAAGCCCAAACCCAAAAGGAAATGTCCAGTAATAATATTGAAGGAGCTCTTCTGAATGGGCCCCAAATTTTCTTATCACCAGGCTTTTGAAAGCAAGGCCACCGATCAGCACGAACACAAAACCGATGATGGCAATGGAAAGCGCCCAGGTTACCAGGTCGCTCTTTTTCTTATCCAGGTTATCGTTATAATAGGGATAAAACTTATAGATATAGGCCTGCATACCGAAATTGGAAAGGGAAAACATGATGTTGGCAATGGAAATGAAAATGCCAATTAAACCATACTGCGTTTGTGTAAGGCCTCCCTGCCGGGTATACAGATAAGTGTTCAATAGCCCCAATGCAAAGCCGATGTAGACAATGCCCGAGGAAAGTATGCTTTGCCGCCTGATTGTGCTCATGCAGGTGTATGAAAATTTACAGCATGCAAAGATGCAGAGTTTTGATCAATTCATTTTTTTAGAGGTGATGTAGAAATTCCGGTCTACCCTGAAATCGGCGCCATCAGGTACTTTGAGCATTTTCCATGTTTCGGAAGGGTCGATCCATGCTTCTTTTCCTGCAAAAATCTTTACGGGCATTTTAAAACCGCTCACGCAGTTTGCCCATCGATAGGACAGGGCTGATTTATTGATTTTATATTCCAGCACGGGAATTTCCGTTGTGCGCAAATATTGGTCGAACACTTTGGAGAAATCTATTTTTGCATGAAGGCTGATGTAGTCTTCAATTTGTTTGGAGGTTACCGTCTGGTGATAAAAATCGCGGTTCAGCCCCCTCAATATTTCCCTGAACAGCGAATCGTTATTGATGACCTGGCGGATGGTATGTATCATGTTGCCCCCTTTGTAATACATGTCGCCGGAGCCTTCTTCATTCACGCCATAATGGGCAATAATGGGTTTGTCATTCCTTATCCTTTTCCTGGTGCCGATGCAATAATCATCGCCCGCTTCCAGGCCGTCCTGGCATTCGGTATAAATGGTTTCCGAATAATTGGTAAAGCCTTCGTGCACCCACATGTCAGCTAGGTCTTTTGTAGTGATGTTGTTGCCGAACCATTCATGCCCGCTTTCATGCACAATAATAAAGTCCCATTTCAGCCCCCAGCCTGTTCCTGAAAGATCAGTACCAAGATAGCCATTCATGAACCGGTTGCCATAAGCTACCGCACTTTGGTGTTCCATTCCGAGATGTGGCGCTTCCACCAGTTTATATCCGTCTTCATAAAACGGATAAGGCCCAAACCAGTATTCGAAACAATGCAGCATGCTGTCGGCCTGCTTAAATTGTTCTTTGGCTTTTTCCAGGTCATAATCCAGCACCCAGTAATCGCAATCCAGTTTTCCTTTTTCGCCCATATAATCTTCGTGCCAGGTTACATATTTGCCGATATAAGGAATGATGTTGTAGTTATTAATAGGATTTGCCACTTCCCATTTGAAGGTGGTAGTGCCATCGCTGTTTGGCTTTTTTTCTTTCAGCCTCCCATTGCCGACAGCAACGAGGGTATCGGGCACGGTTATGGTCAATGATGCGCCGCTGTCCGGTTCATCGCCCTGGTAATCTTTGCAGGGGTACCAAACGCTGGCGCCCAAACCCTGGCAGGCAACGCTCATCCAGGGCCTGCCCAATTTATCGGTAGTAAATATCCAGCCGCCATCCCATGGCGGGCGGGCGGCAATGCGCGGGCTGCCACCGTAAATGATTTTAATCTTCTCTACATCTCCAATATGCAGTTCGGATGAGAATTTTACATGGAACACATTGCCCTCCCTTTGAAAATTCAAATTCCTTTCCCTCCATTCGATCTGTTGAATTTCTAAAGGCTCCTGCAGGTCAATCTGCATATTACTGCCTTCAGCAACTACTTTGAACGTGATTTCGTTGCTGCCCCGGATACGCTTTTTTGCATAATCTGGCTTTACTTCAATATCGTACCTCAGCACGTCCCACCAGGCCCTTTCAGGGGTAACTGAGCCCCGCAGCGTGTCTGCATGGGTGAAATGCTCCGTGCTGGTTTGTGCGCTAACAGGGAGGCATAAGTAAAAAGAAGAAATTAAAAAATAAAAGTGTACAGCTTTCATTTTATCAGGAGCTTTTCTGTAAAAATAAATGAAGTAATATTTTGTAATGATAGCAAGCCTAAATTTTAACGAATTGCGCCAACCGGCCCCGTTTTGTTTTTTTCGAAAGGGTTTCCCCAGTTTTGATTAATGTACTTTCTGCATGGCTTCTCAATGGCATAATAGCTAAGGGACGACAAGGCGATCAGCAGCAAAACATAAATAATACAATACATCAGCCCGCTCCCGAAATCGATATTCAGCTTGCCCCTGCCAACCCCTGTAACGCCAGGCAGGCGATAACCATGCGAGAAAGGCACCTGGAAAAATATCTGCATCAAATAAATGGAATACGAAATATTGCCAAGATATTGCAGGGCTTTGTTGTTGCAAATTGTATGCACTTTACTTTCATTTCCTGCAAAGCTCAATACCAGCAAAGCGAACAGCACAACAACGATTGCATCGTTCAAGGCAAAATGAAGGGCTGTTGCCAACAGCAATAATATTATCAGGCCAGTCAGGTCATTGCCAAATATTTTTTTTGCATGTGCAGATCGATAGAAAACATACACTACCATGCCGCACATAAAACCGGCAAGCCCCCGCAAAAAGCCATAGTCATAAGTGGAATTGATATTGTGCGCAACAGGTGCCGAGGGATATAATGGGTTTACCCTTGGCAGCAAATACATGATGCTGTAATATGCAGCCATGATGAACAGGAGAAACACAACCACAGCAACTATTTTTTTTCTGCTGATGAACAAGGCCATAAAAGGGAACAGCATATAGCTCCACCATTCGGGGCTAATGCTCCACGATGGGATGTTCCAGGTGTACATTTTAGTGGTATAAAAAGCATGCAACAGCAAAAAGTTAAATGGTATGGCTGATGGCGCTTCGATCAGCTTTGCCTGGCCATCGCCCGGCGGCAATACAAAAAAAACAACTGCTATTAACAACAGCAATGAAAAAAAATGCAAGGGATAGATCCTTGCGAACCTGGCCACCATAAACTGCCTGAAAGATTTTTTTGAAATTGCGGTTTTAAAAGCATCCCCATAAACATGCAGCATAATAAACCCGCTCATGATGAAGAACAAGTCCACCATCAGGTAGCTTTTTTCGAAGAACATGGTTGTTTTGGCAGGAATAAAACGGGCAATGGCCATCTCAAAATGAAAGATGGCCACCAGCAAAGCAGCCATCCCGCGCAACGGGGTCAGGTTCGAAATGTATTTGGCGCTATGTTGCATGGGGCAGTGCTGGTATAAGCAATGAAGATAGGCGAAATTTTAATTTTATTTTTTAAGCGGAATAAAATAAAAAAGAACCACGTTTAACCCGGGTTCTTTTTTACCGGCCATCGGCTGCCGGTAGTAAGCGGTTTGCCCCTTATTGTTTCTTCAGCAAATTTTTGAATACTTTCTCAAACTTCTCCACTTTTGGCCTAATCACAAAACTGCAGTAAGGCTGTGAGCCGTGCAGGTTGAAATAATCCTGGTGATAATTTTCTGCAGGGTAAAATTTTGTGTAAGCAACTATTTCCGTAACAATAGGCTTATTATAAGCCCCGCTTTTGTTCAGTTCCGTTTTATAATGTGCTGCTTTTTCTTTTTGTTCTTCGTTGTGATAAAAAATAGCGCTGCGGTACTGCGTGCCCACGTCGTTGCCCTGCCTGTTAAGGCTGGTGGGGTCGTGGCACTCCCAAAAAACTTCCAGCAGTTGGTCATACGAAATGGTGTTGGGGTCATAAATAATTTGAAGGCATTCGGCGTGGCCGGTAGTGCCGGTGCACACTTCTTCATAAGTCGGACTGGCCACATGCCCGCCCGAAAAACCCGAAATGGTTTTATAAACGCCTTTCAGTCTTTGAAAAATGGCTTCGGTGCACCAAAAGCAGCCTGTGGCAAAAGTAGCCGTATCGGTTTTAATGCCTGAAGGAATAACTGTTTCGTTCATGTTTGTAATTTGAGTGTTTGTATGCCCGCACGAGCTTGTTAATAAAGCAAGCGATGTAATAAAAGCAAATGCGCTCATGGTTTTTGTTTTAATACGGTGGAACAAATTTAATTTCATTTGGCAAGCTAATAAGCATTTGCAGCAACTTATGTAAGCAATATGACAATTGAAAGAGTTTAAATGTTCGTTAACAGCCTGGCGCCTACTTATTTCTTCGTTGCCGGCTGGCCCTCTTGTTCAACATTCATCCCATCTTTGGCCCGGTGCCTCATCCGGTAGCCGCAAACTTTCCCCTTCCCGCATTATCAAATTCCTTCTTAATTTCAGCCCATGAAATTCTTTCCTTCATCGGCGCCGGCGCAACTGGAATTCGACAAGATCAAATCACTGCTTGCGGGCCATTGCAAAACGGGATATGCCATTGAAAAAGCAAATGCATTGCGCATCCATACCCGCCGTGAATATATTGAACTGGAGCTCCAGCAGTCGAACGAATTCAAATTGCTTTTGCAAAGCGCACAATATTTCCCGAACGATGATGTGCTGAACCTTTCGAAAGAACTGCAACTGCTCGGCATTCCGGGGGCTGTATTAAACGGGGAAGATTTCTTAGAGATCAGGAAGCTCGCAGGCAGCATAAAAAATATTTTCCGATGGTTCGATGCAGAAAGAAAACTGGCCTATCCGGCGCTGGCAAAAGTGATTGAGCATACGTATTATGAAAAAGCGGTTATAGCGCATATTGATGAAGTGATTGATGAAAACGGGCATGTGAAAGACAGCGCTTCTGGTGCGCTTGCCCATATCAGGATGGGCCTCTTCAGAAAGCGCAATGAACTGCGCCGCGCCTTCGACCGCATTTTATCGAAGCTGAACAAAGCAGGCTATGTGGCCGAAACGGAAGAAGCATTTTTGAACGGCAGGAGAGTGATTGCCATTTTTGCCGAGAACAAAAGGCAGGTAAAAGGCATATTGCACGGCGAGAGCGATACCCGGCGCACTTCTTTTATAGAGCCGGAAGAAACCATCGGGCTGAACAATGACGTGTTTTCCCTGGAGCATGAAGAAAGCCGGGAAGTGTACCGCATATTGCGGGAACTGACTGCCCGGCTCTCCGGTTATGCATTGCTGTTAACTGCCTACCATAATGTGCTGGGCGAATATGATTTTATTGCTGCCAGGGGAAAACTGGCTATTGATATCAATGGCAATTTCCCTTTGCTACATGATAAAGCACATGTGCATTTGAAGGAGGCTTACCACCCTTTATTATACCTGTACAACAAAAAAAACAATAAACCAACTATCCCAGCCCATATTGAGTTGAATGAAAAAAACCGGCTGTTGGTCATATCGGGCCCAAATGCAGGCGGCAAAACGGTTACTTTAAAAACAGTTGGCTTGCTGCAACTAATGGCACAAAGCGGTTTGCTGATACCGGTGCACCCGAATTCTGAGCTCGGCATCTTCAAACAGTTGATGATACACATTGGCGACACGCAAAGCCTGGAATTTGAACTGAGCACCTACAGCTCGCACCTGATGAACATGAAACACTTCATGGAAAATGCAAATGGAAAGACTTTATTTTTTATTGATGAACTGGGCAGCGGCAGCGACCCCAACCTCGGCGGCGCTTTTGCCGAAGTGATACTGGAAGAACTGGTAAAAAAGCATGCGTTTGGCATTGTTACCACACATTACCTGAACCTGAAAGTGATGGCCAACAAAACGCCGGGCATCATCAACGGCGCGATGGCTTTTGATGAAAAAAATTTGCAGCCATTGTACAGGCTCATTATCGGCAAGCCCGGTTCATCGTATACCTTTTCTATTGCAGAAAGAATTGGGCTGGAGCCCGTGTTAATAAAACGGGCAAGGGCATTGGTTGATGAAGGGCATTTCCGTTTGGATAAATTATTGAACCGGACCGAACAGGATTTGCAAAACCTGGAAAAAGAAAAAGCAGCGCTTCAAAAGCTGATGAAAGAAAACGAGCGGTTAAAAAAAGAAATGGAGCTGTTGATGGATAAAGAAAAACATCATCAACAGGTAGAGCTGCTCAGGCACCGGAATAAAATTTCAGAAGATCGCATTGCCTATTTAAAAGAAACGGAACGGAAGCTGAAGCAAATTGTTTTTGACTGGAAAAAGGCCGGGAATAAAAACGAAGCCATTAAACAAATGCAGGCTTTGCTGTTTGGGCAAAAGGAAAAACAGGTGAACGAGAAAGCAAAAAAGAAGTTTGATATGAAATATGCTGAAACTGGTGGCGAAGCCAAAGTAGGAGACAAAGTGATGATGAAAAAAAATCACCAGGTAGGAACCCTGAAAGAAATGAGGGGAAAAAAAGCGGTGGTGCAATTGGGGCTTGTGCCAATAACTGTTGATGTAGCAGATTTGGCAGTGGTCAGGGACAAGCCTGAAGGCAAAAGCGAAAAAAAGTAGTGTTTGTTCAATATACATTCTCAATCAATATCATCCGGGTAAGTTGGGCTAAAGCCCACTGGAATTGACTTTGAATTTATAGTGCCCTTAAGGGCAGGGCTACGAAAGCCGCATTCTATAAAGGCTTTAGCCCAATATGATGAAATTTAGATGGACAATAATGATTCTCAATAAAGAAAAAGGCAAAAACTCCTGTTGCATTAGCGTTGTTTTTATCAGCCATGCATCTTTTGGCTCAGCCCAGCACGAATAAACTTAACCAGGTATTTCCGGCAGATATAAGCCCAAGGGGTGCGTGTGACCATTGCCATTCATTTTTGTGGTGGCCCGGATGGGTTATTTGAGTTGGCGCACTGACCGGGTATTCCCTTATTTCCTCCAAATATGAGATTGAAATTGCCGAAAATTTATTTGCACTTGAGTATTTGTATTACAATCAGAAATTTTGGGGAAGAATTATTTGGTTCATTTATCTAAAAACTAAAACTATGAAACAATGTATTGCCACCATGATGCTTGCCCTTTTCCTTTGTGCATGCGGCAAGTCAAAAAACAGCGGATCGCCAAAAACAGTGACCCCCTTCACCCAATACCTTACCCAAAACAAAAATACAGCGCAGGTGGGCATTCAATTAAATGACACCGCCAGGGAGATCGGATATACTTTTCGCGCTGCGGGTGCAGGCACAATTTATGAACTTGGCCTGCGGGTTCCCGATTCATCGCACGCTTATATGGTTTCCGTATGGGACTCTGCAACAAAAACCCCGTTGGTTCAAAAGCCAATTCAGTGCACAGGCACACTGGCATTCACTTATCTTGATTTAACAGCCACCAATGAAGCAATTGGTATTCAGGCACAGCATACTTATGTGGTCAGCTTCAATACAGTTCCGGTAAACACAACAAGCGCCAGTCCAATTGGCCTCCTGTTTGGCGCCAGTAACACACAGTCCCAGGTGTTTCCTTTTGTTGAGGGAATTGTTGCTTATTACGATCAATATGAAAAATATTATGTGAGCACACCAACTTTTCCGGATTACCCGATCAGGCGCCACGACCTGATTTTCGGCCTTGTAGATATTGGCTTTAAATATTGAAACCAAAAATTTCCTGTTCGCGTCAGTTACGGAATATTTTGTGCCGCTTATTAAGTGTATATCAGGAAAAATATAGTTATGGACAGATCAGCAAAAGATTAAAGGGCCTGGCTGCGCCAACAAAAAGGCCGGCTATATATTTTGTTGTTGGGCCATTATTAAAGAACAATAAATCATCAACATGAAAAAGGCAAAAACAATTTTTTCATTGCTAATAGTGATTTTGTTTCTTTTGACCGGCTGCCAGAAGAAACCATTTCAGACAGGGGGCAGGATCTCCCGGGTAAATCCATTTTCGCAATATTTACAGGATAATGGGAATAAAGTCGATGTTACGCTTCATGAAAATGATCTGCCGGTAGAGATAGGGTATAGCTTTACCGCTTCCGATACGGGCACAATTTATGAAATCGGGATCAGGCTGCCTGATTCAGGAAGAGTATATACTGTTACGCTCTGGGATGGCGTTACCCAGGCCCCTTTAATTCAAAAAGACATAAAAGTAAATACTACAACAGGTTTTTCTTATGATGACCTGAGCTCAACCAATGAGGCAGTTCATATCCTGGGAAACCATAGTTACGTCATTAGCGTAAATATGACCCAATCCGGCGTAGCAGGAGCAGCCGGGGATGGTTTTTATAATGCAAGGCGAACGGACCAGGCAAATATATTCCCACTTACAGAAAGCTACATCACTTACCAGAACCAATATAACAAAATCACACCCACACCGGCATTCCCGGATAACCTGGTGGTATACCAGGATTTCATCAATGGGCTGTGCGATATAGGGTTCAGCCATATTACGAATTGACCATTTCCTATTAAGGTATAAAATGAAAAAAAGCCATTTTACTAAGCTGCTTCTAATAACTGCTATTGTTTTTTTTGATATGCATGCCACTGCACAAAACCTGGAGCATATCGGAAAGCAAAAACCGTTTACATTCAGCGGCAATATCGGCGGCGGGATGAGTTTTTATCATTCCACTGAAACCAATTATACACGGGACCCGTTTACCTGGAACTTGTATGGAAATTTTACCCCAACAATTTACAGCATCTCCTTGCCATTCTCTTTTATCATCAACCAATATAGCAGGAGTTATTCAACACCCTTTGCTCAATTCGGGATCAGCCCCACTTACAAATGGATCAAGCTGGATTTGGGATACAGGACAATATCCATGTCGCCTTTTACTTTTGACGGGCAGAGCTTCAAGGGTGTTGGCATAGAACTAACGCCGAAAATGTTCCGCTTTGCTGCATTTTATGGGAGCCTGAATAAGGCCATCAGTGAAGATACCACCAGCGGGCACCTGGCCATGCCGCAATACGGGCGCAAAGGATATGGCGCAAGGATTGGCGTGGGAAATGAAGCCAATCATTTTGACCTGATTTACTTTCATGCGAAGGACGATAGCAGTTCCATAAAACTTTTGACTACCACAGACACCCTTCGCCCGCAGGAAAATACAGTGATTGGGTTTTCATCAAAATTTACTTTTCTTAAAAAAATTATCTGGAACACCAGTGTGGCGGCAAGTGCGTTAACGCAAGACATTTCGGCACAAAAAATAAACAAGGACACGCTCAGCAATGTGGTCGATAAACTTTTTTATAAGCTCATCCCATTCAGAAATGGAACTGTTACCAGTTGGGCAGGCCAGTCAACAATTACTTTTTTATTAAAGAACTTCAACACCACATTTGGTTACCGCAGGGTACAGGCCGATTTCAAATCGCTCGGTGTTCCTTACATGTTGAATGATATTGAAGCTTTTCAATGGAACGGTGGCCTTTCGCTTGATAAAGGAAAAGTAAACCTGAATGGCAATGTGAATGCGCAACACAATGATGTATCAAAAAAGCTGGCAAGCGAGCTGCACACCCTAACCGCTACACTAAGCCTGACCGCTTTGTTAAGCGCCCATGCCAACCTTAATATATCCGGTTCGGTAGTGAACCTGAACCAGGCTGATGGTACCGCGCATATCAGTGATTCGGTAAGATTAGATCAGCAGGTGTATAACATAGCTGTAACACCCAGTTTTACTTTTGGGCAACAAACTGCCCTCCAAACACTCACGCCGACATTCAATTACTCATTTTTAAATGATAATAATCCTTCTACCAAAGCGTATTCAAACAGCAACACGGTTACCAGCGTGCTGGCTTATTCCTGCGCATTCACCCAACAATCCTGGTCGTTAAATGGAAGCCTGTTGTATAATCTTTATAAGCAGGATACCATTCAATACACCTCTTATGGCGTCAATGTTGGAGCAGGAATACAGTTGCTGAAAGATAAAGCACTTGGGATGAACGGATCAGTAGGTTATTTGCTGAACCGTTTCTCCGGCGGAAATGCAAAAAATAATATTACGGGGTCTTTCAACATTCATTATACTGTTGCAAAGCACCACAGCTTTTCTGCTTATTTCAACCTGGCAACCACACCGCCAAGCAGCAACCACGACTTACAAAAACAATTGCCTTATTCAGTAACCACCACCAATACGGCTGCGGGCATTTCCTATAATTATTCATTTTAATTATCCAGACCATGAGCAAGCAAAATATTTTTATCCTGCGAATTTTGATGCTGCTATTGATGGCAATTTCATTTGCAAACATTCATGCGCAGACATATTATCCTGTTACTATCCGCAACATCGTAATACCGCCTGCCAGCCGTTATTTTGATCAGATGTTGCAACAAACATCCCGTGGACGTATAATGGTTACTGTGGCCGGTGGTGATCCTGCCGGTGGGCAGATGCAGGTGAAGATTGCAGGGACCCTGGAATGTTTATCGCCTACTCCGTTTACCATTTTGCTCAACAAAAATTTCCAGCCCCAACAGCCTGTTTTTTTAAGCTTGGGCAACCCGGTAACATTAAGCAACTTTCAACTGGAGCAGGCTTTTGGAAATTTGGCGGAGAACAATCTTCAAATGCAGGGAATTAATTATAATTCGCTGAAACAGGGTATAAACCTAAATCTTCCTGAAGGCACTTACAGGATTTGTTTTACAGCTTATAATTACAACGACGTTGGTTATACCCAGCCGCTTTCCAATCCCAATACCGGGTGTGCCACATTCAATATTTGTTACTCGGCAGCGGCCCCGCAATTCCTGCAGCCTGTAAGCGCGATCAATATGGATGAAACCATTCCGGTTGTGGCTCCCGGATACCCCATGGTATTTACATGGACAAGGCCCAACTCCACCTGCGGCGCGGCAATCCCGCCAATGTCTTACGATTTTGAAATACATGAATTATACCCCGGCCAGGTGCCTGCTGATGCGATCTTCAACCCGCCCGTATTCATGAAAGAAAACCTGCCATCAGCCACCTTTTTGTTAGACACCATGCTTTATCAAAATGTGCTGCAAATCGGGAAGCAGTATGTCATGCGTGTGCATGTGCGCAATGCGCCGGGCATAGCAGGCGTGGCAGATACGGTGAGTTTTCAAAACTTTGGATTCAGCAGGGTCGAGCCTTTTCAATATGGAAGGGTTGCAAACAGGCAGGCCAAACCAAAGGACACAATCCAGGTCGTTACGAATAAACCAGTTGTTACAAAAAGGCCTGGTGATTCAACCGGGAATATTTCTAAAAATAATCCTGTTACTCCTTCCCAACTTTTAAAAAGTAATATAGATACCACAAAAAGTGATAGTACTGCAACTGCTAAATCCGATACTACAAAATCTGATAGTACCAAAGTAGATTCAACTATTATTGCAACCAATGCTTTCGACTCTACGGCCAATTGCGGATTGAATTATACAAAAGATTCTACTGTGATTGATAAGACAAAAGATTTGAAAAATGATACACTGTCAGTTGGTGAATTTAAAATGATTGTGACTTCAATCAAAAGAAACGACGCAGATAGCACCTATTCAGGAACAGGCACCATAGACTGGAAGCCCTATATTTCAACAATTAAGCTTGCCGTCGCATTCAAAAATATTCGAGTCAATGATAGCATGAAGATCTTTTCCGGAGTCGTCACCTCGACTACGGATCCACAAAAGTTTCAATTAAGCAGTTTTGCAACATGGAATGATATTACCAAGCAGACGGGGCAGCAATTAGATCAGTTATCCAGCGGAGTGGAAAATTTTATTAATTCCAATAAAACAACCAATGTAATAAGCCAAATAGTTGGTAAGACTCCGGTCAACTGTCCAATCGGCCTGGATAATGAAAATTTTGGCGGTACACCCACCACAATTGCGATCATGAGTATGACCTTTTCTCCAAAGGGAGCTACCATGAGTGTGCTGATGAGTTTGAATATTCCGGAAGCCAACGGTTGGTTGTCTCTCGCGGGTACAGGTTTCTGTATGAACCCGACTGGGATTTCATTCAAGCAAGGAACTTTAATGTTGCCCTCAGACCGGTATTTTAATCTGGGCACAGCAGATGATAGTTTAGTGGTAAAATTCAAAGGATCACCCAGCGCTGACTCAACAAAAGGAACTTATGTTTCATGGACAAAAGACAGCATCTCTGCAGTTGTTGTTCACGCAGAAATTACTTTACCTAAGAATGCAGTTGTTCGGGAAGACAGCACCGGTAATCCAGTGGACAGCGCTGTAGTTGCGGGACTCATGTTCCGTTTTCATAAATGGGATGATTGGATTGCCATGATCACTACTCCGAATTTCCAGGTCAGTGGTGTAAAAGGATTAACCTTCAGTTCAGATACCATTTATTATGATCACTCTTCAAAACAAAATGTGAAAGGATTTAATTTTCCTAAAGAATATACGGGATATAAGGGAGTGGATTTTGAAGGATTATACATACCCAAACTGATGGTGTTGCTGCCTTCAGATTTTAAAACATTCAACCAGGGAAAAGACAGGACGACTTTCGGAGCTAAAGATTTTATTTTAGATGATAAAGGAGTTAGCACACATATTTTAGGAACGAAAATTATTGACCTGAATAACGGAGACCTTGGCGGTTGGGGGTATTCATTAGATACAGTGGAAGTAGTAATACAACAAAATACTTTCCAGAGTGGAAGATTGAACGGGCAAGTCTTAATGCCAATTAGTAAAACACCGCTTGAATACTCTGCCGATCTTCACAAAGCCAAAGATTCCTCGTTGCAATATGAATTTGTAATTCAACCAAAAGATTCAATGGTAATAGACCTGTGGGCAGCCACCATGACCTTGAACAAAAACTCTGCATTTACAGTTAAGAAAGACAGTCTTGGTACTGCTGTTACTTTTATTTTGAATGGAACTCTTGGTATCAGCACATCCGGTGGTGGTTCACCTTCTTCATCCATTCCCGGTCTTAAATTCGATAGTCTCGGTATTGGCAACAGGGATCCTGCAACTCATGCAAAGAAATTTTGGTTTAGCCACGGCACCTGGGCATTTGCCAGTCCACAGAAATCGGTTGGCGGATTTCCGGTTTCTATTAACAATATCGGACCATTGGTAGATCTGAGTGATCCTGCTAACATAAAATTAGGCATCAAGTTCGATCTGAATGTAAATATTGGTTTTGGAGATGCATCTGTCATAAGCGCTACCACCAATTTGGGCATCTATGGAAAAATAAATGCATCGTTTACCAATATGGCTCCGCAAATAACATTATCGGCGGGAGTGGATATTGATTCTGTACAAATAAAAGGTGGCGTGGGCCCTGTAACAGTTGACGGTATGCTTGTTTTCTATAACCATGACCAGACGTATGGTGATGGATTAAAAGGTCATGTGAAAGCAACTTTCCCCTTGGTTACAGTAGAGGCAACGGCTCAATTCGGCAATGTAAACAATTACAATTACTGGTATATAGATGCCTGTGCTACATTCCCGACAATTCCTGTGGTAGGCCCGATAGGTATTAATGGTTTTGGTGGCGGGGCTTATTATAATATGGCCATGAGCAATAACTTACCTGCAGATCCCGCCAATCTTACCGCCTCGTCCAAAGCGAATGATGCAACCGCAGGGCATACAATGTCCGGCGTTACCTTCACGCCTCAGCAAGGTACTGCAGGTATCCGTGCTACAGTTTGTATTGCAATGGTATCCGGTGCAGGTGCTGATGCCATGAATGCAAAAGTGACACTAACAGCACAAATTGTCAATGGCGCATTTGATATGCTCAATCTTCATGGAGATGTATTTGTACTTACCAATTTTCCAACAAACAGTAATGCTACCGTAAACGGAACTGTAGATATCACTTATGATTTTGCACAAAATAAGTTTTCTTTGAATGCAGATATCCAGGGAAAATTTGCCACTATTACTGCTGACATTCCAATTGGAATGTATGGGGGCCCTGATGGATGGTATTTTAAGGTAGGCGATGCGTTTGCAAAACGTGTTAGTTTTTCTCTGGTTGATGTGAGCAATGATATTTTCACATTGCATCTCGGTGCTACTGCCTATTTTGAAATGGGAAGTTTGATTAATCCCACCCTGCCTGATCTTCCCTCGCAGATAACTTCACATGGACTAACAAGGGATCCTTCAGCTACGTCATTAATTAATTCCATGAACCAATCTCCGGGCGATGGAATGATGTTTGGCGCTGAAATAGATGGAAAACTGAAGTTCAGTTTTGCAATGTTGTATGCTAAAGCTGATGCAATCGTAGGCTTTGATTTGATTTTAAAGCATTTTGCCCAATCTTTTCAATGCAATAACCAGTCAGCCGGATGGCAAAACTGGTATGCACTGGGGCAACTTTATGCATACCTGGGAGTTGATGTGGGTATTCACGTGGATGTTTGGTTTTTCTCAGGAGATTTGAGTTTGTGTAATCTTCAGGTTTCAGCGTTGGTTTCTGCCGGCTTACCAAATCCCACCTGGCTTGATGGCGATTTGAAAGTGGACGGAGAAGTATTAAATGGATTAATTTCCGTTCATACAACAGCTCATTTTTCTATTGGTGACAAATGCTATCCCACACCCGATCCACTGAGGGATGTACAGATCATCAGCGATTATGGGCCAAAAGGTAAAGCAGACGTATTTGATAATCCTTTTGTAGCTTCCAATGTAGGCCTTGAAACAAATTATAACATTGATGTGCCACCCACAAAAGATAAACCACAGGGTGAAACAAGGACATACAGGTTCTCCATTGAATCTTATACAATTTCATCGAAGACACAACCTGATGTTGTTGCACGTAAAGGATATCAAAACGGGAATACTATTGCACTGTTTAGTCCTAAAGATATGTTGTTGCCAACTACTGTTTACAACGTAACAGTAGTGTGTAACGCCATGCAATTTTACCCCGATGAAAACAGGTGGGATTTCCCTTATAATGATAAAAACCAGCAAAGAGAACAAGTAGAACAAACTACCACGTTCAGTTTTACTACCGGGCCCGCCCCTGAATATGTGCCGGAGAAGAACGTGCATTTTTCTTATCCGATCAATCATCAGCGTTATGTACTGAAACAGGAAATGGGCAGCAAAGGGGTATTGCAATTAACAAAATGGCAAAACAATATTTTCCCTGATAAAGGTGGTAGTTTTTTATCATTAAGAAATTATGATTTATACTTCATTGAAAATGGTAGTGGAGATACAGTGAAGACAACTTTTACTGCTGATTATGGATCGAATACAATCAATTATTCTTTACCGGCAAATCTTAAGAACAATACGATATACAGGATGGATTTCTATTCTACGCCCAATGGCAAAGCGATGCCATCGATGATGTTCAAAAGTATGGTAAGCATGAGTACCCGTACAAGCGGGAATGTCAACTACCAGGTGAGGAATACTTCTGTTTCAGGAAATATTACCAATTCATCTGCATCATCCACTCATTATAACGGTCCTGCTTATACAATGTATATGCGTACCAGCCAGTATAATAGTTTCAATGATAAAATGAATGCATTGGGTAACTGGAATGGAAACCGCGGTAATAATTATAACGTGTACATCATCAATGACGGCTCCAAACAGGAAGGATTTGACCAGTTTGAAATAAAAGGATATACAGCTCCTGATGGGACCAATTATCCCTCTTTGTTCAGTGCGGCAATAGACTGGAACAGCAGCCAGCAAAATGATCAGTTTGCAGATAATTATTTATATGCAAATGCATTTACCCTTGCGTTCAAATTTGTGGTCAATACCGACTTCGGCGTCCCCGCTATGCGTCAAATGATCTATAAGCCTGTAAATACGCTTGACTGGAGCAAGTTCCCTGCAGATGAACCATTGAGCCTGGTAGAAACAGGTGAGGTATCAAAATATGCGTTGGCCAATAGTTTTTCTAAAATGCCGGCAATAATGAACCAACAGCGATCTTCTTCTTCACAACTTGCTTCTTTAGTGACACGGTCGGGATTAACCATGTCTTTATCTCCAAGCCTTGGATTAAAGCAAGGCAATAATTCTTCTTTGATTACAATGCCCATGCAAAATGCGCAGGCCCTTCAGTCTATTATGTCCGGGTACCAGCTTACCTGGAGCAGGGGTTACTATATATACCAGGATTATAAGCTGATGGGTTTATTCGGGCAATCGGCTTACCAGAAGATATCTTCTCTGAAAAGTCAGTTAGGAGCCTTCTTTTCACAAGTTGTTTCATCCATGGGTGGGGATTTAACACTTTCCGATAATGTTATTGGAGGATCTGTGTCATTGCCCTGGAACAAATTGTATGATATCTCTGCCGATCCTAATTCGATGAACATTTTAAATCAGCTAATGAACATGCATTTTGTGCCTTTAGCTTCCGGAACCAGGGCGATAAAATTCCAATACCAGGCAGGAAGCATGCAGGGCAACACGATTTCAAAAAATTTCACCATTAAATAAACGCACATGAATAAGTATAAATATTTCCTGGTTGTTATTTTTCTGATGATGTGGCATGTTGCGTTTTGCCAGAAAAAAAATAATGCAGCTAGGAACCAGCAGCCACCAGTTGATTTAAAAGCCGGCATAAAGATGTTTGCAAAATCTTATGGTGATTCTATCGTGCTCCGGTGGGGGCCAACAGCAGATTGGGCATGGAGTACTTTGAATGTAACAGGATACACTATTGAGCGTATTGATCTTTCCGAAGCCAATAATCCCAGGAAAGAAATCATCACACCACAACCATTAAAGCCGATGACACTGGAGCAGATGAAAGCCAAATTTGGCCCCAATAATAAGTATGCAGCAATAGCTGCACAATGTTTGTACGGGAAAAATTTTTCAACCAATCTGAGGAAAGGCCAGCCGGGACAGGTAGATAAAGCAAATGTTTGGAACAGCCGTTTTGCATATTCATTACAGGTGGCAGATTATGATGGGAATGTTGCAAAAGCACAAGGATTGGGTTTTACAGATAGGAATGTAAAAAGAAATGGGCTGTACATCTATAAAATTTACCCGGCTCAAAAACCAACACAGGGAAAAATTGATACGGCTAATATTTTGGTAGAAAATGATGGTTCCGGGACTACCCGAAGTAAGCCGGCGATGACGGAAGCTATTGCACGTGATCGGGTGGCAGAGCTTCACTGGAACCGTTTCCAGGCAGAACAGTACAGCGGATATTTTATTGAAAGAAGTGATGACGGTATTCATTTTAAAGTATTAAATGAAGTGCCTTATTTTTCATCAAGGCCCGATTCATCCATGATTCAAAATGATACCACAAAAAGAAAAATATTTGAATTGCTTCAGTTGCAACAAGTATTTGTAGATAGTCTTCCTGCCAATTATAAAAAATATTCTTACCGCATACAGGGCATTAACGCATATGCTGAAATGAGTAATTATTCAGATACACTTTCTGCAATGGGTACAGACCTTACTCCACCGGCAGCACCCATCGTATCCAATCCAAAATATATAAACGGAAGAAAAATTCAGTTGAAATGGAAGAAACCATTGTTAGAAAAAGATTTTAAAGGCTACATTGTAACCCGCGCACATTTGGTTAACGGGCCATATACCGCATTGCACCAGGGCTTCCTGGATCCGAAGTCAACAGATTTTACAGACACCGCAGCTTTTCCGCACGGGCAAAACTATTATGTTGTGCTCGCTGTAGATACCGCCGGAAATTCTGCACCTTCTATCCCGGCGATGGGATTAGTGCCCGACCATACGCCACCGGCAATACCCACAGGGTTAAAAGGGTTTATTGATAAGAAAGGACTCGTTCACCTCTCATGGAAACCCAATACAGAAGAAGACCTGAAAGGATATAAGGTTTATTTTGCTAACAGTAACGCTCATGTCTATTCGCAAATTACTATTGCACCGGATACGGATACCACGTTTACTGACAGCATTACCCTGAAAACACTTACCAAAACAATCTGGTATAAAATTGTAGCGGTGGATGAAAACAATAATCATTCAGGATATTCACAACCGGTTGAATTGAAAAAGCCGGATATAGTTCCTCCGGTGCCGCCATTGGCATTAAAAGTTTATGTGGACACTTCAGGGGTTCAAATTGATTGGATACAAAGTTCAAGTGAAGATGCGGTAAGTTATATTGTTTTCAGAAAAGAAAATAAATCAGATTGGACGCCTGTGATGCGGGTGAAACATGATCCCACTAAACAAACATTTCATTTTACAGATCATAATCTGACTGCCTTTCATGAATACCAATATTGTGCTGAAACCATTGACGATGACAGTTTACATTCGGGAAAGTCAACTTCAATAAGCGCTGAAGTAAAGACAGTTCCCGATCTTCCGGCATTGAACACATTGCGTGTAAACTATAATACAAAGACAAAGCAGGCACAACTCACATGGAGTTTTTCAACTAATGGCGATTATTTTTATGTGATCTACAAAGCGGCGGACAACGATCCTTTGTCACGATACCAGTCTGTTTCAAAAGGATTAACCCAGTTTGCCGATAATATTGATCCGCAAAAAACACGTCAGGTTCGATATGCCATCCAGGTACTATTTAAAGACAAACGGGGAAGAACAAAAGTGAGCGAACCGGTGAGTGTGAAGACTACTGCTCAATGAAACAGAAAATATTTCGGGTAGTATTTTTCAGCAAAAAGACAGCAAGTCAACAAATACAGATGAATTTTATGTTGAAGAAACAAACAAATGGCTTTTGGAAATTGGCCTCAATTAAGCTTTTCAAAAGTTGCCAGCATTAGTTTGTTTGGAAAAAAATATAGCCGATGGCTTGTTGTTTACATCCGGTTATAAAGTAAAAGAGGCCATGTATAGAGTACGGCTTTCCTGCCATTGAATAATAAAATACTTTGCACTACAAGAGTGATAAATATTTAATCAAATTTTTCTTTGTGAAAAAAATAATAATCCCTCTTTTGCTGGCTTTTGCCTTTCAAAGATTACCTGCTCAATTCAATGGCATTCTTTATTATGAAAATGATTATTCAGATAAATGGTTTGGCACAAAGGGCAAAGTGCTCACCACCATTTATGAATCCGGTCCTCATGCCAGGATAGAATCGAGAGATACCTCTTTTTCCGGAAAAGGCGTAACCACTCAAAACCCACTCCTCATTGATTTAAGCAAGGGCACAATAACACATTTGATTCCTAAAGCACATAGAGCAATGGTTGTTAGTATAAGCGCCTGGGAGAAAATGAACCAAAAAGCAAATGACGAAGCCCATGCAGTTTATGATTTAGAAAATGCAGGGCAAGAAAAAATAGGCCAGTTTAGTTGCGCTCATTTTGTGCTGACAAAGAGCTATGCAAAATTAAAAACACTTAAACCTGCGCACTACGATATTTGGATTACAAAAGACCTGGGCAGCAGCAATATCAGGTATATAGGCGGATATCTATATTTATATGGCGGGATGGACTTGTACACAAAATTAGCAAATGCAGGCGGAAATGGTGTTGTGGTAAAATGGCAGTTTCAGGAAACGGGATCCTCAGCAACAACATGTATGCTGATGAGCTATAAAAAGGAAAGCCTTCCGGCTACTTTATTCAGTACTCCAGCAAATTATACCATTGTTAATGCACCAAACTTTCCTTAAAAAACAATAAAACAAATCAGGATCTAAAACCTATCGCCAACTAAAATATTTATTTTGAAAAACCACATTCTGTTTATTGCTGCAACTGTAGTCATAGTTTAATATTGATGCTTTAAGAAAGGAGACAACCGGGAATAAGACACCAGTAGAATATATAGTTCAGTTCAATAAATGATTTCATCTTTCGGGAAAGATAAATCTTTGAATAGTCCTAATTTTATAAAACAATTTATTGAATTGAAAATTGCCTTATTCAATATTGTTTTTTTGTGCATGAAAATGGGACTTTTTGCACAGGCTTTCCCGGATATAAAATTCAACAGGCTGACTGAGAATGACGGGCTTTCAAGCACCAGTGTTACCAGTGTTACGCAAGATAAAAATGGCGTTATATGGGCCGGAACGAATAATGGGTTGAACCGTTTTGATGGATATGGATTTGCAAAATTTTATGCCAATCCTTATGATTCAAATTCTATTAATGCCAATGAGATTGCAGGAATTTATAGCGATCATCAGGACAATCTTTGGATTATGACTTCAGCAGGGATTTGCCGTTTCAATGCGATCACTCAAAAAGCTACCGGGTTCAAAACCGATACCAACAGTCCTGCACCTTTCCGGATTTACGAAGGCTCCAATATATGGTTTGATAAAGGGCAACAGTATCCTTATATTGTTTCTCCATCTGCATTGTATCATTTTACCGGCTACAAACAGTACCAGACCATATCCACAGGCTTTACGCCTTTTTCTTATAAAGGATTTTCTTTTTCATCTTATTCCAAAATTGTTGAAGATAAGAATGGGCAATTATGGGCTTTCAGACAGAATAAAATTTTCAAAATAAATGAAAATTCAAAAAAAGTTGAGAAAGAATTCGATTGCCCTAAGCCGGAGATGAACATCTTTGATGTGGTATTCGACAGTTACAACTGTTGCTGGGTAAGCAACTGGTCGAATGTACTGTATCGGTTCGATCCTGAAAAAAATTCATGGAACGAATTTTCTTTGGGAAACACTGTAAAATCTATCATAAAAAATGGAGTGGAATGGAAATGGAATGGCAGGAAATTTTTGGTTTTTTCAATTGGCGATCCAGGGCTATTGTTTATTGATGTAGCAACTTTAAAAACGCACGTTTATCCTATTATTGGAAAAGTTGGCAACATCAATGCTCCTTTTGTTGACAGGCAAAATATTTTATGGGCGCCCACATCTGATGGCTTATATTATTGCGCGCCCTCAAATCAACTCTTTGATTTGATTCCTGTTAATGCAACTTTAAACAGCAGGGAAGATTCAGCGTATGAGTGTATCATTTATGATATGAGCGAGGAAAAAAGTGGTTATTGGATTTCACGAAGGTACGATGGCGGCATACTCAATTACGACCGAAATTGGAAATTAGAAAAGTCCTGGCCGTCTGTGGTGGAAGGCTTTGGGCCTGCCTTTGATGGCCAACTCTCTACCATCAAGGATGGATATGATTTTAAACAAATGGGGAACCTGGTGTTCGTAACCACCGAATGGGGAATGTTAACGATTAATTTATCAACGTGGGAAAGAAAAATTTATCAATGTCCATGGACCAGAAGCATCATGCGGCTCCGCACTATTGTTCCCGAAAATAACCAAAAATGGTGGGTGCGATCTTACGATCAGGGTGTATTTTATTCAACCCTACAACGTTTCAATTTACCCGCCATTACAATGTAGGTAAAAGCCTTGCCACCGGGAACAACCCAAGCGCCAATTACCTAATCCGCGATAAGAAAGGAAGAATATTTGAATCGACGAATGCCGGGCTTTATCAGTACAATAATGAAAAGGATACTTTTCTTCGTGTAGATCCAAAAGGCAGTTTGGTTTTTGGCGCATCTTTAATGGGAATGGCGGAGGACAATGATGGCCTGATCTGGATTGGTACGGATAACGGGCTTATTGCGTTTGATCCAGATTCGGACAGAGTAGTAAAGAGTTATACAGAAAGCAACCGGATTGGGCAGGTACAAAGAATCACGGTAGATAGCAGCCAAAATGTTTGGTTCAACAGCATTGGTGGCTATTGGTGCTGGCTCAGAAACCGGGATAAGGTCATTCAATTCAAATGCAGCCAGGGATTGCCTTACAATGATGGCGGCATGCTCTATACCACTTCCGATGGAAGCGTATATGCCGGCGGCAACGGTGCAGTAGTCCGGTTCTATCCAAAGCGATTAATGAATTATTCCATTGTATCTGAAACAAAAATCATCGAAGCCTTTGTGAATGATTCGTTGATGTTGTTTGGAAGAAACGCCTCTGGCGAAAAAAAATTGATACTGGAACCCCGGGAAAACAACCTGCAGGTAAATTTTGATGTAACCAATTACGACCAGTTAGACAACAACCTCTACTTCTATCAACTACAACCCGGACAAACGGAATGGCGGCAAATTGAAAATGGAAAATTGTCATTCAACAACCTGGCTCCGGGCGATTACATACTATCAGTAAGGGGTGGTAATAAATTAACTGGGGGTTTTACCAATACGGATGTCCTGATATTTTCAATCAAACCACATTGGTTTCAAAGCTGGTGGTTTGTTTTGCTGTGCGCCCTTTGCCTATGCGCTGTAATATATTATATCGTCATGCGCCGGATACGGAACATCAGGAAAGAAGCTTCATTCAGACAAAAAATTGCAGAAACAGAAATGATGGCGCTGCGCTCACAGATGAACCCGCATTTTATTTTTAACAGCCTGAACGGAATTGAATATTTTATTTTGCAAAACCAGAAAAGGAACGCAAGTGTTTATCTCAATAAATTTGCAAGCCTTATCAGGATCATTCTTTCAAACAGCAGGAAAGATGTGGTGCCCTTTGCAGAAGATATGCAAACCATCAGGCTATATCTTGACCTGGAACTATTGAGGTTTAACCACAACTTTCGGTACGTTACGGACATTGACCAGCCCTTGCTGGATGCTGATTATGCAGTACTTCCTTTATTGATACAACCATTTGTTGAGAATGCCATTATTCATGGATTTGCATATAGTGACAGAAAGGATCTTCAACTAAAAATATCGGCTTTGCTCAGAGGTGAATATATTATTTATACAATCGAAGACAATGGCGTAGGCAGAAAAAAATCGGCTGATTATAATTCGTTGAATAAGCCCAATCACATTAGCATGGGCCTGCAGATAACACAACAACGCATCAGCATTTTTAATGAACAGCACCTGGCAAATAGTATGATGCATATTGAAGACCTGTATGATGATAACCATCAACCATGCGGTACAAGAGTAACGGTAAAAATAAAAACAATTTAAGATGACGAACTTGCATTTATATGACAACAATCCTTAAACGATATTTATTTTTTCTCATAATGCTTGCCTGGTTTATGCCAATGTATGGCAATGCACAGCCAGGTGATATGCCTGTGTCATTCCCGCTGGCCTATTATAACCTAAAGTCTGATACGGCACGTATGAAGTTTTTAGTGAAATCAATCAATGATTCTCTCTATGGTGGGCAACTTCATTCGGTGTACGCATTGGCAAGCAAAGGATTGGAAATGGCCATAGAAAACCATGTAGATTCCATGAAAGGAATTTTTTACTTCTACATTGCGAAAGCATTTACTTATGAATATAACAAGCCGGACAGTGCTATATTTTATTACAAAAAAGTGTTTCCCTATTTCAACGACAAACTGAGTTACTACAACCTTATTTCAGTCAGAGAAATCATGATAGGGTTTCTTCACTTGGATAAAAAAGATTCTGCCTTTGCTTATCTCGATTCATTGCATAACCGATTGGATACCTTATCCCTCACCAATCCCCGCCGTTACAGCATTTCGTCGGATATGGCTACCGTGTATGAATATTATGGCATGTTCAAAACCGCTATTGCGCTGTATAAAAATTCCATTGACGGAAAGCGAAAGGCAGGTTTCCCGAAGAGTGTGGGTCTTCCAATGGCTAACCTTGCTGAGTTGTATGATGAATCGGGAGATGATACCAATGCCGTAAAATATGCACGGGAAGCTTTAGGATATTTAGCAGGAAATAATATGCCCTATAAAGGAACTGCATCTAACCTCTCGGTTTACTATAGCAATCTGAATCGAATTGATTCGGCGCTTTTCTTCAACAGACAGTCCGACTCTGTAGCAAGGCTCATGCACGACGATGCTCAGTTATATATTACTAATCCACTAAACTATGTTGATATTTTATGTGCCGAAAAAAAATTTGAAGAAGCAAAAAAAGTACTTGGTTCGGTAAAAGCATGGATGGAGAAACTTGGAGATAAAGCAGATAAGGTAAGATATTTAATATCTTCAGCCACCATTGATACGGGAATGCACCGGTTGGTGCCTGCAGCGGCTACACTTCAGAAGGCTTTGAAAATTGCTAAAGCATCGGGACAGCAGGTGTACATTGTTTTAATATTGCAAAATCTGGCTGATGTATATTCAAAGCTGAATAACTTCCCCAGAGCATATCAATACCAACGGGAGTTTATGCTGCAGAAAGATTCACTCACTAATGACGAAACAAAATCAAGGCTGGCAGATTTTGACGTCATGTATAAAACCCAGCAGAAAGATGAATCCATAGCCTTACTAAAGAAGAATAATGATATTAAAGAGATTCAGTTGAAGAACAGCAGGAAAATGAATGGGCTTTATCTTGGCGGGTTTGTGTTTTTGCTTGCTGCAACAAGTATCATTTTTTATCAATGGAACAAGAGGCAAAAGGTTCAATCGCAAAAAACAAAAGCAGAATTACAAATGCAACTATTGCGATCGCAGATGAATCCACATTTTATCTTCAATAGTTTAAACGGGATTGAATATTTTATTTTGCAAAATGAAAAACGGCAGGCAAGCGTTTACCTGAATAAATTTGCAAGCCTGATAAGAATTATACTTATCAACAGCCGGCAGGATGTGGTGGTTTTTGCAGATGATATTCAAACGATAAAACTTTATATAGACCTGGAGCTTTTGAGGTTCAATCATGGCTTCTGTTATTTTACAGATATTGATCAGGTTTTGTTGGACAACGATTATCGCGTACCGCCTTTATTGATTCAGCCCTTTGTGGAAAATGCAATCATCCATGGATTTGGCTACAGCGATAAAAAAAACCTGATACTAAAAATAGCTGTATTGCAAAGAGGTGAATATATCGTGTACACTATTGAAGACAACGGTGTAGGCCGAACGAAAGCCGGGTCGTTCAATGCAATGAATAAACCAAATCATACAAGCCTCGGGTTACAAATTACAAAACAGCGCATAGATGTTTTTAATGAGCAACATCATTCACAAAGCAGGGTGGACATTGAAGATTTGTATGATGCCAATCAACAACCGGCAGGCACCAGGGTAACTGTAAAAGTGAAATCAATATAGCATGAGCATCCAGAATATAAAAGCCATATTAATAGACGATGAGCTGACCAGTTTAAAAAACCTGAAGCAGAAGATAGACGAATTTTGTAAACAAATAGTTGTAATAGGCGCTTTTGATAAGCCGGAAGAAGCTATTCCAGCGATTAGGGATTTAATGCCTGACGTGTTATTCCTCGACATAGAAATGCCTAAAATGAATGGATTCAGGATGCTTGAACAATTGGGGGATTACAATGCTGAGATTATTTTTACGACTGCCTATAACCATTATGCGATCGATGCGCTTAGGGTCAGCGCGTTTGATTATTTAGTAAAACCAGTTGCAATTGAAGACCTGGAAAATACGGTAAAAAGACTGCTTGCAAAAAAGGAGATGCACACCCGGGAGCGCATGCACGTTCTAAAACAATCTATCAATCAGGAAAAGAGCCAGGAAAATAAAATCGCCGTGCCACTCACAGACGGCCTTGAATTTATTGTAATAAAAGACATTGTCCGCATCGAATCAAGCGCGGGTTATTCGCGTATTTTTCTGATGAAAGGTCAGCCAATCCTGGTAACCAAATTGCTCAAAGACTTTGAAGATATGTTAACCCCTTATCATTTTTTTCGGGTGCATAATAGCCATTTGATCAATTTAAAGTATATCAAAAAATACCTTCGTGGTATTGGAGGCCAGGTGCTTCTTGAAAATGGCGACATCATTGATGTATCCCGAAGAAAAAAAGATGAATTTATCAATTTGATTCACATGTAGAAATCAGCCTGAAAAATTTCACTGAACTTTCAGTTTGCCGTTTTCGATGATGTTCACGGCACTCTCCACTGGCTTTTGCCAACTGCATTTTAACCTATGGACTTTTAAGCCATAGTCTATCAAGTGAACGAGCGTGATGTAGCTCATGTGTGGTAATATTAAAATCAGTTCATACTGAAAACGATTGATATTGCAATGCACGATGCCTGGCGCGTTAATTATTAGCAGCGTTTCGACCCTGCATATGGTTTTATTATTCTTGGGAAGGGCTTACTTCAAATGCAATCTTTCTGTCTTATCGGGGCCTGACGCCGCCGACCCCGCGTCTTTTACAATTACAAATCTGTCCTAAGATTGGGGTACATCAACTTACGCTGTTTGTTTAATTGTTGAAAGTTCATAATGATTGTTTTTAAGTTCTAAATTTTTTTTATGAAAATCAAAAACCCGCAGTTTGTTTATAGCCCGATGGCACTTCAAACATAGCGGCCGGAAAATTATCATGGCTTATTTTATTAAGCTGCGAAACAACGGTAACGGCCTTTCCGTGTGATTGAAATTTTGCAGGAAAACCCACACAACCCATTTGCTCCAGTTGATTGGCTACATTGGCATTGTATGCCAGGCCCATTCCTTTTGCAAAACTTTTTTGCATGACAGCCGGCATCGGAATATCTTTCGTCATCCACACATCTATCGTGTCTTCGCTATTCAAAAAACTTTTAACACCGGAAAAATTCATCGTTTTTAAGATTTGTGCATGTACACAGTTCAGGCCTTGTATGCTTTCACTGCCTATTTTTGAAACAGTATATTTGGTATGCTCGTCTAAAATATCACCGCCTCTGGCAGCCGTATCTATTTTATTGATGCTGTATGTTTTTGCGCTGTCGTCTATCAGTATAGATTGTGTAGGCTTACTTACATCAGAAATGCCAATCATAATCAAAGATGGCTTACCTTGCTCAATCTTATACATTTCTATCCTGGCTTTGCCGTTGTGAGACAGATATATTTTTTGAAGCATATCCATTTTGATGTTTTTACTGGTTGTTTTCATACTGGATTCTAAATAAGTATCGCTACCTGAGCCGCCGGAGGTGGTTAATGTCGCACCGGAACCGTTTTGCTTATCATTATTGTTATTGCCGGAACAGGAACAAAACAACGAAGTTGACAGGAGAATTGCGGAAAATAATTTTAAGTATTTCATAATTTAATTTTTGTTTTTTAGATAAAGAAGAAGTTCTATTTAAAAGTACGTTTGCTGCAAGCGCATCTTTAAAAACAACCGATGAACATACTTTTAAAATCGCTAAACATTTGACTGAGTTTTATTGTATGTCGTACAACGTCGTGTTTTTATCTTCCTGATAATTTGCAGGAAGTACAAAGGTGGAAGGCGGCATGTCTTTTTTTGTGATGGCGGAAAGCTGAAGTATTGAAAAACTGCCCTGCGATTTTGTAACAGACTTTACAAGAACACCGACGCAACCTGCATCTATAATTTGTTTAACAACCCTGGGCGCATGATTTTCAAAAATGATTGGTGATACGAATTGTGCTCCCGGCGCATCAGCGCTGTACCACTCATCATCTTGCTCATGCGATGTTTGCCCCAATGCTTTGAGGGTATAGCTTATTTTTATATGCATACAATTATAGCCGAACATTTTTTCTACCCCCACCTTTTGCACCACTGCATCGTATTCGTTTTTTCCCGCCTCGGTTCTGTACTGTTTAGCATATTTTTTATATTGCTCGTTCAGGTTGATGCTGTAGTTTTCGTTTATGCTTGCCAGTGAAGTAGCATGAACTTTCATATTTATGGCTGATGACTCCATGTATCCTTCTGTAAATACATTCCATTGCGCCGGTTTGGTATTGATGTAAACATTTTTCCAAAGCCCGTCCTTTTTATTGTTAACACTGGTGCCACCGGAGTATTGCAGCATAATGACACTCCCATTTCCCGATACCGGCACGCTGAAATTATCGGGTTGTTCGGGGGTAAAAACGGCAGTGTAAGTTTTAGCCGGCCCTGCAGTACCATCTTCCTGCGCCTGCTGCATTCCTTTGACTACCTGCTTTAAAGGGTTGTCATCTTTCATTTGCCCAAGCTGAAGATTTAGTATTGACTTGGCTATGCCATCGCTCACGCTGCTATTTTTACTTCCCATCATGGATTGCATCTTCTTCATCATGCCATCCATGTTGTCTCCGCCGAAATTTTTCAACAGGCCCGAATCGCTTTTACCAAACATAGAGGATAGGCCTTTCATTTGTGAAAGCATGCTATCAGTAGAATTATTTTGCTGAACTGTGGATGTGTCTCCGTTTTTTTCTGCTGTGCCCGGAACCTGCTGATTATTATTCTGTGTATCAGTTGATGAATTTGGAGCCGGAGCAGAATCATTGGGTGATGCTTGTACCGCAGTGCGCTCTTTAGCATTATTTGTTGAACTGTTGCACGAACAGTTAAGCAAAACGAATGCAGATAAGAGAAATAGTGACGCTAATTTTAAATGTGCCATTAAGTTATTATAAAAAATAATTTTAACCGTTTTAATGCTCCACAAACGGCAAATTGAAACTGCCATCTGTAATCTCTACCGATGCACCGCCATCATTTTTATCTTCTATAAACTTTCCAGAAAATTTTCCGGAAACACGGGTCGCATCAATGTTGATAATGGTTACAGTTGCAGAAACAGCATAAAAGTTTCGGTATGTTTTTCCATCCATGTAAGTAGCGACTTTTTCTTTTTTATCTCCAAACCTTCCAAGGGAAGGCTTATAATTTGTTATGGAAGCGCTCCCGCTATTCGCTACCTGAAAATGAAATACGTTACTGCTATTAGTTGTTACTTTTATAATCACCATACCATTTGCAGCATCATTGCTCACTTCGTTTATGAACAGGTTGGCGTGTTGCACATAGTTTTTCGCAACAACCTGCTTTCCTTCTATGGTGTAGGAAAATATACCCTGATTGGCTGATAAGTTTTTATCCCCAGCATCGTCTGTTTTTATTGCAGCGCTATTATTGGAATCTGCAGGATTTTTATTATCCGGCGCTGAACCTGGCTGGCAGGAAAATAAAATGATTGCAGTGGCAAAAAATGCAATCCATTTGTAGGTCATAAAAATTAATTTCGCGTTGTTAAAAAAATTATTCAGGTTTGATATTGCCGGTAGAAAAAGGGATATCAAATTTTCCATCTGTTACGGTCACTTCTTTTTTAGTGCCGTTAGGTGTGTCCACGCCCAGGAGAAATTTCCCGGAAAAAGTACCCGTTATATTTTTATCATTTACTGAAATTATATTTACCGTAACACCTTCCGCACCATAGCGTGAGTTATCTCCGCCCTGGAAATTAAGCGTTATGTCAAAGGGCTGGTCGTCACGGTCTTTTTTCGTAAATGCACCTGTTTTATCAGGAATAGAAAACCTGAAAGAATAAGCCACATTTCCTTTTTTGTCAGAATACAGAAAAAATAATAATCGCTTTCCTGAATTATCTGCAGTGGGATAAATGAACGCCGTGTTTTGCAATTGCAAGTCGTCAATAGCGCCTCCGCTTATGGCCTCCCCGTCTATCGTTGCAGAGAAACTACCATGAGTTGGGGAGCTCTTAGAAGACGCTGATTCACTGTTGCCAGAATTGGCGGAAGCATTGCTGCTATTACTGTTGCAGGAGGAAAATAAAAAAGCTGTCAGCACAATTGTTGAGAAATATTTTACTCTTTTCATGTGTATGTTTTTTTTATTTGTTAACGATAGGCTCCGTGAGGGCACGAACCACAGCAGTGAATAGTTTCCGCCGCCTAATGGCTTCCTAATTTAAAAATCGGCAAATCAAATTTTCCATCTGTTACCGGCAATATGCTGCTACCATCTTCCCCGATTACACTTCCTGAAAACGTGCCGGATACTCTTTTATCGGATAGATTTTCTACATTGATGGTAATACTGTTTACATGCGGGTCTATCTTAGTATCACTTCCATGATTGGGCCCCCCGGTATAGGTACACATATAAGCAGTGTCGTTTACTTTGTCGTTTTCTTTTGTAAAAGTGCTGCTCCCTGTTTTATTGGGAATGCCAAATAGGAAAGACGATACGCTGCCATCTTCTGCGCTTGCATTGGTTAATACAAGCGATAAAACTCCGCCATCATCGGTATTTAAGTTCGCCTTAAACCCATCCATCAGCGTACCCTTTTCATCTACTTTTTTTCCAGCCACTGTGAAAGTATAGCTGCCTTCATCGCCTGTGGCGATACTTGTATTGGCGGCAGGGACGGTGGATTCATTTTGTGTGGAAGAATTACTGCTATTGCTGTTGCAGGAAGTAAATGAAATGACTGCTAAAATAATTGCTGGAAAAAAGTTTACTGCTTTCATTTGTATTTTTTTTGATGGTTATTGTTTTATTGATGCTGCCCGCTTTGCCCGGCCTTCATCAAATTGCCAAACATCAAATTGTTTTTAGATTCGGTGTAACCGTTTGGTATTTTAAACAGCGATGCCGGAAATGATTGTTTCTCAGCTTTGGTCAACTGAATCGTCATTGAATATTGTTTATTATCACCGCTTTCCATCTTTACTAAAAAACCACCACAGCCTGCATCAGTCAAGGCTTTCATCATTCCCGGAGTTATGTTTTGTTGCAGAGTTGCTCTTTTGATGAGATCATAGCCGGGCACATCGGTGCTTGTCCAGATATCCTCAGTAGAAGTAGATTTAAACATTCCGGAGCCTGCAGTTGAAATTAATTTTGCATGAGTGCAGTTGTAGCCGTTTACTGTTTCATTATCTAATTTTGTAACCTGATATTTTTCACGCACATTATTTATGAGCGCTGTATCTATCACATTCAGTGAATATTCTTTTTGTTTATCATCCAAAATAATGCTGTAATGAGGTCGCTTCATTCTTCCGATAACTATTAATACGCTTCCATTTTTTGCGCCCATCATAGCAGCCAAATTCATTTCTGAACGGCCTTCTCCATTAATATTTAAGTACATTTTTGAAGTACTATTTACGGTGCCACGTTCCTTTGTGTGGCTTTCAATTGAATATTCATAATATATTCCGCTTCCGCCTTTTGCAGTTGTGTAAGTATTGATAGCCGCCACAGAATCTGCCGCAGACACCCCGCCACCACCTATAATATTGCCCAGGCTTTTGGCAATTAAATCGCTCATGCTTGTGTCATTGGGATTGTCTTGTGCAGCTTTGGCAAAGCCGCCCAGCACACGGTCCTGATCTGATCTTCCTGAGCTATTAGACGCGTTGGCCCCGTTGTTGCTGCTTTTAGTTGTGGGATCTGCCTTGTCAATTGCTTTATTCGTGGTATTTGCTGCAACATTATTGGCACGATTTTGTGCCGTGTTCTTAACAGTATTTAAAATGTCTTTTAAGAATTGGGCCTGCAAGGAATTGCAAAGGAGCAAAGAAAGCAATACAAAAGAAAAGTGGCTGTGTATTTTGGCCTGTATGTATTTCATGATTAGATGTTTTAGAATAAATAAATCATCCTAAAATAGAATTTTACCATAGCCCGAATGAAAATTAGCCGACGAACGTGCCTTTAAAATCGTTGAACAATCCGGGAGATAGTTATTTAAGGTAAGATTAAGGCCTTTGTTGACTTTTTGCTGATGATGTGAAACAATCATTGCACCTAATATCAAATGGGAAATTTATTGTTTTAATGGCCTGAGGTTTTTATAAATCATTTTATTGAATGCCATATAAAGCAGTGTTTTTATCTTCCCCTGAAATTTTAAGAAAGATCGATGTTGAAAATTAGGGTGCATACCTGTCAAGAATGAGGCGGCGTTGTATTGCTGTCTTTTCCTTTGTCTGCAATTGCCTTGTCCACATCATTTTTTAGTGAGCGCAAGGAATCTTTGAGGTTGTTTTCTGCCGAGCGAAACCTGTAAGCCCCATAAGTGATGAGGACAGCCCCCACAATCGCAGCCCATATCCCGAAACTAAGCCCTACACTACCGAACACACTGCTTTCTGCACTGCTTGCGCCACTCATTGCCGATTCCCACCGGATGATGAGGTAGCCGATAATACAGATATTTACTGCGCCGGCACCCAATACCGGTAGCCACATTTTTGGAGGGATATTGGCTTTCTGGTCGCCTGCTAATGCAAGAAGGCCGGCTGCTATAAAAAGAACGAACGCCAGCACGCCAATACCGTTCATGCCGTTTATTGAGCCCAATCCATAACTGAACCAGGGAAGGAAACAAGCGATTAATCCCAATGCAGCACCGATAATAATAACCTTGCGCTGTTTGTGCAATTGTTGAAAGTTCATAATTGTTGTTTTAAATGTTAAGAAAACTTTTTTCAGCAATCTTAAAAACCCGGCTTAAAAGTACGTTTGCTGCAAGCCATCTTTTAAAATGACCGACGAACAGTTATTAAAAGTCGTCAAACGTTTTTGCTGAAAATGTTTTTAAAGAACCAATACAGAAGTCATTTCTATCGGCAAAGAGCATACTTTATTCAGCCTGTTTGAACTCAACCCTGAAAGCCAGGATTCTTACGTTGCTGAGATTTTTGATCCGATGTGGGCCTTCAGGTTTCATAAAATGTGCATTGGGGCTTTTTTTCTCCGCAGTCTCAACTCCGGGCTTGGTGTGTTGGCTGGACTCTGCGATCATATCATCATCTTTCCTCTGTCAAATCTATCTTTTGCACTTGCCGCAGGGTCACCCGCCAGCGCACAAGCTAAGCACAGGCAGACTCTGCGAAGAACGAAGCTGTGTTTAGAAGAATTGAATGCAAATATTATTACTGAACTTAACACGAAAAGCAGTGCTGGTTTAAGCTGTGGTTGCATAAATGTTTTCTGTTACACTAATTTTTTTAAAAGGACAGAGAAATATTAAGCGACGAACTTATCTTTTAAATCGGCAAACAGTCCAGGAGGATGCGGTTTAAAAAAAAATGCAGAGTTGTGGAAATTCTCTGCAAATACTTAATTTTATATTGAGCGCAGCACTTGCCTTGTAAAGGAAGGCCCATTCAAAACATTTATTCAAAACACTGTTATGCCATTGAGAAAGTTCTCCGTTTTAATTTTATTTTTTCTTTCCACTTCTGTTCTTTTTGCACAAAACGATACAGGGACATATGCAGAGAAGCTGGGCTACTCCAAAGGGTCAAGAGTGCTGATTTTGCATGTAGATGATATGGGCATGAGCTTTGATTCCAATAATGGAGGAGAGGAAGCATTGACCAAAGGGGCATCCACCAGTTGCAGCGTAATGATGCCATGCCCCTGGGTGCCTGGTTTTATACACTGGCTGAAAGAGCATCCGCAGGTCGATGCCGGGTTGCACCTTACGCTAACGAGCGAATGGAAAGATTATCGTTGGGGGCCGTTGGCCGGGAAACAAAATGTGCCGGGGCTAGTGGATAGCGAAGGGGCAATGTGGCATACTGTTGAGGAAGTGGCGGCGCACGCAAGCCCCGATGAAATCGAAAAAGAGATCAGGGCGCAGTTGGCCAGGGCCGAGGCCATGGGCTTTGTTCCAACACATTTAGATACGCACATGGGCACCGTTTATGCAACGCCTGCTTTTATTGAAAGGTATATCAAAGTGGGGATGGAGAAACACATTCCGATCATGCTGCCGGCAGGCCACGATATGCTGATCAGCCAGCAAATGCATTTGCCAGATGCCATGGTGCAGCAATTGCGGGATCTTGGAAAAAAAGTATGGGATGCCGGTTTGCCCGTGCTCGACGACCTGCATAACACCAGTTATGACTGGGAAATTCCCGATGAAATAAAAAATGACGAAAAAAAACTGCAACAATACAAAACCCAAAAATATATTGAGGCATTAAAGACATTAAAGCCGGGCCTCACGATGATGATCATGCACTGCACGGCCCCGACCGAAGTGTTTCAGTATATATCCGGATCAGGCCCTACACGCAAAGGCGATATGCTTGCCATGATTGACCCTCAATTCAAAAAAGCTTTGCAAGCAGAAGGAATAATTTTAACGACGTGGCGAGAAGTGAAGGAAAGGAGAGAAAAACTGCATTATTAATAAGCTTTGGAAAAGCGGCTTAGCCCCGAGATGTTGCCTGGAATAAGGTTCCATATTGTTGTGTGGCAACCCTTATGTTTATTATTGGGTTGTAATTTCAGTCAGAAAAAATTTCGGCATTACCTGTTCAAAATTATTTGTTATGGATCCCAAACGGCTTGCAGCATCAAAAGCAGTTGAATACATTAAAAGTGGTATGACGGTAGGGCTCGGCACAGGATCAACAGCTTACTGGGCCATTGAAATGATAGGGGAAAAGGTTAAAAGCAAAGAACTGCAGGTAAAGGCCATCGCAACATCAAAGCGATCGGAAGAACAGGCAAGGGACCTCGGCATCCCGATTGTTCCGTTTGCAGGCATTGGCCAAATTGATATAACCATTGATGGCGCTGATGAAGCAGATGAAAAATTAAATCTTATAAAAGGCGGAGGCGGCGCTTTGTTCAGGGAAAAAATTGTTGCATCGAATAGCTTGCAACTGATAATAATTGTTGATGAAAGCAAGCTGGTTAAGCATCTCGGAAAATTTCCTTTGCCTGTTGAAGTAGTGCCATTTGGCTGGGAAAAGGTTTTTGAGAAATTAGGTTCACTTGGCTGTTTGCCAAACCTGAGACAGGATAAAGACAAGCCATACCTTACTGATAACAGCAATTACATTATAGACTGTGCATTTGGTGAAATATATGCTCCTGCTGTATTGCATAATAAAATAAACTCCATTGTAGGCGTTGTGGAAAACGGCTTATTTGTTGGCATGGCAAAAGTAGTGATCGCTGGTTTTGAGAACGGGGAAGTAAAAATTTTCTCTGCTAATCCGGCCCCTGGCTAAAACGAAATTACCTTGTTGGCTTCAATGCCTGGGAACAATGCAGCACAAACCAATTACAAGTGATGAATAAATAAATGCGAAAGAAAAATAAGAAGGAAATAACCAAACGAACAACTATTCTGTAAATTCACAGGATAACGTTGTGCAAAAAATATATAGAAATGAACAGGATATTGGTTTTAATTACACTTTCAGAGAATGGAATAGTATCGATTAAATCGAACCCGGAGCTGCCGAAAAAAGAAATGGAATTTGTAATCCGGTGGAAAGAAGAAAACATCTTGGAAAGTTTCTTCATTTCAGTTTCTAAAAAAGAGGCTGTTTTGATTTTCAAAGACATAGACGAACCCGGGACAAAGGAGCTTATAGGAGCATTGCCATACTTCCCCTATATGGCTAAAATTGAGTATCACAATTTGAATAAACAATTTTAGAAGCAATCCCCCATAATGGGTGCTTTTCAACTGCCTCCAGGTTTGCATCTTCGATTGCTCGGCTACACAATTGATGAGTGGAATGCGGCAGATGGGTGTTTTGCATGGGCAGGCCCGCATCATAAAAAACCGATTTCAAGGCCTGGAGGTTTCGGTTTCTTTTAAGCCTTAACTTTAGCGCACAAAACTTCTGCACATGAAACGCTTTCTTTTCTTCATCGCAGCTATTTTTTCTTTACAGGGTTTAAACGCACAGCAAACTCAAAAGCCACAGTTGTATGGCAAAAACTGGATGGCCATCACAGGCAAGACCTTTGGAGCAGAAGCCGGCGCTCAAATTTTTCAAAAGGGAGGGAATGCCGTTGACGCTGCCTGCGCCATGCTGGCGTCAGTCTGTACTACCTGGACCACGCTGAGCTGGGGTGGCGAAACACAGGCCATTATTTATAACCCTCATACAGGCAAAGTGATCTCAATTGATGCATTGGGCTATGCGCCCACAGGCGCCACACCAGGGTTCTTCAGGAGCAAAGGAATGAATTTCCCTCCCGAATATGGCCCGCTTGCGGCCGTTACGCCTGGTACCCCGGGCGGGCTGTGCTATATGCTTGCTGAATATGGAACGATGAGCTTAAAAGAAGTGTTGGCGCCAGCTATGCAACAAGCAGCAGGATATGCTATTGACGCTTCGCTTTGCAACGTAATCGTGGCGAATGAAAAGCGAATCAAAAACTGGCCTTACAGCAAAGCCGTTTTTTTAACCCACCAGGGGGAGAAGAGCGAAGGCCCGGAGCCCGGAGAAATTTTTGTGCAGAAGGACTTGCTTGGAACATTAACTAAAATGGTAGAAGCAGAACAGTCTGCACTGAAGAAAGGAAAGAGCAGGAAAGAAGCGATATATGCAGCATACGACCGTTTTTATAAAGGCGATATTGCCAAAGAGTTTGTTCGCAGTTGCCAGGAACAGGGCGGGCTGATCACCATGGAAGACCTGGCACAGTGGAAACCTATAGAGGAAGAACCCCTGCATGTGAATTATAAAGGCGTTGAAGTGTATAAACTGCAGCAATGGAGCCAGGGGCCGGCTATGCTGCAGGCATTGAACATACTCGAAAATTTTGACCTGAAAAGCATGGGCTATAACAGCACACGTTATATTAATACGGTTTACCAGGCGATGAGCCTTGCATTTGCCGATCGTGATTTTTATTATGGCGATCCTTATTTTCCGCCTGAAGAACCCATGAAAGGATTGCTGAGCAAAGAGTATGCAAAGGAAAGAGCAAAATTGATCCTGCCCGACAGGAACAATCCCGACATTGCTCCCGGCGACCCCTATCCTTATGAAGGGAAAACGAACCCTTATTCAGATATGCTTCGGCAAAGGGGCACACAATATTCAACCGCAGCGCTAGACAGCATTTATATGCAGCGTTTGTGGATGGGCACCACTTCCATTGAAGCCGCAGATAAAGAAGGCTGGGCAGTTTCAGTAACACCAAGCGGTGGCTGGGTGCCGGCCTGCATTGCCGGGCATACCGGCGTGGGCATGAGCCAGCGCATGCAAAGCTTTGTGATCGATTCAGCGCTTGACCCTTTCAATGTGGTGGAGCCACATAAAAAACCACGGGTAACATTAACGCCCTCATTAGCTATGAAAGATGGCAAACCTTTTTTGGCATTTGCCGTTCAGGGAGGCGACACACAGGACCAGAACCTCCTGCAATTTTTTTTGAACATAGTTGAATTTGGCATGGCTGTGCAGGAAGCGACTGAAGCACAGAATATAAATACTGACCAGCTTTGGCTTTCATTGGGCGGAGAGAAAAACGAGGACCGCAAACCACATCCCGGCTATATTTTGATCAATAGCGGCACCCCGGAATACGTTAGAAAAGATTTGCGCAGAATGGGATATACATTAACGTTAAGAGAGCGCACCAGCGGCCCGATCAACGCTATTTATTTTGATGTTAAACATGGAACTCTTTGGGGAGGCAGCAGCAACTACGGCGTGGATTATGGCATTGGCTGGTGAGGACGAGGTAACCCATGTGGGAGCGTAGCGTTGAATTTCGGCTCTATCGCCCGATATATTTATACCTCTGGATTTCTGTTCCAAGTTTCTTTAGTTTTACTGCAACATTTCAGGCAACTGCCTGTCTAATTCACCATTGAGCAATAGAATTGAAAATAATTTTAGCGACCAACAACTGGTGACCAGGGTTTTGCATGGCGACCGGAATGCTTTTTCAGTACTTATCAACAATACGGAAACACTGGTAGCCCAAATTGTTTTTAAGATGGTCAGTAATGCTGAAGACCGGAAAGATATCGCACAGGACATTTATTTGAAGGCCTTCAAAAATTTAGCCGGCTTCAAATTCCAGTCAAAGCTTTCTACGTGGATCGCCCAGATATCTTATAACGCCTGTCTGAATTACCTTGAAAGAAAAAAATTATTGCTGGTTAATGATTTTGGCTATGAGGACAGCAATGAAGAAGATGGGCCTGGTTTCATGAGCCAATGGCAAACACAAGCAGCAACAAATGTCGCAGAAACAGCCATTGCACAAAAGCAGCTTTTGAAAATACTGGGAACTGAAATTGACAAGTTGCCGCCTGTCTACAAAACCCTGGTGACATTATACCACAATGAAGAAATGAGCTATGAGGAAATTTCATCTGTTACCCAATTGCCTGAAGGTACGGTGAAGAGCTACCTGTTCAGGGCAAGAAAATTTTTGAAAGAAAGTATTTTGAATAAATATAAAAAAGAAGAGCTATGACAAACAATCATCCTTCTGAAGAAATCATACAGCAATATGTATTGGATAACCCAGGCTGTGGCGCTGATGCGGTTTCACACATATATTGCTGTGCCGTTTGTAAAGCAAAAGCCGATGCTTATGAAATGTTGTTCAATGGAATTGAAGAGCAGCCAAAGCCTGCTTTTGATTTTGATTTGCCTGGCGCAATAATGCAAAAAGTGCCCTTGGATACTGAACCTTCAATGCTCCGTGAAAATATACCTACATTTCTCATGTCGGCAGCTGTCATTGCTGCAGCCGGTATTGCAGGGTATTTCTACAGGCCGGATGTTGTTGCTTTTTGCAGGAAAAACCTGCTCAGCATTTTATCTGGTGTTCCTAAAGGTGTTTTATATTTATTGATTACACCCGTGCTGGCCATTTTGATATTCCAGGTTATTGAGCTGTTCAAAAAATACCAGAAAAAAATCAATAACCTGAATTTTTATTGAATGAATTGCAACTTAAAATGTAAAGACCTGTCTCATCAATCACAATAACGACAAAATAAAATATATGAAGAAGATCGCAACCTCATTATTTGTATTGCTGTCATCTGTTGCAGCAAATGCCCAAACCGGGTTCCAGGGTTTTTATGACCGTGAGTTCAATTTTGACCTACTGCATATTGCCGGCACCCTGATTGGTATTTTTCTATTCACCTCATTTTTCCTGGCCATATTCAGGCTTTTTTTAGATGGGCGCATCAAGAAAAGGATGATCGAAAAAGGAGTGTCGGAGAATATTGTAGAACAGTTCCTTCAGCCAACAAAAACTGATAATAAGGGTGTTGCTATAAAATGGTTTCTCATCATGGCATGTACAGGCATCGGCTTATTTATCATCAATGCCACATTGCCGCTTGGTATACATTCGGTAGCCATTATGGCACTTAGCATTTCGGCAGGTTTTTTAGGTTATTATCTTTTTATCAGGAAATCCGAAAAAAAATAATACCTACAATTCTAATCGCAAACACATGAAACGAACACAAATTATAGCCATTACATTTTGCCTGCTGTTTTTTTCCGTAGCATGCCACAGAGGAAACACCATCAGCATTATCAATGATGATGATAATCTTTATATTAACTATAACGGCGAAATAAAGTTTAACGATGATGAGACTGTTATCAGCAGCATTTCCCATAATGGTTACCTGAAGTATAGAAGAAATGAGAAAAGATTAAATGCCGAAAACGGAGTTGATGGAAGAATAAAATATGAAATGTATGTTAATGGCAGAAAGCTAAACGCAGATGATGTTGAGGGAAAACAATTCCTGGCTGATGTGGTAAAAGATATGATCGATATCGGTTTTGATGCAAAAGGAAGGCTCGACAGGTTGTATAGAAAAGGCGGCACAGAAGCAGTGCTCAATAACTTTGACAATCTTAAAATGGATTTTGTAAAAAATATGTACCTGGAATACCTCCTTTCTATTGATGGCCTTTCTGAGGACCAGGTAAAGTCGATTGCCAGAAAAATTGCTTTGGGATCTGGTTCGGATTACGATAAAGGAAGGTTGTTGGAAAAGTTTCCGGTTGAATACCTGGGCGATTCTCTTGCAGCACATGCATGGTTCGAAGCCGCTAAAAGTATAGGCAATGACTATGAAAAAACAAATGCGCTCGTATACATGGCGAGGCAACCCATCAGCAAAGAGCAGTTCAATCAAATTGTTGATGTGGCAAATACCCTAGGGTCAGATTATGATAAGGCGAACATTTTAAAAGAACTTATTTATAAAAGAACTTTTGCTGAAGAAAATTTTGATAAAACGCTGGATGCCGTGAGTTATATCGGGTCTGATTATGAAAAAGCTAATTTGCTGAAAGCGATGATAAAAAATGAAAAACCTTCAGGCGATCATTTTAATAAATTACTGGATGTCGCAGAACGTTTGGGTTCAGGTTATGACAAATCCAGCCTTATAAGAGACCTGGTGGAAAACGGGCTTCCTGCGGGAGCAGATTTCAACAAACTGCTTAGTGCGGTGATACAAACAGGGTCGGAATTCGATAAAGCAAATTTGCTGAGAGATATTTGCATGAAGGGCCTCAGTGCTGATGAACAATGGATAGCAGTTATTAATGCAGTTGCGGAGATTTCATCTGACAATGACAAAAGCAGCCTGTTAGTGGCTATCGCTCCGGGGCTTCCGAAAAATGACCAGGTAAGGAGCGCTTATATGAAAGCCTCGAGGACGATTAATGATGGAAACGATTTAGGCAGGGCTGTCAAGGCGTTGGAATGAACACGAAAAGGACTATTAGGCTACATTTAAAGTTTTAATCGTTCAGCGCATTTTTCAGTTGTTCGTACAAAATATTTCTATCCATAGGGTATCCTGCCTTTGAAAGTTCATAGGCCCCATCTTTTTTTATGATTATATAGGTTGGATAACCTTCCCCTTTTGCTTTTTGCATAATGTCTTTTGTAAGCTCTTTGCCCGCTAAAATATTTATTCCTGTCAAGTTATAATATGGGATCAGTTGTTTCCATTTGCCTGAATTTGATTCATCATAGTTGGCAATATATAAATAATCCAAGGCCTTATCTTTAAAATAGGTTTTTATCGAATCTCCATTTTTTAATAATTCCTCTCTGCAGGGGCCGCACCAGGTCCCCCACATATCCAACAAAACCGTTTTCCCCTTCACTATCTTGAGCACATCCTCGAAAGATTTCAATGAGTCCGGATTTTCAATAAGCACCATTTTATCATTAAGCGTATGTCCCTTTCTTTCTTTCACCTGGGCGACAAATGGCTCGATGTAAGCGGTATATCTGCTTCTTGGATATTTTAGCTTAAACCTTTCGAATATTTCAGGGATATTGTCTTGCTTTTCCTGCATAGCATCTTTAAAAATGGTTGCATATAAAAATTCTGCAACTTGGCCTTTGAAATATTTATTGATAATTCTTTCCCGCAAATCGTTCTCCATATCATCATTAAAAATTTTTCTTCCCTCGCGCTCATCAGTTCCATACCATTCCTGGAAAAATTTTTTTGGTGCGCCATTTGATTCTTCCCATAATCTTTCTTTAATCCTGGTCAGGAAAATTGGGATGAAATAAACATAGCCGGGTATGTTTAACAGTTCTGAATTATTTAAGGAATTAGCTTTTAGTAATGAATCTTCAAGTAATTGCCATTTGTTTTTATTTCTACGGTAAGGCCCGCCCGCATAAAATTTTTGATTGCCATTGAAAGAAACATACGCCCATAGCGGGAAATATTGAACAAAAAGAGAATAGTATTTGATAAAATTTTTTGAAGGGCGGTAACGTATGAGGTAGTCATTTAAAGCCTTCCGATTGATGCTATCCTGTTGCAAAATTGAAGCAAAAGCCCTACTGGGCAAAGAGTCTTTTGCATTGTAATAAGGTTGAAGATCAATATTGTCTTTTATCTGCTGAACCAATGGTTGGTTGTTTTCTCTGCCTTTGCCCGTAACCTTAAATCCAAAGCCTGCCTGGTCCGCATCGGCAAAAAAATCCAGGTTATCGCCCGGGGATAAAAATATATTGTAGGTGAAACTTCTTTTTAGAGAGTCATTGTCATAATCAATTGAAATGAAAATTGGCCTGGTTAAATTGAATTTTTCACTCCCCTTTCCTTGAACCAGGGGCAATTCAGCAACACGCTCTTTAAACATAACATGCGCATTAGAGTAGTCATTGTTGATTATTTCAACTTTTCCAGTGCTTGCATTTTTAATGTTGACGCGAATGGTTGCATTTTGTGATTTTGCGTCAAAGGAGAAAAAAGCGGCAACAAAAAAAAGTATGATCAACCTTGTGCACATATTTTTATCCAAATTTATCAATGTTTAAAATCCAGGCTTGCTCCTGTTTTCTATTTTTAATCTCGCCCTCAAATTTCTCTCCATACGGGCCTTGTCAGGCAGGTTGGCCCGCCACCGCCTTTTATGCTGATGTCTTCCCCTTTATATTCGATCACGGTGCAGCCTGAATGTTCAAGCAACGATCTTGTTTTGGGGTTTCCTTTCACCATCAGGCATACTCGCGGTGCAAGCGCCAGCACATTGCAGCCCATGGATTCAAATTCATCATCCGGCACTTCTATCAATTGATACTTTCTTTTCAGCAACAGCTCCCTGAATGCGATGGGCATAAGCGGCGAATAAACAACGGCAAGGTCTTTGTCAACAGGGCTGAAGATGGACATGAGATGAAAAACATCTGATGGCCCTTTGTAATGCGGGAGCTCAACAATAGCAACATCCGCTCCAATGGGTTTTAGTATTGACTGCAGTTGTTCAATGCCTTCATAGTTGGTGCGGTAGGTGTGCCCCACGGCCAATGTGTTTTCGTCCAGCCACGCCACATCGCCGCCTTCTACTGTTCCCGGCGTTTTGATGGCGCCAAGAACAGGAATATTGGTTTTTTCAAACGCTGCCTGCTCTGCTTTCGGCTCATTATTGCGTGCGGGCTTGCCCATATTGCAGATGATGGCCCCTTTATTGGTCGCAATGGCTGCATCACGGCAATAGATGGAATCCATGGTCACATCGCGTGTTGCAGGGAAGTGATGGACAGTTTCTGTATGCTGCTGTAAGATGCTTTCAAGACTTTGGTATTCCTCTACTGCATTGTTGAAATCGGGCTTGCTTAAAAAATTAAGCTGCTCCCATTCTTTTTCTATTTGTGCATCATTCAAAAAAGCGTCGGCCGCTTTTTTAATAAAGAGCAATTTCAGTTTTCCATATTCCGAATGAGCTGTGACAGGCATTTTTAAAAAATTATAACACGAATTAAAACGAATTGCACGAATTATTAAAAAATACAAGGGTGAATTTATTGGGCAGCTGCATATTGCCCAATGGGATTGGCATAGCTGAAGAGTGCGATGCAACAAAAGCATAACCGGGGCATGCTGCCGGGAACACAATAAAAAAGATTGGCTTACCTGAACAAATTCCTAAGTGCTATACCTGCAAAATAACTAACTGTTGGCGCTGCATTATAATAGCGGCCAGCGGCAGCATTAATATCGTTGCCCAAACTGTATTTTGTATTCAAGAAATTATCTGCGCCGACAAAGATTTCTAACCCCCATTTAGGGGAGATTTTTTTTCTGTAACCTATCCTTGCATTAAGTAAGTTGTAAGAAGGCGCAGCAGCCGTGTTGGCATCATTCAGGTAAACTTTATCGGTATAGGTGTAAGTGAGGTTTGTGTATAGCCCAGGCTTAGTGTTAACATCAAGCCCTGCCACAAAATTGTTTTTTGCTGCCCCAGGCATGTAATTGCCTGAAAAATCGGTGTTCAGTTGCTTGAAATTCCCATAGTGAAAATTATTGAATGCGTAGCTAACAAATAATTTGGTGCCGTCGAAAAATTTATTGGCCCTGTCAACTATTTTGTAAGAAATATAAGTTTCAATGCCTTTTTGCTTTGTGGAGCCGGCATTTACATAGTAATACACACCATTGGTATCGATTCTTTGCACAATTGTATTATTGAGGTCAAATACAAAACCGCCAACATCAAAGTATAATTTGTCGTGGAACAAACTGCCGCGAACGCCTGTCTCATAATCAATCCCATCTTCAGGCTCAAGATTGGCGCCGATGGTGCCGTTGGTATGGATCAGCTCTGAAGTAGTTGGCGTAGAAAAACCGCCGGCAACACTGGCATATACTGAAATAGTGGACGAAATTTTTTTTAGCACAGCGAGCCGCGGGGGAATTTTGTTCTGGAAAGTTTGTGCTTGTGCAGTCGGCGGAACTTTCGACAGCCTTGTGTTTTGAACAGATGATTTGTTGAAGCTGGCCCCTGCAGTAACAATCCAGCCATGCGGCAATTTTATATCGGCCTGTGCAAATATCATGTACTGCCAGATGTTTGTTGCATCATCGGTTTGAAGCGTGTCGCTGGTGCCGAACTTGTTGGCATAATCTTTTGTGCTGAAAAATCCTTTTTGGGCCTCATTGCCAAAATTTAACTGGAGAACAGTTTGGCCGATCTGTTTTTTGAACTCGAAAACAGTCCGCCCTCCAAAATGAGGTTCTTTTCGTATTTCATACACACGAATGCCCGGGTTGATAAAGTTGGTGTAAGCGCCATAGACGGCTGTGGTGTTTTTCCAGTAATCGTTAAATAGATATTCATTGCTGAACCCTGTTGTAAACGTTTTTTGATAGACAGACGCTTTTGCTTCCACAGCACTGAGATTTGTTCCTGCATGCGGCCTGGCCATTCTGGGGTTGGTATCATACTGTGCAAAGGTGAGGCCGCCGGGAGTTTGATAGTACAAATCGCTGTACAGCATAAATGCATGAAGCGTTTGCCTGTCGCTTATTCTCAATTGTGATTCATAAGAAAAAATATTGCGCTGCATTTGTGATTGCTGGCGATAACCATCGCTGCTTTGATGGGAATAGTTGAAGATATTCCGGTGGTTGGAATCTCCTGCTTTTATATTCAGGTTAAGATTGTTGGCATTAAAACTCCCTAAAGAGTAATCAAGCGCGACTGCCTTTTGCCATTGCAGGGGCATGCTGTGGATAAGCATTGCTCCTCCGATGCCTGCACCGTACAGGCTTCCGGCAGCGCCTTTAATAAGTTCGATAGATTGAAAATTGTAAAAGCTGAGTTGGTTGAGATAAGTATTGCCCAAGGGATCGCTTAAAGGGATTTCATCGAAATAAACTTTTACATCTCTTACTCCAAAAGGTGAACGCAAAGAACTGCCGCGAATATTGAGCCTGTAACTTCCCGGAGAGCGTTCTTCCATCTTTATGCCAGGGCTTTGGTTCAAAGCGGGCAAAATGCTGGTATTGCTGAACCGGTTCAACTGCTGCTGGCCGGTATAAGCAACAGGCGCGGCAATATCTATCAGCTTGCGGTTGTGCTCGTATGCTTTTATAACAACCTCTTCCAGGGTGCTAAAAGAGGAAGTGTCGTTAACCTGGGTATCTGTTACCGTTTGTGCAGAAGTTGATAAGGAATAGAACAAGAACAGGGCTCCTAATATAATTTCTTTCATGAAAGCCAGTTTATGGTGCTTTTACAGGTTTCTATTTGTAAAGTTAATACAGAATAATTCTTTACCTTAACGGCTTTTATATTAAACACCAACAAGGGCTGCTTTATTATGCGCAAACAAGCCAAGCTGAATCTTTTTGATTTGACCATGATTGTGATAGGCCTTGTCATTGGGCTTGGTATTTTTAGGACATCTAAAGATGCGGCAGCAGCTTCCCTTAACCCTTCCATTTTTTTTGGGGCATGGATAGTTGGCGGCATCGTTGCTTTTTGCGGGGCGCTCACCTATGCTGAAATCGGCAGCCGCTATCCCGTAACAGGGGGGTACTACAAAATATTTTCTTATGCTTATCATCCATCCGTTGCATTTGCCATCAACTGTGTAATATTGATTTCAAATGCCGCTTCTCTTTCTGGAGTTGCTTTGATTGGCAGCGAATATATTTCTCAATTGATTTTTTCAACCGGACCTTCTTCGTTTACCCGATCATTAATAGCCATGAGCGCTATCGTAGCATTTTATGGAGTGAATATGATGGGGCTCCGTATCAGCACCAGGGTATTGAATATATTGATGATGGTGAAAGTAGGCCTGCTGGTAATGATCATATCAGCGCTATTCTTTCCCGGCCTGTATCAAAATGCGGGTGCAGCCCATTCAATAAATAACCACAGCTTTTGGCAAATTCTTCTTTCATTTGGCATTGCGTTGAAAGCAGCATCATTTACTTATGGCGGTTATCAGCAAACCATCAACTTTGGGGAAGAGATAGAAACCCCCCAAAAAAATATCCCTCGGGGAGTGTTCATGGGCATTCTTATTATTATCGTATTATATCTTGCCGTTAGTTTTTCTTATTATAAGATTATTGGTTTTGAAGAATTAAAGGAAGCGAATGGCATTGCTTCAATTGTGGCAGAGAAAATGTTTGGAAATGCAGGTAAGGCCATAGTATCCGTTTTGCTTTTTATTGCTGTTTTGGCCTATGTGAATGTGATATTGCTCAGCAACCCTCGCGTAATGTATGCCATGAGCGATGACGGCATCCTCCCTGCTTCTTTTAAAAAGAAAGATGAAAAAAAAGATGTGCTGACAGTAAGCCTGACCGTGTTCGCTGCTATTTGCGTGATCGTTTTGTTTTTTGCGGATACATTTGATCAGGTACTGAGCTTTTCCATTTTTCTTGATTCCATTGGCATGGCCACCTCAGCTGCTACTATTTTTGTGCTTAGGAAGAAAACGAAACACCTCGATGGCACTGGCATTTACACCATCAAGCTTTATCCCTTAATGCCCCTGCTTTTTGTGCTGGCTTATATTTTTGTGGGTACAATCATTGCCATTACGTTTCCAAAATATGCACTGATAGGCACTTCTGTGTTTGCTGTTTTCCTGGTTTTGTACTTTATTATTAAAAAGATCAGGAAAAGGGCTGAATGAGACCAGTGAAAATTTTGGCATCAATATGTACAACCGAAACACAATCATAAATGGACATTAGCTTTATATTGAACGAACTGGGCGAAGACCGCGAGCATTACTTTAATGCCGTTGCCCCGCCGATTATCCAAACAAGCAATTTTAAAGTTGACAAAGTTGATGAACTGAAAAAGTTATTTGAAGACGAATTCAGCGGCTACCTTTATAGCCGTGGGCTAAACCCCACAATTGAGATTTTACGGAAAAAGCTGGCGGCACTAGACGGGGCTGAAGATTGCCTGGTGTTTAACAGCGGGGCTGCTGCGATTTTTGCATCTGTACTGGCGAACATAAAATCCGGCGACCATATTGTCTCGGTGGAAAAGCCTTATACCTGGGCCCAGCGCATGTTTGATGTAGTTTTGCCAAGGTTTGGTGTCTCCACAACTTATGTCGATGGGACAAAGATTGAAAATTTTGAGCGGGCGATCCTTCCAAATACCGCTGTCATTTATCTGGAATCCCCCAATTCATGGGATTACCAACTGCAGGACCTGAAAGCAGTTGTCGATTTGGCAAAGTCGGAAAACATCATTACCATTATCGATAACAGTTATTGCACGCCCCTGTACCAGAAGCCTATTGAACTGGGCATCGATATCGCCATGCAGACAGCCACGAAATACATTAGCGGCCATAGCGATACTTTGGGCGGAGTGCTTACAGGCTCTAAAAAAATGATGAAGAAGATTTTTGATAGCGAATACCTCAATATCGGCAGCGGTATTCAGCCGTTCAACGCGTGGCTGCTGATACGCGGCTTGAGGACTTTGCAGGCAAGATTGGAAAGAATTGCCCGGACTACACAGGGTGTGCTCAGTTATTTAAAACAAAATCCTAAAACGGAATCAGTGCTTTTCCCTTTGGATGAGTCTTTCCCCCAATATGAGCTGGCAAAAAAACAAATGAAAGGAGCTTGCGGCCTGCTCAGCTTTTATATCCGTGCCAGGAGCAGGCAGGAAATTACAGATTTTTGTGAATCGCTAAGGCATATCATGATGGCGGTGAGCTGGGGAGGGCATGAGTCGCTAATCCTTCCTAAATGTGCATCATTAACGCCAAATGAATTTGACCCCAAAAATAAAGAGCACAGAATGCTTAGGCTGTATGTCGGGCTGGAGGATGCTGATTATTTGATATCCGATTTAGACAATGCCTTTAAAAAAATATATGAGCGGTAACAATTTTAACCATTTTGTTGTCGAAGATGATGGGCGATTCATTATTTTAGCGCATCCAACTGCATAACCATTTATCAAAATTTCCACCGCTCAACTTATAAGTAAATTAAATTTGCGCTTTACCATGAAAAAACTTCTATTACTACAACTAACATGCTTATTGCTTTTCGGGGCTCAGGCGCAGGACAAGTGGGACCTCAGAAGATGTGTTGAATATGCTGTTGCAAATAATATTTCTGTAAAGCAGACAGATGTGCAGGCCAGGCTTGCCGAGCTTACCCTTAGGCAGAGCAAAGCATCGCAGGTGCCAACTCTTGGTTTTGGTGCTAATATTGGCTACAGTTCGGGGCAGGCGCAGGACCCTGCTACGTTTGCCCTTATTACTTCAGGTTTATGGTCTAATCAATATTTTCTTCAGACAAATTGGAATTTTTTTAATTTCGGCAGTGTAAAAAACAATATACAGGGAAACAAATTCGCTTATGAGGCAGCCAATGCCGCAACAGATAAATTGAAGAATGATGTATCATTAAATGTGGCCAATGCATACCTTCAGACCCTTCTTGCATTCCAGACCGCTCATGCTGCTGAAGTACAGGTTCAATTTTCTCAATCACAGTTAGAGATTACCAGGAAACAGGTGGCTGCAGGTACGCTGCCTGAGCTTAATGCGGCTGAAATTGAATCACAACTTGCACAGGACAGCGCTACATTAATTACAGCAAGATCGAATGTTGGCCAGGCATCCCTGACACTGAAAGCTTATATGAGCCTGGATGCTGCGGCTCCTTTCAATATCGATACCCCAAATGTTGAAAGGATCCCAATTGAAAGTATTGCCGACCTTCAGCCTGCGGCAGTATATGCACTTGCGTTACAGAACCAGCCACAGCAAAAGGTAGATGCCTTGCAAATGAAAGCTGCTGAAAAGTTTGTGAAAGCGAATAAAGCAGCGATGTACCCTACATTTTCCTTGGGGGCACAGTTTTACACCACATTCACTAACCAAACCTATGATTATACAAGGATGCCGGTGAGCATAACTCAATTTACGGGGATAGTGAAAGGGACTGGGGATTCTGTTTTTTATAATGGTTTCCAGGATAATGTTATCGCTTCCAAAACAGGGTATTTTAAACAATTGAACCAAAATTTCAGGCAATCTGTTGGCTTTAACATCAACGTTCCTATACTTAACGGGCGGGCACTGCGGAGCAACTATGACCGTTCGAAATTGAATTATAAGAATTATGAGTTTCAGCAACAGCTCGATAACCTGAACCTGAAAGGAAATATTTACCAGGCATATAACCTTGCAGTGGCGGCCTTGCAAACATTTGAGTCAAACAAAAAAGTGCTTAGCGCGGCTGAGAGAAGTTTTGATTTCGCACGAAAAAGATATGGAATCGGTATGTTGAACACGATTGATTTGTTGACCAATCAGAATAATTATTTTAAGGCTAAAATTAATTTGCTTTCTTCACAGTTTGATTACGTTTTTAAAATGAAAGTGCTCGAATACTATAAGGGCATGGGAATAAAATTATAAATAGCATAACCTCACAATTATGAGCAAAAAATTGTTATGGATACTGATCAGCCTCGTTGTTTTAGCCATTGTTTTGATTGGGCTGGGCAAAGCAGGCGTTTTTGGCAAAGACAAGGGCACAAAAGTCTCTGCTGAAAAAGCGGCAAAAAGAGACATCACTGAAATTGTTACAGCCAGTGGTAAAATATATCCTGAAGTGGAAGTAAAGATAAGCCCTGATATTTCAGGTGAAGTGGTAGAACTGAAAGTGGAAGAAGGGGACAGTGTTAAAAAAGGGCAGGAACTGGCAAAGATATATGCTGACATTTATACCAACCAACGCGATCAGGCAGCAGCCCTGGTCAATCAGCAGGAAGCTGGCGCTTCCAATAGCGCAGCACAATTGCCCGGGCTGAAAGCGACGCTTGACCAGGCCAAAAAAAATTATGACCGTGAAAAGCAGTTGCTGAGCGATAAAGTGATTTCGCAATCGGAATTTGACCAGGCAGAAAGTACCTATAAAACAGCTATGGCTAATTATAATGCTGCACAACAGAGCCTGATCGGGATGCAAGCTGGCGCAGCAAGTGCAAAGGCAAACCTGGAAGTGGCTGCAAAAAACCTTAGCCGCGCTACTATCGTAGCACCAATGAGCGGTATCATATCTTCTCTTAGCATTAAAAAAGGAGAACGGGTGGTTGGTAACTCCATGATGGCTGGCACTGAAATGATGCGCGTTGCTGATATGAGCAAAATTGAAGCCATTGTTGATGTGGGCGAAAACGACATCACAAAAGTACATCTGGGTGATTCTGCAAACATTGAAGTAGATGCATACAACGACAGAAAATTCAGGGGGGTAGTGACACAAATCGCAAGCAGTGTCGCTTCTGCCGCTTCATCTACCACAAGCACTGTCTCCTCAAATGATGTGACCAATTATAAAGTACATATCAGGCTTTCGCCTGCTTCGTACAAGGATTTGTATGATAAAAAAAGACCCAAAAGCCTTCCCTTCAGGCCTGGCATGACGGCAAGCGCCGATATCCAGACCAACACCCACAATAATGTGCTGTCCGTTCCTATCAATGCGGTTACTACACGCGATAGAAATAACGGTAATGCAGTAACCAATTCGAAATCCAGCGACAATGGCAGCAATGGCAACGACAATAGCAATGACAATAACAATGACAATAATAGCACTGCGAAGTCTACTGATGACCTTGATGAAGTGGTTTTCGTACTGCAGCCGATGGGCACTGTTAAAAAAGTGAAAGTAAAAACTGGCATACAGGATATTAATTATATTGAAGTGACTGACGGGCTGAAGGAAGGCGATCAGGTGGTTACAGGACCTTATAGCATCGTTAGCAAAATACTAAGAGATAGCACCAAAGTAGAAGTAGTCCCAAAGGATAAGCTTTTCGATACCAAAAAATAGGAAAATAAGCAGGTGTAATAAATTTATTTTTCCCTGTGCACCCGCGCAGGGTTTTGTTTTTATGAAGCAAGCAGTAATTTTATATGCTGCTTCTCGTTTTTGGGCTCTTCAAATTCGAGAAGAATGTTTGCAACTTTAAATTCTCTATTAAATAAAACCTCAACTCGGCTTATGCAATTTGGTATTATAGGCAGCGGGAGCTGGGCAACAGCATTGGCAAAAATACTCACTGACAATAAAACCCCAATTCATTGGTGGGTGAGAAGTGAAGATGCCATTGAATATATAAGAAAGCGACACCATAACCCCAATTATATTAGCTCAATAAATTTTGACACTTCGCTTCTGTCATTGAGCAATGATGTGGGCCATGTGGTCAAAAATGCCGAAAACATCATTGTTGCCGTTCCTTCTGCCTATATTATTGACACTTTTAAAAATGCAGATAGCCATGTCTTCTCTGGGAAAAAAATCATTTCAGCAGTGAAAGGTATGTTGCCGCAGGAAAATATTCTGCTTAATGATTACCTCAAAAAAAATTTTAACGTTGGCCTATGTGATTATTTTACTGTGATGGGGCCTTGCCATGCAGAAGAAGTAGCTGCAGAAAAGCTTTCCTATCTTACATTTTCAGGAACCGATGAAACATCTGCCAGGGAAATGGCGTCGTACTTTTCGACACCATACATCTCAACCATAGTGAATAATGATGTATATGGTGTTCAATATGCAGCAGTGCTTAAAAATATTTATGCCTTGGGCGCAGGTATTGCACATGGACTCGACTATGGGGATAATTTTTTGAGCGTGCTTATTGCCAACAGCGCCGATGAAATGGCTGGCTTTTTGCGCAAAGCGGGAATCAGCCATATTGAAGTAGGCATTCATGAACCGAACAGTGACGCACACCAGAAAAAGAGCAGGAATTATGCAGCATCAGTTTATCTTGGCGACCTGCTGGTGACCTGCTACTCTCCTTATAGCCGGAACCGCACTTTTGGCAATATGATTGGCAAAGGCTATTCAGTAAAGGCAGCCATGTTAGAGATGAATATGGTAGCCGAAGGCTATAATGCCAGCAAATGCATTTACGAGGCAAATAAAGTAGTCAAAGCTCAAATTCCAATTGCCGAGACTATTTATAAAATACTTTGGGAAAATGTTAAGGTCCGGCAAAGTTTTAAACATATTGAAGAATTGCTCGTCTGATAGGGTAGGATAACATTAAAAAAATGATGCCTCTTTCTTATAGCAGTTTTGGGTTTACGGCCATATTGATTATGGTTTCCGTCGCTTCAATAAACCAGGCTGTAAAACTTATAAAAGAATATGGCCGGAAACAAAGCCATAAACAGGAGCATTGATCTTTTATTCTATTGTTTAAACCAGGGAAACGCTGTTGTCTTTCAAAAAAAAAGATCTGAAGCAATTTTATCTGCAAATAATTTACCTTCTCTCGTTAAAAGCATTCGTTCGCTGTTCAAATTTATTTTTCCGTTTTTGGTGAAAGCATTTGCATTGCAGACAATCGTTTCTTTGGCTTTTCTTCCAAAATTAGCTTCAATATAATTTAAATTGCATCCTTCGGCAGTTCTCAGTGAAAGCATGATATATTCATTCAGCTTTTGGACAGTGGAAAGATCTTCTTTCTCAAACAAGACCTTCCCATGGTTGAGGGCCTCCACATAACGCTGATTATTAGCAATATTCCATCTTCTTTCCAAACCATTATATGAATGGGCAGAAGGCCCGAGGCCCAGGTATTTCTTTCCTTGCCAATAAGACGAATTGTGCCTGCTTCTTTTGCCGGGCTGCGCAAAATTCGAGATTTCATACTGCTCGTAACCCGCGTTGTCGGCAAAATCCATCAGCATAAAAAATTGCTCAGCCTGTCTATCGGCATTTAATTCATCCGCTTTTCTTTGCCTGATCATTTTGTGCAAAGGGGTCTTTTGTTCAACTGTCAGCGCGTAACAAGACAGGTGCTGGACCTGTAAATAAGCTGCGCGATCCAGGTTGTTTTGCCATTTTTCATTTGTTAAGGTTGGCAATCCGTAAATCAGGTCGATGGTAATATTTTCAAAGCCTAAGCCTTGGGCGGTTTTTATGCAGTTTACAGCCTGTTGCCCTGAATGTGCCCTGTTCATCCATATAAGGTCTTCTTCAAAAAAACTTTGCACGCCGATGCTCAGCCTGTTGATGCCGGTATTTTTCCAATCACATAGTTTTTTTTTATCAATATCGTCTGGGTTCGCTTCCAGTGTAATTTCCGGGCTGGTGTTTATTTCATAAGATGCATATAGGCTATCTATTATTTTCTTCAACGGCTGTGCTTCTAATAAAGAAGGTGTTCCTCCTCCAAAATAAATGGTCTCAACTTTTTCATTGCCTAAATAATCTTTCTGTAATGCCATTTCTTTCAATAAAGCGGCAACAAAATCGTTTTTGTTGCGTAATGAAGTGGTGAAATGGAAATTGCAGTAATTGCAGGCCTGTTTGCAAAATGGAATATGTAAATAAATGCCAGCCAGAACTTAAAGTTTAAATTAGTGATGCACAACAATAAGCAGGGCCACGACCTGAAAAGAAAAATGAAATTCTGTATCGGCCCTTTCACACGAATACTGCTTGCGAGATGTCAAAATTAAGGTTATATAGTTGCATTGCATTGTCAATAGCTAGCATTGGCGCTCAAGCCCAATACCAGTTGAAAATCGTTCCGGTTGACAGAGATTCATTTTTTTTAGCAAAAATGATTGACCTGCAAACCTCATTCAAAAACAAAAATACCTGTCTTGACTATATTACAGAACTGCCTTCTCTTTTGGCTGCAAAGGGCTTTGCAACCGTTTCAATAGATAGCATATATGCTGATTCTGTGAATGCAATTGTGCAGATATATACAGGCAATGCTTTTAAATGGAAGCATATCAAAACCAACCGGAGCGATGCTGTTGTACTGGATGGCGCGGGTTGGAACGATAAGAATTTTTCCGGAAGGATATTTGATTACAAACAAATGCAGGGCGCACAACAACGGTTGTTAAATTACATGGAAAACAATGGTTATCCCTTTGCTAAAATTTATGTTGATAGTATTTCAATAGTTAATAATGAGGTGAGCGGGGTATTGAAAATAGAAAAAGGCCCTTTATACAAAATAGATAGTTTAAGGGTTTTTGGCAATGCAAGGATATCAACTAATTTTTTAAAAAGGTACCTGAATATTCCTGATGGGTTAATTTATAAAAAGGAGAAGCTGGAGACAATCAGCAGAAAGCTGCTTGAACTTCCATACGTACAAGAACAGCAGCCATGGAAACTTACTTTGCTTGGCGAGGGGTCTGTATTGGATTTGTATTTGAAGCCTAAAAAAAGCAGCCAGATTGATGCATTAGTGGGTTTTCTTCCTTCATCAAACAGCAATGGGGCTGCTACTTCTTCAAAACTGCTGATTACGGGGCAGGCTACTGTTAACTTGAAAAATGCCCTCGGCAACGGCGAAAGCATTGGGCTGAACTGGCAACAGGTGCAACCTAAATCGCCTAAGCTCGATTTGTCTTTTATGCAACCTTACCTGTTCAGGTCGCCTTTTGGGCTAAGTACTTCCTTCAGCCTTTACAAAAGAGATTCGTCATACATCAATATAAACTTCATGATCGGCGCTCAATATTCGGCTTCATCTGCTCAAACCAGCACCGTGTTTGTTCAAACTATAACTTCTAATTTATTGAATGTCGATAGTGTCCAGATTATTGCCTCTCATAGATTGCCAGCAGAGGCGGATTATAGTTCTGTAAGCCTGGGATTGAATTATGAATTCAATAATACCAATTATCGCTTTAATCCAAGAAGGGGCAATGAATTACAGTTTATTGGTACCATTGGCACAAAAAAAATCAAAAAGAACAACAAGATTTTAAAGTTTGTAGACCCTTTAGATTCAGGCTTTTCATTTAATTCGTTGTACGATTCGGTAAAACTGGAATCCTACCAGATTAGGCTGAAATTAGCAGCAGCACATTATTTTCAGCTTGGCAAAGCAACAACTTTGAAATTGGGTTTTAATGGGGGGGTATTTCAAAGCCCAAATAATTTTTTAAACGAACTTTTCTTGATAGGAGGGTACAGGCTATTGCGCGGTTTTGATGAAGAGAGCATTTATGCTTCCCAATATGCAGTGGGAACTATGGAGTGCCGTTACTTAATCGGCCTGAATTCTTTTTTGTTTTCTTTTATTGATGCAGGTTGGGCCAGGAATAGCATCCCGCTGTACAGTTTCAGCAACAGTTACCTGGGTGCAGGGCTGGGGCTTGCTTTTGAAACCAAAGCAGGCATTTTTAATATTTCTTATGCCTTAGGCAAACAAGATAATACCAGTTTCAGCTTCAAAGCGGCTAAGATTCACTTGGGATACGTTAATTTTTTTTAAATTAGTAAAAGATGAAAAGCAATGTTTCGGGATTAGGATCATCAATGGGCCTTCAGGTTCAATAAATCAATTTCTTGCAATGCCCCTACTATAATATTTTTGCAGCCCAACTTTCATTTTGTGATTAGAATTCCTGCTTTATTTATAACATCGTTTTTTATCATATCTGGTTTGCAGGCGCAAACAGCAACAGATTCAGGGTTAATAAAAAATGACACAGCAGTGTTGAATAACAGAGCGATTCAAAAAGATTCTGTTGTTAAAAGGCGCCATGTAAAGAAAGATTCCTTGAACTATAAAAAAGACAGCAGCATCCCGATTTTCCGGGATGATTCGATTGGGCCCAAAAAGGTTGTTGAGCAGTACGAAATTTTAGTTCCAGATATATTCAGGAAAACACTTTTGCTAACTCCATTCTTTAATTTTTATGGCGAAGTACAATCGGAAGATATATCGGAATATCGCCCTTCCTCAAAAGACAGCCTATTTTATCTTATACTTGGGCTTTGGTTTTATTTTGCTTTAATCCGCCTTTTTTTCTCAAAATACCTGGATAATATATTCGCTCTTTTTTTTCGGGCCACAATGCGACAGCAGCAAATACGAGAACAGGCACTTCAAATGCCGTTACCTTCTTTGTTATTAAATATTTTATTTGCCCTGTCAACAGGATTATTCGCCACTTTTTTGGTGCGTTATTACTACGACCCCGCAAAGACAACAGAATTTTGGGCACTTTATCTGTATTGTGTCATTGCCGTTGCAGTAGTTTATATCGTGAAATTCTTAATCTTTAAGCTGCTTGGGTGGATATTCAATATCAAGAAAGCAACAGGCAATTATCTTTTTGTAGTTTTTTTGGTTAATAAAATGATGGGGATTTGCCTGCTCCCCTTTTTAATGTTCATTGCTTTTTCGGGCAGCGGCACGGTGGATGTTGCAATAGCCATCTCTTTTTTAATGATTGCTGTATTTTTCCTTTACAGGTATATAACCTGTTTTGGTACTGTTGCTGCTGAAATAAAATTGACTGTATTCCATTATTTTCTTTACCTTTGCGCCTTCGAAATAGCACCTCTGTTGCTGATGTACAAAGTGGTATTTTCATTTTTTGAAAAAGCTTTTTAATTTTGCAAATCCATTGCTAGACCGATATGGTTAAAAACGGCGAAAAGAACACAGTTGCAACACATAACGTTAAAGCTGTAAAGAAAATATTGATCACACAACCAAGGCCGGAAAGCGATAAGTCGCCATATTTTGAGCTGGAAAAGAAATTTCAGGTTCAATTGGCTTTTCATCCTTTTATTCGTCTTGAGCCTATTCCTGCGAAGGATTTCCGCAAGCAAAAAATCGATATTTCGTATTATAGTGCGGTTATTTTTACCAGCAGGCATGCTATTGACAATTTTTTCAGGATTTGCGAAGAAACCAAAATCAACGTTTCGCAGGATACAAAATATTTTTGTATTACGGAGTCTGTCGCCCTGTATCTGCAAAAATTTATTTTGTATAGAAAACGGAAAGTTTTTTATGGATCAGATGGCACCAACAAGAGCATGTTCGATGTGATCAACAAACATAAGGAGAACGAAAAATTTATGTATCCTTGTTCTGAAAACCAGCAGGATAATGAAATAGTGGGTTGGTTAAAGGGCAATGGTTGTGAATTTGTGACCCCATTTATGTATAAAACTATCAGTAATGATGTGCGAGAGTTAATGGATAAGAGTGAATTTGATATTATTTGTTTTTTTACTCCCAGCGGTGTAAAAAGCCTGTTCGATAATTTTCCAAAGTTCAAGCAAAATGGCACAAAAATCGGGGCTTTTGGTAACAACACCTCAAAAGCAATTCAAGATGCAGGTTTGGCGCTGGAAATAAAAGCGCCACAGCCACAGATGCCCTCAATGGTTTCAGCCCTCGAGAAATATCTTTTAGAAAGCATAAAGAGAAAATAAGATTCAGGTGAATTGATAAAAATTATTGGAAGCCACCCTAATGGTTTCCTTTTTATATTTGTTGAGGAGCAGCTTTACTAATATATATAAATGATGGACGGTTTTGCAAATAGGCTTATTCATGAAACCAGCCCTTATTTGCAGCAGCATGCCCACAATCCAGTTGATTGGTATCCATGGGGAGAAGAAGCGCTGCAAAAGGCAAAAAAGGAAAATAAACCTATAGTGATTAGCATCGGGTATGCAGCATGTCATTGGTGCCATGTGATGGAAAAAGAAAGTTTTGAAGATATCGGCACTGCTAATTTCATGAATGCCCACTTCATTAATATAAAAGTTGACAGGGAGGAGCGTCCCGATTTAGATCATATTTACATGGATGCTGTCCAGGCAATCACTGGGAGCGGGGGCTGGCCGTTGAATGTCTTTCTGACTCCAGGGGCAAAACCGTTTTACGGCGGCACTTATTTTCCTCCGGAAGCAATGCCTGGCAGGCCTTCCTGGAAAGAGGTTTTGAAGAGCGTTGCCGAGGCTTTTGAAAAACGAGCCGATGAAATAGAAATACAGGCCCATAACCTTACAGCATACCTTTTGCAAGCCGATAGCTCAGTGCTAAAAAGAAAACCTCAGGACACCGACGGATTCGACAAAGTTTTCAACAAGAAGAACCTGGATTCGATTTTTGAGAATATAATGGGTTCTGCGGATAAGAAATCTGGAGGATTTGGGAATGCCCCAAAATTTCCGCAAACTTCCCTAATACAATTTCTTTTATATCATTTTTATTTCACAGGCAATAAAACAGCCCTTGAGCACGCTTGCTTAAGCCTCGATAAAATGATTGGCGGCGGCATTTATGACCACATTGGCGGCGGTTTTGCACGTTACTCCACAGATAAAGAATGGACAGTGCCTCATTTTGAGAAGATGCTTTATGACAACGCTTTGTTGGTAACTGTGCTCAGCGAAAGCTATCAATTGACAAAAAATATCAGATATAAGAAAACCATAGAACAAACGATTGATTTTATAAGCAGGGAATTGGCCTCGCCCAACGGAGGCTTTTTTTCTTCGCTGGATGCCGATAGCGAGGGCGTAGAAGGAAAATATTATTTATGGAATAAGAAAGATATAGACAACCTGCTAAAGGAAGATTCCCAGCTGTTCTGTAATTTTTATAATGTTTCCAACTATGGTAATTGGGAGGAGGGGAATATTCTGCACACTACAAAAAGTGAAAAGGAATTCGCGGTTGAGAATGAAGTCGATGAAGAATATTTTATCCACTTGCTTGAAACCTCTAAAACAAAGCTATTGCAGTTTCGTGCACGTCGAGAGGTCCCAAGAGTGGACAAAAAAATACTATTGAATTGGAATGCATTGATGATAGCTGCATTGTGTAAGTCTTATGCAGCATTGGGCAAAGAAGAGTATAAAAGGCAGGCTGTTGAGAACATGAATTTTTTGTTGGCCAATTTCATGGGCGATGACGAGTATCTGTTCTTCCATTGTTATTCAAATGGCAAATCTAAATTCGCAGCTTTCTTGGATGATTATTCTTTTTTGGTTTTTGCCCTGATCCAATTGCAGGAGATTACAGCAGATGTCTCTTACCTTTTTAAAGCCAGGGACATAAGCGAATATGCAATTGCCAATTTTTCTTCTTCCGAGTCGGATTGTTTTTTTTATACGCATAAGAATCAACCTGATATAATAATAAGAAAAAAGGAAATATATGATGGGGCAACGCCTTCGGGAAATTCGATCATGGCATTTAACTTACTGTATCTTTCCAAAATATTTAACAAGCCGGAATGGGAGAAAATGGCTATTAGCATGTGCCTTTGTCTCGAAAAATTAATTATTAAGTATCCAGCGCCTTTTGCGACTTGGGCAACTTTATTGCAGGCATTAACGTATAATCTTCCTGAAATCGCAATTGTAGGAAAAGAAGCAGAAAAAGTTCTTAAATCATTTTTTTCGACTTTTATACCATTTAAAGTACTTCAATCATCTGCCCTTGAAAATCAGCAATTTCCCCTTTTAATCGGAAAGCCTGCCCAGGAAAAGACCAGGATTTATGTTTGCAAGAATTACTCATGCCGAAAACCAGTTACAGAAATAAGTGAATTAAGGAAGCTGTTGGCAGAATTGGCAGAAAATTAATAAATAATGGCGCAATAATATGAGAATATAAGCCGTTATGCAATTTACTGGCTTGAAAGTTTTGACTTTTTAAAAATAAATTTTAAAATTGTAGTTCGATGTCGCGAAAAATTATTTTTTGCCGAATACCCAATATTATGAAAATCAAAAACCTAGCTCTTCTAGCATCAGTAATTACAACAGCGTTTGCAATTTCTGGATGTGGCAAAGGGAGCAAATCCAGCAAAGGCTTCGATGACGGCCAGTTACACGGCGTGGCTCCAGCAAGTAAATATAATTTAAATAAACCAGTTGGAATGGTTTATATCCCACCCGGAATGTTCCACATGGGGCCAAGCGATGAAGATATCAATTCTGCATTTACAGCCCGCAACAGGGAAGTATCCATAAATGGCTTTTGGATGGATGCTACCGAGATTACAAATAATGAGTATCGTCAGTTTGTTTACTGGGTAAGAGATTCGATAGCCGCAACCCTGATGCAGTTAGGAAAAGATGTTGATGGCAAATTTCAGATTGACTGGAAAAAGACTGAATCTATAAAATGGAACGATAAAGCTACAATAGAGAAGATTGACCAAATGATCCTGACCCCTGAAAATAGGGTTTTTGGCAAAAAAGAAATAGACCCAAGCAAAATCATCTATCATTCTGAAACCTTCGATTTAAAAGCCGCAGCTCAAAAAGCAAATGAGGGGAAACCTCGATCAACTTTTATTATTAAGAAGGATATACCTGCTTATCCGGATTCTTTGGTATGGATACGCGATTTCAGCTATTCTTATAATGAGCCGATGACTAAACGGTATTTTTCGCACCCTGCTTTTGGAAATTATCCTGTCGTTGGGGTAAACTGGAATCAGGCCACTGCCTTTTGTGACTGGAGGACTCAATACCTCAACGCAGCTCTTGAAAGAAAGCACGAGGCGACTGAATCGAGCTTCCGGTTACCTACTGAATCAGAGTGGGAGTATGCGGCACGTGGCGGGCGCTCTCAATCTATGTACCCTTGGGGTAACTATTATATGAGGAATAAAAAGGGATGTTTGCTGGCTAACTTTAAACCAGGCCGTGGAAATTACCCTGAAGATGGTGCTTTCTACACTGCAAGGGCTGATGCTTACTGGCCAAACGATTTTGGTCTTTATTGCATGGCAGGAAATGTTGCTGAATGGACTTCATCGGTATATTACGAAGGGGCTTATAATTTCATGCACGATATGAACCCGGATATCCGCTATACTGCTCAAAAATCTGATCCGCCGCGCATGAAGCGGAAAGTTATCCGCGGTGGCAGTTGGAAAGATGTCCAGTATTATCTGCAGACAAGTACGCGCACATACGAATACCAGGACACTGCAAAATCTTATATCGGGTTTCGTTGTGTGATTGATTTGTCTCCTGATATGGGTAGTCGTCGTTAATAAAATTTAATTCTACAGCCTATAAAATTTTTTAACAGAAAGTTCGTTTTTGATTTACTGGAATAACTTAAAATCGAAAACGAACTTTCTTATTCTCAACCCTGAAAACCTTTTAAAAACAATTTAAAATTACAATTATGGCCGGAGTTTCTAAATCTACCGAAAGACTTGTTAACGTAATCGTTTGCGTTGGTGCAGCTGTTGTTATCTTTGGTGCATGGCAAAAAATCACTCACCAAAAATTAGCTGACTTTTTCCTTACAGCTGGTTTGATGACAGAAGCGCTTATATTTATGGTGTATGCGTTTTTGCCTCCTCCAGGATCGGAAATGCATGCCATTGCAGAAGCGCTCCCAAAACTTGCAGGCGGTAATTCATCTTCCGGAAACCCTGCTTTGGACAAATTCGACAAAATGCTGCAGGAAGCTGAAATTACTCCGGCAAACCTTAATCGCTTAAGCGAAGGGTTCAAGAAATTTGGAACCACTGTAGAAAAAATCAGTGATGTTTCAGGTGCTTTAGCGGCTACTACTGAGTATACTAATAAAACAAAGGAAGCCGCCGTTGCTTTGGATAGCATGAAAGGCGCTTATCAGAGTGCAACTACAACAATCGGATATTTTAATAACGCGGCTGACAGTACTAAACAGTTCCATACACAAGTTCAGACTTTGACTAAAAACCTTGGTTCCTTAAATGCGATTTATGAACTCGAGCTACAGGATACCAATAATCACCTGAAAGCGATGAATTCATTTTACGGCAATTTGGTTCAGGCTTCTGAAACTATGCAGGAAAGCGTTACTGATGCCAAGAAAACCCAGGAACAAATTGCTTTATTAGCAAAAAACCTCGGCAACCTGAACCATGTTTATGGCAACATGCTGAGCGCAATGCAAGGCAGGTAATTTCACAGCCGTTGCCACTTATGAAAACCCATTAGTTAAACTATAAATTTACTGATCCATGGCCTTACCAAAAGAGCCCCGGCAAAAAATGATAAATATGATGTATTTGGTGCTTACAGCGATGCTGGCACTAAATGTATCCGCAGAAATTTTGAATGCCTTTAAGGTTGTTAACAATAGCATTAAAAATTCAAATGATGCGCTCACCACTCAAAACAAAGCAATAATTGCCGATATTGCAGCTAAGGCAGCCCAAAAAGAAACAGCCGCGAAAGCAGCTATCTGGCAGCCAATCGCCGCTAAAGTAGCAGCATATGCTAACGAAACTTATGATTATGTTGAAGATTTAAAACAGAAACTGATCCATGAAGCCCACTTCAATCCTGCGGATTCTTCTTTTAAGATTGATGACCTGGATGCGGCTATCAGGCTGATGGGCAACCAGGGAAAAGGCGACGAATTGCACAAGAAGCTCATTGATTTCAAGAACAATGTCTTGAATGTAGACCCTTCAATTAAGAAGGAATTCGAGAGCAAGCTTCCTATGAACCTGGAGCCTCCAAAATCTGAGGCAGGGAATATGAACAATAGCTGGACAGATGCCTATTTCCACATGACACCTGCCATTGCAGCTTTGACAATTCTTGGAAAATTCCAGAATGACATCAAGAATTCAGAAAATGATATAGTAACATATTGCGCAGACCAAATTGGAGCTGTTGCAGTCCGTTATGACAAAACCGGTGTGATAGCCGGGGCAAATTCAACCTATGTGATGCCTGGCGAAAAATTTACAGTTTATGCAGGTGTAGGCGCATTTAGCTCTGCTGCTCAACCTACCATAACCATTAATGGTAAATCTGTGTCTGTTGATAAAGACGGCAAAGCATCATCGGATATAATTGCCGGTGGTAGTGGCAAGCAAACCGTAAAGGTTAATGTCAGCTATAAGGATCAGGATGGCAAACTAATAAATGAAGTTAAGGATATTGATTACACTGTTGGCACACCCTCTGGTGTAGCTGTGTCTGCTGACAAAATGAATGTGCTTTACATTATGGGCAATACCCCAAACCCAATTACTATTTCAGGCGGTTCTGGTAGCGAGAAAATCAATGCGACCATGACTGGGGGCTCGATCAAACACGTACAGGGCTCTTCTTTTGAAGCATATCCAACAACTCCTGGCGAACAGACTGTTAATGTTGTCATTGATGGAAAAACAACAGCTAAAAAATTCCGGGTTAAATATTTACCAGACCCTGCAGCATTTATAGGCACCAAAAGTGGTGGTTCTATGCCGTCTGCTGAATTCAAAGTAATGGGTGGGCTGATTGCTAAGTTAGTGAATTGCGAATTTGAAGCCCCTTTTAAAGTGCTCAGCTATAAAATAGGAGCTCTGGGTGGTGGCGTTGGCTCCTATACACAGGCTTCCAATGATGGCAACCGATGGACTGGGGCTGCCGAAGCAATCATTAAAAAGGCAACTCCGGGTACTATCGTATATTTTGATGATATCAGGGTTGTTGGCCCTGATGGCAGGCCAAGGCCAATTACACCGATATTTTTCAACTTGAAATAATAATTTTAAATTCTATCTTCAATGAAAAACGGCATTATAAAATTCAGCCTGTTCTTGTTGATGTTTGGTTTGGCATTCAATGCTGCTAATGCGCAAAGCCGAAAGAAACAAAAAAGATCAACTGCTCATAAAAAGACCAACTCCAACAAAAGCACGGCAAGTACTCAAGCTGTAGCTCCTGCTAAGGATACTACTGCAAAACCTGCCGCAGTTGTTGAAGCCGACATCAAGCTGGATACGCCGCGTAAATCATTGAGAAATGATGCTGCTGTTGAACGCCTTCTGATTAAAGACAGAACGCCTTTGGCATATGAGCATATACGTGAGGATGATGCTGTTTACCGCCAGCGTGTTTGGGAAGAAATAAACATTCATGAAAAAATGAATTTGCCTTTCGCCTATTCAGCTACTGAGGATAATGGCAACCAGCGGTTCATTAATATTTTGCTAAATGCCATTAAAAACGGTGAGGTAACAGCATTTGATGCAAATGTGGATGACAGGTTCACCACACCAATCACATTCAAACAAATAGCAGAGATCCTTGTTGGAAAACCTGTTACCAGGCAAATACCGGACTTTACAAATGACCCTGATGGATCAAAAGGCCTGATGAAGGACACTACGATTGTCCAGGATTTTAATCCTGATGCTATTGAAAGGTTCTGGATTAAAGAAGAATGGGTCTTTGATAAAGAGTCGTCAAGGCTGTATTCCAGGATACTTGGAATTGCTCCTGTAAAAACGATTACCAATTCTGACAACTCATTCCGTGCTGTAACCCCAATATTCTGGGTGTATTACCCAGACCTGCGGCCAATGCTAGCCAAATATGAAGCTTATAATGGCAAAAACTATGGAGCAAGAATGAGCTGGGAAGAATTATTTGAAAGCAGGATGTTTTCAAGCAGAGTGATAAAATCTACTATCGATAATCCTGGCGACAAATTTATTCAGGATTATATCAAAGACCCGATTTTGCAGTTGCTCGAAGGGGAAAAAGTGAAAGAGAAGATTTTTAATTACGAGCAGGACTTGTGGGCTTATTAAAAAAGGTAATGTACTGAAAAATAGTT
>JAFEAJ010000027.1 GCA_018266455.1 Bacteroidota bacterium
CCCACCCAAAAAAGAGTAATGCGGGATTTGCCCCCGTCAAAAATTGCAGAACTGTTGAACACTTTGCCCCCTGACGACAGGACTGATTTCTTCGAAGGCATCCCCAGCAGCATCGTTCGCGAATTGATAAAATTGCTCACACCTGATGAGCGAAAAATCACACTGTCGCTTTTCGGCTACCCCGAAAACAGCGTAGGAAGGTTAATGACCCCTGATTATGTATATGTCTTCGAGAACAATACAGTTGCCGAAGTGCTTGAAACAATCAGAAAAGTCGGCAAGAACAGCGAAACCATTGACGTGATTTATGTGATCAATGAAAAGGGCGAGCTGCTCGATGACATCCGGATACGTGAATTTATATTGAGCCATCCCTCAAAAAAAGTGAGCGACCTGATGGATGAAAGAAGGGTGATAGCGCTGAACGCTTACGATGACCAGGAAAAAGCTTACCAGGCATTTAAGATGAATAACCGTGTGGCATTGCCCGTTGTGAGCAATAGCAACAAGCTATTGGGCATTGTAACCATTGATGATGTGCTTTGGGTGGCAAGCGAAGAATTCAGTGAAGATATCCAGAAAATCGGTGGCACCGAGGCTTTAGATGAGCCTTACCTGGAAATTCCCTTTTTCAAGCTCATAAAAAAAAGAATTGGTTGGCTCGTTATCTTATTTTTAAGTGAAATGCTCACAGCTACAGCTATGGCCTATTTTTCAGATGAAATAGCAAAAGCTGTGGTGCTCTCAATTTTTGTACCACTCATCATGTCCAGCGGTGGCAATAGCGGATCGCAGGCATCTACTTTAATCATTCAGGCAATGGCAGTCGGCGAAGTAACCATTGCCGATTGGTGGAGGGTAATAAGGCGAGAAATTTTGTCAGGCCTTACCCTTGGCAGCATTCTTGGTTGCATCGGCTTCATCAGGATTTTTTTATGGCATTTGCTGATGCAGCACCACATCATCGGAGATCTTTATGGCCAACATTGGATGCTGATTGGCTTAACTGTTGGCTTTTCGCTTATTGGCGTGGTGCTTTGGGGCACACTGAGCGGCTCTATGCTCCCAATCGTTTTAAAGAAGCTTGGCGCAGACCCTGCTGTTTCTTCTGCGCCATTTGTTGCTACCCTGGTTGACGTTACAGGCCTGGTGATTTATTTCTCAGTTGCCTTTATTTTTATGCAGGGAGTTTTACTATAAAGTTTTATTGATGCAGCAACAACAAAATCGAACCATTTAGAAAAGCATCCATTCATCTATTATACCATTTTTAAAAGTGGCAAACAGCCAAAAAAAATACTTGTATTCCAAACTTAGCCTTTATGTGCAGTTGTTTCACCATATAGCTAATGCAGGATTGATGGGGATATGTTTTCATAGTTAGGCATACACGATGACATGTGCGAGCCATTTGAACGGTGATGTGTTCACGAAGCATTAAAGAAGCAGCTGGGCATTTGTTTTTAGCTCGCGTTATTTCCTGTCTCCCCCTGAAAAAAGGGATTGGATATCAGGTGTTCTTCCTCAGCAAATGTATGCCTGCAAAGAGTTTCGAAATTAATAAATACCTGTTAGGCATCATAAAAATCATAAAACATGGTTTGTGCCGGCCTGTAATACGATCTAATTTTGCTTCGTTATTACAATAATGTCCAAGAATCGCAAATCAGCACAATCGATTCTACTCTTTATCTTACTATTGCTTCCACACATTGCTCGCCTTCAACATTTGCCTGCCGGAAAATTAGTTTAACAATTTTATTAAACATTAAAATGTCAACACCATGAAATCAACAACAAAAAACAGTTTCCTTGTTTTGAAAACCATTGCCGTGGCAGCAACAACCACAGTATTAATTGCAGGTAACCCAGTCAGCGTTTTTGCAAACAACAATCCTGCAAAAAGCGAGATTGTAAATAACAGCCCGGAAGCAATTTTAAACGTTCAATATGTTGGTGCAGATGAGCGCATGTATGCATTCAAAGTCGAGTTCGAAAACCCAACAGCCGGGCAATTCACTTTAATTGTTAAGAATGACGAAGGCGATGTTGTTTACAGCAAAGAATTCAGCGATGCCCATTTTGAAAAAACCATCAAATTGATGAAAGAAGGCCCAGACATGGAAAACATCAGGCCTACTATCGCCATCATTGCAGGCAATAAACTTTTCCAGCGCAGTTTCGCAGTAGAAACAAATGTGGTAAAGCGCATATCGGTAACGAAACCATAATCATAATTTCAGGAATAACGAATGTTTATGCTTCCAAAGCCCCGGAAATGACCGGGGCTTTATATTAACTTCTTATTGACCAGCAACTTCTTGAAAATATCAGGCAATCAGTAAATTGCAGTTATTCTTTATTTTCAAGCCCCGCTTATGAAGTTTTTTTTTCTACTGCCAGCTTTGTTCTTTGCCAATAAAAATTTTTCTCAGGAATACTATCTGTTCATAGGCACCTACACAAACGGGCCCAGCCTTGGCATTTACGTTTATAATTTTAATGCAGCCAACAATAGCTTCCAACCGGTCGATTCCATTGCTTCAAAAAACCCTTCTTACATGGCCATTTCGCCAGATGGGAAATATGTTTATGCAGTTAATGAAAATGGAGCGGACAAACCTGGTGAAGTAAGCGCTTATACGTTCGACAAATCAACTGGCAAAATCAGCTTCCTTAACAAACAACAAAGCGGCGGAACTGACCCCTGCTACCTCTCTGAAAACAAAAACAGCAAGTGGCTGATGGTAGCCAACTACAGTAGCGGGACCATCTCGGCCATACCTGTTAATATTGATGGTTCAATTGGATCTATTGCAGAAATTATTCAACATGTTGGAAAAAGCATCGACCCTGAAAGACAGGAAAAAGCGCATGCCCATTCAGCTATTTTCTCCCCAGACGAACATTACCTGCTTTGTGCAGACCTGGGTATGGACAAAGAAACAGTTTACAAATTCGATCCGAATAACCCCGGTCGGCCACTAACCGGCGCAAAAGATTCTTCGGTAGACGTTACCCCAGGCTCAGGGCCAAGACATATAGCCTTTTCTCCAGGGAAACCAAACGTTTACCTTATTGAAGAACTTTCAGGAACGATCGATGCATTTCATTTTATCAATGGGTCATTAAAGCAATTCCAGCGCATCAGCGCACTTCCTGAAAATTTCCAGGGCCAGGCGGGAAGTGCCGATATCCATATTACACCCAACGGGAGATTTTTATATGCCTCCAATCGTGGAGATGCCAACAACATTGCCATCTTTTCAATCGATCCAAAAAACAGCAAATTAAAATTAAAAGGATTCCAGGATGTGCTTGGCAAACACCCGCGCAATTTTGTTATTGACCCGACAGGTCATTTTTTGCTGGTCGCCAACCGCGACACTGACAATATTGTCATCTTCAGCATTGACCAGAAAACAGGATTATTAACAGATACTGGAAAACAATTGCTCATCTCCAATCCTGTGTGCCTGAAATTGCTGAAAAAATAAAGCACAGCCAGGTTCAATCAGCCGGCTATGCTATTGTGCTTTGATATTTAAACCCAATTGTTCGAAGAAACATTCAAACATATATTTCTGTGAGGGCCTATAAATGCATCGCAATTTTTCCCGGAACAGCAACGCTTGCTGCCATATTATTTTCAGCAAGTTTTTTTTCAGGGACCAATGGATTATATGCACAAAAAAAACCTTCAGTAAGAAAAGAGCTGAAACGAAGGCATAACAAATTTGAAGAAAGGAGGAGCCAGGATTCCGTATGGGAAAAAGATTTAAAAATCACAGATACCACATCAGCAAAAGTAATCAGCAAAATCGAAGACATTAACAATACCCTGAGCGATTTTAATGATGTTGTTGAAAATGGCTATGACTCAAGCGACATTACCGAGGGCCTTCCGGGTTATGAAAGCAGGATAAAGTTTTTCCAGGTCAGTTTATCCAATGCAGGCAATAACCTCAACTTAAGCAGGATATACGCTATGCAGAATTCGCTTGCAGATATGAAAGACGACCTGCAGGCCTGGCAACAATCATTGATTGCCTATTATACCGAACTGGTAGGCATGAACGCTCAGATGCGTTCAGTGCTTGCCGATTCATCTATCCAGTCCATGCCAAATGATAGCGTCTTGAGGCAGCTTTATCTGCGTCAGATCAATGAACTCAAAAAGAGAACCCATGGGACTGACACCATGATGAAAAAAAATTTAGTGAAGATAGATATGCTTCAAAGCAAAGTATCAAATGATTATTTAGCAGTAGCCGCATTGCAAAAACAAATTAAAGGGCTCGTTAAAACGTACAGGATAAAAGCATTCAGCAATGAAGCGGGCTATCTTTGGAATGGCCCATCAACGGACACCACAAAAAGATCATTAAACGACGCTTTGCAAATATCTTTAAAAAGAGGCAGCAGGGTACTGAACAATTACCTGGCGCAAAACTGGGACAAATATATTTTTAACCTCCCGGTATTCCTGGTGTTCTTCTTGTGGACATTCATCAACATCCAAAAAATCAAAAAAACAAATCCGGCTTTTTTAAATACACTAAAATATATCCAGCAGGTCCCTTTTCTTGCTTCACTGGTAATCATGCTCATCATCGCCCCTTACCTGGAACTGCAACATCCGCCTGCCGTTTATATCATCATGCTGCAATTATCCTTAAATAGCATAGTGACCATATTGCTGGCCCAAAAATGGCCGCGCAAATTGTTTTTTTACTGGCTTTTGTTTTTTGCATTATTTATTTTCTTTGCGGCAAAAAGCCTGCTGATAAGCTCCACTTATTCATTAAGGACAGTCTCATTTTTTGTTACGGTCGCATCTGTTTTTTTAGGGCAGTCATTTATAAAACAAACAAAACGTTACCGGCAATTTTTTCCCCGTTATTTCAGCCTGGTTATCTGGATTTACATATTGCTGAATGCCCTTTCTGCAGGGTTCAATCTTTTTGGAAGAACTACATTGGCCCATATTAGCGAAACTACTGCCATATTAAGCTACATCGAAGCCATCGGGCTGGTTATATTCATACAGGCTTTTCTTGATGCGGTAAAGCTGCAACTGGAAGCAGATAAAAAATCAACTCGTTTCACTGCTTATCTTGATTACCAGAACGTAGCTCTCCGGCTGCGAAGGCTGCTTACTGTGGTCGCAGCAATATCCTGGTTCATCAGCCTGGCGCAGAACCTGAATGTATTCGATGCCGTTTACGACTATATTGCTGACCTTATGGGCACAGAAAGAACTGTCGGGAACACCTCATTCAGCATTGGCAGCATCGTCATTTTCTTTTTCGTGATCTGGATAGCCAACTTCTTTCAAAAATATATTGGATATTTTTTTGGGGACACAGGCAACGAAGATGTAGTGTCGGAGAAAAAAACAAAACTGGGCACTTCTATCTTGCTCATACGGTTGTTGATATTAACTGCCGGTTTCTTCCTGGGCATACTTGCTTCAGGTATACCCATTGATAAAGTAACCATCGTCATCGGCGCCCTTGGTGTGGGCATTGGGCTCGGCTTGCAGAGCATTGTTAACAATCTTGTCTCCGGAGTTATTCTTGCCATTGAAAGGCCGATACAGGTCGGCGATATTATCGATATTGGCGGCAACACCGGCAGAGTGAAAGAAATCGGCCTCCGTTCCAGCCGTATGGTAACTCCCGATGGTGCAGAGGTAATCATTCCTAATGGGGACATGTTGTCTCAGAAGTTGACCAACTGGACGCTCAACAACACGCACATGAGAATTGAGCTTAACTTTAAGCTGCAAGACAATGCTAATGTCTCAAAAGCAAAAGAAATCATTACAAAAATATTTTTAGCAGAGCCGGAAGTATTAAAAAGCCCCGAACCTCAATTCCTCATTAAGAACATGAGCCAGGCCGGGGCCGAGCTGCAACTATTCTTTTGGGCTGAGGACATCAACAACGGCGCCCAGCTAAAAAGCGACATCACACAGAAAATCTTCGATGATTTTGCCAGCCAAAACATTAATGTAGGTTAAGAAATTCCCATAAAGGCCCCCTATATTTTGTAGCCCTGAACAATTGTATTAAATTTGATGTCTAAACATTAAATATTAACAACATGGCAAAAATAAAATGGTCCCTCGACCCTGCCCATTCAGAGGTTACATTCAAGATAAAACATTTAATGATCAGTAATGTAACGGGACAGTTCACTAAATTTGACGTAAGCGCTGAAACGGAAGATGAGGACTTTACCACCGCAAAAGTCAGTTTTACAGCTGATATCAATTCCATCACAACCAGCAACGAACAGCGCGACGGGCATTTAAAAAGCGATGACTTTTTTAATGCAGAGAAATTCCCGCAGCTTAAATTTACTGCTGCCAGGTACGAAAATGTTGATGGAGACGGCTCGTATGAATTGTATGGAGATTTAACAATCCGCGACATCACCAAGAGGATAAAGCTGGATGTTGAATTCGGCGGGATTGTAAAAGATCCGTGGGGCAACACTCGTGCAGGCTTTAGCATCACAGGCAAAATCAACCGCAAAGAATTTGGGCTTTTATGGAATGGGGTAACGGAAACCGGTGGCATCGTAGTAAGTGATGAAGTGCGTATCCATGCAGGCATTGAGCTTGTTAAACAGGCGTAAAGATCATAGATATAAATATGATAAAAAGGAACGGGCAACTGTTCCTTTTTTTTATACTGTCATTAAATTATTCATTCAAGTTTGCAAATATCCTTATATTTGACCAGGTAAGGATACACTTATCCTCTCTATGTAACATTTCCCTTTTGTTTATTTTTTATTTAAAATACACCAACATGAAAAAGCATTTCTTCATTTTCGCAATAACGCTTGGCGGGATCGCATTCCTGCAATTTGGGTGCGATAGCAACCAGGCTGCCCGGCAACCAACAGAACAGCCAAAAAAGGAAATGACAAAAGAAGAACAGGTCGTTCGTGGGAAATATCTTGTTACCGGAGGTGGTTGTGGCGACTGCCATAATCCAAAGTTGATGAGCCCGCAGGGGCCTGTTCCTGATACAACAAAATTGTTGTCGGGCCATCCTGCCGCCATTCCCATAATGCCCATTGACAAAAATGCGCTGAAGCCGGGCAACTGGGTCCTGTTCTCGCCAGACCTTACAATGGCAGTTGGCCCATGGGGCATCACCTATTCTGCAAACCTTACGCCAGATACAGCCACAGGCCTCGGCGCATGGACCGCAGAACAATTCATCAAAACCATGCGAACCGGAAAGCACCTGGGCCAGGAAGGCGGCCGGGCCCTTTTGCCCCCCATGCCATGGCAAAACTTTGCAACCTTTACCGATGAAGACCTAAAAGCGATATTTGCTTACCTGCAGGCATTGCCCCCAATCAGCAATAAAGTTCCTCCACCTGCATCTCCTGATGATGTAGCAAAGATGAAATAGAATTGTTAACATGAGCTATGGATCATAACCAGCCCATACAGTTCATTGAATTAATTCGGTTATGATCCATAACTCATAACTCATCATCCAATTCTTATCTTTGCAGCATGCATTATGTTTCTGTTGAAGGCCTGAGCAAATCCTATGGCATCAACCCCCTGTTCCAAAACATTTCTTTCCATATCGAAGAAGGCGACAAAATTGCGCTGGTCGCTAAAAACGGCAGCGGCAAATCCACTTTGCTAAAAATCCTTTCGGGCAAAGAAACTGCTGATGAAGGCAAAGTGTGGATCAACAAAGTGGTTACAGTCGCACTTTTTGAACAGGACCCGGTTTTTATAGAAGACAAATCTGTTCTTGATAATATTTTCCATCACGACCATCCTGTTATCAATGCGATTAAAGAATATGAAGCAGCAAGCGACGAAGAAAATGTAGAGAAGCTTGGTCTTGCCATTATAAAAATGGATGAGCTGGCCGCCTGGGATTTTAACACCAAAGTGAAACAGATACTGGGAAAGCTCAACATCCATCACCTTAACCAAACTGCCAGCTTGCTTTCAGGAGGACAGCGAAAAAGGGTAGCGCTTGCCAAGACCCTTATTGACATCGGGTTTGAGCATAAGCATGTTTTGCTCATCATGGACGAACCAACAAACCACCTCGACGTGCAGATGGTGGAATGGCTCGAAAATTACCTGGACCAGGAGAAGCTGACACTATTATTGGTCACACATGATCGCTATTTTCTGAGCAATGCCTGCAACGAGATTTGGGAAATGGAAAACAGCCGCTTATACACACATAAAGGCGATTATGAAAATTACCTCGAAAAAAAAGCGGCAAGAACAGAGAACAATGCTGCAAGCATTGACAAAGCAAAAAACCTTTATCGAAAGGAACTGGAATGGATGCGCAAACAACCCAAAGCAAGAACTGTCAAAAGCAAAAGCCGGCAGGATAATTTTTATGAAGTAGAAGCAAAAGCCAAACAAAAAATGGAGGATGCCCAAGTTCAGTTGCAGGTAAAGATGACCAGGCTGGGCGGCAAAGTGGCCGAGCTTAAAAAAGTTTACAAAAGTTATGGCGACAAGATTATCCTAAAGGGCTTTGATTATACCTTCAAAAAAGGAGAGCGCATTGGCATAGTAGGCAAGAACGGCGCAGGCAAATCTACCTTCCTGAACGTTTTGCAACAAATTGAACAACCAGACAGCGGTAAAGTCAATACCGGAGAAACTGTGGTGTTCGGCAATTATTCACAGCAAGGGCTAACCGTGAAAGAAGATAAACGGGTTATTGAATTCGTGAAAGACATTGCTGAAAATTTCCCGCTTGCAGACGGCAGCTCATTGAGCGCTTCTCAATTCCTGCAATTGTTTTTGTTCTCCCCTGAACAACAATACACATATATCTCAAAATTGAGCGGCGGGGAAAAAAGAAGGTTGCATTTATTGTCCATTCTTTTCCGAAACCCAAACTTTTTGATATTGGACGAGCCGACAAATGATTTAGACCTTCAGACACTTGGTGTGCTGGAAAATTTTTTGAGCGAATTCCAGGGGTGCTTGTTGATTGTTTCGCACGACCGTTATTTTATGGACAGGCTTGTGGACCATTTATTCGTGTTCGAAGGCAATGGAGCCATCAAAGATTTTCCAGGAAATTATTCGCAGTACAGGATGAGCATTAAAGAGGAAGGGAAAGCCGGGGAGGGCAAAGAAAAAAAACAAAGTCACAGCATGCAGCCACAACATGTCGCCCACCAAACTGTTGCAGCCGGGAAAAAAAAACTTTCATATAAAGACCAGCGCGAATTTGACTCACTGGAAAAAGAAATTGAAGCGCTTGCCTCTGAAAAATCAGCCGTTGCAGAAAAATTGAACAGCGGGTCATTGCCTTTCGATGAGCTCCAAAAGCTTTCCAACCGTATCGGCCAAATATCAGCATTGCTTGATGAAAAAGAAATGCGCTGGCTGGAGCTGAGCGAGATGGTGCAATAAAAAATTTTAAAAGAAAAATCACCAACTATCCTTCAGTACAGTATCAAAGGAATGCAATGAACATACAAGCTAAATTTTTTTAGCAGGAACATGCAACCAAAAGCTTATACAAGTACACCAAAGGCGAACACCTATTTACAGAGCTTGCACCCTTGCTTGCGGAGAAGGAGGGATTCGAACCCCCGTTACACTGTTGAGGCGTAAAACTGATTTCGAGTCAGTCCCGTTCAACCGCTCCGGCACTTCTCCTTGCCAAACTAAAAGCCCGCTAAATTATCCAAAAATCATGAGGCAAATAAAAAAAAATCGGGTGTTGTTCCCGGCATTTCATGGAAATGAACGATATGGATCGCTGCTCAAATATTTTGTACTGCTTGGTATACCTGTCGCAACAAAATATAGCAAGCGCACTAACCGCAATGTGCCTTAGCAATAACACTACAATAATAAAGTAGTTCCACGCGTTATACACACAACAAAAAAAATTCTAAGCCCATTATCCGATCATGAACAAGAATTATGAAAAGCTGAAAAAGAAAGCTGCCGCCAAAGTGCTGAAGATCCTTTACACCAATGAATTATGGTTTGATAAACCACCCTCAAAGAAAGATGGCGACAGGAACTATCTCTTTATCCCGATATTCGACATAGCACAGGCATCAAAAAATTATAACCTGGACACCATTAAAGATGCATGCTACCTTTTGCACCAAAACAATCATGTAAACATCTGGGGAGAAGACCATGATGCGCGGGCTATGATGGTACAATTATCAGACGATGGGGCGAAAGCGCACAAACAGTTTTTTTACGGCCGCAATGTTGGTTATTTTATGAAACAGGGCATTGCGCTTATCGCTGCAATGGCTATGATCCTTTTCTCTGTAACAGGCATCAACAAATTTACCACTTCAAAAAGCCAGAAAAACCAATACAGGAATTCGTCAATGAATGATGCGCCTGTCCTTCCTGCAAGCTCGCAGTTGCGTTAGCAAAAAAGTAAAATGTTCTGGAATATCAACAAATCAAATCGTTCTATACTTTTTTATTGACCGCATCATTTGCCCAAAATCATTTTTTTTTGAAAGCGCCGAAACGCAGTGGGCTATCCGTTTTGCTTTCGTCTCCTCTGTCCTGGCTATTCTTACCCAATTGCCAAAATAGTTTCGATGAGACGGGGAAAGTTTTTTGAAAAACACGTATGCGGCTGGTTCATCTTTCAGGCATTCGATTAATTCTGCCGGAGGCTTTGGTTTAATGTTGTCCAGTTCAATTTGCACAATTAGTTTGCTCCCTTTTTCTTTTCGCAACGCTTTTCGCATGGAAGCATTAACTGCCATAATAAAATCTCCCTCCCCCATCGGCAAAAGGCCCACCCCTTTTATCCGAAGGTCATCTAGCTTGCCTTTCACGCGAAAAGATTTTTTATTGCCCGGTTTTAGTTGTTGCGCAACGGGCATAGGTATTTTTATATAGCGCCACCCGGTCTTTTCGCCCTGCTTCGCAAATTGCAATATGGTTGCGGCAAACTGGACCATAGATCTGGTATGAATAATTAAAAAACGTGCACACTTCAAGGAACCGCAAGGCAAGGCCAGGAAAGCAAAATTTAAAATAAAATAACCCGTTCATCAAGCCGGCACATTTTATCTTGCCGGGAAGGCTGACAGCATTTCTTTTGCTCCTTTTTTTATTAATAAGTTCAAATATTTTTTTACTTCATCAGCAAAACCATCTAACAACAATAAATCGCGCTGCCAAAGCTTTTGATCAGAAAGAACGGCATTGACAACATCCCCAACATCATTCAGCTTCCATATTTCATAATAATAAGCCGCCCATTCGTCGTTGATCAAATATTTTTTACCGTTGGCCTCTCCATAATACTTATTATCTAATTTTTCTACGGCCTTCATGAAAAGTAAATAGGCTGCGAACCCAAATGCCATTCGTCCGGGTGTTTTTTTATAGTGCTGAATATATTTAAGCAATGATGGCACATTCCTCATGTTCATTTTGGAAGAATATTGCAAGGTGATACTGAGCCATTGGTGTTCTATAAAAGGGTTCCTGAAGCGGTCCAGGACTTTCAACCCAAACTCCTGAGCCTGCTCCAAAGAAATCTTTTCATCTTCAATGGCAGGTGCTATTTCATCAAGCATCAGGCCCTTAATATAATCAGAAAACGGCCTGTCATTCATTGCCTGTTTAACAGTGGCAAAGCCAGCAAGATGGGCAAGGCCGCAGCTAAAAGTGTGCGAACCGTTCAACAATCGCAATTTCAGCTCGCGGAACACGGTGATATCAGGTGCGATCACTATCCCGCTGTCTGCCTTGCTGAACGACAATATCTCCTTTACATTTTCATTGCTGCATTCAATTGCCCATAAACGATAAGCTTCAGACATAATCATCAGCTCATCATGATACCCGCATTTTTCTTCCATTTTGTTTTGCTCCGGGGTACTCAGTTTCCCCGGCACTATCCTATCGACAAGCGAATTACAGAAATGGTTGGCCGATTTCATCCAGTCAATAAACCCTTCTTCTAATTTATTTTGTTTGGACAGCTCCATCAGAATAGAAAATAACTTATCCGCATTATTGGGTATAAGCTCTGTTGGGATAATGACCATCCCTTTTTTAATATCGCCATTAAAGATTTCATATCGTTTATATAAAAACGCCAGCAGTTTGCCGGGAAAAGAAGATGGCGGTGCGCTAAAAATGTTATCGTTAGCGAGCACAAGCCCTACTTCAGTGGTGTTCGATATCACTATTTCCATTAGCGGGTTAGCCGCACATTTCAAGATCTCTTCCCATTCGTTTTTGGCAGATAGCACCCTGCTGATAGAAGCGTTGACAATATTTTCCTCTACCGTTCTGCTGCTTTCAATGCCACGAACGCAAAGTGTGTAAAGGCCATCCTGCCTTGCAAATTCATCCGCTCCCCTGGTTTCAGTAGATTTCACCACCACTATCCTGCCATTAAATATTTTTTGCTTGTTTGCTTTATCAATAAAATAATCAGGCAGGCCCCGCAACAGCACGCCGGTACCGAACTGAAGCACTTTTTCCGGCAACAGGAACTCGCCTGGTGACGGCCATTCCATTCCATCAGCAACATCACGGCCAATGATTTTTTTTGATAACTGCATAACAAGAATAAATTGGTTGTATGATTAAAAACGGAAAATTACAAATTAACTGCTTTGCATCCATCAGCAGCCTGTAGAATATTTACCAATGCATACTTCGGGTATACATCACCGTAAAAAAGCAAGCCATCCGTGCAAAAACCTGTGAAACCGTTTTTACGTTTTACCAATACTGTGAATAACCATCAGTTAAAAAGTTGATAATTGTCAGGGACTGTTTACTGCATAGTTGCTATATTCGTGGAAATCCCTTCTTTCATGGGCGCTTCATCGCTTATTGTTTTGATCATTGCGGCCATTGCTTTTTCAGGCATTGCCATCATGCTTTCAAAACTGGTATTAAAAGCCACTACCAACAAACAGAAAGGAGAGCCTTACGAATGCGGCATCCCTACTAAAGGAGAAACCCGGATGCGGCTCAATGTAGGCTATTATCTTTTTGCGCTGATATTCCTGATTTTTGACGTGGAGCTTGTTTTCCTTTATCCCTGGGCTGTGGTGGCCAAAAAAGCAGGATGGATCGCATTTGCCGAAATCATTGTATTCTTTTTTATATTGTTCATGGGTTTTTTATATGCGCATAGAAAAGGGGCATTGAAATGGATGTAGCAAAAATTCGCTGTAAAGACCATTGAACAGGCTGATTTGTTGAAAAGATTACCAGGATGGTCGAAACAAAAAATAAAACGGATGGGTTCCCCGGCCAGGTGCACGACTTGCCAGGGGGAGGCATTGTGCTCAGCAAGCTCGATGAGGTGATCAACTGGGCAAGGTCTAATTCTCTTTGGCCCTTAACATTTGCTACCAGTTGCTGCGGTATTGAAATGATGGCTGTTGCTTCTGCCAAATATGATTTTTCAAGGTTCGGGTTTGAAGTAGCGAGGGCAACGCCAAGACAAGCTGATGTAATTATCATTGCCGGCACCATCGTCAACAAAATGGCGCCTGTGCTAAAAAGATTGTACGACCAGATGGCCGATCCGAAATACGTGATCGCCATGGGCGCCTGCGCCATCAGCGGCGGCCCCTTTTTCTATAATACTTATTCTGTGGTAAAAGGCGCTGACCATGTGATCCCGGTGGATGTGTATGTGGCAGGCTGCCCGCCGAGGCCTGAAGCATTATTGCATGCCCTGATCACACTGCAGCAAAAAATTAAAAAAGGATTAACAAGAGAACAAATCAGAACAGGCAAAGACTAAACATGCTGAACGAAGCGCTAAAACAAAAGGTTTCCGAACTGCTCCCTACCACAGCATTCGATGAAGGAGGCGAATGGCTGAATATAAATATCGAAGCAACCGACTGGCCTGCCTTCGCTCAGCACTTGCGCAATGATGGATCGCTGTTTTTCGATTATCTTTTTTGCCTCACCTGTGTTGACTGGAAAACCCATTTGACAATGGTTTACCATCTCAGCTCTACAAAACACAGGCATAACATGGTTATAAAAATAAAGCTGGACAGGGACAAACCAGAAATTGAAACAGCCTCTGGCATTTGGCGCACGGCCGAATTTCATGAACGGGAAGTATTTGAGATGTTTGGCGTGAATTTTATTAACCATCCCGATCTAAGGCTATTGATTTTGCCTGATGGATGGGAAGGCAAGAACCCGCTAAGAAAAGATTTTGAAGACCCAGTAAATATGATCAAGCTTTGAATAATGATTAGTGAAAAATGGGAATGCTTAAATTAATACTGAATATTGAAGTTAGGAGCTTGCCGTTTGCAATTAGCCATTAACCATTCAACATTTTAAAATTGTATCGCGAAACTGAAATATTAACCCGCGCAAATCAAAGCACGGCGCATGAAAGCGAAGATAGCGGCGACCTGGTGATCAACGTGGGGCCACAGCACCCTGCCACGCATGGTGTGTTGCATTTGGTGATCACCTTAAATGGTGAAACCATCAAAAATGTGGAGCCTCACCTGGGCTACATCCATCGCTCCATCGAAAAAATGTGCGAGAGCTTAACCTACAGGCAATTCATTTATGTTACCAGCCGGATGGATTATTTGTCTGCCCACATCAATAACCAGGCCTGCGCATTGTGCGTGGAAAAAGGGTTGCAGGTGGAGGTGCCGCAAAGAGCGCAGGTTATACGTGTGCTGATGGCCGAGCTGACAAGGATCGCATCGCATGAGCTGTGGTGGGGCGCAATGGCAATGGACCTTGGCGCATTCACTCCATTCTTTCATGCTTTCAGGGAAAGAGAAACCATTAACGATATTATGGAAGAAACCTGTGGCGCAAGGCTAACGATGAATTACATGGTACCAGGTGGAGTGATGATGGACATACATCCTCATTTCCAGCAGCGGGTAAAAGATTTCATTCAACTGTACAGGAAAAAAATCCATGAATATGATGAACTGGTTACCGGCAACATTATTTTTCAGAACAGGATGAAGGGGGTGGGGATATTATCTGCCGAAGATGCTATTTCTTACGGGTGCAGCGGGCCCGTGGCAAGAGGGAGTGGCGCAAGCTGCGATACCAGAAAATATTATCCTTACGATGCCTATAACAAAGTGCAGTTCGATGAAGTGCTGGAAACCGGCGGCGACTCATTTGCCCGTTACCTGGTGCGCGTCAGGGAAATGCAACAATCGATCAATATTATTGAACAGCTGATCGATAATATTCCCGAAGGCGATTTCCAGGCAAAAACAAAAGCTGTATTAAAATTGCCCAAAGGGGAATTTTATCAAAGAGCAGAAACCGCCCGTGGCGAATTGGGCGTGTATATCATCAGCGAAGGGGGCACAACACCTTACCGGATCAAATTCCGCTCGCCGGGATTTTCGAATCTTTCCGTGCTGGGCCATATTGCACGGGGCTGCAAAATCGGCGACCTGATCGCCATGATGGGCACGCTCGATTTGGTGATACCGGATATTGACAGATAGGAAACAAAAAGCATCGGGCCCGGAGCAATAAATGTTTAAATAAAAATTAAAATTCATCGTTCGGCATACTTTATTTAATATTCATAATTCAATAAATGTGGAGTTTTAGCAACATAGCAAACCTGGTTCATGAAGTGCTGGCCGAACACTTCAATCCAGCCATTACACTTGCCATTGAAATGGTGATTGCAGGTGTGTCAGTAATCGGGCTGTTTGCCATTCTTGGTTTAGTGCTGGTGATCATGGAAAGAAAAGTTTCTGCATGGATGCAGATCAGGCTTGGCCCAAACCGTGTAGGCCCAAAAGGGATGTTGCAATCGCTGGCAGATACATTAAAGCTAATCGTAAAAGAAGGGATGACGCCTAATGGCGCAGATAAGTTATTATTTAACCTTGCCCCATTTATTGCAATGATCGTTGCCATGCTGCTGATGGCTCCTATCGCATTTGCCAAAGACCTCCAGATGTGGGACCTCAATATCGGGATATTATACGTGTCAGCGCTTTCTTCGGTAACGGTCATCAGCATCCTCATGGCAGGATGGTCCAGCAACAATAAGTTTTCGCTGCTTGGCGCAATGCGAAGCGGCGCACAAATTGTGAGCTATGAATTGTCAGCTGGCTTATCTGCACTTGCCATCGTTGTGCTTACCGGCTCACTGCAGATATCCGAAATAATAACATCACAGGCAAACGGGTGGTGGATTTTTAAAGGGCATATCCCGGCAATCATTGCGTTCGTTACTTTTATAATCGCAGTGACTGCCGAAACAAACAGGGCGCCCTTTGACCTGGCTGAAGCAGAATCCGAGCTCACCGCGGGATTCCATACCGAATATTCGGGAATGAAATTTGCCTTGTTCTTCCTGGCAGAATATGTAAACGTGTTTATCATGTGCTCTATTGCTGCCACACTTTTCTTTGGCGGGTGGATGCCATTGCATATCGGCAACTGGCATAAGTTTAACCATGTCATGGATTTCATCCCCTCGAGCATCTGGTTTTTTGGAAAAACCTTTTTCCTGATATTTGTTATCATGTGGTTCAGGTGGACCTTTCCGCGCTTGCGCATCGATCAGCTCCTGGACCTCGAATGGAAATATTTATTGCCAATTACCATGTTCAATTTATTGCTGGTAACGGCAGTCGCTATTTTAGGCTGGCATTTCTAACCAATAGCCATGGCTGTTGGCTTTTAGATTTTTTAACGATGTTTATAAAAAATTACATAAAAAATATTTTCAGCGCAGTGAAATCACTGCTTGTTGGCATGAAGAGGACCTTGTATTATTTCACGCACCACAAAGAAATCATCACTCAGCAGTATCCTGACAACCGCGATACGCTTATTTTGCCTGAGCGTTTCAAAGGCGAAGTGGTGATGCCGCATAATGAAAATAACGAGCATCGCTGCACTGGTTGCACGGCTTGCGAACTGGCATGCCCCAATGGATCGATTAAAGTGATCACTAAATTTGATATTTCGCCCGACGGCAAAAAGAAAAAGGCAATCGACAAATTAGTCTATCACCTTGAACTATGCACCATGTGCAATTTGTGTGTTGAAGCCTGCCCTTCGGATGCCATCAAAATGGCTCAGACTTTTGAACACAGCGTGTACGACAGGAACCAACTAACGAAAACACTAAACAACCCCGGGTCAAAAATCATGGATGGGGTGGAGTGAGAAAATAATGTATAATGAACATTGAACAAAGAATATTGGACACTGAAACGGGGAGGCCGCCATTCATCATTTATCATTCACCATTTTAAGACTGATGAAGGGATCTACTATCGTATTTTATTTGCTTGCGCTGCTCACGTTGGTTTGTGGGATACTGTCCGTTTCCACAAGGCAAATTTTCCGCGCCGCCATCTATTTATTGTTCACCTTGATAGGCATTGCCGGCATCTACTTCTGGCTTGACTATCAGTTCATCGCTGCGGTGCAAATCGTGGTGTACGTTGGCGGCATAGTGGTGCTGATCATCTTTTCCATTTTCCTTACCCAGCAAACAGGCGAGCGGTTGCCCAGGCAAAAGCCGGGCAGAAAAATATTTTCAGCATTAGCCGTATTCTGTGGGTTTGCTTTCACGATGTTACAGGTTTTTCAGCATGAATTCACCGGGACTTTGGAAGAAGGGGCACAGCCTTCTGTTCAAAATATCGGCAAGCTGATGCTCGGCACACAAAACGGCGGTTATGCCTTACCGTTCGAATTAGTGTCCATGCTGTTATTGGCAGCCCTGGTCGGGTGCATTGTGATTGCAATAAAAAATAAAGAAGAAGCTAAATGACAGAACCGGGACTATATCACCTATTATTTATCAGCGGAGCGCTTTTCTTTGCCGGCATTTATGGCTTTTTTACGAGGAGGAACCTGGTCACCATGCTGATGAGCGTTGAATTAATACTGAACAGCGTGAACCTGAATTTTATAGCTTTCAACAAATACCTGTGGCCCGGAAAAATGGAGGGATTGTTCTTTACGCTGTTTATTATCGCCATTGCTGCGGCAGAAGCAGCGGTTGCAATAGCTATTATAATAAATGTTTACAGGACCCATCAATCCATAGATGTTGAAAAAGCGGAAGAAATGAAATACTAGTTATGCCAAATACCACGTTCATCATATTAATTCTTTTGCTGCCGTTAGTGAGCTTTGTGCTGCTCGGCCTATTCGGCAGGAAATATATAAAAGCTGGCTCTGGCATTATTGCTACCATCTTATTGTTAGCTACATTTCTCGTTTCTATATATACCGCCTGTCATTATTTTTTTGAATACGGAAAGATAAACGGCGTTTATGAAAAACTGGTCCCTGTAAAATATACATGGCTTGCTTTCTCAAACGGGCTTGCTATTGACATGGGCGTTTTGCTCGATCCTATTTCTTCGATGATGCTTGTGGTAGTAAGTTTAGTTTCTTTAATGGTGCATATTTACAGCCTGGTTTACATGAAAGGCGAAGAAAGGTTCTCCACTTATTATGCGTTCCTGGGATTGTTCACTTTTTCCATGTTAGGGCTGGTAGTGTCGGTGAACATTTTCCAGATCTATTTTTTTTGGGAGCTGGTGGGCGTTTCATCATTCCTGCTCATCGGTTATTACTACGACAGGCCAAGCGCCGTAGCTGCTTGCAAGAAAGCATTCATAGTTACCAGGTTTGCTGATGCTGGTTTTTTGATTGGCATATTAATACTCTCTTATTACTCCGGCACCCTGGATTTTGCGGCACTTATTGAAAAACTAACTGCGCCGGGCTCAACCGAACTGGGCAATGCACTGAGCGCATCGTTCCTTGGCCTGTCTGCATTAACCTGGGGAATGTTGCTGGTGTTCATGGGCGCTGCAGGAAAAAGCGCCATGTTCCCGCTGCACATCTGGCTGCCCGATGCAATGGAAGGGCCGACGCCAGTGTCTGCATTGATACATGCAGCGACCATGGTAGTGGCAGGCGTTTTCCTGGTGGCGAGGCTATTCCCCGTGTTCGCATTGTCTGCGCCTGAAGTGTTGAATGTAGTCGCTTACATTGGGGCATTCTCCGCACTCTTCGCGGCCATCATCGCATGTGCGCAAACGGATATCAAAAGAGTGCTCGCCTATTCCACCATGTCGCAGATTGGGTACATGATGTTTGCATTGGGCGTTTCAAAATATGGCGGGGAAGGCGGGTTAGGGTACACTGCATCTATGTTCCACCTGTTCACCCATGCCATGTTCAAAGCATTATTGTTCCTCTGCGCAGGAGCAATCATCCATTTTGTGCACAGCAACGAAATGAAAGACATGGGCGGGCTTAGAAAATTTTTGCCGGTCACCCATTTTACTTTCCTGATAGCCTGCCTCGCCATTTCAGGCGTTCCATTCTTCTCGGGTTTTTTCAGCAAAGAAGAAATATTAACTGCAGCATTGAATCATAATATAGCCATTTATTGGGCAGGGCTGGCTACCGCTGGGCTAACTTCGTTCTACATGTTCCGTTTGTATTTTAATATTTTTTGGGGAAAGGAATTCCGCCAGCATGGCGAAACCCGCAGGGAAGGCGGGTTTGCCATGAAGGCGCCCATGATACTGTTAGCCATCGGGGCAGCGCTTGCCGGCTACATCCCTTTTGGGAAATTTATAAGCAGTGATGGCAAGGCCCTCGCTATCCCTTTCGAATTAAAACATGCTATTGCCCCGGTAGCGCTTTCTTTTGTTGGGGCCCTTATCGCAGCTTGGCTTTATCTCAGGCAAAACAATAAACCCCAGAAAATAGCCGCATCATTAAGTGCATTGCACCAATCGGCCTATCGTAAATTTTATATTGACGAAGGATATCTTTTCATCACCCAAAAAATCATTTTCAATATTGTCGGGAAAACTGCGGATTGGTTTGACAAGAATATGGTGAACGGCCTCGTGAACTTAACGGCATCATCAACACAAGCTTTTTCGTTTGCCACAAAAAAAATGCAATCCGGAAAAGTGCAGCAATACGCTATTTATTTTTTGGGAGGCGCCATCCTGCTTGCGGTTTTATTTGTTTACGTATGGAAATAATTTGTCTTAATAAAATTCGATGAACCTGCTACTGCTGATATTGACCCCTTTGCTCACTGCCATCGCCGTTTTGCTGCCACGCAACAAACAGCATGTAAAATGGGTTTCTTTTTTCGGCTCCATAGTACAATCAGCACTGGCATTCGTGCTGTTCTTTGCTTTTCGCCGGGCAAGGACGGAAGACCCCTCCTCCCCCATGCTGTTCGAGCAAAAGCATAAGCTCTTCGAAGCGCTGAACATCAATTTGCACCTGGGCGTGGACGGTATTTCTGTTGCCATGATATTGCTCACATCTTTTGTCGTTACAGCAGGCGTGCTCGTTTCATGGAACGTTGAAAAAATGACGAAGGAGTTCCATTTCCTGCTGATGCTGCTGGCACTCGGCGCTTACGGGCTTTTTATATCGCTTGACCTTTTCGTGCTTTTCTTTTTCCTCGAAATTTCAGTGATACCAAAATATTTGCTGATCGGCATCTGGGGAAGCGGGAAAAAAGAATATGCCGCAAATAAATTAGCATTGATGTTAATGAGCGGCTCTGCATTGATATTGGTGGGGATACTGGGTTTGTATTTCAGCAACAATAGAGATTTCGATTTGCTAAGCTTGTCACGGGCAAGCATACCCGGTTCTGTCCAGGATATTATATTCCCTTTAGTATTCACCGGTTTCGGCGTGTTCACCGCTTTGTTCCCTTTTCATACCTGGGTGCCCGATGGCCATTCCTCAGCGCCAACAGCAGGCTCTATGTTCCTTGCCGGCATTTCAATGAAGCTTGGCGGTTACGGCTGTTTGCGCATAGCCATTTTCCTGTTGCCACAAGCCGCGAAACATTATGCGGACATCATCATCATCTTATCAGCCATCGGTGTTTTATATGGCGCCTTTGTTACGATGATGCAGAGGGACCTGAAATACATCAATGCCTATTCCTCAGTGAGCCATGTTGGTTTCAGCCTGCTCGCATTAGGCATGCTCACGCAAACGGCAATGGTAGGCGCAGTGATGCAAATGGTATCTCACGGTTTGATGACCGCGCTTTTCTTTGCTGTTATCGGCATGATTTACGACAGGACCCACACCAGGATGGTAAATGAAATGGGGGGGCTGATGAAAGCAATGCCTTTCATCACTACTGCATTTTTTATTGTGGGGCTTTGCTCGCTGGGCTTGCCTGGGCTAAGCGGTTTTGTTGCCGAAATGACCATATTGGTCGGTTCATGGGAGAACAGTGGCCTGGTGCACCGAGCGGCAACGGTTGCTGCCGTTTTATCTATTGTGGTAACTGCTGTTTATATCCTCAGGGCAATTGCACATACAGCAATGGGCCCTGTGAAACATGAACGCCATTTGCAATTAAAAGATGCAGCATGGAATGAAAAACTAGCTGCGGTTATTTTGATAGCCGGCATCCTGTCCATCGGGCTGGCGCCCGGGTGGTTGAGCGATTTGCTGAAACCGGCAACAGAAGTAATAATGAACAAGCTGAAATAGGATAATAATAATAATAAATAGTGAATAGAGAATATAGAAGAACGCGCCAAACTTCGATATTCATTTTTTTTATGATTTTTTTATTCGGCGTTCCTGTACCAATATATATAAGCAATGACTGAATTCCTGATATTAATGAAGAGCGAACTGATGGCAACAGCGCTCATTTTTATTCTGCTTTTCATAAAAATGGGCGGCGGCATGAAAAACGGCCTTTTGTTGCAGGTGATACAGGTATTGCTGCTCGTTAACTTTATTACCGGCTTCTTTTTTAACAAAGAAGGCAACCTGTTTGGCAACATGTTCCACACTTCCGCTTTGATTGCATTTCAAAAAAACATCTTGAACCTGGGCGTGTACCTGATCGCATTATTGAATGCGGACTGGTTGAAAAAGACTGACCACCTCCCTGAATTTTTTATATTGATGCTATCGGCATTGCTCGGCATGTTCTTTATGGTCTCCAGCGGCAACCTGCTGATATTTTACCTGTCGCTGGAGCTTTCCAGCATTCCCGTTGCCGCCATGGCCAATTTTGATTTGCATAAGAAAAATGCTGCAGAAGGCGCTATGAAAATGATATTGTCATCTGCATTCTCATCAGGCATATTGCTGTTTGGCATTTCACTGCTATATGGCGCAATGGGCACCATCAGCTTTGCTGAAATACCACAGCACTTGGACAGTTCGCCATTACAGGTCACTGCGTTCATATTCATCTTTTCTGCTTTCGCTTTCAAGCTCTCCATCGTTCCCTTTCATTTATGGGCTGCCGATGTATATGAAGGCTCGCCTGTGGCAACCGCTTCTTTTCTTTCCGTGGTATCGAAAGGCGCTGCCGCATTTATTTTCATCACCATCTTATACAAAGTGTTCCAGCCCATGCAGGAGCTCTGGTATAACCTGCTGGTCACTGTGTCCGTATTAACTATGCTCCTTGGGAATTTATTTGCGCTGAGGCAGCAGAACATCAAACGCTTTCTCGCATTTTCCTCTATTGCACAGGTGGCATTTATTGTGTTGGGCATCAGCAGTAATGATCATATAGGCATTACTTCAGTTGTTTATTTTGTGCTGGTTTATGTATTCTCCAACCTGTCCGCGTTCGGCGTTGCATCTGTCATTGCCGAGCATAGCGGCAAAGAGAATATAGATGACTACAAAGGATTGTCCAAAACAAACCCATTCCTCGGCTGGTCTTTAACGTTAGCTTTATTCTCCTTAGCAGGCATCCCGCCAACAGCCGGTTTTTTCGGGAAATTATTTTTGCTCACTGCTGCTGCTGCTAAAGCAAGCTATTGGCTTATTATTGTGGCTGCGCTAAATATGGTCATTTCCCTTTATTATTATCTACGCGTAGTGCGTGCCATATTTATAGACAATAATGAAATGCCAATCAAAAAAATACAAGCAGACCGCTCTGCTGAATTGGGGCTGGTCATTTGCAGCGTAGGCATTTTGTTAACCGGGATAGTGAGCTGGATTTATGATTTTATTCAATCATTACACTAATTGAAAATGGCTATCAACAAAAATCATGAATTTGAAGAACTGAATGGAATAAAATGCGGTATTGTGGAAAGGAATACAAAGCCCGAGAGGGCCGCTTTTCTTAAAACATTATTAGAACAAAATGGGTATTGCGTTGTCATAGCATCTTCCCCGCCGCCAAAAGCTGTACCAGCAGCACCATCTAAAGAAGGCGAAGCACCTGCCCCCGCCCCGCCCCCGCCGCCTGAAACATTCACAGTTGGCGTTACTGATTACACGTTCAACCCCATCAACGCCATTTTTGGAAGAATGCTGAAAACAAAAGACGGGCATATTGTTACGCTTGCCTACTGGCAGCAAAAAGAAACAGTGAGCCATGATGATATCCCCTATTATGAAAGCGCATAAGCAAAACTTTTGTGTTCTCATTTTGCTTTTTAGCTCGCCGCCAATCCCATTTCGAACATGCTTTTATTATTTCAATAAATATTATAGGCCCGTTCACCATCAAAACGATATTGCGCCATTAGAAGATTTGTCTGTAATGCAGACTGAACCGAAGATAAACAGTGAATGATTTCTGACAACTTTTAATTTTAACAACTAAAAACAATTAAAGTCAAACCAATATTGTTCATGTATTACATATAATTACAGATGTACTCAACATTCAAAAAAATCAAAAAAAGTGGCCTACTCATTTGGGGCTTTTTCTTCCCGTTTTATGGACACCTAAATGCACAAGAAAAAAATTTCAGTGAAAGATACATGGAGGTGTATAAAAAATATTCGGATGCCGCATGTCCAATAAAAAAAGACAACATAAAACATTTCGTATATTTTGGCAAAAAAAGGAAATTAATAATAGGTCATCCATTTCTTTTACATTCCATATTCATAGGAGCACAAATTATGTACTCATGGCGTGAGCTTGAGCCTGAAAAAGGAAAATATGATTTTTCAATTTTAAAACAGGACTATGAATATCTCAAAAACCATAGCAAAAAGCTATTTATTCAGCTACAAGATGCGACATTCAATCCCAAATATAAAGCTGTACCAGATTATTTATTGACAAAAGAATACAATGGCGGTGCTGCGTTACAATACAATGATGATAAAAAACCTGAAGGGTGGGTGGCAAAACGATGGAATAAAAAAGTAAGAGAAAGGTTTCAATTGCTCCTCCTGGCTTTAGGAAAAGAATTTGATGGAAAAATAGAAGGCATCAACCTACAAGAAACTTCAATTGGAGTAAATTCAAATACAGATACAAGTTTTTCCGAAGGACTATATCTTCAGGGATTAAAAGAAAATATGGTAGCGTTAAAAAAATCGTTCCCTACTTCAATGGTAATGATATATGCCAATTTTATCCCAGGAGAATGGTTACCCGGAAACGACAAAGGCTATCTCCGTAGCATTTATCAATTCGGAGAAAAAATTGGTGTAGGACTTGGGGGGCCCGATTTAATGATAAAAAGGAAAGGGCAATTAAACCATTTTCTTGCAATGATGCATGAGGAGCATTACACAGTACCTCTTTGTATTGCTGTACAAGATGGCAACTACATCGGCAAGACCGGCGGCACAGATGAAGCAACAAGAAAAAAACCACATAATAATATTGTGCCGGTACTGCTTTCTTTCGCTAAAGACTTTTTGCATATAAATTATTTGTTTTGGTCAAACCAAGAACCCTATTTTAAAACAGATGTATTGAGTTGTATCAGTAACGATAAATAGAGGTGCTGCATACAACATTACATTGGCAATATGGAAGGGTTACGAACATATCCGCATCTTTTTGTTCATTATCGGCTTCAGTTCAGGGCCGACCTTTTCAAATTACCAGCCCTGTTGCAAGCCTCTGGCATTATGCGCCACTTTATTTTTCGGTTATGGCTAAACATAAATACAACTTCCGTAAAATTGCAAAAAACATCAAACAACATTAATAAAAATTGCTTATTTTAGATTTGATTCAGGAAAGATGTCTTAGAAAAACACCCTCACTGAAATAGGATATAGAACATTGAATAAAATAGAAATGACGGCCAGTGAGTTTAAAATTGGAATCATTTTTTTTAAATAATCATACGAAAGGGACAAGAAATTTTTTGTTATCGGAACACAGGCATGCGGATGGATGGATTGAATTACATTGCAGTTTTTTCAATGGCAGTAGCAAGTGCTTACACCAGAACAGGATTTAGAAAATTAAGAAATAATATTTTGCTTGCATTATAATATAATCAACATGCGGTTAAAGACAATAATGATAATATTCCTTGGGCTGTTTCTTTTCATTCATGCAAAACCACAAACAGCTTCCTCACTTAATTTACTGCCCGTTCCTCAAAAAATTGAACTGGGAACAGGCTATTTAAAACTTGATCAGAATTTTTCCATTGCTATTCATGAGCCTGTGCATGATACTATCTTAATAAAAGGAGTAGACCGGATGATGCAGGCTTTGAACAGGAGAAGTGCTTTGTACTTTATCCATAAGCATATCACTTCAAATAACAATAGCGATACGTCCAATCTTCAAATTACAATAGATAGACCAGCAAATCCGGCTATCGGCGCAGACGAATCCTATGTACTTTCAATAAACGAGAATAAAATCATTCTACATGCGCCCACAACGCTTGGCGCTTTGCATGGAATGCAAACCATCATGCAGCTTTTATCCAAAACAGATGATGGCCAAATTTATTTTCCTACGGTAAAAATACAAGATGCTCCACGCTTTTCATGGAGAGGATTAGCGATTGATGTAGCGAGGCATTTTATACCGTTAGATGTTATTAAAAGAAATATTGAAGCAATGGCAACTGTGAAAATGAATGTCCTTCATCTCCACCTTTCAGACAATGAAGGGTTTCGCATTGAATCAAAAACATATCCTCAGTTGCAAGACAAAGGGTCAAACGGAAGGTATTTTACGCAGGCCCAAATAAAAGACCTCATTGCTTTTGCTAAAGAAAGAGGGATTATTGTTGTGCCTGAATTTGATATGCCGGGGCATACTAAAAGCTGGTTTGCAGGTTACCCTGAATTGGGCAGTAGTCCAAACACAAATGAGTCAACAGTATCACTTTTTAAGAATATGAAGAAGATGGATTTGGTTTCCATCATAAAGTTAGCTCAGACGGCTCCTATTCCTGCTATGAACCCGGCAAAAGAAAGTACGTATGAATTTATAGACCGGTTCATGGGAGAAATGGCCGCTCTGTTTCCTTCTGAATACATTCACATTGGTGCCGATGAAAATAATGGCGTGGTATGGAAAAACAACCCTGATATTGTTGCTTTTATGAAGGCACACAAAATACCCGATACACATGAATTGCAAGCGTATTTTGTTCATCGTGTTCAAAAAATAGTTGAGAAACATAATAAGAAAATGATTGCCTGGGAAGAAGCATTTTCAAAAGATATTTCAAAAAATGTAACACTTCAGGTGTGGCAGAATGGCACTTATTTAAAGAAAGCAGTTGATAACGGAAATAATGTGTTACTGTCAAAAGGGTTTTATCTTGATGTTTTTTATCCGGCTTATATCTATTACAATAATTCCGACCTTCCCAAAACATTAAACGATAATTTGCCTTTAAAATTAAAAGGAGGAGAAGCTGCTCAATGGACCGAACTTGCTGATGAAACAAATATTGAAACACGCATCTGGCCTAGAGCTGCGGCGATTGCAGAAAGATTATGGTCGCCATCATCGGTTGATAATGTAGAAGATTTATACAGGAGGTTATTTGCTGTTAGCAAACAACTTGATGAGCAAGGATTACAACATATTGGTGATTATGAAAGAAGCGTGCGCAGCCTTTCTAATGATGGCGATTATGATGCAGTAAAGGCCCTCACAGATGTTTTAACTCCACTTAAAGGTTATAAAAAATTATTTGCACAATTAGGCAACAGCTCAGAGAGTTTGGTATATCCTCCAGACCCGCTTGTACAAGTTTCTGATATTGTATTTGTAGATTCTAAAACAAAATGGAAATTCAGGGAAGCGGTGAAAGCATATCTTGAAAATAAGGATCCAGGTTCAAAAGAAATAATCCTGCATTATTTAAACCAATGGAAAAACAATGATGTATCGCTAAAAAAGGCATTTGACAGATCATCGCAATTGAAGGCTGTTGAACAACATTCAAAAGATTTGTCAACCATTGCTGCTATTGGATTAAATGCAGTAAAGAATATAGAAAACGGGGTTGCTCCTAACCAAAACGAAATAAACCAAAATCTTGAAATTCTTAAGCAGGCAGACAAGGCTTACGGGGAAACCGAATTGTGCATTATCCCTGAGGTAGAGTCCCTGATCAAACAACAGCTAATGCCTTTGCCAGCCAGCTACCCAATCTTTTAAGTGAACTACTGTAACAACAGGTTTTCCGTGCATCGCCGGTTGTAGCGTCAAAGCCTAGTATAGAATTCGAATATCATATTAAAAAACCAGGGGTAAAAAATGCACAAACCGCTAACATGATATTGACAAAAGCGCGTCAGGCGGAAGCAATTGAACATTTATGCTTCTCTCAACATTTACGTTTAATTTCGTCTGGCGGTTTGCAAGGCCATGCCTTTGCCAAGTTCAAAATAGTTAGTGGTCAAGCTACAGACACAACAAACAACATTAACTTTGACGAATGCCAACAGAAAAAGATAAAGTATCGGTAAGGCAAAAGGAAATAGCCGCTCAATATCTTCACGAACTTGACAAACACCTGATTGACCTTAAAAACGGAAAGGCTGACAAAACTTTTGAAATAAAGGATTTGGCAGAGTTGTTATTTATAAGCCCAAAACATCTGAGCAACACTATTCAGGACGTATTGGGAAAATCTCCCTGCGATATTTACGAGGAACAGCTTATCAAAATCTCTAAAGAACTGTTGTTAACAACCGACAATGCCATCTCCCATATCGCACAGACATTGACATTTGACCCTTCCAACTTTACCAAATTTTTCAAGAGTTATGAAGGAACAACTCCCAAACAGTTTCGTGAACTGAATTCAAAAACTGAACTTCTCACCAAATAATCTGAACTTCTCACCATAACCAGGCCATAATCGATTTGAAACTTTGCATTAACAAACTCAAATAGATTATGACAAAGAAAATTCTAATAACAGGAGCAAGTGGTGGGTTCGGAAAATTAATTGTGCTGTCCCTGCTGCAAAAAAGACATTTGGTTGCTGCTTCAATGCGCGACATTAATGGCAAAAACAAAAAGATTGCGAGCGAGCTGAGCAAAGCGGGTGCAAAAATCATAGAAATTGATGTTACAGGCGACACAAGTGTAACAAACGGTGTGAATAAAGCTATAGCAGAACTTAACGGTTTAGATGTTTTGATAAACAATGCCGGAGCAGGAGTTCTTGGAATGCAGGAATTTTTTACACCAACCGATTTTCAAAAGGTATTTGACATCAATGTATTTGCTGTTCAACGAATGAACCGGGCTGTTCTCCCTTATTTCCGTGAAAAGAAAGACGGGCTTATAGTTTACACTTCCAGTTTGCTTGGCAGAATAGCCTTGCCATTTTATGGAGCATATCAGGCTTCAAAATGGGCGTTGGAAGCATTGGCTGAAAATTACAGAGTTGAACTTTCAGGTTTCGGAATTGAGAACTGCATTGTAGAGCCGGGCGGATATCCAACCACGTTCAATGAAAATTTACTGAAGCCAAGCGACAAAAACCGGGAAGCAGGCTATGGCGATTTTGCAAAAGCGCCCGAACAAGCCTTGCAAAATTTTGAAAATGTATTAAAAAACAACCCGCAACAAGACCCACAAAAAGTAGCAGATGCTTTTGCCGAACTTCTTGAAAAACCAAAAGGCGACAAACCATTTCGCACGACTGTTGATTTTATCGGTATGGCTGGCCATATCCAAAAATATAATGAGCACCATGAACAAATAATGAAATGGGTGTACTCAAATTTTGGAAGGCAGGGAATGCTAAGCGTAAAGAAATAAAACGCAACAAAAACTTTTAGAAAAGATAATACTTTTGGTATTGATCTTTGTGCACTAACAAAAGCCCAAACGGCTGACAAGGTATTTGCAAAACCACATCTTGTGGGGAGGCCAACAATATAAATAAATAAGCACCATGATGAAACTCGTTTTAATAGGCTTGATACTTACTTCAGCCTTCTGCCTTGGCTTTGCTTTTAAGGCCGTTACATTAACATCAAAAAATAATAACATGAAAAGAGTAACAGGAATTGGTGGTGTTTTTTTTAAATGCAAAGATCCTAAAAAAATAACCGCCTGGTATCAAAAACACCTGGGGCTAAAAACCAATCCATACGGAGCAACCTTTGAATGGTATGAATCTCCCGACAGCACTAAGAAAGCTCAAACACAATGGACTCCTTTTGCCGAAACAACAAAATACTTTGAGCCTTCAACCCGGGATTTTATGATCAACTACCGGGTAGAAAATCTCGAAGTGCTTGTTGAAGAACTAAAAAGAGAAGGCGTAACTATTGTGGACAAAATTGAAACCTACGATTATGGAAAGTTTATTCACATCCTTGACCCTGAAGGAAACAAAATTGAGCTGTGGGAGCCAAAAGACTGAAAGCAACAAACCGAATGATAGTAACACAAAGTGCCTTTTAATAAGGATCGCTACATCGTAGCTAACAAAAACAATTAGATCTTTATGCTGCTATCAACTTTTGTGCATACATTAGGGAAGCGGTTTTCAAATTCCTCGTTGTAGCAAGACCTAACGTTATGCAATGAGAACGTTGTACCACTTACAAAGATCATTATAAACGCAGTTTTATGATTTCAAGTGTTCAGAAAGAAAAAGCTGAAATGTTCCTGAAATTTCATCATGACAAAGAAATTTTGATCCTGCTTAACTCATGGGATCCCGGAAGCTCGAAACTGATAGCGGCTTGCGGCTATAAAGCGATTGCAACCACAAGCATGGGAATTGCTGCCTCTTTGGGGCATCGCGACTGCGAAGACATTCAGTTGTCGGAAGTGCTCCAGATTGTTACCGGAATTGTAAATGCTGTGCAAACTCCCGTAACCGTTGATTTTGAAGCTGGTTATGGGCAAACTGTGGATGAAATTGTGGGGTCGGTAACAAAACTTATCGCTACCGGAATTGTGGGGATCAACATTGAAGACAGCATTGAATTAAGCCCGGCATTAATTGACGAGGTAGAATTTTGTGAGCGAATTGCTGCTATTCGGGCACTATCCAATTCGTTGGGTTTTCATTTAGTAATTAACGCCAGGACCGATTCATTTTATACGTCTCAATCTTCGCCACAAAAAAAGCTCTCTGAATCCATAAGGCGTGGCAATAAATATAAAGAAGCCGGTGCCGATTGCATATTCGTGCAGCCCGTGTGGGACATTGAAACGATCCGAACATTAGTTAATGAAATTAATGCGCCCATCAATATTCTTTCAAACCCTACAATCGGAACAGGGTTACCTCCATCGGTTCGCGAGTTGCAGGATTTGGGGGTCGCCCGTTTAAGCCTTGGGTCAAGTTTGATGAAAGCTACTTTAACTTTAATTAAAAAAATTGCTGACGAGCTATTACAAAGAGGAACTTATACTGCTTTATCAGGTACCATGACCCCGCCCGCAGAAGCCGCCCTGGCTTACAAAATGGCCATAGGGCTTAATAAATGAAAAACCGCCGCTAATGTGGGTAACCAATAGAGAGGGCACTACACGAAGCAATAAGCATCTGTAATTCTGCTGCGCTTTGGCTTGGGAGCGAATAAAACCCGGCTTTAGTTCTTATTATTTATCTTTAGCAAAAAAGCCAGGCAGCAGTTCCGGGCGGAATGCCATTACCAACCTGCACCAAGCTTGCCCATAGCAGTTGTGCAGAAAGACCAACAGTCTTACATTGAGTTCAAAAACCAACAGAAAACCCGCAATAGAAATTATGCAAAGCAAAGCATCAGAATTCAGAAAAATTTACTCCTTAATGTTTGAACCTGCTTTGCTGAATGAGATAGAGGAAAAATCGATGACTTATACTGCTACCATCGGCCAGGGATTGATAAAGATGAACCAGCCCATTACCGTTGTTCCTTTAATGTTAAGTGGCATTCTCAAAGTAAGCAGAGAAAATGAAGATGGGCAAGACCTCGTGCTATATTATGTAAAAGCAGGCGAAAGCTGCGCGATGACATTGTCTTGCGGAATAATGTCGCAGCCAAGCCAGGTTAAAGGAACTGCAGAAGAAGACCTGAGTATGTTGTGTGTGCCCGTGCCAATAATGGAAGAATGGATGCAGAAATATCCATCCTGGAAGAAATTTGTAATGGGGACTATAGTAAATGAATATATTGGGATAATAAAAAGTGTTGAGGATATTACCTTTAAAAAAATGGATGAGCGATTGGTGAATTTCCTGAAAACAAAATCAAAGCTATCAAATTCGTCGCTCGTAAACCTGTCACACCAGCAAATTGCTGATGAACTGGGAACTAACCGGGTAGTAATTTCACGCCTGCTTAAACGAATGGAAAATGAAAAGCGGTTGCTCCTGTTTCGCAACCAAATCAAGTTACTAAAGAATTTGTAACATTTGTTACAGAGAAAAGTAACATTGTTACCATTTCAAACTCATTTTCTGCAATAGGTTTGCATCGTCAAAACAATTATGTTGCGATACGGCAATGCCGGAACGATCTAAAACAGGCAAAGCATTAAATAAAAAAATGAAAAAATATTTAATTGAAAGAGAGATCCCCGGAGCAGGAAATCTAACAGCAGAACAGCTAAAGCAAATCTCTGGAATTTCCTGTGGGGTATTGAACGAAATGGGAACACAAATTCAGTGGAAACACAGCTACGTCGCTGGAGACAAAATTTACTGTGTGTACACATCTCCCAATGAAGAAATGGTGCGTAAGCATGCCCAAAAAGGCGGGTTTCCTGCCAATCTTATTACCGAAATTTCAGCAATCATTGACCCGGTAACGGCCGGATAGGTTGCGCATGAAAGCCCTATTTTGATTTTCATTTTAAATGTTCCAGGCCTTAGCGATTACACATCGGCCTGCACAATGCAAGTTGAAATAAAATGAAGCAGCACCTTCATAAAGTTTGTGAACAGAAAAACCTTTGCTGAACAAATTTTTCATACAAACCATAAACGAAGCCAAAATGTTAAAAAAAGGATGCCTATCTCCGGACATTTCAGTAAACTCTGTGAGCAACAAGCCAATTTCGATTCAAGCATTAAGGGGCAATAAAGTATTCATTAAATTCCATCGTTTTAGCGGATGCCCGGTTTGTCAATATCAAATCCATAAAATAATTAAGGAACAACATAAGTTAAATGATGCAGGAATTAAAACCATCTTGCTAATGCATAGCAGCAAAAAAAACATTCTTGCTAATTTTAATGAAACAGAAGGCTTATATATTATTGCCGATAAACAAAAGATGTTTTTCAAAAAATATCAGGTAGAATTTTCGTTGAAAAAGCTTTTTAATTTCTCAACCTGGAGAATAACATTTGCATCTATGTTCAGGGGCTACTTTCCTCAATTTGCTAAGTTTGAGGGCGGGATAACAGGTGTTCCTGCTGATTTCCTGTTAGATGAGAAAGGCTGTATCAAAGAACTTAAATACGGCAAACACTTTGGGGACTCATGGAGCATTGCCGAAGTTTTATATCGTGCCAATAAATGCTGACTTTAGATATAGTCAAGATAAAAATGCTTTTAGCTCTTAACACGGGCCGCTAATATAGCATCCTCAAAAGCTGGGCTGGACAATGTTTCATTAGCGAAGAAACATCAGGAGCGTTTCAACGGTTCGGGATTGATGTTCAATTTCCAGCTTTAGTTCATATCTTTAACTTCAACAATAATATTGGCCTCATTTGTAGGCACTGGATTTTCAAGTTTTCCAACAACTCAAAGCCCTGTTCGTTGGCTGACCTTCATGTACATGCCATAAACATATAGAACCATATGAGAAAACTAATTTCATTTATGCACATATCGCTTGATGGTTTTGTTGCAGGGCCGAACGGAGAAATGGGCTGGATCAAAATTGATGAAGAAATTTTTGATTATGTCGGTAAACGGATAAGCGAAAGCGACACCGCATTATATGGACGGACAACTTATCAGTTGATGGAAAATTACTGGCCTTCTGCAGGAAACAGGCCGGCGGCAACCACGCACGATATTGAACACTCAAAGTGGTATAACGGGGTTCACAAAATTGTTTTATCGAAAACAATGAAGGATCCAGGTTTGACTAATACAAAAATTATTAGCGAAAGCCTTTCGGACAGAATAAATATAATAAAACAACAGGCAGGCAAAGACATCTTGGTTTTTGGCAGCCCCACGGCAACACATTCACTTATTCAGCTGAACTTAATTGACGGCTACTGGTTATTTGTTAATCCAATTATTCTCGGGCAAGGCATTCCATTGTTTGTAGACATCAAAAATAAAACCAAATTAAAGCTATTGACAACCAGGCAATTTACTTGCGGAGTAACTGAACTGAATTACATAGTAGACAGGCAATAACAATGAACTGGTAACATGGCATTTGCAAAAACACAGATGATGGGAGCATTGGGCATTTATGCTGCTATGAAACATGAGCGCCAGGTTTTGCCTACAGCTTTCAAATGCCCGCCTGCTATAGCACCTAAGAACAGGAACTATGATATCAAGAACACATTATTAATCCAGAATATTTATATAGATATATGATTAAAGATTTACCTGGCGAACAATGGAAGGCCATTAAGTTCGACTTTGAGTTTACCAATGATTCCAGGATTGACATTTCAAACTTTGGCAGGCTAAGAACGTTCAATAAAATTTCGGACGGCAACATTATTAACGGTTCAATGATCAATGGTTACCGGATTATCCGACTTAAATTTTATAAGCCGAGAGACCGGGAAACCCAAAACAGGCTGGATTATTTACAGAAGCAGGTTTTCAGCCTGTCCCGAAAATTAAAATCATTGAAAAGCGGCAATACCAGCAAAAAAACACTTGATGCGACATCAGAACTGCTGCAAGGCTTAAAAAAGAAACTGAGCAAAAAATTCCAGGACGACCTTAAAGAAAGGACAATAAATTATCATTCCTTGATCCACAGGCTTGTGGCTGATTATTTCCTAAAAAAACCTGCACCCGGCCAAACTATTGTAGCTCATCTAGACTATGACAAATTGAACAACAGGGCAGGTAATTTAAAATGGATGACAGCAGAAGAAAATTATGAGCATCAAAAAAGCAGTCCGTTTGTAATAAAAGAAAAACAGGAACGGCGGCACAAGCGGAAAGAAAACTCAAAGGCCACAAAGCTTACTGTAACAAAAGTGATGCTGCTGAAAAAATTATTGAACCAGGGCAAACCCATGAAGCAACTTGTCAAACAATTTAAAGTAACAGATACCCAGATACTCAGGATCAAACGGGGAGAAAACTGGCCCGACATTCAAGCAGCCAACTAAAGGCGGCAAACAGCGCATTCCCTTATCACCCCATTTCACCCTATTGGGTCATACATAATATGACCAGCATTCAACTTCGTATATTAGCCACGCTTGCTCATGCAGAAAACCAAATTGTATCCCGCATATAAAAAAACAACCCGCATGAATAAAAATTTCCTGTTATTATTTCTTGCTTTCTTCTCTCTTCAAATGTATGCGCAACCAACGACCTACAGCACGGCAAATGCACATTCGCACAACGATTATGAACAAGCCCGCCCGTTTTATGAAGCCTGGGAAAAGGGCTTTGGATCCATTGAAGCCGATATTTTTTTAGCTGGCAATGAATTGCTGGTGGCCCATACTGAAAAAGAACTGGACAGCAACCGAACGCTCCAGCGCCTTTATCTTGACCCCTTAAAAAAAATGCTCAGCAATAATCATGGCTCCCCTTATGCTGATAACAGAAAGGAACTGCAATTATTGATAGACGTCAAAACAGATTCTGTCAAAACACTGGATAAGCTGATAGAAATATTAAAGAATTATCCATCCATCACCAACTGCCACAAAATTAAAATTGCCATCAGCGGCAACAGGCCACCGGCAGAAAAATTTATACATTACCCTTCCTTTATCTATTTCGATGGTGTGTTAGGTCGGCGCTACTCAGCCCTGGCGCTTTCAAAAATCATTATGCTGAGCGATGATTTCGAAACTTATTCCCAATGGAAAGGGCTCGATTTCCCCAGCGAAGCAGATTACAATTTGCTCTTGAAATTGGTCAAAAAAAGTCATGCACTGAAAAAGAAAGTGAGGTTCTGGGACGCGCCTGACACCCCCAATGCCTGGCGCATGTTCATGAAGCTGCATGCAGACTACATCAATACCGATCATATTCCCGAACTGGCACATTTTCTAATAAAAGCGCATTGAAGAAAATCGCTGCCGTTTATGCAAGCGTTCGGAGGAAATAAACTGTAAAATAACCCTACTTTAGCAGAAAAATTATTTATTATTGCCTGCATGATGCATTATCACAGCCTGGACGACCTTCAATTATTAGCCCTTTTTCAGAAGGAGAATGATGTGAAGGCTTTCGAAGAGCTCTATCACAGGCATTGGTTCAAATTATATAGCATAGCCTTAAAAGATACCCGATCTAAATACCTGGCGGAAGAACTAACGCAAGAAATTTTCGGGAGGATATGGAAAAACAGGAATAAAGGTTACATCAATAATTTGGGAGCTTACCTGGCGGTTTCATTAAAACATGCTATATCCAATGAGCGCAGGAGGAAAAATGATCAGCACCCGTTTAGCACCTCCGGCACACCAGCAATATCCGGAGATTCAGTAGAAGCTATGATTGACTATCGAACGCTTCAACATGATCTTGAAAAAAGCTTAAAAGTGCTCCCGGAAAGGACACGGGACATTTTTCGCCAAAGCCGTTATGAAAACAAAACGGCCAACGAGATTGCCAAAGACATGGATATCTCCCAAAAAACAGTTGAATACCATATTACCAAAGCGATCAAAGTGCTAAAGATCCGGCTTAGGGCATATTTTAATCTGTTTTTCTAAAAAACCTCTTTTTTTGTTTAGGGTATTTTGTTTTCTATGTGTCAATGTCAGCACATAGAAGCCATTCGCATGAGCCAAAACGATTTTGACTTATTATTAGAAAAGTTCTTAAAAGGTACTTGTACGCCCGAGGAAGCACAATTGGTGCTGGCCTGGCACAAAAAACTGATCAGCGAAAGCGAAGTGGATATTACGCCACCGGAAAAAGCGGCGATAGAAAAAAAAATATGGTTGCAAATCAAAAGAAATATTGAACTGCCTGAAAAGGCAACAGCCCCTGTCTTTTCGCTTCATTTACAAAGCAAGCTCAAATACATCGCCGCAGCAGCTATTTTGACGATTATCATTATCATTGCATTTTGGGACTATAATAACCGTCAAATACACATCCTAAAAACCCCGGAATTCTCTCAAGCAAACCTCCCGGACGGATACCAATCAGTCATCAATACCAATCACAAACCAGCTTCTATTACATTGAGCGATGGTTCGATTGTTGAATTGCAGCAGCAAAGCGCATTGTACTACCCTAAACTATTCAAAGGCAAAACAAGAGATGTGTACCTGTCGGGGAATGGTTTTTTTAAAGTTGCACATGACACTGCACACCATTTTGTGGTACACACCGATGAAGGGCTGCTGGCTGAAGTGCTAGGCACCAGCTTTTATGTAACGCACGATACCCGGAACAAAAAAGTTGAGGTTACGGTGGTTACGGGGAAAGTATCTGTATATCTTAAAACCGATGCTATCGCTAAAGCTGGCCGGGCAATGAATAATATCATCTTAAAACCAAATGAAAAAGCTGACCTGCACCTGCTGAATAATGAACTGACCACAACACTTGCAGATAACCCAATGCCGGTGAGAAATGGAACAAGTGCTGCTAAAACGGAGGCGGCAAGTTTTTTATTTGAAGAAGCAAGAGTTTCCTCCGTTTTAGAAAAGATATCAGCAGTCTATGGAATTGATGTGCAAGTAGAGCACAATGAAATCTATAATTGCCATTTTACAGGCGATATCAGCCAGCAATCGTTATATGACAAACTAGATATTTTATGCAAATCTATCCAGGCTACCTATGAGATAAGAGGAACAGCCATCTATATAAAAGGATCGGGATGCCCTGTTGCAGACCACCCTCAATAAAAGCCGATAAACTATTTATTTAACTAATTAAAACTTTCACTATGTAACGCATATAGAAAATCAATAAAAAAGAAAGGCCGGCAAAAGTTAATGATGCCAACCTTCCAGTTAAGGAGTAACCAATCGGCAAATTGATTGCTCCTAAAAAAGGCTGATAACAACAAACCAAATTATTGAATCAAACCTCTACGCAAGGTATGGAAAGAAAATTATTTCCCAGAACTATTATCTACGTCATGAAGATAACTGTTTTCCAAATTTGTTTTTCAGTATTCTTATCTGCAACACTTCTTGCAAAAGATGCTCATTCACAAAATCTGTTGGAAAAAAAAATATCTATCTCTACGGCTCAGACAGAAATCAGAAAAATATTTTCGATGATCAGCCGGAAGACTGAAATAAAGTTCATTTATAGCAGCGACAACATTGATTTGAACCAGAAAATATCCATCAACTTCCACGAAAGAAAGGTGAGCGATTTCTTTTCTGAAATATTGCAGCCATTAGGCATCAGTTACAAAATCATTGCAGAGAATAACATCCTGCTTTTTAAAGAAAACAAGCCTGTTGCCATAAAAGGTGTTGCTATAAATGTTTCCGGCCACGTCGTTAATGAAAAAGGTGACCCGATGCCTAACGTTTCTGTTATTATAAAGGGCACAGATAAGGGAACGGTTACTGATGACAGGGGCAGGTACGTTATCAATGTCCCTGAAGCCAATAGTGTGTTGCTGTTTTCTTATGTTGGATATGCCATGCAGGAAATCGCTGTTGCCGGGCAGTCTATTGTGAACGTTCAGCTGGTTGCCACCAGTGCACAATTAGACCAGGCTGTGGTGGTAGGCTATGGAACGCAAAAAAAGAAAGACATTACAGGTTCTATTGCAGTAGTATCAGGAAAAGAAATGGAAGACCGGCCTAATGTGGAATTCGGCTATTCCTTAGAGGGAAAAGCAGCAGGGGTGCAGGTCATGCGCTCATCAGGGCAGCCCCAAGCCGGCTTTTCGATAAGGATCCGTGGCACATCTTCCATTACCTCAGGGAGCGATCCTTTGTATATTGTTGATGGGGTGCCAACAGCAAGTATCAATGAAATCAACCCCAGCGATATTGCTAGCTTTTCTATTTTAAAAGATGCCGCATCTGCGGCTATCTATGGCGCATCTGGCGCAAATGGTGTGGTTTTGATCACCACCAAAAGAGGAGTGAATGGAGATACAAAAGTGGAAGCTGATATTTATTCAGGCTTTTCTTCTGTCAGAAAAAAATTGCCCGTACTGAACGCCAATCAATATATAGCCCTCATGCAAGACCTTGGCCAAAGCGTGGACCAGCTTTCGCGCACCACCAACACCAATTGGCAAGATCAGTTGTTCAGGAATGGTTTAAGCCAGAACTATAATGTTTCCATGCGTGGCGGCACCCAGAAAACATTGTTCTATTTATCGCTTGGGCTGGTAAAACAAAATGGGATCATTATCAACAACACCATGAACCGGGCCAATTTCACGGCTAACATTGACCACACCATCAACAAAGTATTTAAAGTGGGCACCAATATTTCGTATAACAGGTGGTACGATGTGGATGTAACCGAAGGATCAAGGAACAGTGTGTTAATGAATACCCTTATCGGATCGCCCACCATTGGCATCTGGGATTCAACGGGACAACAATTCACTACCGACCCTTACCGGTTAGATTTAGACAACCCGATTGGGCTTGCTATCGGCAACAAGCACAATTGGATCAACAATAGGTTTTTGGGGAATGTTTATGTTGAAGCAACATTGCTGCCTGGTTTGAAAGCCAGGGCAATGCTTGGTTATGAAAAATACAATGGTGCATACAATAGCTTTGTGGATCCTTACCAAACTACAGAAGGACGGGGCAAAAAAGGCATTGCAGAGCTTTATCAAAACAGCAATGAATATTGGATCTCAGAAAACACATTGAACTATAATCAGCAACTGGGCAAAAGCAATTTATCGGCAATGGCAGGCTTTATTGCAACAAAAACAAACAATACCAACTCCGATATCCTTACCCGGAACTTTGCCAATGCCAACATCACAACGGTGAATGGCGGCTCCATTATAGATGCAGCCACTGCTGCCACTACCTATATTACTACCACTTCTTTTATGAGCAGGGCCACTTATAATTTCGATGAAAAATATATTCTATCCGCAAATTTCAGGGCAGATGCTTCCTCAGTTTTTGGGCCTGATAACAGATGGGGCTATTTCCCGGCATTTGCTGCAGCATGGAGAATTTCAAAAGAATCATTTTTTAAAGAAGCAACATTCATCAATGACTTAAAGCTGAGAGGAAGCTGGGGACAAGTAGGGAATAGCCAGATACCGGCCTATTCTTACCTCGGTATTGTAGCCCCATCCGGAAGTTATGTTATCGGCGATGTGGTGGTGCCGGGCTATACCCCAACAACACTGTCTAACCCCATACTAAAATGGGAAACAACCAAACAAACGGATATTGGGCTGGACATGACCATATTGGATAACCGCCTCACCATTACTTCAGATTACTATATCAAGAAGACGATTGGATTGTTGTTGCAGTCGCCCGTAGCAGCAAGCTCAGGCTACACCACCGCATTGAAGAATGTTGGGAGCCTGCAAAACAAAGGATTTGAATTTGCAGTAACCTCAAAAAACCTTGTCGGGAAATTGCAATGGACAACAGACTTTAACATCAGCTTCAACAGGAATAAAGTTTTAAATATTGAGAAAGGGATTATTTATGATGGCAATATTGACAGCAGGGGCAATGCTTCTATAGCAAAGGAAGGGCTTCCGTTGGGCACATTTTATGGTTATGTCGCGAAAGGTGTTGACCCCAATACAGGCAACATGATTTATAAAATAGCCGACACCACACAAGGGCTGCAAACAAGCGATATGGCTGTAATAGGAAACCCGAACCCAAAGTATTATTTTGGTTTCACCAACACGTTCAAATACAGGCAATGGGACCTGTCTGTTTTTATACAGGGCGTGCAAGGGAACGATATCCTAAATGCAACAAGGATTTATACAGAAGGGATGTGGGAGCCAAGGAACCAATCTGCAGCCGTCGTAAACCGCTGGTCGCATCCCGGGCAGATCACCAACATCCCCAGCCCGGACCTGAACAATACCACCACCAGTTATCCAAATTACAATTCTTTGGTTTCTTCAAGGTTTGTAGAAAACGGATCTTACGTAAGATTAAAATCCATCACGCTTGCTTATAACCTTTCTGAAAACGCATTGAAAAAAATTGGGCTAAAGAATATTAAGATGTATGCTACTGCAGAGAACCTTTTAACATTCACCAAATACTCTGGCTTTGACCCCGAAGTAAATGCCTATGGCTCCAGCAACACAGCGCTGGGCATTGATTTCGGGTCTTACCCTCAAACCCGTGATTTGATTTTTGGTATAAACATTTCTTTTTAGCAGGCCGCTATTAAAAAATATTTTTCATGAGCCACCCAGGCATTTAATCAAAAAAAATACAGATGAAAACGTTTAATAAACATATACTCACTTTAATTGGTTCTGGCAGCTTATTGCTTTTTGCTTCCTGCAAAAAATTTCTTGACCAGAAACCGGTGTCGTCCATTACAACAGACAATGCTTACACAACCGGAAGCGATATTGAATCGGCGTTAACAGGAGCTTATAGTTCTTTCATGGCAACCAACTTTTATCAGTGGGAACGCATTATGCAAACCGACAACAGGTCCGATAATGCCTATTGCGGAGGAAGCAATGACATTGATTATTATCAGTTGGACCTGAACACCATCCCGAATACCAATGGCTCTGTCAGCAGGGCATGGACAGAGCTTTATGCATCTATTGCAAAAGCCAATATTATCATTGACAATATTGCAAACATTAAAGACATCACAGATACAAGGCGCTCGCAAATCAATGGGGAAGCACATTTTTTACGGGCTTTTCATTATTACCAGTTAGTGAGTTTGTTCAGCGGGGTGCCGCTGGAACAACATTCAAACAGCGCCGACCCCAATGTCATCAATATCCCCAGGTCAACAGAATCCCAGACCTATGATTTTATCAATAACGATTTGCAAATTGCTGTTCAGGGCCTGCCAGTAACTTTTGGAGCACCAAACATTGATAAAGTAAGGGCGACAAAAGGCGCAGCGTATGCTTTGCTGGCAAAAATTTGGGCACAGCGCGCAGACAGGGATTATAATAAGGTGTCGGCTTATTGCGATAGCGTGATTAACCAGGGCGATAATTATTCATTGCTGCCCGTGTATGATAATTTGTTCGATGGGAACCATAATTATAATGCGGAATCTATTATGGAAATCCCTTACCTGGCCAATACCCCGCAAGCCAACTGGGGCACCGAATTATTATATCCCACTCACGACGACCAGGGGAATGTGCCAGGCGATGCATGGCAAAGATATTGTGTGCCCTCGAAAACATTGGTAGCTGCCTATGCAAGCGACAGCGACACCATTCGCAAAAAAGCCACCATTAGCTTTGAGATAGCACCATGGAGCGACGATTACTGGAACCCTTGTGGCGATCCAGGAACTCCCATCCCCTTTGCTTTTAAACAAAGGCACCCGGCAAATTGGAGCGGCGGCGATCACACATACCTCTTGCGCTTCGCTGATATTATTTTGCTCAAGGCCGAGGCTTTGAACGAGACAGGGCAGGCTAACCAGGCATTAAATTATATTAACCAGATAAAGGCAAGAGCTGGTTTAACATCAGACACGAATACATCACAATCGCAACTCAGGCTGGATATTTTAAGAGAAAGGCAATTAGAGCTTGCATTTGAAGGCCAGCGATGGAATGACCTGAAAAGGTACAACGAAGTGATCGCCGTCATGAACAATTTAGGAGAGGCAAAATACACTTGCAACAACGGTACAGAAAGCGCACCTATTGCCATCAATTACAATTTTAACGCGAACAATATACTGCTGCCACTGCCTTTAACTGAATTGCAGGCTAACCCAAAGCTGGTACAAAACCCGGGATACTAAAAACCAAATTAATTAAATATCCAATACACGATGCGTCATTATTTTGCCAATAACAAAGTAAAAATCCAGGCAGTTGCCCTTATCTTTTTTTCCATCATTTCAACAAATGCAGAAGCACAGTGCAATGATTTTGCAAATTTGGGAAAATACAAAGCGAGTAATGACATTGAAAAAAAAGGGGCTGCAGTTTTCTTTGGAAATTCGATTACTGAAATGTGGAAGGAAACAGACCCAGCTTTTTTTGCTGACAACCATTTTATAAACAGGGGGATCAGCGGGCAAACAACCTCCCAAATGTTATTGAGGTTTAGGCAGGATGTTATTGGCCTACAGCCGAGGATCGTAGCCATATTGTGCGGGATCAATGACATCGCTGAGAATACCGGCCCTATTAGCGTAGGCGATATTGAGAACAACATCAAATGCATGGCTGAACTTGGAAAATATCATCACATCAAAATCATTTTGTGCTCCATACTTCCCAGTAATTACATCCACTGGAATGAAACGATCCATCCGGAAAACAAAATAGACAGCATCAATAAATGGCTCGAAAAATATGCCTCGCAAAATGGCTTCTTATATGCAAACTATTATGCCCAACTGGTAGATGAAAGAAGAGGAATGAAAAAAGAATTTACCACAGATGGCGTGCACTGCACTAAAGAAGCGTATGCAGCAATGGAAAAAATTATTGCACCAATGATATTGTCCCGCTCTCCTAAAAAATAAATATCAGCAAAATATAATAATGGCATTCATTCAATACTGCTGCCGGTCTTTTTTCACATTTTTGCTGGCCCTGGCTTTTGCAGATTGCTCAAAAAAAAGCACGAATGTTCCTGTGCAGCAGGATTCAGTATTTAAAACCCGACCGCTGCTAACCGGAAAATTAATTTATCACAGTTATGATAGTTATGGTGCGAGATCAAAAATCTACTTATATGATTTTGCTGCTGATCAACTTACCTGTATCAGCCAAAACTGGAACATATTCGATCCTATGAATGCGCATTTCAATAACAACGGCTCAAAAATCGTTTTTATGGGAGAGGCAGTCCAAAATGGAAAATGGGATATCTATACCTGGAACACAGGATCTCCCGATTCCCCGGTGAACCTGACTGCCGGGGATGGCTGTAGAGATGAAGACCCAAAATTTTCGCCTGATGGGTATAGTATCTGCTTCAAACAAACCCCGACCGGGGGGAACGGGAACCTGAAAATCATGGATCTTAATGGCACAATCACAAACAATGTAACAAACAATCACATCGAAAGCGGGATGCCCTATTATGCGGCCGATACTACGGCCCTGTTATATGCCCGTGGGGCAGGAAGTGCCTCGGATATTTATGCCGTAAATATTGATGGGGCAAATGATCATGCATTAGCAAATGTTCCCGGCATACAGGAATATTATCCTATTGTTTTAGGGCCATCAACTTTTTTATACACCAGGTGGTATAGCAAATCTAACCAAGTTGACCAGGTATACCTCGGATACTTTAGCAATAACACCCGCAACAGGCTTCCATTTAATACGATTGATGCAGATTACTCAGACGCTTTCCCCTGTGATTCCAACAAGGTGGTGCTGTCCTGCGACAAAGCAGGAGGAGCCGGTGCTTATGACCTGTATATTGCTGATATGAAAACCGGGAGTATGCATTCGCTTAGCTTGTATAATCCCAACATCAATACTTCTCTTAATGAACTAGGTGCTTGCTATACCAGGTGAACAGAAAAGACCTGGCATTACCTCTTTTATGTCCAATACTATTATAATGAAAAAAATATGTTGGGCCGAATTTCATAGTGACCACATGTGCAACTCATAGCTGCTCGTGCATGATCCATCCAGGCCTGGATATTTCCCCATAGAGCAGGGCTGTTTCATAACAGCATAAAATCAGCATAAACATATCGGCTCGGCCTCAGCAGCCCGATGCCTTCTGCATGCGTGAAAAAGTCTATCGCTTTAGCAATGTCAGTTGCAGGCATTTGAATTTTTTATAAGAACTAGAGCGATACTTAAACCAGAACAAACTAAATCCTTGTGAAAAAACATAGCACAGGCGAAATTCAACCATGGAAATGATCCGCTTCAGTTATCGAAATCTTAAACAATGTGTTAACAATACTGCGAATGCTGTGGCATGAATCCATTATGTTATATTTGTTATCCAAAAATTTTAAAAAAGAGAATATGAAAAATTGGATAGCAGCCCTGATGTTGCTTTTCTCGTTCCCTGCTCTTGCCCAGGAAACGCTTACGGAAAAATTTCAAAAAATCAACACGCCTGCAGAAGCCCAGCAATTTATTGATGCCAATAAATCGCTTAAGCCAGCCCTGCTGCATTTGTCATTAGGCAAAGACAGCACGCTCATTGACAAAAGGTTGCTGAGGCAAAACAAAGGAGATATCTTTTCTGTGGGCTATGTTACCTATAAAGTGCTCGAAGCAAAAGAATCAGTCAACTATCGGGCAAGCTATGTTTTTTTAGATGGCAGTTCCTTGTCGCCAACCCAAATTGACAGCCTCAAAAAAATCATCGTGCAAAAAGCTTCTTCAGGCGCCCCTTTCGACAAACTATCTGACGAATACACTATGGACGGCAATACCACACATGGCGATACCGGCTGGTTTTTTGGGGAGGAAATGATGCCAAAAGAATTTCAGGAAGCAGTGAAAAACCACAATAAAGGCGATGTATTTTTTGTTGACGTAGCAGATAAGCAATGGCATTACATCGTGAAAAAGACTTATGACGATGACCAGAAAAAAGAAATTACCGTGCTCAGGGCCAACGGGAGATAAACGCTGAAGAAAAAGCCTTTTCAGGATGTTGGTTATTGCATGTTGAGCAAAAACAACGGCAACCAGCAATACGAATTGCCGGGTTGTTGATTTGCTGGATGGAATCAGTCTTTTGCATCGTTTATTTCAATCCAATAACCATCTGGGTCTTTAAAATAAATTTGTTTCACTCCATCCACCCGGTCAGTTACTGTATTTTTTTCACCTGCCCAGTTTTCGAACACCACTTTATTTTTATGCAGCACCTTTATAAAATCATCAACAGATGAAACTGAAAAACAAAGATGGCTGTTCTTATCGTGCAATTCTTTTTCTTTTGCCCCCGCTATCAAATGAAGATGTGTTTTATAACCTATCCTAAGCCAGGTATGTTTGCCGTCATGAAAAGGCTCGGGAATAGAATCCAGCCCGATAACATTCATATAAAAATCAGTGCTTGCCCCCAGGTCTGTTACGTACTGGGCAATGTGGTTGATGACTGTTTTTTTTGTTTGCGCGATCGTTTCTTGAAAAGCGAACAATGCCAATATAAAAATGAATAAGGAGCAGGACAATCTTTTCATCGCAATATTCTTTTTGTTGTAATTACTTTTATAGCATTGAACAGCTCCATTGGCCAGGCCAATCTAAAAACCTGGATATTCACACAAAGAACAAAAAGCATCCGATGTTCGTTGTTCTTTTCCGGAACCAGCCATTGCTATTTAGTAGGCTTTATATGAAATTAGGCCTTTGAAAGAGATTATACAAATTTGGCTCACGGAGATCCCTTCTTCAAAAAATGATTCCTTAAGCTTCTGCTGTTATGTAATACTATCCCTTATGTGCCTATGTGAAGGAAAATCAAGAATAAAATTTTTGAAGCCCTGCAAATGCAAATGGCAACGGGTCAAAAGCGCGGGCACTGCACCTCGTGTTCTGAAGTATGGTCTTTTTTCTTCATGATATAGATTAGGGAAATTTCTATCCCTCCCATCCCATAGCTTGCTTTCTTAAACCCTGAGATATTCACATCGTAGGTCATGCCCAAGTTAAAACTGCCATAATCAAGCCCAATGTAAGGGATCGCCGCATCAGCCACATTGTTCAGCCTTGTCCATGCACCAACATAAAAATTTACCGGCTTGTTATTATCAGCGCCGGCACAAATCTCAAGCGCGGTGCCCAGTACCAGTTCATTTCCTGTGGCCTGCCGGTTATAAACAGCGCTTACGTACCATGTGGTCCCTGCATTTGCGCTGGGAAAGAAACCTCCTGCATGAATCGTAACACGGGTGGGCACCACAATGTTGTTGTTGTTGAGGAATGTTTCTTTGGGCCTGGCAATGTGGTACAAAGCAATGCCTGCATACACTTCATTGGTGCCGTTCAGCGATCCGTTATATAAAGCCCCTGCATTTACATCAAAATAATGAGAAGTGACCACTTTCAGGTTATCAGGCTCTGATGAAGAAGGAAGCCAGGTACCGTCAACCTGGAGCCCGTCAAGAAAATGAAGCCTCGGCCCGTCAAGTTTTTTATTCACATAAGATCCCTGGAAACCTACGCTTATTTTATGCAGCCCATCAACATCAACAGCTTTGTGATAGGCTGTTGAAAAAGAAAGGTAATTGCTGTTAAGGATGCCATTGGCCGTTTTATCGTTCATCGCCATCAGCCCAATAGCCCATCGGTTGCCTTCAAGCAGCCTTTCCTGCATCAGCGGCATATCAAGCGACACTGTCGAAGTGATGTAAGCATTGTTCACGCTTGGCCATTGATTGCGATAGTTGCCTGCCACGCGCAAGTCACCATTAAAATTTCCAGTCAGGGCCGGATTCAATGTTAAAGGAGAAGCAAAGAATTGAGAAAATGAAGGGTCCTGCGCATGCGCTGCGCTGCTGAAAAAAATGAGCAGAAAAAAAATATGGATGTTATTTTTCAACTTCATTTTTGTTTATCGAATTAATTCAACTGTTCCTTTCACAAAAAATGTTTCCCCGGTAAAACATTCTATCTCTACCAAATACACATAAGTGCCTGAAGGCTGCGGCTCATAATTCAGGCTCCCGTCCCATCCATACCTGCGGTCATTGGGCGGGAAATTTGATTTGGAAAAAAGCAATTGCCCCCATCGTGAATAGACCTGGAATTTTTTTACCAGCTTTATGCCCTGGCCTGAAGGATAAAAGAAATCATTATTGCCATCGCCATTTGGGCTGAAAGCATTGGCCATTTGCACGGCCCGCTCGGAACATAATAACCTTACTCTTACTGTTGCAGAAGAAGTGCAGCCGATAGCCGTTTTGACAGTTAAAGTATAAACAGTTGGCGTCAATGGCGCAGATGTAGGCGAAGCACAATCAGTGCAGTTCAGGTAATCCGGCGGCGACCAGCTCCACGAAACAACATCTGAACTTACTGTCGGCTCAATAGTAACAGCATCTCCGGGGAGCACTGCATATTCTGGAGGAAGAGATATGGCTGGCAGTGCGTTCACATTAACTGTAGTTTGTACGGTGTCAAGAAAACAGTGGTATTTATCCTCGCCAATTACAGTATAGGTTGTTGTTGCTTTGGGGGTAGCGATCACGCTATCGCCTACATCTTTGTTCAGGCTCAAAGCTGGCGACCAGTTATAAGTGTATGCCCCGCTCGCTTTCAGGATTGCTGACCCTCCAATACAAATGGTGGTATCGGGAGGAACTGGCATGGCAAGGCGGGGAACGATGTGCAATGAATCATAGGCATTGGCCACACAGCCAATTGGCGATTGCACCACCAGCGAAGCCACAAAATCACCAGGGCGGTAGAAATGGAATTCAGGGTTTAATATGTTTGAGGTATCGCCGGCATTGCCCGTTCCAAAATCCCAATGATAAGTAAGGGGGTAGCCAAGGCTGTCTGCAACAAAGCTGAGTATCTGCGGATAAAATTTTACAGAACCTGTATCGCACAATACAATAGGCAGGCCAAGGTCTGCATGCAATGTGTCCATCAGCAGTTGGCGGTTATACCTGAACGTTACCTGGCACCCCGTTGAATCAGTGAGTATCAAAGCCGGCGTAAAAAGGCCTGGCAGGATGTAAGTGTGCACAGCAAGCGTATCCTGTGTTGTCATTACGGTCCCGTCTCCAAAGTCCCAGGTATATGAACCTGCATAAGTGGAGGTGGTGTGCAAGGTGTCTACTGCGGGGATGCATGCCTGGTCAAGACTGGAATACAGCGTTCCCGATGGGCCCTTTACCATAAGCGAATCTTTATAGGTAGTGGTTATGCCATTCGCACCATAGCCTGTTAATGTGATGATGTATTTGCCCGGGAACAAATAAGTGTGATTCGGATCCGGGTTGTTGTCTGCAGTAGCCCCGTCGCCAAAATCCCAGTGAAGGCCAATGGTGTTTAGCGTGTTGCCAATAAAGTTGGCCACCATCGGCGGGCAGTTTGCATGATCAATATACAAGGTAGTGTAAGTGAAAGTGGCTCCGATATTTTTAATCGGAAGCACCTGCACCAGGGTATCGATACAGGTTCCTGGTTTATTGGGGTAAGCAATCAACATGACAGTATCACTGCCTATATTGATAAAGGTATGCTTGAGCGAATCGGCGCTGGCAGATGTGGAGCCATCACTTGCAAAATGCCAGTAAAAAGTAACGCCCGTATTTGCATTTGTTTTGTTATAGAATGTTATAGGAAAACCTGGAGTGATGATTGGTGGCAACCAGGTGAATGCTGCTTTTGCCCCGTAAATATTCACATTCGTATCTGCAAGCATCGCTGTTGAAGTGCAGCCATTAGAATCAGTAACAGTTAGGTTTACTTTATACGTTCCAGGAAAAGCATACAAATGCTGTACTGTGTCTCCCATGCCCCTGGTATCTGTATTCCCATCACCATAGTTCCACTGCCATTTAACAATAGGCACTGCATCCGTAGGCCTTGACGAATCTGTGAATATAATGGGCGAATGAAAGCATAATGCATCCTGTGCCCCGAAAGCTGCGATGGGGCCGGTGATATGAATGGGAATGTAATTACTGGTATCATAACAATTGAAATACCTTGACTGGATGATTGCCCTGATGCTGTCTTTGCCCTGAACGAGCCCCGAAAGGCTCCCGGTATAAGTTGTTTTGAAACCGGGGTTGCCATTGTTCTTTGCCATTGTTCCATCATTGTATTGCCAGCCTACAATTTTATAATAAGTACTTGACCCGTTAGCGATGCTTTGATAGTTCGAGTCAAGCCCGGTAATTTTATAGGGCAGGGCAGAACTGGCGCAAATCGTATCTTTTGTTGAACTGAGAAGAGGGTGCTGTTGCGGAAGGATGTACACATTTACAGGGCCGGTGTTCTGCAGGCAGGCCCCGAATTGAACAGCTACAGATGCAGCATATATTCCCGCAGCAGGATAATGGTGATTTCGCACCGGCACATAAACATAATCAGTATCATTGGGCGAACCATCACCATAGCTCCAAATGTATTTAGAACCTCCTGCAGGTTTTACAGCCAATGCGGCGCTCAACCTGTCGCTGTCACAATTGTTTGAAGCGGTTAATGCAGGTATCGGTGCGGTCATAACAAACCTGCCAAGTGTTGCTGTATCGTTTTTGCAACCGGGAGTTGAAGCAATGAGCATCATGTTATAATATCCGGAATCAGTATAAACATGGGTATGATAGACCCCATTGTTGACATCAGAGCTCCCGTCTCCATAAATCCATCTGAACTGCATGGCGCTGTCATCGAGGTTAGTGAAAATTTCAATCTGGTTGTTCATGCAGCTCAAAGAATCTCTCGCTGTAAAGTTTGCATGTGGCTTTGGATAAACAGTAATGGTGGTGGGCGTAGCTACGCCAACGCATCCGTGAATGGTAGTAAAATTCAAGGCAATGGCATAAGTTCCGGGGGTCGAGTACAAATTGGTGGGATTAGGGAGCGTTGATGTTGTTCCGTCACCAAGCGACCAAAAATAACTGGCAATCGTATCTTGCGATACTGCAGAAAATGTTGCCTGCACATCAGAACAGTACAAAGCTGAAGGCATTAAAACCGTGTCGGCATGGATCGTAGCAGTAGGCATCGCCGTATTGATGGTATCTGAAACCGTGGCTTTACAACCATTCGCATTTGATATGGTAAGCGTAGGCGTGTAAGTACCATTGCTGGTATATAAAAATGAGGGAGATTGCACATTTGAACTGTCCTTTGGATTATTGGTAAACTGCCAGTGCCATGAAACAGCAGCAGCGCTCGTGTCCTTAAAGGTTACCAGCATAGGAGATTGGCAACTGATGCCTTTATTAAAAATAAAAGGGCTTAATGGAGGCGATGACAAGACGGAGATGTTTTTGGTAACCGTATCTGCACAACCACCAAATTTTTCATAAAGCTTAACTGTATAACTGCCAGGCGCAGCATAGCTGTGAACATAATTCACCCCAATGCCGCTTCCACCGTCACCAAAATCCCAAAGGGGGTTTCCTGTTGGCGCCGGCGAGCTCAGGTTGGTAAAACTTATGGCATTGCCTGTGCAAAGTGGCAATGCCGTGGTAAAATCTGCAGTAAAATCAGCTGCCTGTATTAAAGCCGGCTTTACTATCGTTGATGCACATCCGTAGTTATTGCTGACCACCAGCGTAATGCTATAGCTTCCCTTTGAAGCATATTGATGCGAAGGATCAGAAAGATTGCTGCTGCTGCCATCCCCAAAATTCCAGTTATAGAAAAGCGGCCCCTTGCCGGAAGAAATATTATGGAATTGAACCGCCTGGGAAAGGTTGCAAATGGCTGTTGAATCTACATTAAATGCCGCAACCAGTGCAGGGTAAACCGTTACCAGGTCAATCCGTTTCAGTGTGTTCGTACAGCCATAACTGTTAGTAGCCGTAAGGCTCACAGAATAAGTTCCGGCAAAAGCATAAATGTTGGATACATTAGGCGACCCATTGTTCAGGGTATTGCCATCACCAAAGTCCCAGAAGTAGCCTGTAATGGTGCCGTCACCGGGGCTTGCCACACCTGAAAAGTTAACGGGCAGCGGCGAGCAACCTGTTGCAATATCAGAAGAGAAATTTACAGCCGGGCTTTTATAAACAGTGATGACTACCGTTTTTGTTGAAGTTTGCGCGCCATCCTTAACAGTAAGTGTAACCGTATAATTTTGCCCGGTAAAATAAGTGGCGGCAACCGGGTTTGTTTTGACTGTGGTAGTAATGCCATTCCCATTCCCGAAATTCCAGGTATAAACAGCTGAGCCGCTTGTGCCTGTTGACGTGTTCTTAAAACTTACGGCAAGCGGGGAACAACCAGAGGTGATGCTGGGCGTAAAATCAGCAACAAGCTGTGCTATGACAGGGTTCCGGGCTGCCAGCAAAAATAAAATCGCAAAAAGACAGGGCAATCTTCTTGCTAAAACCTTTTTCAAGATCATTGCCGGATTTAAGGATATTGGACCTGATTGAATTACCAGAAATTAAACGGCAAAACCTGCGTTATAGTACAAATACGCATGAATTTATAATGAGAAATGTGGCGGCTGTAATTGATCATGAAGGCGACTGGCTACAAGCAAGAACTTCATAAACAGAAGATACGTCTGAACCCGGCAATTTTAACCCTTTATATTTTCTTTTGTACCTGCCAGTAATGGCCAAAGGGGTCTTTGATCGTCGCCTGCCTGTAGCCATACTCATAATCATGAGCAGGGCTAATTTCTATTGCCCCGGCTTTGAGCGCTTGGCGCACTGTCTCGTCTACATCCGGAACAAACAAGCCGATGCATATTGTTGTTCCATTATGCCGGCCAGGAGAAAAGTAATATGTTTTTGCTGTTGTTTCATGCACATGAAAAATATTTCCATTAATAGACAGCTCCGCTACATGGATGCTGCCATCATCATTTGAAAAACGCATTTGCTCAATTGCCCCAAAAGCATTTTTATAAAATGAAATGTCTTTTATTCCATTTCCAATAAAAAGCTCAGGAGCGAAGAAAGTGCTGTGATCTGGAACTGCCATATTTTGAAAATAATTTTGTTTGGATGTAGCAGGGCCCTGCGGCAAGCTGCGGATATTGCGAAAAATAGTTTTCATGCCCGGGCTTACATATAGCTTGTTATTACACCCTTACCATACCGCGGAAGCCCCTCGCTGCATAATAAGATTCCGCGCCATTGTGATAAACAAAAACAGTATCGAAACGACGGTCGCAAAAAAGGGCACCTCCGAGCTTCCTGATGTTGACGGGGGTAGATATCCAGCTTGACGTTTTCGTATCGAAACTGCCAAGTTTTTGCAATTCCCGGTACTCTTCTTCTGTTGGCATTTTAATGCCCATTGCAGCAGCCATACTGGTTGCGCTGCCAGCAGGTTTATGTTCTTTTCTTGATTCAAGAGCTTCGTTATCATAACAAAGGCTCCTGCGGCCCCTGGGGCTTTCGGCTGAGCAGTCAAAGAAAATGTATTCGCCTGTCTTCTTATCATAAGCAACCACATCCGGTTCGCCGCCTGTTATTTCCATTTCATTCAAAGGCCACATTTTTTTCGGGTCAGCCTCCAGCTTTGATAGCACTTTCCCCCATTCAACGCCTTTGTGCCGGTTCATGTTTGCCTCAAAACGCAATTGCAATATATCGAGCAGTTCTTTGCCTTGCGAAAGCGATAGCTTATTTCTATGGTTCTCCATCTGAACAATTGTTGGTTTATAAAAAGAACCTGAAGGTTTTGAAATGCCGCTAAAATGAAAATGCCTGTTGCAACCCTTCAATATCTTGGAAAATTGTTGCTCATTCTGTTAATAACTGATCAACTGGTGTGAAGTTACGAATGATCAACTGAAATATAGATAAACATTCTTGCTCTCGCCATCGTGTTGGAATGTTATCCTTAATGGATACCAAGATAGTCCAGGACTTCTGGTTTCTAATGCAGTGAAAGATTTGTCAAATCTGTGATAGAGTTGCTCCATTTGACCTTTTAAGATCTCAAAAATGATCTCAACTTTCTCACGGTTGGTAGCAATGGCATATAACGGTTTCGGCTTGGCGGTCG
>JAFEAJ010000028.1 GCA_018266455.1 Bacteroidota bacterium
AAACTCATTCAACCTGCCATTGACCTGGCAGAAAAAGGGTTTGTCATATCCTCTGCTGAAGCCCAAAGCCTGAACTATTCCCAGGAAGATTTCAAGAAATACAATTCGGTAATGCCTGTATTTGTGAAGCCCTATCCATGGAAAGCCGGCGATACGCTGGTACAAAAGGACCTGGCCAACACGCTGAAGCTCATTCGCGACAATGGCGCTAAAGGTTTTTATGAAGGAGAAACAGCTCAAAAAATTGCTGGTGAAATGAAAAGGGGCAAAGGCATAATAACACTTGACGACCTGAAAAATTATGTCGCCAAAGAACGAGAGCCGGTTGTTTTCAAGTACAAAACAGATTATACGATCGTTACCATGCCGCTGCCCTCGAGCGGAGGCGTGCTTTTGCCGCAAATGATGCGCATGGTAGAAGACCAGCCTTTAAAAGAATATGGTTTTGAAACATTAAAATCGGTACACCTGATGGTGGAAGTGGAAAGGCTTGCTTATGCTGACCGCGCAAAATACCTGGGTGACAAAGATTATTTTAAAGTGCCTGCAAAATTTTTATGGAGCTATCCTTATGTGATGGAAAGAATGAAATTGTACGATCCCAACAAAGCAGGCAACAGCAAAGACATACAAGCAGGCAACGTGGCGCCGGAAAGCGAAGAGACTACCCATTTGAACACCTACGACAAAGAAGGCAATGCCGTAGCCATCACCACCACGCTGAATGGCGAATATGGCAGCCGCACCGTTGTTGCTGGCGCTGGTTTTTTGCTGAACAACGAAATGGACGACTTCAGCATAAAACCCGGCGTGCCGAACATGTATGGCGCTGTTGGCGGCGAAGCCAATGCCATTGCCCCAGGCAAAAGAATGCTCAGCTCCATGACCCCAACCATTGTTTTACAGAACGACAAACCTTATTTGGTTGTTGGCACTCCGGGGGGCACAACCATTACCACCTCAGTTTTTCAGACCCTCATTGATATACTTGAATTTAACATGAGCCCTGACGATGCTGTGAACAAGCCCAAGTTCCATCACCAATGGCTGCCCGATATGATTTTTGTAGAGAAGGGATTCCCGGAAGACGTAAAGCAGCAATTGCAGCAAATGGGTTATCACATTTACGATCGCAGCGCAATAGGGCGCACAGAAGTGATACAGGTCCTGCCGGACGGGAAAATCATTGCAGTGGGCGACCATCGCGGCGATGATACCGCTGAAGGATACTGATGTATTTTGCGAAATACATATTCAAAAAGCATAACTTTTTTATCAATACAATCGCCTTGCATTTTATCGCTCGGCCATTAATCGTTACCTGATGACAGATTTTTTCAACCATTTAATACAAGAATTTCAATTCCCGCTGAAAAACCCGGTTTTGATTTTTTCGTTGGTCTTATTCATTATACTGCTGTCCCCCATCTTACTGAAAAAATTAAATATCCCGGGGATAATCGGGCTCATCATATCGGGCATCATTATAGGGCCGCAAGGGTTGAACATGCTTGCAAAAAATTCTGCTGTTGATTTGTTCTCCACCATTGGCTTATTGTACATCATGTTCATTGCCGGGCTGGAATTGGATTTAAATGAATTTAAGGTGAACCGGAACAAGAGCCTGGTGTTTGGTTTATTCACTTTTATATTGCCGTTGAGCATAGGGTTCCCCGCATGCTATTATTTTTTAGGCTATAATTTCAATGCCAGTTTTCTTACAGCCAGCATGTTTGCCACGCACACGTTAATAGCCTACCCGATAGTAAGCAAGCTGGGCATTTCAAAAAACCAGGCGGTGGCCATTACTGTTGGAGGCACCATCCTTACAGATACCGCTGTGCTGATCATCTTAGCAGTAATTATGGGGAACAATAAAGGAAACCTGACGATGGATTTCTGGATACGCTTAGTCGTTTCGCTCGTGATTTTTGCGGCAATCATGTTTTTGATCATCCCCAGGATTGCAAAATGGTTCTTTTCCAATCTCGAAAGCGAAAAGCATTCGCTGTATATTTTCGTGTTATCCGTGGTTTTTTTCGCGGCATTTTTAGCCCAGGCAGCGGGCGTTGAAGCAATCATAGGGGCATTTGTTGCAGGCCTCGCCTTAAACAAACTTATTCCCCATTCCTCAGCGCTGATGAACAGGATTGAGTTTATCGGGAATTCATTGTTCATCCCTTTTTTCCTTATTAGCGTTGGCATGCTGGTCGACATCAAAATTCTTTTAAAAGGGCCGGGAGCGCTGATCGTAGCCGCCACATTAACTGTTGTGGCTTTGTTTGGCAAATGGGTCGCTGCGTTATTCACACAACTTATCTTCAGGTACTCCAAAAGCCAGCGGCAACTTATTTTCGGGCTGAGCAGCTCGCACGCAGCAGCCACTTTGGCTATTATCCTGGTTGGCTTCAATGCCGGGATAATTGATGAGAACATCCTTAATGGAACGATCATCCTGATCTTGATCACTTGTATCGTAGCCTCTTTTGCCACAGAAAAAGCAGGTAAAAAAATAATATTGGAAAGCACTGATGAAATTTACGATACCCAAAAAATTCCCGAGCTGAATAATGAACATATTCTTTTACCGGTTGAAGATATTAAAGATGTTGAAAAGCTTCTTGAATTGTCAGTGCTGCTGAAATCAAAAAAATCAGCCAACCCAATATCCATTTTGTCAATCGTTACTAATAATTCAGAAGCCGAAAAAAATATCCTGAAAGCAAGAAACAAGCTGGAAGAATTCATTAACCAGGGAGCAGCCACCGAGACGCCAATAAACTTAATCACTACCATCGACCACAACATAGCCAGTGGAATATCCAGGGTTTCAAGAGAAATCATGGCCGATATTATTATTATGCCCTGGCCCCAGCGTGCCGACTTTTTTGAAAAAATGATCGGCGAAAAATTAGATACGGTACTAAGCAACACCGACAAAACAACATTTATATGCACTTTAGAAAAGCCGTTGGTCCTGAATAAAAAGGTGGTGGTGGTCATCCCTCCAATGGGAGAAAGAGAGCAGGGCTTTGAGCAATGGCTTTCAAAAATGGCTGCTTTAGCACAGGAATTAAGCATCCCTGTGCAGGCACATTGTAATCAACGCACCAGGCAGGCGATTGAAAAAATATCAAAACTGTCTAAATTTTCTGCGGCAATAAACACCATTAATTTTGATGATTGGGAAGATTTTGTCATCCTCGCAAAACATGTTCACGATGACGATTTATTTGTCCTGGCCTCAGCGCGTAAGGGATCGGTTTCCTATATGAACATGCTGGACGCCCTGCCCGCAAAGCTTGATAAATATTTTTCGCACAATAGCAAAATAATCATTTACCCGAGGCAAAGCGACGTGGACTATATTGACGACAGTTATGACGATATTTCGACAGAGCCTTTAACCCGGGGATTGGAGGCAGCTCAAAAAATTGGGAAAGGCATTGTAAATATTTTTAAAAAAGAGAAAAATAAATAAATGACCGGAAGAACATTAAAATACCTGTTTGCCCATAATAAAAGCATTCAAAGTATCGCTAAGCATCACTTCATCAGCAACTAATTAATCAAGCGTTCGCATGACAGGCACTGCACATGAATTATTGTTTGTAACTTCATTAATGTATTTTTTTCAGATCGGGCTTTTGCCAAGCTGGCATTAGGCAACAAAAGCGCTAAAACAGTTTCGTGTGCATTAGCCAGCAAGAAACAACATCTTAAATCAAATAAAACAAAAACAAAATGCTCAGTTGGAATGAAATCATGATACGCCTGGCATTAGCCTCATTATTTGGAGCACTGATTGGCTTAGAAAGAGAAAGAAAAGATTGGGCTGCGGGCATGAGAACGCACATGATGGTCTGCGTTGGCTCCTGCCTGGTCATGATTGTTTCCGCTTTTGGGTTTTCAGACATTTTAGGGACGCCCCATGTTGACCTTGATCCTTCACGGGTAGCAGCACAGGTAATCAGTGGCATAGGGTTTATTGGCGCAGGCACTATCTTATTTATCAAACAAGGCACTGTGCGCGGTTTAACCACCGCTTCTGGCTTGTGGACAGTGGCCGCCATTGGGCTTGCAACAGGCGGCGGACTATACTTTGCGGCAGGCGCCACCACCATAGTAGCCTTAATTATTCTTTGGGCATTACAACCATTAGAGCAAGTGTATGCCAAGAAATTTAAGCAAAAGACATTAAGGATCGTAACCAATTTGGACGTAGATAATACAGAACTGCTCAAGAGCCTGCTGGGCAAAAACGATCTGAAAGTTCAGACTTTTACGCTTGAGCGCAATGAAGATGAATTTGTTTTTCAGCTCAAGTTCGAGAACCTCGATGCAACCAAGATCGAGATCATCATCAATGAAGTAAAAAACGACCCGACTGTTAAGGGGATTTTCTGGGTACAATAAACCCAAAACAACCGGCATGATATGCCGTCAAACATATTTTCATAAGCAGCAAATCCAATCTTCTTATATAGGCCTCTATTAGTATACGAAGCATTTCTTCTGGCTACGATTATTGCAAACAGCAAAATACCCCGGAATCGTTTGTAAAAGACATTTTCGCCTTGCTTGCCTTTCAAATAAAATCCTGAAAAACGGTGCTTATAATCCTTCAGGCTTTGCCCAATGGTTTCTAACCATTTTAAGGGCCTCCCTCCCCTGCGCAAAGTTCCTTTTGCCGGCACAATGGCTTTTCGAATAGGAAGCTTTGCGGAAAAAGAAAATATAACCAGCAGATCATAATGAAAAAGTGGCCCATATTGAGCCACTCATTTGTCGGGACGACTGGATTCGAACCAGCGACCTCTTGCACCCCATGCAAATGCGCTACCGGGCTGCGCTACGTCCCGAACCGTAAAGGGCAGCAAATGTACTAATAATTTCTGTACCTGAAATCAGGCAACAAGCCTTATCTTCGCGCAATTCTTTGTTCAATGAATATCCTCATTCAGCAGGCGCGCATCATCGATCCCCTTTCTCCCTACAATGGTTCTGTTAAAGACATTTTTATTGACAACGGCACCATCAAAAAAATACAGGACAATATTGACAGCCTTGCTGACAAGATCATTAAACGGCCCGGCCTTTATGTATCGGAGGGATGGGCAGATCCTTTTTCTAATTTTTGCGACCCGGGGCTCGAATACAAAGAGACTTTAGAAAGCGGCGCCGCAGCCGCCGCTGCAGGCGGGTTCACTGATGTGTTTGTTGTGCCCAACACCAAACCGGTTGTGGATACAAAAGCACAGGTTGAATACATAAGGCAGAAATCGAAATCGCTGCCGGTAAATATTTTACCCATCGGCGCTGTTACCAAAAATGCAGAAGGAAAAGAACTGGCGGAAATGTACGACATGCAGCGCAGCGGCGCCATTGCATTCAGCGATGGCACAAACCCCATACAATCGCCCGGTTTATTATTGAAAGCGCTGCAATATGTAAAAGCTTTTGGCGGAACGATTATACAGGTCCCGGACGACACCTCCATCGGGGCAAACGGGCTGATGAATGAAGGCATCATTTCAACACAATTAGGGCTGCCCGGGAAACCCATGATGGCCGAGGAGCTGATTATTGCACGCGATATTAAATTAGCAAGATACACAGGTTCGAAAATCCATTTCACAGGAGTTACCTCACCAAAGTCGCTGGAATATATCAGGCGGGCAAAAGATTCTGGTTTGCATGTCACCTGTTCTGTTACCCCTTATCATTTGTTTTTTAGCGATGATGACCTGACAACCTATGATACCAATTTAAAAGTGTACCCTCCGCTGCGCACAAAAAAAGATGTTGCCATGTTAAGACAGGCAGCAACTGATGGAACAATAGATTGTGTTGCTACCCATCATTTCCCTCATGAAGCCGACAGCAAGGTGCTTGAATTTGAATATGCAAAATTTGGGATGACCGGGCTCGAGACCTGTTATGCAGCATTGAATACAGTGTTGTCGGAAAGCAGCCAGGAAAACTTGTGCGCATTGCTAGGCACAAATACCAGGAAAATTTTCAACCTCCCCCAACATTCGATCCGGGAAGGAGAGAAATGCTGCCTCACCTTGTTTGACCCCTCAGCAGAAAACATCGTCAGAGAAAATCAATTTAATTCAAAATCACAAAACACCCCCTTTCCAGGAAAAACACTAAAAGGAAAAGTGATTGGTATAGTTAACGGAGAAACCATAAATTTGAATGATCAAGATTCACCTTTAAAATAATCTGCATGGAAAAAAAAATCACCACTCCCGTAATAGCGGGTATTGTTATCAGCCTGATCCTGATTGTCGAATCGATAATCATGTATTTTACCGGCCTGTACCTGCAAAGCTGGGCACAGTATATCGGCCTTGCCTTTTTTATAGCCGGTGTTATTTGGGCTGTGATCAATAACGCGAAAGAGAAAAACAACAACGTCACTTTTGGCCAGCTTTTTGGTTTTGGTTTTAAGGTGGTGGCTGTTATTACCTGCCTGATGATCCTCTACGCTGTGCTCTCCAACTTCATTTTCCCTGATGCCAAACAAAAAATAATGGAAATGGCAAGGGAAAAAGCATTGGCAAAACCAGGCGCAGATGCAGACCAGGTTGATAAAGGAATGGAATTCTTCTCAAAAAATTATACGTTGTTCATCGTGCTGGGGTTGGTGTTTTGGTATTTGCTGGTTGGGGCAATCAGTTCATTAGTTGGCGCTGCTGTCCCTAAAAAAAATCCTCAGTCATCTTTGGAAAACCAGTTTAAATAAGAACATTAAGAATGGATGTTTCAATTGTTGTGCCTGTTTTTAACGAAGAGGAATCGCTGCCCGAATTGTGCGCATGGATAGCCAGGGTGGCAAATGCCAATGAGTTTTCTTATGAAATTATTTTTATTGATGATGGCAGTGCCGACAATTCCTGGAACGTGATCGAATCGTTGCGCTCATCCAACAACAATATCAAAGGAATAAAATTTCAGCGCAATTATGGAAAATCGGCTGCCCTGAATGAAGGCTTCAGGGCAGCTTGTGGAGAGGTAGTGATCACTATGGACGCCGACCTCCAGGATAGCCCTGATGAGATCCCGGGACTTAGAAAGATGATCGCAGAAGGCAACTATGACATTGTTAGCGGTTGGAAAAAAATGCGGCATGACCCGCTCTCAAAAACCATCCCTTCCAAATTCTTCAACTGGTTCACCTCAAAAGTTTCAAAAATCAAACTGCACGATTTTAACTGTGGCCTTAAAGCATACCAATTGAAAGTAGTCAAGAGCATTGAAGTGTATGGCGAGATGCACCGTTATATACCATTGATCGCAAAATGGTCGGGCTTCAGGAAAATCGGGGAAAAGATAGTGGTGCATAACCCGCGCAAATATGGCAAGTCGAAATTTGGCGCAGGAAGGCTCATTACCGGGGGGCTCGATCTTCTGTCAATCATGTTTGTTGGCAGGTACAGCAAAAGGCCCATGCATTTCTTTGGCACATGGGGCGCAGTCTTTTTCCTGATCGGTTTTTCGCTGAGCGTTTATCTCATCATTACAAGGCTGCTCTACCCTGATATTGGCTTAAGCAACCGCCCCCCGTTTTATATCGCCCTAACGGCAATGGTCATCGGGAGCCAGTTATTCCTTACCGGGTTTATTGCAGAACTGGTTTCCCGCAATGCGCCGGGAAAGAATTTTTATTTGATAGAAAAAAAAACAGGGCTTAATTGACCGCATTTTAAAATTAAAACTGAACAATCAGGCTATGGGAGAACCTAATCCCCTTGATGCCGGCAATGGAAAAACAATAATCATCATCGGCCCTGCTCATCCGTTAAGAGGAGGCCTGGCAACATTTGACCAGCGGCTCGCTGCACAATTCTTAAGTGAGGGCTTCGACTGTTCCATTTATTCTTTTTCATTGCAATACCCTTCATTTTTATTTCCTGGCACTACGCAATATTCATCTGGGCCGCCTCCTGCAAATGTAAAAATCTATTCAAAGATCAATTCGGTAAACCCGTTCAATTGGATCAAAATAGGCGCCGAACTTAAAAAAGCTGCCCCGGACATTATCGTGGTGAGATATTGGCTGCCTTTTATGGGCGCAGCACTGGGAAAAATTTTGAGAACAGCAAAAAAAAATAACCACAGCAAAATTGTTGCCATAACAGACAACGTGCTTCCCCACGAAAAAAGACCGGGCGACAACATGTTGACAAAGTATTTTTTAAAAAGCTGCGATGCCTTTATTACCATGAGCGAAAAAGTGATGGCTGACCTGCGAACATTTGAAAAAACAAAACCGGCAAAACAGGCACTTCACCCGCTATACGATAATTTTGGAAAAATCATCCCAAAAGCCGAGGCAAGGAACCAACTTGGCTTGAACGATGCCGATAAAATCATTTTGTTTTTTGGCTTTATCAGGAAATACAAAGGCCTCGACATTTTGCTGGAAGCGATGGCTGACGAAAGGATCCGGTCAGAAAAAATAAAATTAATAGTGGCCGGAGAATTTTATGAGGACGAAAAGCCATACTATGAATCAATTGAAAAATTGAACATCAGCTCCTCGCTGATATTAAGAACAAGTTTCATTCCTGACAGCGAAGTAAAATATTATCTATGCGCAGCTGATGCGGTGGTGCAACCTTATAAAAGTGCTACTCAAAGCGGGGTCACTCCCCTCGCCTATTATTTTGAAAAACCAATGATCGTTTCAAATGTTGGAGGGCTGCCCAATTTAGTGCCACACGAAAAATGCGGGCTGGTTTGTGAGCCTGTTCCGAAATCAATTGCCAGCGCCATTATCCGCTTTTACCAATTAGGAGAGCATTATTTTATTCCTCATCTTCGCATTGAAAAACAAAAATATTCCTGGCAGGAACTGGTAAAAAACATTACAGATTTAGCAGATGATGTACAGAAGTAAAGCCCCGTTGAGAATTGGCCTTGCAGGCGGAGGTACAGACGTAAGTCCCTATAGCGACTTATATGGCGGCGCAATCCTGAACGCGACCGTTTCATTGTTCGCCTATGCCAATATTGAGCCTTTGAAAGAAAATGCAATCATTGTAGAAGCCATCGACCGCAAGGAAGAACAACGGTTCGAATGGGACAAGCGGCTTCCTATTGACGGCAAGCTCGATTTGTTAAAAGGCGTTTACAACAGGTTACAAAAAGAGTATGCATTGCCGTTAACCGGTTTCAGGCTGTCAACTTTTGTTGATGCGCCTGCGGGCTCCGGCCTGGGCACTTCTTCAACCTTAGTGGTGGCCATCATTGGCGCATTTGCTGAAATGCTAAAACTTCCCCTAGGCGAATATGACATTGCCCATCTTGCTTATGAAATTGAAAGGTCGGACCTGAAAATGGCCGGCGGCAAGCAGGACCAGTATGCCGCAACATTCGGAGGGGTGAACTTCATGGAATTTTATAGTGAAAACAAAGTAATCGTCAACCCGCTAAGGGTTAAACAACAATATCTTTTTGAGCTTGAAAACAACCTGCTGCTGTATTATACCGACACCAGCCGGGAATCAGCAAAGATCATCGAAAAACAAAGCCGCAACGTAGTAGAAAAAAAAGAAAAATCCATTGAGGCCATGCACCAACTGAAACACCAGGCCCAGTTAATGAAGGAAGCATTGCTTAAGGGAAAACTGCATGAGATTGGAGAAGTGCTCGATTTTGGTTTCCTGCAAAAAAGGCAAATGGCAGAAGGGATATCGAACAGCCGGATGGATGAAATTTATGAATCGGCAAAAAAATCAGGCGCAACAGGCGGGAAAATTTCAGGCGCAGGCGGCGGGGGCTTTATGGTCTTTTACTGCCCGGGCAATTCAAAATATAAAGTAATTGAAGCCCTGGGCCATTTTGGTGGCCATTGCAAGCCTTATCAATTCGTTGACCATGGCCTGATGACATGGACAATATGATTTTGTGCCTTAAGTTTGCAGTCTACTAAATTTCCCAGTGGATCATGAAAGAAAAAATAAAAAATATTATTACAGAATCTGTAGCTGTAAAAAACAAAGTGCTGGCAAATGACATGCTGCTGGCTACTATTGAAAAAGTCACAAATGTTATTGTTAGCGCTTTAAAAAAAGGGAACCGTATATATTTTTGCGGGAATGGCGGAAGCGCCGCAGATGCGCAACATCTTGCAGCCGAGTTTTCAGGCAGGTTTTATACTGACCGCGAGGCTTTGCCTGCAGAAGCCTTGCATTGCAATACCTCTTACCTTACTGCCGTTGCAAACGATTACAGCTACGATGTGGTGTACGCAAGGCTGATAAAAGGAATTGCCCATGAAGGGGACGTATTGGTTGGCTTATCCACTTCGGGCAACTCAAAAAATATCCTGCAGGCTTTTGAAACCGCCAAAGAAAAAAGAGTAGCTACCGTTGGCTTCACCGGCGAAAGCGGCGGGAAAATGAAAAGCCTGAGCGATTACCTGATCAATGTGCCTTCCATCGACACCCCGCGCATCCAGGAATCGCATATCCTTATCGGCCACATTATTTGCCAGTTGGTGGAAGAAAAATATTTTGCTTAGATGGCCGTTAAGCAAGCCATTATATTAGCGGGTGGCCTTGGCACAAGGCTGCGTTCTGCTGTTCCTGACCTTCCAAAATGCATGGCGCCTGTTTGCGGCAAGCCTTTTCTACATTATGTTATCCGCTATTTTCATCAGCAGGGAATTGAAAAATTCATTTTTTCACTGGGCTATAAGCATGAAATGATTGAAGAATATCTCGACAAAGAATTACCGGCGGCCAACTATGTATCATCGATCGAAGAGGAGCCCCTGGGCACCGGCGGCGCTATCAAACTGGCTTGTTCCAGGGCAACCGGCAAAACCGTGCTTGTGCTGAATGGGGATACTTTATTTAAGGTCAATGTAAGCAAGCTCACCGCCTTCCATGATTTGCACCGCGCTGAATGCACCCTCTCTTTAAAGCCCATGAACAATTTTGACAGGTATGGCGTTGTTGAACTGAGCCCCGATCATTCAATAAAAGATTTCTGCGAAAAAACATATTATAAAAGCGGGTTGATCAATGGGGGAGTATATGCCCTTGACCATTCTAAATTTGTATCAGCAAACCTCCCTGAAAAATTTTCTTTTGAAAAAGATTACCTGGAGAAATTATATGCCCGGCGAAAAATATTCGGTGTCGCACAAGATGAGTATTTCATTGATATCGGTATTCCCGAAGATTATGAAAGGGCGCAACTGGAAATGAAAAACGAGCCCTGAGGCATTGTTAATAAAAGATCCGGGAAGAAACATGTTGAACCTAAAACAAATAGATAAAAGCTGGACGCTGTTTTTAGATCGGGACGGCGTGATCAACCATGAAAAGGAACAGGATTACATTTACCATTATGGCGAGTTTGTTTTTTATGATGGGGCCAGGGAAGCGCTGAAAATATTTTCAGGCACCTTTTCCCTTATCATCATCGCGACCAATCAACGGGGCATTGGCAAAGGGCTGATGACCGAGAAAAACCTGCAGGCCATCCATGAAAACATGGTTTGCGATATAAAAAAAGCAGGCGGCAGGGTTGACAAGATATATTATAATATATCGCTCGACAACGATCACCCGCTCCGCAAGCCACAGCCAGGAATGGCTTTGCTGGCAAAAAAAGATTTCCCGCAAATCGATTTTTCCCGGTCCATTATGGTAGGGAACAACCTCAGCGATATGCTTTTTGGAAAAAATGCAGGCATGCACACCGTTTTTCTTAAAACCACCAGCCCTGAACAGGAACTGCCCCATGAAGCCATTGACCTTTCGTTCAACAGCCTCATTGATTTTGCAAAAGCTTTACAGGAACCATAAAATTTTATTGCCATGCCTTCGTTGAAGCGGTGCATGTTTTCAAATAGTAAATTTGTGCAAACACGTTCAATTGGTATGTCCCCTGCCATCAGAAAAATTGTATTGAGCCTCCTGGTGATATCGTCCTGTGCATTGCTGAACAATGCTCATGCCCAATTATCTGCTGCTCAAAAAAAGGAATTGAGGAAAAGAGAAGATTCCTTAAAAGAATTTGCCAATAATATAGTTTGGGGACAGGAAACCGCAGAAAGGTTCCGCGCCGACAGCAACTTTATCAGGATGCTCGTTAGGGCCCTTGTGCTAAAAAATTCATTTTACTATCCGTTCGATTCACTCAAAACCATTTCCCGTTTATATTCGCCAGACAGCGTTTTCCGAATTTTTACCTGGCAATTAAAAAAAGATGCCTACAGCTATTTTCAGCGGGGAGCAATACAGGTGCGCACGACCGACGGCTCCCTGAAACTGATACCGCTGCACGACGAATCCAATTTCACGAACAGCCCCGATGATTCAGTAAGAGCCCCTAACAACTGGATTGGCGCCATCTACTACCGCATTGTTTTGAAAACTTTCCAGGGCAAAAAATTTTACACCCTGCTGGGCTATGACGATTTTGCCTTTACCAGCACAAAAAAATGGATGGAAGTGCTGACTTTTGATGACGAAGGCCGCCCGCTTTTTGGAGGCCCTTATATCTACATCAAAGACGATACAACCGGCAGGCAGGTACGTTACCGCTTCCATATCGAATACAAAAAAGATGCTGCGGCCACTTTGAATTATGACCCGGATATGGACATGATCGTTTATAATGACCTGATTTCCGAAACCAACGAACCCAAAATGAAAGATACCTATGTGCCCGATGGCGATTTCCAGGGCTTTAAATGGGAGAATGGCCAGTGGGTGCATGTGGACAAGGTTTTCCATACAAATATGAAAGATGGCGAATTTCCAAAGGAGCATTTGATTTTGGATGACAATGGCAAACCCAATGAGCAAAAGCTGATCGACCAGTCCATTATAAACATGCAAAAAAAAGACAGCTCCAATAAAAAACCGGTAAAGAAAGTTAGGGACTGACTTGGTTTTAAAACTTTACCGGCAATGACCACAGCGCAACTGCCCTGTTGCAATAAAATACAGGTTTGGCAATTGCAGGATAATACCAAAATAAAAGCGCGGGCCTCTTACCATTTGGCTTCACCCAGCAAAACTGCAGCGTTTTTCCCTTCGCAAAACAAAAGGTCAAGAACAGACAAGTTAGGGACAAAGCCCAACTTGCGCTCAAAAACCTGGCGATAGGGCAAAGCCGGAAAGGCCCTTACATTTTTGGGAAGGATTTTATTTCGAAAATCAACAAAATCTTCATCATAAACTTCCTGGTAGCTTTCGGTCAATGAAAAACTGATTTGAAGGCCCAGTTTTTTGATGCTCCATTCAAAACAAGCCAGGTTCCAATCGACCAAAAATGTGCAGGGCACCGCATAAAGATGATACAGCTCTTCCTTATAAAATTCGAACCAGGGCGATCTGTTGTACCCGGACTCGATGCTTTTCAAATGCCGGGCCTGCCATTTTGATGGGGCAATCCTCACATCTTTCACCAGGGCCTTTTGGTTCCTGCCATGCTGCAAAGGGATGCTCAGGTCAATTGGCCCGTTAGCTCCGGCAATGCTGCACCGGTTGCGAAAACTCATTTTTTGATAGCTTTCATATACATCAAAAATAATATTTGATATTTTATATGAACTTTTATAAAAAATAACAGGTGGGAAATATTGTAAATCAGATAAGAAATTCATTTTATTAATAACGTTTGGTTTGCCGTTGCCCGATTGCCCGGAAATAAGGTTTTATATAAAAAAATATTTCCAATAAATATAAAATAAAAATAAAGATTGTGCTATCTATTATAATTATAACCAGTAATTTGAATTTAAATTTTAAATACTAAAATTATTTGCTCTTCTATAAAATTTCAAAAGCCCGTTCACCGTGCAAAATAATAAATTTTTTAGTCGGCAACATCAGCAAAATAGCAGTAGCAATCCTTCAATGGTATTGCTCAGCCATCGCCCCTTCCCTTTTTTCATTCCCCAAACATTGTGACATTTCCGGAGCCAGGCAAAGCATAGCCCAACAAGCGTGTGGCTTTAAAAGAAAGGGATCTTTTAAACAAATGGAGCCCGGCGCCAGCCCTCGCCAACAGCCGGATTTGACTGTGCATTGGCTTTCCCTGAGCCTGGAATGGCTGATGAGTTTTTTGCCCCCAGCTTCAGCTTTGGAAAAGCTGAAGCTGGCAGCGATCCAAAAACCATTTTTAAACAGGCCCTTAAAAGGCTACCGAATCCTTCAGCATGGGCAAATGCTGGCTGAAAAGCGTGTTGAAAAGAACCCTGAACTCGTTTACATTGCTCATGGAATCGTAAAAAAGATGGTAATCTTTGTCGGGAAGGTAGATGGCATTGAAGTTGTTCCACGGGCTCATCTTACCGTTTAGCAACAAAAAGTCTCTGTTTCCGTGATCGCTCATTAAAATTATTACAGCCCTGTTTTGGGACACTTTCTTTATTTTGCTAACTATAGGAGCAACAACTTTATTAGCATAAATAAGATAATTCAAATACATAAGGTGAACACGTTCCTTTGGCTGTTCACTCATAAATATCACTTTGTTATCCCTGCCAAAACTATCATACAAATATGGCAAGTGCGGCATCTCAAGATGCGCATAAACAAACTTTGGGCTATCAGCGCTCACTATCGCTTCATCAAGCGTTTTCAATATTTTTTTGTTCCCTACCCTAAAACTGTTCCTGTATAAGCTAATAGCCATTTCATTTGCTTGTGGGAAATATTTCAAAGGCTTTTTCCAAAGCAGGCTATATTCAATAACATTAATCAATGTCTTTGAAGTTATCAGGTTCATATTTATTCCCAACAAATTGAAATCAAATTTTGATGGCTGGGCATTAAAATCAAAAATAGAGCAGTTCTTTGTAGCGTACCCTAAAGAAGACAAATAATAAAAAACATTGCCATTGCTCACATCCCTGGCTCCACAGGCATAGTCTTGTACACTTAATTCTTTTTCATTCTTCTTTCCATTAACCCATTTGAGGTATTTCATATTAAGTATGGAAGCCATTGACAGGGGGGTGCATGAATAATTGCAGATTGGTTCTTCTGCCACAAAAAACCCCTCGTTCTTCAGAAAGGAAGTAAATGCATGGTTGTCGTAATTAAGATATTCTTTCAGCGAATGGTTGCCCCAGTATTCATCCATAACAATCAAATAAATATCTGGCTTGCTGCAATCCTTGCAGGGCTGCAGTGAGCTTGCAATGGCTTTCTTTTCTGCCTCATCTTTGCTTTCCGGCTGCAATGCCTGCCCGGCAATGGAAGCCATGTCTACTGCAATCAAAACCGTTAACAGCAGGTTTGCGTAAAGCGTAATGCCTTCAAATTTCTTTGAAGACTTTTTGATGAAATAATATGAGGCCGCTACAGCCAGGGCCATGCCCGGGAGCAAAAAACGGTAACGCGATAACTGGGCCAAAAATTTGGATGTGGCTAACCCGTTTTGGAATGCGCCATAGAACAAATAGCCCACCAGGGCCAGCCCGGTAATGATGCCTGCTTTGGCCCATGACCCCATTTTCTTTGCGGTGAAGAAAAGCAATAAGGCCGCAACAGCAGAAGCAGAAATGAAAAAAATAAGAATATCGGCCGGCGGTATAAGCCCATAGTTTTCGCTATAGCCGTGCGAAAGGAAAAAAACAATAATGCCGAAAACATAATAAGGAAAAGAGCCGGGCTTTGCAAATAACCGCTTCATCATGCTTAAAGATAGAACAAGAATGGCACATCGTGGCGGCAACAAAAAAGCCACCCGGTTACAAGTGGCTCCTGTTAAAGTTTTTTATGCGCAGGCCATCATCACAGCTCTATCTGGCCGCTGGAGATCTTTTGCCTGTAAATGGCTTTCAGCACTTCGCCCCTGCGCTTTACAGAAGGCTTTGTGTAAGACTGGCGGGAGCGCAATTGCAACAGCACTTTGGCTTTCTCAAATTTCTTTTTGTATTTTTTCAGCGCTTTGTCAATATTTTCGCAATCTTTTGAATCGATGATCAGCATGGTATTACCGCTTTAAATAATTTATTGGGCAGCAAAGGTAATGGAAAAATTGAAAACCTGGCATACTATCTTGCAAAAACCCGAAATTTGTTGCCATGTTCACAGGAATTATTGAAACAATGGGCATTGTCCGGGAGGTGAGCGCTTCAGGCAGCAACAAAACCTTTTGGATCGAATCGGCCATTTCGGCGGAACTGAAAGCCGACCAGAGCGTTTCGCACGATGGCGCCTGCCTGACCGTGGAAGAAACGGGCAATAACAGCCACCGCGTAACCGCCATTAAAGAAACTTTGGGCAAAACCAGCCTCGGCCATTGGAAAAAGGGAGATTTGGTAAACCTGGAAAGGTGCCTTTTGATGAATGGCCGGATAGACGGGCATATTGTGCAGGGGCATGTGGACACCATCGCCACCTGCACAAGAACCAAAACATGGCATGGCAGCCACGAGCTGACATTTGAATTCCCGAAAAAATTCAACCGCCTTGTTATTGAAAAAGGATCCATTTCGCTGAACGGCACCAGCCTTACTGTTTTTGACGTTGCCGAAAAAAAATTCAGCGTGGCCATCATCCCATATACGTTTGAGCACACCAACATCAAAAACATCAAAAAAGGCACTGTGGTGAATATTGAATTTGACATGATCGGCAAATACGTTGCGAAACTGGCAAAACAAAAATGATTTCACTGGTTTCCAGAAAAGAAAAGAATAAAGCAAATTATTACCCCCAGTTAGACGGGCTAAGGGGCATCGCCATTTTGCTTGTGGTGGCTTATCATTACTTTGGCTTTATTGGCCTGTTTTCTTTCGGGTGGAGCGGCGTTGACCTTTTTTTTGTGCTCTCTGGTTTTTTGATAACAGGGAAACTGATGGATTCGGTGAATGAAAAAAATTATTTCCGGCATTTCTACAGGAACAGGATACTAAGGATCTTCCCGCTATATTATGCAGTACTGATCATTTATTACTTAAACCTATTGTTTTTTGTACAGCCGGAACACCTGCCTAATACCATTTATTATAAAGAACATTGGGAAAGCTTTTTCTTTTTCTTCCAAAACTGGAGTTTTTTGATTTATGGCTTTCCAAAAGACCAGCACCTGATCCATTTTTGGTCGTTGGCAGTAGAAGAACAGTTTTACCTTGCTTGGCCAATCATGATCTATCTTTTATCAAAAAAACCAAAATGGCTCATTGTATTACTGATCAGTTTATCGCTATCCTCCCTCCTGTTAAGGTGCTTTATTTTTTGGGGCACATTTTCGGAAGCATACAAGCATGTTGACATGAACACTTTTTGCCGGATGGATTCCTTTGCGGCAGGGGCAATTGCAAGCGTAGCGCTTTATTCCGGAACCAAAACCAACAAACTGATGTTGAACTTCCTGATTATTTTCAGCAGCATGGCCCTGGGCATTTTTATATACTCATTTAATAGCGCAAGGTTTTCCAATAACCCTTTTTTAATAACCTTTGGTTTCAGCCTGACTGCCATCTTATATGCGGGCATACTTTACAAATTAATCGCAGAGCCTAAAAGCTTCTTTAGCAAAATACTTTTGGCCAAATGGTTAAAATTTTTTGGCAAGATATCTTATGGCCTATATATTTTTCATTGGATGATTACAGTAATTTTTTCGCATGCCATATTTGACTGGTGCACCATTCATCTAACAGGCAACAATCTCACAGGGGAATTAATAGCTGCGCTCGGATGCATTTCTATATCTGTTGCTTTGAGCGCCCTAAGTTTTTATTATTTTGAATCCTATTTCCTCAGGCTTAAGAAAAAAAACAATGTATAAACCAGATCAAATAAAAAAAAGCATACTGAGCACAACCTGGCAGAAGCAGGTCTCCCTCATTATTTTTATATGGGCACTGATAAATACTTTTTTCTTGGTCAAGAACGGGGTTGTTACCACGGGAGAAGCTGATAAATATATTACTGAGGCTAAAGAACTTTTAAGCACCGGGCATTTAAGAGAACTGAATTTTGGTCTTTATTTTGTTCAGATTTCATTGATCGCTTTTTGCATAAAATTCCATTTAAACTTTATGTTAATTGTTGCGTTCCAGCTTATATGCAACCTTTGGGCAACGCTGTATTTTTATAAGCTGCTGGCGCAGGCTTTCGTGCAGCCGCTGATGGCATTTGCCGGAACGCTTATTTTATTAATAAATTTCCCATACCAGGAGTTCAATACCTTTCTGCAAACCGAATCTTTGTTTTATAGTTTCACTTTGATTTTTAGCTGCTATCTGCTTTCCATGCAAAACCTCAAAGCAAAAAATATTTTTATAATTGTTATTGCCCTGTCGCTGATTTCCATAACCAGGCCAACGGGCATGCTGTTCATTCCCCCAACATTTATTTACCTTTTTTTTAAGTTCTTTAAAAAATGGGGAACAAGGAACAAAATATTTGTTGCCTCATTTACAGCCATTGCTTTTTTGTATGTTCTTGACAAAGCAATAGGCAGTGGCGGCCAGTTTGATTTTATGCTGACTTTTAGGGACGAAAGGGTCATTTGCGGGGTCCCCACGCTTCCGGGCTTCATTAATATAAAGACCACTGAAAACGGGAATTCCATTTACGGGTTATTGTATTACATTACCCACAATTTTAGCCAGTTTGCAAGAATGGCATGGCTTAGGACTGTGGCTTTTTGGGGGCTGTTCAGAAGCTATTTTAGCTTTTGGCACAATGCTTACCTGGTGCTTTACTTTTACCCGCTTCATGTTTGCGCAATCCCCGGGACCAAAAAACTTTTAAAACACAATACATACCCGGCCCTGTATTTCATCCTGCTTATTTTAATTATCTGGGCAACCACTATGTTATCATGCGATGACTGGCACAATCGTTTTTACCTTAGCTTATCGCCTTATATTATTGTTTTAGGCGTTTATGCTTTTAATAAAATTCCCAAAACCGCCAATGTTCAACCCTAATATTTTTTCCCCGTTTTTTTTTGATGCGGGCCATTCAGCCGGGCTCCAAAAAAAATTCGATGAAGGCATTCCGTTCAGGCACCTGGTTATTGATGATTTTTTAGACAGTTCCTTTGCCCAGGAACTGCTCGGTTCTTTTCCTGCCATTGGTTCAATGAAAACCCAATATGACGGGCTTAACGAGCGAAAAGCAGAAGAGAGCGATTTCAATAAGCTGGATGGCTGCTTTACTGAATTGCACAATGTGCTGTCGTCAGCCGAATTTATTTCATGGATCGAAAAAATCACTTCTTTAAAACCCCTCGGAACAGTCAATGACAGGTTAGGCTGTGGGCTCCACCAGGGGGGCAATAACAGCTTCCTCGATATTCATATTGATTACAATATCCACCCTATAAAAAAAATCAGCAGAAAGCTTAATCTGTTAATATTCCTGAACCCTGAATGGCATGAAGAATGGGGCGGGTACCTTGAACTATGGGACGGAAAAGTAAAAAACTGCATTCAAAAAATAAAGCCCTCGTTTAACCGTGCTGTTATTTTTGAGTGCTCCGAAATCTCATATCACGGCTATAGCAGGATAACTGTTCCCCCAAATATTACCAGGAAATCTTATTATCAATATTTCTTCCTGGCTTTAGATCAGCGGGGCACTTACCACGATACGATCTTTAAGCCCAAGCCAAAAGACAAGTTGTTAAAACGTGCGGCCATCCCGGTAAAAGAGTTCTGTAAGAATTCCATCAAAAAAATACTATACCGTGCCGGGCTAAAAAAATTCCTGGAATAGCGAGGGGCAAAAAAGGCTATACGAATGCACAGCCTTTTTAAACAGTTGCTACAAGCAATTCTTTACCTCATCAAATACATTTTGCCATAGCCTTTGTTAAAGTACTGATCGGTATTGTCGCTTGCTGATTTGTACTTGTCGAGAGATTTTCCGTTGAGGTTGGTTACCACGTGATATAAATACACCCCATTGGCCAGCCTTTGGCCATACATGTCAGTACCATTCCACCTGAATTCGGTAATGTTCCTTCCCACATGCAGCGGCCCTAATTCATCCTCTGTTATTTCCCTCACCACCTTGCCGGTAATGGTCATTATTTGAATCTTGATGTTCTGCGGCACTTCGCTGCCTGTTATGGTGAACACAAATGCCGTTGACGTGGTGAACGGGTTAGGATAGTTGAGCATATTCGATATCATCGGCTTGGTGATCACCGTAAAAGATATCTGGTATTGGATGGCGCCTGCTGTATTTCCGCTCGCGTCCTTGCCTGTTACAATAAGCATGTACGAATCTCCCTGCGGGTTATATTGACTGGTGAATGCAGGATAGAAATCAAGTGTGGCCACATTGTTTGCGCCGCCGGTTGCCGGTGTGAACCGCAGTGTATCTGTATTGAAATTAAAATTATGAATGGTGCCATCAGGGTATTTTACCTGTACCTTCATAAGGGAGGTATCGGTCAACAAAAGGTATTTAGAGGCACTGGTCAGCTTGATCACGACATGCGGTTTTGCAGATACAATATCCTCGTTCAATATATGCACCCCGTCAAAAGTCACATCCAATGTCGGGTTTGTTTTGTCGGTCCCAACATAAAAATTTCGGTACATGAAATTATTAAAATGGAACTGCTCGGGCTGGTCATTGTCGGGGTTCACGTCAACGAAAATGGTGTTTTGCCCGGGATAGCTTTTGGTATCAACGGAATAGCTTACCATTAAAGTATCGCCACTGATGATCGGCCGTTTTTTGGGAAGCTGGATCACATGCGTTACATTATTATGATCAAGCAATGTCATGTTAATGCGCATGCTGTCAAATGCAGCAACGCTCACGTTTTTAAATGCAACGGCAAACTGGTAGGGCTCTCCGAACTGTAAAGTATCCTTTGCTACAAGGTAAAGGTTCGGCGCAAGCGCCCCTTCGGGAACAGGCACATAATTCAACCGCCAGTACTGTAACTGGTAAGGGGTGGTGTGCACCATGTCTTTAGCAGTCATAGCCAATTGCAGGTAGGGGTATTGCGCTGCATTGATTGAAGAGATATCGTAATCCTGGTTAGCCAGCCCAAGGGTATTGAGGGTGGTTGCATTGCCGAGCGTGTCAATGCCAATGACCTGGATATTCACAGAATCAGTAGATGGCGATTCAAGGCTTGACCCGCGCCAATGCAACTGTTTCCACTGTTTGGCAGGCCCAAATTTTGGAGAGGTTACCACACCGATAGTGTCTCTTGTAACATAATGGCTGTTGGTAAGGCTGATGCGGTCATAAATACCCTGGCTGAAAACAAATTCGGGCTGGAACGATAGCTGCCTGTTCTTTTGATACGTAAAGATAAAAGCTCGGGGAAAGCTAAAGGAATCGATCCCGGTAAAGCCCTGTTGCAATAAGCGGTTATAAATGGAGTTGCCGTGCCCTAAAGATAAAGTATCGCCAGCCCAGGTAGAGGCAAAAGTGCTTGTTGCTGCTGTTGTTCCTGATACATTCCTCACCACAACAAAGGCCCCGTCGGGGATGGCATCCATAAAATTCATGGCAGCCGCTCGCCCGGCATCGTTAAAACTGTATTGAAAATTATATACCCTGGTAGGTCCGCAAACGGGGTTGCTGCCATACCTGCCGGGCTGCCCGTTTGGCGCATTGAACCAGGGCTTGAAGGTAATGGGGTCGAACACATTAAACACAATGCCATAGCCACAAACGCTAAGGATCGAGTCTATGTTGCCGTTAATGGCCACTACAAAGTCGGTTGCTAAGCTGGCGGCAGTAGGGAATACGCCATTGTGAATGCCTAAGGTGTTATTGATATTGACAAAATTCCAGGTCCTGCTGGCTGAATCCAGGAAGATGGTTTGCATGCCCGACTGTTGGTGCTGATAATAGTGCGATTGATTGAAGCCCTGGGAACTATTGCTTAAGTAAACAAACGAAAACTCGCCCCAGTGATAAAGGTTGCCCTGTGTTGGCACGATGGATATCCTCCAATAATACACGGTGCTGTCCCGGTACGAAACCCCCGGGTCAAATTCCAAAAGCCCGCCGGTAGAAGTCAGGGTTTTGGAAACTTTCAATGGAGAATTGAACTGTTCGGTAGTGTCCATTTCCATTACATATTGCAATGAAGGCGCGTTGGGGTCGGCAGTAGATGCAAAAAGTTTTTGAGTGGGGTTTGTAACAATTGCATAATCGTAAGGGTAAATGGGCCTTGCCTCATTCACATAAATATATGCCCCCACTTTTACTGAATTGTTAGCAGTAGTAACTTCCTGGACCGTATTATTGGCATTTAATGTAACAGAAATATAGTTTTGCCCTTTGTCCCTCGATGGCAAAATCGGGACTGAGAACGTAATCGAATCTGCCGACATGGGCGCCGGGATTTTTTTGTTGATAAGCACGGTGCTGCTCCCATCAGGGTATTGCCTGCTAACAACAATGGCAATGGTGTCAGGAACAGATTTGCCCAAATTATAATAATGCAATGAAACCGTGAAGCTGGTATCCGCAACAGATATAAATGATGGTGAAATAACAACGCCCGATGGTTCTATGGCATAATCTGGCAGCGCCTCTGTGTTGAGCTTCAATGCAGGGTCGCCATGTAGTGTCATCTGCTCCGCATGCAGCCTTGCATAGTAGTCGCCGGGCACAACGCTCACCAGGTTCTGCATAGCATCTGCCTGGGTTGTCCCCAAAGATTTTCCATAATCCTGGTTGGTGATCAGATTATACAGGCCATTCAAAAGAATGTTGAGGTAATTTACAATACCGAAAGAAGTGCTGGCCACAAAAGCGATAGACCCTCTTTCATTGGCGAGCACAAATGTTTCAGACAAGGTTTTGCTTGAACTTAGCACACGACCGGGATCGTATGTAAAGAAATTGCCCGCATCACACCCGTTCACATAAAACACGGGATATTTCCCCTGGTTGTTATAAGCAGATGGGTCATTGAGATTATATTCCAGGGTAGATGAGGAAGAATGGCCGAAGTAATTTAAAATGCTGAACCCCGTTGAAAAAAGCTGAGTGATCTGCTGGTCGGCAATTTGGTCAACTGTGGTAGGCGTTGCCTTACAAAATGTAGTAACATTGGCGCCAAACAAAGTATCCTGTATGATCTGCTGGTAATTGCTCATGTAATTGCAAAGCACTTCGCCAAGATAGGGGTCGCTGGCGCCCGTAACATGGACCACGTTTTTCATCCAGGCCCGATCGCTGACGGTATTGGGCGCAGTTTGCTGCACATTTTCATATTCTTCCACTTTCTTCAGGTAGGTCTCCACCTCAATTCCATTAACAGCCCCCAGCCTGCCTATGGGAATAAGCGGTACCGCCTTAGTTACATCTGCAGAGGAAAGCTTATTATCCGAAGCAGGGAAGCCAAAGGTCGGCACAAGGTTAAGCGCATCAGCTATGGAATTGCTTTCATTCAACCGGTATTGGTCATAGCTAACAGCACGGCCTATTAAAAATACATACTGTGGCCTGGCAACAAAAAAGTTCCTGGCATACGTCAGGAAATTCCTGACTGATAATGGATGCTTTTTAATGCCATAAGCAAACTGATCAACCAGTTGGTTGATGTCTGCTACAATTGCATTAAAGCCACCGCCAGCTGCTGAATTCCGGTAGTTTTTATAATCGGTTACCGGGTTATTGCCGCTGCTTCCAGTGTATAATACGGGGTTGCTGATGATGATGTAATTGCCCTGGTTCGCATTATTGGAATAATTGATAAAATTTCTTGCAGCAAGTGAAGTTATGGTGTTCACGTTTGATGCATCTTCGCTTACCATAACCAATTTCCTAGAAGAAGCTGAGCCGGGCAGTATAAAATAAAAATTTCCAGATCCGCCAATAGCGGTATATCGGCTGCCATTCGTAAGATCATATAATACCGGGAGAGCGCCGCCCTGGTTAAAATTTGTAATGGTCAAATAATATCCTGCAACTTTTGCTGGAAGTTCGAAATAGAAATTCGATTGGTTGTTGAAATTGAACTGGCGCGGGTAATTAATTTCATAAAAGCTGGCAACTGCCCTGTCGCTTGAGCTTACCAGGCAGTTGTTCCTGAAAGCAACGCTGGCCGTTCCGGAATTGATAAGGCTTAGCGGGATTGATGCGGAAGTAACCAAATCATTAAAGCTGTTCATAACCGTATCGGCCACTACCGTGCCATTGATAAGCGCCTGGTACCTTCTTGCATTATCCACACACCCAACCGCGCCAAAACGAAAACTTGCATTCGGGCCTGGTGCATAAACGTACAAATTGTTTTTTGTGTCGGTAAGCGCAGGGCTGCCCGAAGGATAAGGATAAATATAGCCTGAGCTCCAAAATTCTCCCATATCGTAAACAGAAGAATAAATATTAGTGCCTACATATTGCGCATATCCGGGATTAATCATGCTCTTATAATAAGTACCGGTCGTGTACATGAAGTAAGGCTCCGGCGCTAATAAATTGCCCGTGGTGTCGTTCGTTGTGTTATTAAAATGAAATGGGGCGCCGGTAACATTAACGGTAAGGAAATAGGCAGCGGTATCCGTTTCGAGGCTCCATTTAGTGGTATGTTGATATGCCGGGTTAACATACAGGGGCTTATCGGCAGCCCCATCATTCATTTGCCCCCAAAACTCAATATAATCGCTGCTGCCTAAAATGCCGCTTGCTACTGAAGTGTAGATGGGCACTTCCTGCCCATTCCGGAAAAGCTGAAAATTTTGCGCAGGCACATTGCCCAGGCCAGCGCCTGCGAGCACGGATTGGGGAATGCGATAAAGGCCATCTGCTCCTACATTAAATTTATAGTAGGTTTTGCTATAATCAATCCACTCGTTGTCATACACCTGTGCCTCAAGCCTGAAAGCTGTTAGCAAACAAAATATTGTAAAAAATTTCTTCATAATGTTGTGTTTCATATCAAAGCCAGGCCCAGCATTTATTGCTTTTTAGCTTTTTTTCTCAGGTCAACCTTCAATGAAAAAACATGGGTATATAATGGGTTCGACTGGTTGGCCAGGTTGGTAAACGCATAATCAATTTGTACGTCACCAATTTTAAACCCAGCGCCAACACTTGGCTGATAAATCCATAATTTTTTTTGGTTGGTAGTATCCCTGTCATCAATAACCTGCTGGAAATTATTTATACCGGCACGCACAAAAAATACTTTGTTATAAGAAAGCTCAAGGCCAAGCCGCGGATCGATGCTAACCAGGTTAGTGCTCACCACTTCGTCGCGTTTACCATCAAATGTCATATCCAGGTCGGCTTCGGCAAGCAGGTCTATTTTTTTGTTGATCCTGAAACTGTACGAGCCTCCCAATATCAGTTGGGGCGCTGTCAGCTCGGTAGATTTCGACGGGATATCATTTTGGGTAACGTAAAAAACTTCGCGCATTTGTTCGTTGATGTTATAGCTCCAGGCATTGAAGGTGGTGGTTATATCTCTTGCTACTGCGCCAAGTTTCCAGC
>JAFEAJ010000029.1 GCA_018266455.1 Bacteroidota bacterium
CTACGAAGGCCAGGGGCCTGAGCACAGCAGCGGCAGGATGGAGCGCTTTTTGCAAATGTGCGCCGAACTGAATATGGTAGTTACTAATATTACTACCGCAGCTAATTTTTTCCATGCGCTCAGGAGACAACTGGCCTGGCCTTTCCGTAAACCACTTATTAATTTTTCGCCAAAGGCAAACTTGCGGCTCCATGCAAGCTATTCAAAATCCGAAGAGATCACTAACGGGGCTTTTAAAGAAGTAATTGATGATGCATTTGTAGCAGAAGGAGACCCTACAGATATTAAAAAAGTACTTTTCTGCTCTGGCAAAATTTATTTTGAACTGGCCGAACGCCAGCAAAAAGACAATCGAAAAGATGTGGCCATCGTGCGCCTTGAACAAATTTACCCATTGCCTTTTGTGCAACTGGAAGCCCTGAACAACAAGTATAGCAATGCAACCTGGTTCTGGGTACAGGAAGAACCTTTGAATATGGGAGCTGCTTCATTCCTGCAAATGAACCTGAAAAGCATCAATTTTGGGCTCATCAGCCGTCACCCGAGCGCATCTACAGCTACGGGATATCAAAAGGTGCACAAACAGGAACAGGAAGAGATCATAGAGACCGCATTTTCGATTTAGGATTTTAGATTAACATAAATGCATAACCGGAATTAACTACAGTTCTAATTTAAACTTTAAAAATGATCGATATAAAAGTACCGACAGTAGGCGAATCCATTAGCGAAGTAACATTAATAAAATGGCTAAAAAAAGAAGGCGATTATGTTGATCGCGATGAAGTGATTGCAGAGCTCGAAAGCGAAAAAGCCACGTTTGAGGTAAATGCTGAGAAAGCCGGTATTTTAAAGACGGTGGGAAAAGAAGGAGATACTTTAAAAATAGGAGATGTAGTTGCACAGATTGATGAGACAGCTGCAAAACCCGCTGCAGCAAGCCAGCCTGCAAAAGAGAAAAAAGCATCATCAAACGGGTCCGAAATAAAACCAGATACTGTTGTTGAAAAACCTGCGCCCAAAATACCTGCACAGGATGTAAAAGCCACTCCGGTCGCCTCTGCAATCATTGCAGATAAAAAAATTGAAACTTCAAAAATCTCACCTTCAGGAGCAGGGGGTAAAATTTTAAAGCACGATGTGCTTGAAGCCCTGAACAACCCCGGAAGACCAGTTGGCCAGCCGATGTTTAGTCGTGATGCCCGCAACGAAAAAATGAGCAACCTGCGCAAAACCGTTTCGCGCCGGTTGGTCGAAGCAAAAAATACAACGGCAATGCTCACCACATTTAATGAAGTGGACATGGGCAACATCATGGCGCTGCGCGCCCTTTATAAAGACAAATTCAAAGAAAAACATGGCGTAAACCTCGGCTTCATGAGCTTCTTCACAAAAGCCTGTTGCTATGCATTGCAAGAGTGGCCTGCGGTGAATGCTTATATTGACGGCGATGAAATCGTTTACCACAGTTATTGCGACATATCCATTGCCGTTAGCGCCCCAAAAGGCCTGGTTGTTCCCGTGATCCGGAATGCCGAAAGCCTGAGCATGGCCGAGATTGAAAAAAAGGTGGTCGAGCTGGCTGCTAAAGCCCGGGATAATAAACTGAGCATGGAAGAAATGCAGGGCGGCACATTCACGATTACCAATGGCGGTGTATTCGGGTCGTTGATGAGCACACCAATAATCAATATCCCACAGTCGGCAATACTCGGCATGCACAAAATTGAAGACCGCCCCATTGCGCTGAATGGCCAGGTGGCGATCCGCCCCATGATGTACCTGGCTGTGAGCTACGATCACCGCATTATTGACGGCAGGGAATCAGTGAGTTTCTTAGCAAGGGTAAAAGAATTACTGGAAAATCCTGCACAGCTTTTATTTGGCAGGGACCCGGTGAAAGCATTACTGGAATTATAAAGCACTTTTTCAATCATACAACAGCAATGCATTGAAAGGCACCTTTAAATGCCCTCTTGGTTCAAAGAAAAAAAGCAATCCAGGTTTATTTATCTATACAAAAAAATTAGCAGAGAGGCGGTCTCTAAAGTTCGAGACAGCCTCTATTCATTCGGCAAGTGGATGGACAAAGTTTTTGCCTGCGCAATTCTCAGGGCATTTATTTTACTTTTGATATATCCACTTTGCTTGCCACAAAACGAATCAGTGTTGCTAAAGATCACCAGAACCTTACATAAAGCCCGGTCAGTATCAGGAATATCACGATGATCAAAACAGCAGTAGAAGGTTTTAGCCTGAACATTTCCCCATCCAGGTGGAAGGCTTTTGGATTTATCTTTGGGCCTGCAAGGCTCACCGCAATCATTGCTACCGCAGTGAAAAAGAAAGACCAACCCATGCTGATGAGAAAGGGGATCTCATAAACACCTTTATTGTTCCGGTAGGCTGTATATAAAATAGTGTCAGGCCCGAACAATTGGGGGGCAAAATCATTGAACAATACAGCTATTGCTACCCCTGTGATCAGGCCCACAACAGCCGCTGAACCTGTTGTGCGTTTCCAGAACATGCCGAATATGAACATGGCAAAGATGCCCGGGCTGATATAGCCGGTATATTTTTGGATGTAGGTAAAGCCGCCTTCACTGCTGATACCGAGAATGTCTTTCCAGGTAAATGCTACTGAAAAAATCATCGCAGCCAGGATAGCTATGCGGCCAATCCATACCATGTGCTTTTCACCGGCTTCCTTGTTGATGTATTTTTTGTAGATATCCAAAGTAAAAATGGTAGATATACTGTTTGCTTTCCCTGCAAGCGATGCAACAATGGCCGCGGTAAGCGCAGCTATGGACAAGCCTTTGAAGCCTGCCGGAAGAAAGCCCAACACTGATGAGTATGCGTTATCTGCATTAAATTTTCCACCGAGCGCCATTTCATTCTGAAGGCTCCCATTCTTATAGAGCACATAAGCTGCTATGCCCGGGAGCATTACAATGATGGGCATTAGCAATTTTAATAATGCCGCGAACAATATTCCCGTTCTTGCCGTTTGCAGGTCGGCGCCCAGTGCACGCTGTGTAATGTACTGGTTGCAGCCCCAATAGTTAAGGTTCACCACCCATTGCCCTGCAAAATACATGGCAATGCCTGGCAAGATCAGGTAGTTATTGATATCGGCTTGTGAAGAACGCACATCGGGCTTTGCAAAGATCATGTGAAAATGATCCGGGGCATCCTTGATAAGCTGGTTGAAACCGGCAAGGGCATCCTTTCCCAAGCCAAATTTCTCGCTCACCATCGTTAATGCCATATACGTAGTGGCAAGCCCCCCGATAATCAGCACCAACACCTGTATCACATCAGTATAGCCGATCACTTTCATACCACCCAACGTAATGGTGATGGCAAAAACCGAAAGACAGATCATGATGAGATGCAGATGATCGCCACCTGTAAGATTATTGATGGCCAGCGCCCCAAGATACATGATGGAGGTAATGTTCACCAGGATATATAAAAACAACCAGAACACGGTCATGATTAAACCAACCGTTTCATTATACCGCATTTTCAAAAACTGCGGCATGGTGAAAATCTTGTTTTTCAGGTAAACAGGCATAAAAAAAACTGCCACAATGATCAATGCAACAGCAGCGATCCATTCGTAAGCCGAAATGGCAATGCCTACTGTGAAGCCGTTTCCACTCATGCCGATAAATTGCTCTGCGGAAATGTTTGAAGCGATCAACGATGCCCCGATGGCCCACCAGGTCAGCGATCCTTCTGCAAGAAAGAAATCGTGCGTATCAGAGACTTTTTTCTTTTTGCGCTGATAAATCCAATAGCCATAGGATGCAACAATGACAAAATAGATAAAAAATACAATGTAATCAGCAAATACCAGTTTGTTGTGCATAAGCGATCGTTAGTTGTTATTGTTTATGTTGGCCTTACGCTGTGTTGGCCCATGATTGTCGGCTGCTCATTCTTAGATACGGTGCTACCAAGTTAGGGCATTCCTTGAACCATCGGCCATGAACTTCAGGTTACCTGTTAATCTGATAAAACACCTCGTTCCACCTCAGCTCATTTTTAAATTGATAAATATCCGTATTCCTTCCAATTAAAACAAACTCAATTCCTGCCATTTCTGCAAAGTCATGCAACTGCCCGGCGCTGATGTTCTGGCTATAGCAGGTATGATGTGCTCCGCCTGCTAATATCCATGCCTGGCAACCGCGCTGCATATCAGGATAAGGTTTCCAGAGCACACGTGCAACAGGCAGTTTGGGCAGGTTTTGCATTGGCGCCTCAGCAACCACTTCATTTACCAGCAATCGGAACCTGTTTCCCATATCAATAACAGATGCATTCAGCGCTGGCCCGGCGGCAGCATTAAATACCAGCCTTACGGGATCAGCTTTTCCGCCAATGCCAAGCGGGTGTATTTCGCATGATGGCGTTCCATCTGCAATGCTTTCACAAATCTCAAGCATGTGCGACCCCAGCACCAACTGGTTATTGGGGTCAAAATGATAGGTATAATCTTCCATAAAAGAATTCCCCCCAGGCAAGCCCGAGGCCATGGTTTTCATGGCTCGCACAAGCGCTGCGGTTTTCCAGTCTCCTTCACCGGCAAAGCCATAGCCTGATGCCATCAGCCGTTGTGCGGCAATGCCTGGCAATTGTGCCATTCCATGAAGGTCTTCGAAAGTATCTGTGAACCCTTTATAATTGCCTTCTTCCAAAAATGTTTTGATGCCGATTTCAATTTTTGCAGCTTCTCTTAATGAGGCATGTTTTTCATTTCCTTTTTTTAAGCCATTATCTAATTTATACTGATCTCCGTATTCTTTCACCAACTTGTCAATAGCTGCATCGCTGGTAGCATTAATGACTTTTACCAAATCGCCAATACCATGTGTGTTTACAGAATAACCGAACTTGTATTCGGCTTCTACTTTGTCCCCATCGGTCACAGCCACGTAGCGCATGTTATCTCCAAATCGAACAAATTTTGCACCCTGCCAATCGTGCCAGCCAGCCGCTACCCTTGCCCAGTTGCTGATCTCCTCAATAATTTTATTATCCTGCCAATGGCCTACAACCACTTTCCTGTTGAGGCGCATACGGCTCACCATGAAGCCGAATTCACGGTCGCCATGAGCGCTTTGGTTCAGGTTCATAAAATCCATGTCAATTTCGCCCCAGGGAATATCTCGGTTGAATTGCGTGTGCAGATGCAGCAATGGTTTTTGCAAGATCTTCAGGCCGCCAATCCACATTTTTGCGGGAGAAAAAGTGTGCATCCATGCGATAATGCCTATACAATTCTTACTGCTGTTTGCATCCATGCATACATGATAAATCTCATCGGGGGTTTTTACTGTTGGCTTGAAAACAATGTTCACCGGCATTTGCGGTGAATTGTCCAGTGCACCTGCAATAACCTGAGCGTGCTGCGCCACCTGTTTCAATGTTTCTTCGCCATATAAATGCTGGCTCCCGGTAACGAACCAGATTTGAAATTGCTTAAGGTCTGTCATTGTATTTTTTTGCATTGAATAGTAAATCTCTTTTCAACATGGTTGCCTGTGCATAGAGGGCGTACAAATGTGGAAGGGATGCCTCTCTTTAATGCGTGGCGTAATTTTTATTGTTTTTCTTCGTTGGAAGCCTGCTGCCCATAATAACTGCCCGGCCCGTGCTTTCTTTCAAAATGTTTTTTAATGAGCGCATCCTTTAGTTTCGGCGCCATTGGTTTTACCTGTTCCGTCACAAAAGCCATGTGGGCTATTGCTTCTAAAACAGCGCTGTTGTACACTGCTTTTGCCGCGTTTTTTCCCCAGGTAAAAGGCGCATGGCTTCCTATCAGTATCATTTCTATCTCTTCGCAACTAAGTTTTCTTTCTTTGAAGCAGTTAATGATCTGAAACCCGGTTTGGTATTCATAATCACCACGAATCATTTCATCGGCCATCGGTGCCGCGCATGGAATGTCAATGGTGCTGTGGTCTGCATGTGTTGTTCCGTAAATGGGGATGTCGCGAAGGGATTGTGCCCACGCCGTAGCATACAGCGAGTGCGTATGCGCAATACCGTTTATTCCTTCCCAGTGCTTGTACAGAACCGCGTGTGTTTTGGTATCAGATGACGGGCGAAGCTTGCCTTTTACTGGCTTTCCATCAAAATCAACGATTACCATTTTAGATGGTGCAAGTTCTTTATAAGGAACCCCACTTGGCTTAATAGCAAATACGCCAAGGGCCCTGTCTGCAGCGCTCGCGTTGCCAAAAGTAAAAATCACAAGATTTAATTTCGGCAACTGCATATTGGCTTCGTACGCTTCTTCCTGGATGTATTTATATGTGTGTGCCATTGTTTAATTATTGGTGATGACCTGCAACATAAGTTTTGCCTTGCCATTATTCATGCGCTATCAGCTATCCAACCTCCCCATTGCATATATTTCCTGAACCTTTTCGCATATATATCAACATTGTTTTTATCAGGATAATATTCCGTATCGAAACCGGGGCCAATAACATGCATGGCGCCCTCTACGTTTTTATAAAGCCCAGCGGCAGTAGCTGCGAACATCGCTGCGCCAAGCGCACAGGTTTGATCTGATTTATGAATGCGGATGGGCATGTTCATCACATCTGCCATCATCTGCATAATGAAAGGAGATTTTTTGGCAACGCCGCCCAGCCCGATCAATCCTTTAACAGCAATGCCTTCATCATTAAACCTGTCAACGATGGCTTTTGCGCCAAAACAAGTTGATTCAACAACCGCCCTGAAAATTCTTGGCGCATCGCTGCCCAGGTTTAAGCCGGTAATCGCTCCTTTCAATAATTGATTGGCATCAGGAGTTCTTCTGCCATTGAGCCAGTCCATTGCGAGCTCCGATTGTTCATCTGCATGCAATTGAGCCGCATGTTTGCTCAGCTCCGGAATAATTTCTTGTAAAGCATCGTCAAGCATTTTTTTAAACGGGGCATTATCCGCCAAACCTGGTTTGTTTAAAATATTTTCCATCGGCCATGCAATCACTTTTTTGAACCATGCATAAGCGTCGCCAAAAGCGGATTGCCCTGCTTCCATGCCCATCATCCCGGGAATAACAGAACCGGGCACCTGCCCACAAATCCCTTTCACCAGTTTTCCCTTTACTTCATCTATCGGTGCCACGAGCATGTCACATGTGGACGTGCCCATTACCTTGCTCAGGTGATATGGCTCGATTTGCCCGCCCACTGCCCCCATGTGCGCATCGAAAGCACCAATGCCAATAATCACATCGCCTGCCAAGCCCAGTCTTTCAGCCCATTCTTTGCTGATTTTGCCTGCGGCTTTGTCAGCAGTATATGTTTGGGTGAACAGCCGTTGCGTGAACCCCTTCAGTAAAATATCGAGCGATGAAAAAAAATCATCGGTAGGCAAACCGCCGAACGCCGCTGCCCACAAAGCCTTGTGACCTGCACTGCATACGCCGCGCTTAATGTCCGAAGCCTTTTTGCCACCTGTCAGTAAAAATGGCACCCAGTCGCAATGCTCCACCCAGGAATAACATGCATGCCTAACCGAAGTATCTTTTCTAAGTATGTGCAGCAGCTTTGCCCAAAACCATTCAGATGAATAGACCCCTCCCACAAACTGAAGGTAATTCGTTTCGAATTTTTCTGCGTGGGCATTGATCTCAGCAGCTTCTTTGATTGCCGTATGGTCTTTCCACAACACGAACATGGCATTGGGGTTTTGTTCAAAGCCTGCATGGAGCGCAAGTGGTGTTCCATTCGCATCCACCGCCACAGGCGTGGAGCCCGTAGTGTCAACAGAAATTGCTTTTATGTTTTTAGATACCGTATCGCCTGCCTGCTGAAGACATTTTTTAATGGTTGCTTCCAGCCCCTCCACATAATCCAGCGGGTGCTGCCTGAACTGGTTTTTTGACGGGTCGCAATAAAGGCCATCTTTCCACCTGGGATAGTAAAATACAGATGATGCTGTTTCATCTCCGTTCATTGCATTAATGATTACCGACCTTACCGAATCAGTCCCGTAATCTACTCCAATCACAAAGGCTTCTCTTTTCATGCACCTTAAATTAATGTCAAATTAACATTTATTTTTTAGTTACAAAATTTTTTTTCTCTTCCTCCCTCAAAAGCCTTATTTTTAAAATCCTTTTGCTCCTCTTGTTCACCCAGTTAAAAACATTGCCGCCATGAAGAAATTTATTGTGCCATTTTTTATTATTATTATTTCATTACCTGCAGCAGCACAACCTGTATTGCAAAACCTTCTTACAGAAAACCTGGATAACCCGGTAGGACTGGATGTTGCCCAGCCTCGCTTCAATTGGGCAATAATAAGCGGCAGAAGAAATACGATGCAAACAGCTTACGAAATAAAGGTTACATCAGGCAACGAAAATGTGTGGGGCAGCGGGAAAGTCATGTCCGATTCATCAGTTCATGTTGTCTACAAAGGGAAAGCATTGCAAAGCAACAAGAGGTATTCCTGGAAGGTGCGGATATGGGACAATGAAGGCAAATCTTCTGCATGGAGCAAGCCCGCTTTTTTTCAAACAGCTTTCTTTAGCACAAATGATTGGAAAGCCAAATGGATCGAACCCGGGTATGCAGAAGACGATAAGATGAGGCCAGCCGCCATGTTCAGAAAGCAATTCATCGCTGATAAAAAAATCATATCGGCAATGGCGTACATCACAGCACATGGCATGTACGAAGCACAAATAAATGGCAAGCGCGTTGGCGATGCATATTTTACCCCGGGCTGGACGAGCTATAACAAGCGCCTGCAATACGAAATATTTGACGTGACATCTTTATTGAACCAAGGGCAAAATGCAATTGGCGCAACAATCGGCAATGGATGGTACCGAGGGTATCTTGCCTGGCATGACAACAAAAATATTTATGGGAAAAATACTGGGCTGCTATTTCAACTTGAAATAAAATATGCCGACGGCTCTGCTGACAAAATTATTTCTGATGGAAGCTGGAAGTCATCAACCGGCAGTATTCTCTATGCGGAAATTTATAATGGGGAAACAATCGATGCCCGTCTTGCAAAAGCAGGATGGGCACTGCCCGGTTATGATGATTCCAAATGGAGCAATGTTCGTGTTGCCGATTATCCCATGAACAATTTGATAGTAGAATACAATGAGCCTGTTAAAAAACAGGAAACCTTCAGGCCTGCGAAAATTTTTACTACCCCAAAAGGAGAAAAAGTGATCGACTTTGGGCAGAACCTCACAGGGTGGGTAGTGTTTAAGGTAAAGGGGAGGGCAGGCGATACCGTAACCATCAAACATGCAGAAGTGCTTGACAAGGAAGGAAATTTTTATACGGAGAACCTCCGTGCCGCAAAAGCAACAGACACCTATATCCTAAAAGGAGGAAGCGAAGAGACGTTCGAGCCTCATTTTACCTTTCATGGTTTCAGGTATATACAGGTAATCGGCTATCCGGGCAAATTAAATGCTGACGACTTTACTGCCGTAGCCTTATACTCGGACATGAAAAAGACAGGGACATTTGTTTCGTCAAATGCGCTGATCAACCAGTTGCAGCATAATATACAATGGGGGCAACGTGGGAATTTTCTCGATGTCCCAACTGATTGCCCGCAGCGCGATGAAAGGCTGGGATGGACAGGCGATGCCCAGGTGTTCTCCCGAACGGCAACATTCAATATGGGGGTAAATAACTTTTTTGCCAAATGGCTCAAAGATGTGGCCGCCGACCAGGAACCCAGTGGCAGCGTGCCTTTTGTAATACCGAATGTGCTTGGCCCAGGCGCTGCCGGCTCAACAGGATGGGCTGATGTGGCAACCATTGTTCCCTGGAACATGTACCTCGCCTATGGCGATAAAAAAATCCTTGCAGACCAATACGCCAGCATGAAAGCCTGGGTAGAATATATGCATGCAAAAAGCAAAAATGATTTGTGGGATACCGGTTTCCATTTTGGCGACTGGCTTTTTTACCGGCCGGATGATGATAATAGCGGATGGTCGGCAGTAACGGACAGGTACCTTATCGCTCAATGTTTTTATGCGCATTCTGTTCAATTGCTGATCAATGCTGCTAAAGTTTTGGGCAACACCACAGACGTGAGCGATTATCAACCTCTTTTACAAAGAATAAAAGCTGCCTTCATGAAAGAATATGTTACGCCAAGTGGCAGGCTGGTGAGCGGCACACAAACCGCATATACATTGGCGTTATATTTTGACATGTTGCCAGAAAACCTTCGCGTACAGGCTGCAGCAAGGCTTGCTGAAAACGTGAAAGATTATGACGACCATATTACCACTGGTTTTCTCGGCTCATCTTATATCAGCCACGTGCTCAGCCGCTATGGTTACACTTCGCTGGCTTATAAACTGCTGATGCAGGACACTTACCCATCCTGGCTTTACCCGGTAAAAATGGGCGCTACTACCATTTGGGAACGGTGGGACGGCATTAAGCCCGACAGCAGCTTTGAAACACCAGGCATGAACTCCTTCAACCATTATGCCTATGGCGCCATTGGCGACTGGATGTACAGGGTAGTCGCCGGTCTTGACACCTATGAAGATGCGCCTGGCTATAAACACATCAAAATCTTTCCGCATTCCGACAGCAGCCTCACAATGGCCGCGGCAGAACTACAAACTTATTATGGAAAAGTAAGCAGCAACTGGAAGACGGATGCCAGCGGGTTCACGCTTGATGTGGATGTGCCTGCCAATACTACAGCAACAGTTTATTTGCCGGCAGCCAGCACCGATGATATCACTGAAAGCGGGAGGCCCCTAATTACAGAAAAAGAAATTGAGATTTCGGGTACCCATGACAGTTATACTGAAATAAGGATCGGTTCAGGCACGTATCATTTTGCAGTGAAGAAATGACTTTTAACCGGCAGTAGCAATCTTCTTCAGCACCACTGATGGCAATCCTGTTACTATTAGCGCTCTTATTGGGTTTCTGGTTGGGCTATTTCCAAAATAAATTAGCACCACCCGATAAGCCACATCTTTTAAAGCTGGTTCTTACTTTTAGTGGTAAGGCAATTGCCCCATTTAAGACTGTATTTTCCTTACCGCTCTTTTTAAATTAATATTCGTTATCGGCGCAACAACCAGGGGAACTTTCTCGATTACTGTCTGGTCGGTATCTATACCATAAGCCCGGCTATCGCTTCGTGCCAGCCGCAACAAAGCAAAGTAACAGTTAAGAATAAAGCCTTCCCGAGCAGAAAATTCATTGTCGTAGGACAGGAACCTTTCAAGTATCACAAACCTGAAATCAAAGACCGAGTTTTTTTGTAGCAAGGGGAAGTTTACAGGAACACATATCTCTTTGTTATCGCACATTTCCTGCGCCACCTTTCTTAGCATTACCCCAATCCTTGGTTGAATGCGGAAGCCCAATCGAAAATCTACCCTCACAATTTTATCCTTCAGTAGCACCTGGGCATCATATTCCATCGTGTATGGGTCATCGGCCCTGTCAATATTAATGAACCAGTAACAATCTGCCCGTTTTGTTGTGTTGGCAAAAATAGAATCAATGATCCTTTTTTCAATTTGCCTGCGGCTGGGTGCTTTTGTAAGGTACACCAGGTTCGTAGCATATTTAGGAATAGCGCTATTGTTGCTCAGGTCATTCAGCACATCCAGGTAATCTTTAATGTTCGCCAATGCAAGCATCTTCAGGGTTATCTTTCTTGCATTATACCATACGTACATGGTAGTGATCAGCCCGAACTCGAATACAAGGAAGAACAGCCGCTTCAAAAGCTTCACGGCGTTGGCAACAAAAAAACTCGTTTCAACGCAAACAAAAACAGTAACAATTGCACCAACAATCCAAAAAGGGTACTTCTTTATATACCTCAAAAAATAAAACATCAAAACAGTTGTCATCAGCATGGCTACCGTTATGGAAAAACCATAAGCTGCCGTCATAGAGCTGCTGGTCCTAAAATACAGCACCACCAAAACACATCCGGTAAATAATATCCAGTTGATGCTGGGGATATAAATCTGTCCGCGGATATTGGTAGGGTATTTTACTTTTATCCGGGGCCAAAACCCAAGGCTGATCGCTTCGCTGATCAAAGTGAAAGAGCCGCTGATAAGCGCCTGGCTTGCTATAATAGATGCAACAGTAGCGATGATGATGCTTGTTAACAAAAACCAGTTCGGAACGATCGCAAAAAACGGGTTGATATCGCCAAGTGTGGGTTTGTTGCTCAGCAATGCCCATGCACCTTGCCCGAGATAATTCAGCACCAATGTAGCCTTTACATATATCCAGCTTATGCGGATATTCGCTTTCCCGCAGTGGCCAAGATCCGAATACAAAGCTTCGGCCCCTGTTGTGCAAAGGAACACCGCCCCGAGCAGCCAAAACCCTTTTGGGTGCCGGGTTAGCAATTCAATACCATAAATCGGGTTTAGCCCAGCAAAGATTTGGGGATGACGGACAACCTGGGCAAAACCTAAAACGCCAAGCATGGTAAACCAAAGGAACATGATCGGGCCAAATGCCCCCCCGACAACGCGTGTCCCGAAACGTTGAAAAATAAAAAGCAGCAGCAATATCACAAGAACAATTTCCAACACAAGGCTATTGCCCGGAACAATATCATGCGACAAGCCCTTCACCATATTCAATCCTTCAATAGCCGAGGTAACAGTAATGGGCGGCGTAATAATTCCATCAGCAAGCAAAGTGCCCGCTCCAATTATTGCCGGGTAAACAAGGCTCCCACCAAATCGCCTCACCAAAGCATACAAAGAAAACACACCACCTTCACCATGGTTATCTGCCTGTAGTGTGATAACGACATATTTAAAAGTAGTTTGTAATGTAAGCGTCCAGAATATGCATGAGATGGAACCATATATCAGCTCCTTGTTAATTGCTCCGCCTTCGTTAAGAATTGTCTGGAAAGTATATAGTGGGGAAGTGCCGATATCTCCGTAAATAATCCCTAATGCCACAAGTAATCCTGCAAAGGATGCTTTTTTAAACCCGGGTTCCATGCAAACATGATTATAAGCCGGCAAACATACAACAAAATCAATAAAAAAATTTTCTGGCGAATAGATACCCCGATGCGATGTGCTGGGAAGCAGCAAAAAACCCATTTCAAAAATTTCGTATGCCAGTTGCTCAACTTCCCCAAAGCTTGTAATTGATGATGGATCTTTTGACTCCGCATGAGCTTCGGAAAAGGTTGAGCGGCATTGTTCCTGCACAAGAGTACGCTGCAACGATGATTGACAGTATCCATATAGCCCGTTACAAAATAATTTCTTCCGCCCTGTTAATAATTTTTAGTTCATACCTTAACATTATGAGAACAAAATTTTTATTGCTTAGCGTAATCTTATTTTCATTCAAGCCAAAAAAAGAAGAGCAAAAAGCATGGATAAGGATCAACCAGCTCGGGTATAAGCCAACCGGGATCAAGGCAGCTGTGTGGTGCGGCAAGGAGCAATTGAAAGTTGCCGGTTGGCAGTTAATAAATGCTGTTTCAAATGAAGTTGCGCTCACAGGAAAAACAGGAAGGGATTTCGGCGCCTATGGCCCTTTTGCGCACACTTATCGCTTCAATTTTTCGGCTTTCACAAAACCAGGCCGTTATTATTTACAGAGTGGAGGGATAAAATCTCCCGGGTTCACCATTGGGAACGAAGTGTATAAAGGCGCTGCAGATTTTTGCCTCCGCTACATGCGCCAGCAACGCTCGGGCTTCAACCCATTTTTAAAGGACAGTTGCCACACACAGGATGGCTATGTTTTATACGGCAGCGATGCAGGTATAAAAGACAGCACATATATTGATGTAGCAGGAGGTTGGCATGATGCTACAGATTATTTGCAGTATGCTACCACTTCTGCCAATGCTACCTACCATTTACTGATGGCTTATAGGGATTTCCCCAATGTTTTCAGCGATTACAAACAGGCAAACGGGTTAGATGGCAGCAATGGAGTTGCCGATATAGCAGACGAAGCAAAATGGGGATTGAAATGGTTGCTGAAGATGAACCCGCGGAACGGATGGATGTTTAACCAGGTTGCCGATGACCGGGACCACCAGGGCATGCGCCTCCCCGCAGAAGACAGCTTTTATGGCAAAGGAGTTGAGCGGCCGGTATACTTTGTGAATGGCAAACCCCAACAGCGCGGAAAATTTTTGAACAGCACAACAGGTGTTGCTTCCATTGCCGGCAAGTTCAGCAGTTGTTTTGCGTTGGGCGCTGAGTTGTTCAAAGAAAATGACCCAGGGTACGCTTCACTACTTCTAAAAAAATCAAAAGCAGCATTTGCCTTTGGTTTAGAAAAACCTGGCGTTGCCCAAACTGTTTCGGTAAAATCGCCTTATATCTATGCAGAAGGCAACTGGGTTGATGACATGGAGCTTGCTGCCGCTGCATTGAATGCCGTCACAAAAAATAAAACATACGCATTGAAAGCAATGGCTTTTGCAGACAGCGAAAAGATAACGCCCTGGCTGGGGGCAGATACTGCAAATCATTATCAATGGTACCCGTTCATTAATGTGGGCCATTATGAACTGGCAAAACAATTAAAAGGGAAAAACAGGTCAACTGTTTTAGATTATTATAAACAAGGGATTGAAAGAGTTTGGGGCAAGGCGAAACAAAATGCATTTGACAGGGGCATTCCTTTCATTTGGTGCAGCAATAACCTTACTGTTGCCTTTGCCATTCAATGTTATTGGTACAGGCAATTGTCTGGCGATGCTTCATTTGAAGAATTGGAGCAGGCAAATTTTGACTGGCTCTTCGGATGCAACCCATGGGGAACCAGTTTTGTTTACGGCTTGCCAAAATGGGGCAACACACCTCAAGACCCGCATTCTTCATTTACGCACCTGAAAAATTACCCTATTGACGGCGGTTTGGTTGACGGGCCGGTATATGGCAGCATCTTCAAAAGCCTGCTCGGCCTCACTTTGAATAACGCTGATGAATATGCGGAATTCCAAAGCAATTTGGCCGTATACCATGATGATTTTGGCGACTATAGCACCAACGAGCCGACAATGGATGGAACGGCATCGCTGATTTACCTGCTTGCTGCCAGAGAATCTGAGAATAACAACAGGTTTATCTTCCAGCATGGGGCAATAGTTCGGGGAGATGCTTCATCATCTGTAGCAAACAAAAAAATCGCACTTGTCTTTTCCGGCCATGAATTTGCGGAAGGAGGAGATTTCATCGCAAATACTTTGGAAAAAGAAAAAATCAATGCTTCATTTTTCTTCACCGGCGATTTTTATCGAACCCCCTCCTTTAAAAAAACCATTCAGCGATTAATCGATGACGGCGATTACCTTGGCCCGCATTCCGACAAGCACCTTTTATATTGCGACTGGGAAAAGCGCGACAGCTTACTGGTGAGCAAAGAAAAATTTCAACAGGACCTGATGTCTTGTTACCAGGAAATGGAAAAACACGGCATAAACAAGAACAAGGCCGGGTTCTTTCTTCCTCCTTATGAATGGCATAACGATTCGATTGCAGCCTGGACAAATGAATTGGGACTGCAGTTGATCAACTATAGCCCAGGCACACTGAGCAATGCCGACTATACCGGGGAAGCTGATAAAAATTTTTGCTCCAGCCAGGTTATTTATAATTCTATTATAGACTGCGAAAAATCATCTGGGCTGAATGGCTTTATATTGCTAATGCATATTGGCGCAGGTGGTGCAAGAATGGATAAATTCTATTATAAACTTCCACGGCTAATCCAATATTTAAAACAAAGGGGGTACCAGTTTGTGCGGATCGATGGTTTATTAAAAAATCAAACCAGGTGATTCGAATATTTGTAACTTGAACAATATTCATCAGGGATCAATCTAAAAATAAACAGCATGCCTAAAATCAATCCATCGCGAAGGAAATTTTTGCAACAGCTCGGCAGCACAGGACTGCTGCTTTCATCGGGAGCCTTAGCCTCTTTTGCGACAGAAGAAAAAATAGAAAAGAGAATTATTGAATACAAAAAAAAGACAAGCGCAAACGACAAGATCAATGTTGCAGTGATCGGCATGGGCATCATGGGCCATAACGATATTGAAGCTGCATTAAAGGTACCAGGTGTGCAAATGGTTGCAGCATGCGACCTGTACAAAGGCAGGCTGCAACGTGCAAAAGAAGTGTACGGGAACAATATATTTACTTCCCAGGATTACCGCGAGCTATTGGAACGGAAAGATATAGATGCTGTGATCATTGCCACTGCCGATCTGTGGCATTCCCGGATTTCAATAGATGCGATGAACAAAGGCAAAGCAGTCTATTGCGAAAAACCCATGGTGCACAAGATCAGCCAGGGGCTTGAAGTGATCGCTGCGCAACAGCGCACAAAAAAAACCATGCAGGTGGGCAGCCAGCGGGTGAGCAGTATTGCATACGCTAAAGCAAAAGAATTGTACAAAGCAGGCGAGATCGGGCAGCTCACCTGCATTGAAGCCAATTTCGACAGGCAAAGCGCACTTGGGGCATGGGAGTATACCATGCCAACAGACGGGTCTCCAGCCACCGTTGATTGGGACAGGTACATCGCAGGAATGCCCAAGCGGCCCTATGATGCAAAAAAGTTTTTCTGGTGGCGCAATTATAAAGATTTTGGCACCGGCGTTGCGGGCGATCTGTTTGTGCATTTGTTATCAGGTGTCCATCTCATCACCGGATCGAAAGGCCCTGAAAAAATTTTTGCATCCGGGCAATTGGCTTACTGGAAAGATGGCCGTGATGTGCCTGATGTGATGACTGGCATTATGCATTATCCTGAAACGCCGGAGCACCCGCCATTTGAACTGATGCTGCGCGTCAATTTCATAAGCGGGCATGGTGAAGCGGGCAGCGTAAAATTATTTGGCTCAGAAGGCGTGATGGAAATGGGCGATACAGGTTTTATCATCCATCATCACAAAATGTCGAAAGCGCCAGGTATTGGCGGGTGGGATGCGTTGTACACTTACCCCAAAGCTATGCAGGATGAACTGCTGAAAACTTATAATACAAAATATTCCCCCGAAGACCAGAAGGAAAGCGACCCTGCGCCTACAATTTACGAAGTGCCGAAAGATTATGACGAGCACGTGGACCATTTCGCCAATTTCTTTGAAGGGGTGCGCACAGGAAAGCCTGTAGTGGAAGGCCCAGTGTTTGGTTTCCGCGCTGCTGCGCCCTGCCTCGCTGCCAACGCCAGTTATTTCCAGAAGAAAATTATTCACTGGGACCCGGAGAGCATGAAAATAAAAGAAACCAGTTAGCGCAACTGTTCATTTATTAACCTGACCATTTGCCAACAAAAGACCTATGCAACGAAGATCATTTGTAATAAAATCAGCAATGGCAGCCGCAGGCATAAGCATTGCCTGCAAAGTGCTTCTGGCTTCAACATCAGCACAACAAAAAAAAACATTGCCTAAATGGAAGGGGTTCAACCTTACCGATTTTTTTTCGCCCAATGCATTTCCCCTAAAAAATGAAACAACCGAAAATCATCTCAAATGGATAAAAGATTGGGGGTTCGATTTTATCAGGCTCCCGATAGCTTACCCCTGTTATCTTAATTTCGACAGGAGCGAAGACATAACCCCTGATGAAGTTTACAGGATCGATGAAAGAGCGGTTGCAAAAATAGAGCGCCTGGTGCGGATGGCGCACGATAAGGACATACACGTAAGCCTTAACCTGCACAGGGCACCGGGTTATTGCATCAACGCCGGTTTTCATGAGCCCTACAATTTATGGAAAGACGGTGAAGCGCAAAAAGCATTTTATTTTCATTGGGCATTCTGGGCAAAGCGCTTTAAAAACGTTTCTTCAAAAAAAATAAGCTTCGACCTCGTGAATGAACCAGGCATGCGGGATGACATGAATGACCAGCACTCAAAATTAAGCCCCGTGCCAGGCGACATATATCGAAAAGTGGCTAAAGCAGCAGCAGCGGCTATATGGGAACAGAACCCAAAACACCTCGTTATTGCTGATGGCAATAATGTTGGCAATGATACCATCCCCGAAATTGAGGACCTGGAAATTGCTCAAAGCTGCCGCGGATATTTCCCGGGAGCTGTTTCACACTTCAAAGCCCCATGGGCAAATAAGGACCCTGAAAACATGCCCTTGCCGAAATGGCCCGGCCTGGTGGGCGATAAATACCTCAACAGGCAAATGCTGGAAGATTATTACAAACCATGGATCGAACTAAGCAAGAAAGGAACTGGCGTGCATTGTGGCGAATGCGGATGCTGGAACAAAACACCGCATGATGTTTTTCTTGCCTGGTTCGGTGATGTGCTGGACATCCTTTCTTCCAATAATATCGGCTTTGCCTTGTGGAATTTCATTGGCGACTTCGGCGTGCTGGATTCCAACAGGGCTGATGTGGCTTATGAAGACTGGCAGGGGCACAAACTTGATAAGAAGCTGCTTGATTTGTTGATGAAATATTGATCTGTACCAGCTTTATGTTTAAAAATCCTGTTATGCCTTTAAGGTTAAAGAATGCCTGCAAAGTAATCCCAAAAATCAAAGGCCATCCCCATGTATGTGGGTATCAGGAATTGGATTCCCTATAAACTATCGAATTCATTATAAATGCAAGTTTAAATTATTGCTTTTGCAGGAAAGAAGACGGAGCGGTTATGGGTTAGTTGATCGCAATATATAAGGCTTCATGATTTTTTTCTTATTTCTAATTGAATATGGTTGTAACCAGAAAAAATATATTGTGTTTTCTCTCTACTTTAAATGCCTTGAAAAATGTTTATAGGTTTGCAGTTCCGTAAACCTGAAAATCATTTATTTTGGCTTTAATCTATTCGTAAAGGTTTGTACCAGTACTTTGTGATCAGATATATGAAAAATACGCACATCTTCTTTTTGGCAGTTGCTACGGTTTGTGTGTTTATGGTGCAGTCTTCCGCATTTAGCCAAACCAATGTTTCCTTAAAAGTAGTTGGCGCAAAAGACAGGCAACCCCTGGAAGGGGTCACTGTATCTGTCATGCCTTCGGGCCAAAGCTTTTCAACCAACCCGTTGGGCAAATGTTTTTTAAGGCTGAGCAGTAATGAAAAAAACATTATCCTCTCCTCCATTGGTTATGAAACCAAAAGTATTGACATGGCATCACTAAAAGATTTTGATTATACGGTTGCGCTTTTGCCAAGAACCATTGAGCTTGCTGCGATAACTGTTCCTGCACGTGCCGGTGATCAGTACAAAGCCATCAGCAAAACGGATATTGAAATGCGTGGCGTGAACAACTCGCAGGAAGTGCTGCGCATAATTCCTGGCGTTGTAATTGGCCAGCACCAGGGCGGCGGAAAAGCCGAGCAGATTTTTTTGCGCGGCTTCGATTGCGATCATGGCACTGATTTCAGGGAAGATGTTGACGGGCTTCCAATTAATATGCCATCGCATGCGCATGGGCAAGGGTATGCAGACAGCCATTTTATTATTCCCGAAACTATTTCAGGTGTCGATTTCAGGAAAGGTCTTTATCTCGCGAACAAAGGCGACTTTGCCACCACCGGCAGCGTGGATTATCATATCAAAGATTTTCTGCCGGGTAACCTGGTGAAACTGGAAGGTGGGATGTTCAATACTTTTCGAGCACTTGGCATGTTCAACCTGCTCAGCCATCAAACAATGGAAGAAAAACAGGAGTCCTGGTATGTGGCTTCTGAGTATCGTTATTCCGACGCTTATTTTGATAATCCGCAGCATTTTACCCGTTTAAATTTATTTACAAAATACAATGGCAAAATAGCCCCGAACAATTACCTCACTCTTTCAGCCGCCACTTTCTGGAGCAAATGGAATGCATCGGGCCAGATACCGGAAAGAGCGGTGACAGAGCACATCATCGGCTTTTATGGTGCGCTTGATCCGTTGGAAGGCGGGCTTACTTACCGCACTAACGCCAATGCACAACTGCTTACTTCCCTCAACAACGGGGACATCATAAAAAACCAGTTGTATTATTCCAATTATCATTTTGACCTGCACACTGATTTTACTTTTTATTTAGTGGATACTGTTAATGGTGATGAAATCAGGCAAAGAGAAGCACGCGACCTGGTGGGTTATAATGGAAGTTATAATCATAGCGGTTACCTTGGCAACATAAAAAGCAACACAGAAGCAGGCGTAAATGTCAGGATCGATGCGACGCACAATTCAGAGTTGTCGCATACTAAAGACCGTTTTATCACTTTAGCGCATATCAAGTTGGGAGATATTGCCGAAACAAATATTGCGCCTTATATCAGCCAGACTTTTGATCTGAATAAACATTTTAGCATTAATGCAGGTTTGCGCTATGATGAGTTCTATCACAAATACAATAATAAACAGGCGACTGATAGCACATTGAATGGAGCAGGCACCTATAAAGCATCTGCAGGCACATTAAGCCCAAAGCTGAGCTTTTATTATCATGTCCGCGATGGCCTGCAGTTCTACCTGACCACCGGTCGCGGTTTTCACTCAAATGACACGAGAGCAGTGGTGGTTGAAAATGGCAATCAAATTTTACCGGCAGCTTATGGTGCCGATCTTGGAACAGTTTTTAAACCGGTAAAAAATGTTATCGTCAGTGCTGCGGTTTGGTATATCTATCTCCAGCAGGAATTTGTATACGGAGGTGATGGAGGAAGTGTTGAGTTCAGCGGCCCGACCAAACGATATGGTTTTGATTTTTCAGGGAGATATGAGCCACTCAAATCATTGTTCTTCGACCTTGATGTCAACTATGCACATGCCCGTGCGACCGGTGTGCCCAAAGGCGAGGGCTATGTTCCGCTTGCACCGGTATGGACAAGTAGTGCAGGGCTAACCTATCTTGCAAAAAAAGGTTTTAACGGAAGTTTGCGCTATCGGTATATCAGTGACAGGCCTGCCAACGAAAGCAATACCTTAACTGCTGTCGGCTATTTTGTCACGGACGCCGTGATTAACTATACAAAGCCCAAATACGAAATCGGGTTGGCAATAAATAATATTTTCAACACCAAATGGAAGGAAACCCAGTTTGATACGGTTACAAGGCTCAAAAGCGAGGCAGCACCGGTAGATGAAATATGCTTTACCCCGGGTACGCCTTTTGCTGCAAAACTGAGCCTGGCAATAAATTTCTAATCTTGGTTCTCCGCAGAGCCCAGCCAACACACAAGGCTCGGAGTTGAGGCCCTTCGAAGAAAGAAAGCCTTGAAAGGACACTCTGCGGAAAAAGAAAGGTTGGCATCTCTAAAGCTAACTATCTTTTGCTTATTGCAGCGCAACGTCCGCAGCCATCGCACGAAACCTTCGGCGAGACGTTGCTGGGAAGGAAAAAGTATATGTACCTTTTAGCCTCTTTCATTTTATCGACGCAACGTCCCGTGCCGGAGACGTTGCTGGGAAGAGGGAGGACACTCTGCGGAGAAAGAAAAATTCTTTTTACCTGCACTACCGGGCCAAAAATCATAAAAAGTAACTGTACCATCAACGGCGGGGGAGTAATAATCCGTTGGTCATTGTGGGGAAGGTCTTGCGTTTGATTTCCCTGCTATATTAAGAAAGGTTGATTTCAGCCCTTCAAAAAAGTCCCCTTCCGAAGGATATTTTTGCTTGAGGCTATCAAGCTCGAAGTCAATCTGCTTGGGGTCTGATACTTTCGCCTTTATAAAAAACAAATCATAATAAGGCTCTTCATCAATTTGACCTTTTTGTTTATTCTCCGATTGAATATAATTCTCAACAATTGGGATTATATTATTGTAATATTTGTTCCTGCCAACTGTATCAAATTTGGATTCGCATTCCAAAGCAAGAAAAAAGTTCTGCCACATCCCCTTTTTATATTTCAATTTAAAATCTGTTTCCCCAAGCGAGTCCACGTACTGATATCCGTGCTGGTATTGATTTAACAAGATTAGTAAGGAAAGCTTCAATTCAATCGCACCACGTTTCGTTTTATCACATTGCATGGATTGTTCGACCTCATTCATCGCTATGGCAAGTGAGGATTGATCATTGCTTTTATAATACGCGTTAAGATTTCTCCTTGCATTTTTTAAATGCGTGATGCAGGTATCGCTGTTTTGGGACTGGCCATTACAACTATCAAAGTACACTATAGCTATAACAGCCATTATAAAAACACTTGTCTTGTTTAAGATTATCTTGACCATTTAAACTTTTATTGTTGTTTGGGTGTGTAAGGAAGAAACTTGTTATCATAGCTTAGTGGGATGGGGGCCAAGCCATGCAATACGATAGGAGTTGCCCCGCTCCCATCATCTTTAACGTTCCACCAGTTCCCTTTTACATTTACTCCCGGGAATGTCATCCCTTTTGTTAGCTCTGATGCTGGCACTTGCAAACTTCCAGTGGCAACACTTGTTCCAGTCTCTTTCACATTTGTTCCCTCTGGCTCGGAAAGTGATGTGGAATATTGTTTGCCATTGAGAGATAAACTTGCTGTACCCGGTGCAGTGATATCATCGCTGCCGCTAGCACTAGTGATATTAGTGACACTAACGGATATCCCTTTGAAATCTTTTGTAAGATCCCCATTCTTATCCACCCCAATCGAAACGTCTGGCTCTATTCTGACATCAGTTTTAGTAGTCACTGCTACAACATGAGATACTGCATAGGAAGCAGGGCCCTCGCTTTCAGCATCACTTGCCACGCTGCCAACCTTCGTTGTCGAGGCTGTGGGGTATTTTATATTCAACCCAAGATCTTTCAATATAGACTTGTCTTCTTTGCCAACATATGTATAACCTTTAGGGGTGTTGCCAGCAGACGTTACTGCGTTTTTCCATTCATACTTTCCGGTTTTATTATCTTTCACCCAATCTTCTGGTCCCATACCATCTGGGTCGATAAAACGAATGGGGTTGTCAAAAGCATAGTTATAGGGCGAGAACCTGCGCATCTTGTCCGCCAGAGGGTCAATACTGTGCCAAACCCCGAGCTGCGGGTCCTGCAGCCTCGCACAGTAGTCATATTCCTCCAGCCCCGAGCCATCACTGAACTCATGGTTCTGAAGTTCCTTCCCATTGTACCTGTATTTGTTCTCCGCGTACTGTGTTTTAATCGCCTTGTCGCTGATCCCTGCCATCGCCAGCCCGGGCGGGTAGTAGGCGTTCTCTTCCAGCAGCGGCCCCTGCCTGTGCTGAACTGTTAAATTGTCAAAGAACACGTCCCAGCCCTGCGCCTCGTTGCTTGCCCAAACATAACGATAATGCCCGAATGTGCCCTATTTTGCCATCCTCCCGCAGGTGCCTTGGCAAGCGCACAGAAGC
>JAFEAJ010000002.1 GCA_018266455.1 Bacteroidota bacterium
AAGTTTTTAATTAGCCAAATTTTTTCCAAAAAAAATTTTGGGAAAGAGCCGCTCTTATATTTTACATGTTCTCGATCAATTGTTCCCTGCCCGGCCCATTGGAAATATAGCATACATTGACTCCTAAAAATTGATTGATGAACTGAACATACTCTTGCATTTGTGGCGGCAGGGCGTTATAATCTTTTATTGGTGCAATATCTGTTTTCCAGCCTTTAAATGATTTTAAAACGGGGCTCATTTCAACGCGGCTCATTTGGAAAGGTATTTCATCAGTTACTTGTTGGTTTATGTTATAGCCTGTACAAACCTGAAGTTTTTCAAATGCATCAAGCACGTCTGCTTTTGTCATCACAATTTTAGTAACGCCATTAATCATGCAAGCAAATTTCAGTGCAACTAAATCAATCCAGCCGCAACGCCGTGGGCGGCCAGTGGTTGCGCCGAACTCCTTGCCTATCTTTCTCAATTCCTCTCCAACCTCATTTGTTAATTCGGTCGGGAACGGGCCGCTGCCCACCCTTGTGCAATAGGCTTTGCTAACGCCGATTACATCTTTGATTTTTTGCGGCGCCACACCAAGGCCTGTGCAAACACCGGCTGATATGGTATTTGACGAGGTAACGAACGGGAAAGTGCCAAAATCAACATCAAGCATACTTCCCTGGGCCCCTTCTGCCAGCACTTTTCTCCCCTGGCTTATTTTTTCATTGATGAAATATTCTCCGTTCACAACTTTAAACTGCCTGATAAATTCTATTGCTTCAAAAAACTCTTCTTCCCAGATTGAAATATCGTCATGAAAATTCAGCCCATCCAATAATCTTTGATGCTTTAACCTGAGTTTTATGTATTCTGTAGTGAAACTTTTGTCCAGTAAATCGCCCATCCTCAAACCGTTCCTTCCTGTTTTATCCATATATGCAGGCCCAATGCCTTTGAGGGTAGAGCCGATTTTTTCATTCCCTTTGGATATTTCCGAGGCTTTGTCAAGCGCTCTGTGAGTTGGCACAATAATATGCGCCCTTTGCGAGATGTATAGGTTCTTTTTGTAATCGATGCCAAAAGATGCAACTGCTTCACATTCTTTCCTGAAGGTAACCGGATCCAGCACTACCCCATTGCCTATCAGGTTAGATGTTTTTTCATGAAAAATTCCTGAAGGTATTTGGTGAAGCACAATTTTCTTATCATTCACATATAAAGTATGCCCGGCATTTGGGCCACCCTGGAATCTTGCTATGATATCATAACGTGGGGCAAAAAAATCCACAATTTTCCCTTTGCCCTCATCTCCCCATTGCAAGCCTAAAATAACATCTACCATGAATAACGGATTTGCAGTTTATTATATGAGCGGGGCAAAAATAGGCCAAATGGAACGGATGGAGCAAAATGATTTTTCAAGGTGATTTAACTATTCTCATTGTCATACCTGTCAACACTGTGAATGCCCTTCAATTGTTTTAATCGATGCACAAGCGCACCCAGCTCATCTTTATCATGAACATAAATTTTTATATTGCCCTCAAACAGCCCTTCTTTTGCTTCGATGGTGATGGCATTGATGTTTAAACGAAGCTCTCCTGAAATAAGGTTAGTAATTTTATTGACAACACCTACATCGTCCATGCCCACAATCCTGATACCGGTAAGGAAAGAAATTTCTTTATTTTTGGCCCATTTTGTTTTTACTATGCGATGCCCGTAGTTCGCCATCAGCCTGGCGGCATTTGGGCAATTGGTTCTGTGAATGGTCAGGCCTTTCCCTGTGGTTACAAAGCCGAACACATCATCCCCAGGGATAGGTTTGCAGCAATTAGCAAGGGTATAAACAATCTTGTCGCTGCTTTCGCCAAAAATAATCAGCTCTGCATCCTTTTTGGCAATCGCAGCAGCAGGGCTTTCTTGTTTTGCATCAACAGCTGGTTTGGCTGGCTTTGGTGGTTCAAGCCTGTCACCGAGCAAATGAAATTCACTAAGCTCTTTCAGGTCGATATTTTTTACGGCTACCTGGTAAAACAATTCAAAAGAGGAAGGAAGTTTATAATAAGCAGTCAGTATATCAATGTTATGTTGATTGTAAGTTGCTCCAAAATTTTCAAGTTTCCGTTGAACAACATATTTTCCCTCGTCAGCAATTTCTCTTTTTGCCTCTTTCAGCGAATCTTTGATTTTTGTCTTTGCTTTTGCTGTTACAACAAGATTGAGCCAGTCTTCATTGGGCCTTTGCTTGCTTGAAGTGATCACTTCGACCTGATCACCGCTCCTGAGCTGGTGGCCAATGGGAACAAGTTTGTGGTTTACTTTAGCGCCAATGCAATGGCCTCCAACAGCGCTGTGAATTGAAAATGCAAAATCAAGTGCAGTTGAACCAACAGGCAGCATTTTCACATCTCCTTTTGGGGTATATACAAAAATTTCTTCTGCCAGAAAGCTGGTTTTAAAATCCTGTAGGAAGTTCACTGAATCATTGTCTTCGGTATTCAATACTTCCCGGATCTGCTGAAACCATTTATCAAAACGGCTTTCATCATTTGCTCCTTCTTTGTATTTCCAATGTGCTGCAAGCCCCTTTTCCGCAATTTCATTCATGCGCTTGGAACGTATCTGCACTTCGACCCATTTTCCCTGAGGGCCCATCACTGTGGTATGCAATGCCTCATAACCGTTTGATTTGGGGTTGCTCAGCCAGTCGCGCATTCTTTCAGTAGAAGGCATATACTCATCTGTAATCATCGAATAGACTTTCCAGCAGTCCTCTTTTTCTTTTTCTGGGACAGAGTTGATGATGATCCTTATAGCAAACAAATCATACACTTCTTCAAACGGCACTGCCTTCTTGCGCATTTTGTTCCAGATTGAATGAATGCTTTTTGGCCTTCCGTAAATCTCAAAATCAAATCCCGCCTTGTCCAGTTTTTCTTTGAGGGGCTTGATAAACTCATTGATGTACCTGGATCGTTCTCGTTTTGTTTCAGAAAGTTTTTGTGCAATTTCTCTATATTGTTCCGGCTCAAGATATTTCATCGCCAGGTCCTCCAGCTCAGTTTTTATGTTGTACAAGCCCATCCTGTGAGCCAGTGGCGCATACACATAAACCGTTTCGGAAGAAACCTTTAATTGCTTTTCACGCTTCATGCTATCGAGGGTGCGCATGTTGTGAAGCCTATCAGCCAGCTTAATGAGGATCACTCTTGGGTCATCTGTCAGCGTAAGCAATATTTTTTTAAAGTTCTCGGCCTGTTGTGAAGCATTAACATCAATAACATTAGAAATTTTGGTAAGCCCGTCCACTATTCGGGCTATTTCTGCCCCGAATTCACGCTCAATATCTTCAAGTGTAATATCTGTGTCTTCAACAGTGTCGTGCAATAGCGAACAGATGGTAGAACGGATACCCAGGCCAATTTCTTCTACGCAGATCCTGGCAACAGCCAAAGGATGGAGGATGTAGGGCTCCCCGCTTTTTCGGCGCATGGTCTTATGGGCTTCAGCAGCCATTTCAAAAGCAGTGCGCAAAAGCTCCTTGTCTCCCGGCTTTAGCTTGGGTTTTAGCGCACGCAGCAAAGAGCGATATTCCCGCAGGATGAGCTTTTTTTCCTGCTCTTCTGTAAGGTTATATTGAGGTATGGCCTCTACTATTTCCATTGTCTACGAATTTACGAAAAGAATAGGTTTTTTCCTGCTAAATATGCTAACTTTGCAGCCCTTTTGCGGGTGTGGCGAAATTGGCAGACGCATCAGACTTAGGATCTGACGCCGCAAGGTATGTAGGTTCGACTCCTATCACCCGCACCTTTTTGAATTGAAAAGCTGGCGGTTGACCGGTTTAAATAATGCAGGGTTTTTAAACTGTATTTTGAGACAGCGCATTTAGCGCTGCTGTTCAGCCTTTCAACCAATCGGCCCCCCTCAGGCATTTATTATCTCAATAACAAATAATTACACGACAATGGCTACAGTGACAAGAGAAAACATCAGCCTGCTAAATGATAAGATTACCGTGAAGGTTGAAAAAGAAGACTATCTCCCTTCCTTTGAGAAGGCATTGAAAGAATATGGCAAAAAAGCGAATATCCCCGGTTTTAGAAAAGGAATGGTGCCAGCCAGCCTGATCAAAAAAATGTATGGCCATTCGGTTTTTACAGATGAGGTGCTGCGCTCAGTAGAGAAAGAGCTCACGAACTATATGCAGAATGAAAAGCTGGATATTTTCGCACAGCCTTTGCCTTTGCCGGAAAACGATTCCCGGCAAATTGACATGAGCAAACCATCAGGATATGCTTTTGCTTTTGAAGTTGGCCTTAAACCGAATTTCGCCATCCCCGATTTGCCATCTGAGAAGTTGAGCCGCTATGATGTCCAGGTTACAAGCGAGATGATCAATGAAGAAGTGGAACGCCTGCAAACCAGGAACGGCAAGATGACAGAACCGGAAATAGTTGCCAGCGATGACAATGTGCTGAATGTAAAATTCACCGAATGCGACGAAAACGGAAAAGAAGTAGAGAATGGCATTAATAAGGAAAATTCGCTTTTGGTAAAATATTTTAGCGAAAGTTTCCGTAGCAACTGGATAGGAAAAAAGAAAGATGATATCGTTGTGGCGCAGTTATCAAAAGCATTTGATGAGAAAGAAAGAGAATGGGTTTTGGACGATTTAGGGCTTTCAAAAAATGACGCTGCAGCATTTGATAAATATTTTAAAGTTACCATTACAAAACTGGGGCTGATTGAAAAGGCCCTATTAAATGAAGAGCTTTTTAAGGCAGTTTATCCTTCAAAAGAAATTAAAACAGAAGAAGACTTCAGGAATGCCATAAAAGAAGAAATCCGGCAATACTGGGGTAACCAGAGCAGGAGCCAGCTGCAACATTCCATTTATCACATATTGCTCGACCATACCATGATCGATTTCCCAGAATCTTTTTTAAAAAGATGGATGCAGGCCAGTGGGGAGCAACAAAAATCACAGGAGCAAGTGGCAGAGGAGTTCCCCCATTTCTCCAACCAATTGAAATGGACATTGATTGTCGACAAGATCATACAAGATAACAAAATCGAAGTATTGCCAGAAGACATAAAAAACCTTGCAAAGCAACAATTGCTTAGCTATATGCAAGGGCAAATTCTTGACGATCAACAGCCATGGATAGACGATTATGCCAACCGGATGATGAAAGACAGAAAATTTGTTGAAGATGCTGTTCACCGCATCCAGGCTAATAAAGTTTTTGAATGGGCTGAAACCCAGGTAAGGCCTGAAGAAAAGCCCATCACCAGGGAAGAATTTGTAAAGCTACAGGAAGCGCACCAACATCACCAGCACTGATAAAGATGCCTGGTAGCATTGTCTTAACTTTTAATTTCAATCTGCGGACTGGGAGCTCAAAACCCCTGCTACTCTGTCAGTTTTTTGGCAATTTGAAAGTTTGGACAGAGATTTGAATGATAATTGACTATTATCATTTTTAAATCCGAACAATAAAATATGAACCATCAAAAGGAGTTTGAAAACTATGCGGTAAAACACCGCGGCATTTCCAGCAACACGCTCAACGATTACAACAAATATCTCGTTACCAGTTTGACCCCTAACATTATCGAAGAAAGGCCTATGAATGTGGCAGTCATGGATGTTTATAGCCGCCTGATGATGGACCGGATTATCTTTCTCGGCTATCCAATCAATGATGAGGTGGCTAACATTATTACAGCACAATTGCTTTTTCTTGATAGCACTGACCGGCATCGCGACATTCAGATGTATATCAACAGCCCCGGGGGAAGCGTGTATTCAGGTCTTGGGGTTTACGATACCATGCAATATGTAAGCCCTGATGTGGCAACCATTTGCATTGGCATGGCAGCATCAATGGCAGCTACATTAATGTGCGCAGGGACTAAAGGAAAAAGAACCGCACTAAAGCATAGCCGAATTATGATGCACCAGCCTTCAGGCGCAATAGGGGGGCAGGCGACGGATATAGAGATCACGGTGAACGAAATCAAGAAAATAAAAAAAGAACTCTATGAAATTTATTCCGTTCATACCGGGAAATCTGTTAAACAAGTTGAAAAGGATTGCGACCGTGATTATTGGCTCACAGCAACAGAAGCAAAAGATTATGGGCTTGTAGATGAAGTGCTTTTGCTGAACCCTAAAAAAGAAAACAAATAAAACAGAAAATCATTCAATCGTATAAATTAGAAATATGTACTATTCAAAATATTTGATGAAGCCATTTATTATGGATGAAGAGCCTGGCGAAGAAGAGCCAAAAGAAGAAAAAGGCCAGGACATGGGCCTGCTGATGAAGAAAATGGAAAAGTATTTTTTTGAGAACAGGAGTGTATATTTTTGGGGCGACGTAAACGATAAATCTGCGAAAGACGCTGTGAATAAATTATTGTTGCTCGATGCAGACAAACCGGGTGAAGAAATAAAATTTTTTATTAATAGCCCGGGGGGCATGGTTACCAGCGGCATGGTAATTTATGATACCATGAAAATGCTCAAAAGCCCTGTCAGCACTATATGTATGGGGCTGGCTGCTTCAATGGGGTCTATATTATTAAGCGGAGGGTCAAAAGGCAGAAGATTTATTTTTCCTCATGGCGAAGTAATGATCCATCAACCGAGCATTGGGGGGCATTACCAAGCTGTAAGTGCAGACCTTGAAATACAAGCCAGGCAAATTAAAAAAACAAAGGAAATCGGAGCCCGCATCCTCGCAGAAAATTGTGGCAAGAAAATTGAACACATATATAAAGATTTTGAGCGTGATTACTGGATGGACGCAAAAGAATCAGTTGAATACGGCATTGTGGACCACATCATAGAAAAATTGTAAAATATTCTCTGATCTAAAGCCCAATACTGCCGGTTCATGTTCTCATTTGCCGGAAGTTTTGGGTTTTTTATTCGCATTAGCAAATAAGTTGAATAACTTTACAAAGAATTTTAAAATATTTGTATGGCAAAAAACATCTTGCATTGTTCATTTTGCGGAAGAAGCAGGGACGAAGTGAAAATATTAATTGCTGGGCAGGACGGCCATATCTGCGAAAATTGCGTTGAGCATGCTCAGGAAATCATTCAACAAGAATTGATGTTGCGTGATGACAATGCCCATACTACTTCACATTTCAAGCTCACTGTAAAAAAGCCAGTTGAAATAAAAAGGTTTCTGGATGAATACGTGATCGGCCAGGATGAAGCAAAAAAAATCCTTGCAGTTGCAGTATACAATCATTATAAAAGGTTGCAACAAAAGACTGCTGAGAATGATGTGGAGATCGAAAAAAGCAATATCATTATGGTAGGAGAGACCGGGACAGGGAAAACCCTGCTTGCCAAGACTATTGCAAAACTCCTGAATGTTCCTTTTGCTATTGTTGATGCAACGGTTTTTACTGAAGCCGGTTATGTTGGTGAAGATGTGGAAAGCATATTGACCCGCCTTTTGCAGGTTTGCAATTATGATGTTCCTTCTGCCGAGAGAGGGATTGTATATATTGATGAAATTGACAAAATTGCCCGTAAAGGAGACAACCCTTCTATTACCCGTGATGTTAGCGGGGAAGGTGTTCAACAAGGGCTGCTGAAGCTGTTAGAAGGAACGGATGTTCTTGTTCCTCCGCAGGGAGGAAGAAAACATCCTGAACAAAAGCTGGTAAAAATCAATACTCAAAATATCCTGTTTATTTGTGGTGGTGCATTTGATGGCATAGATAAAGTCATTGCAAGAAGGATCAACACAAATGCGATAGGCTTCAATGTAAACAAGGAACAGCAAGAGGTAGCCAAGAAGAACTTATTGCAGTTCGTAAATGCCCCGGACTTGAAAACATTTGGCCTGATACCAGAATTGCTTGGAAGATTGCCTATTGTTACTTTCCTGAACCCATTGGACAAAACAACGCTGCGCTCAATTTTGACAGAACCAAAGAATTCGCTTATCCGCCAATACAAAAAATTATTCGAGATAGAGAACATCCAGCTTGCGGTTGACGATGAAGTACTGGATTTTATGGTGGAAAAAGCCATCGAATACAAATTAGGCGCCCGAGGGCTTCGCAGTATTTGCGAAAGCATATTTACAGATGCCATGTTTGAAATGCCTTCTACCAAAGAACATAAACTTCATGTTGAGCTTGACTATGCCAAAAAGAAATTCGACAAGAGCAAAATGAGCTTGCTGAAAGTTGCATAGCACAACCGCGTTTGTCAGATTTATACTGACAGTTGAACCATGCAATGATGCGTGGTTTTTAAATTCCTAACATGAAAGAATTAGTTGACAGGTTAATGGCTCAGGGCCTTTCGGAGCAACAAGCTTATAAGGCAATTGAAGTGATCAAGAATTTCACAAAAGAAAAATTTCCCCTTTTTTCCGGCGCAATAGATAAACTTTTTGACAAATACAGCCCAAAAGAAGATGACGATTATTTGCTTTGAAAGTTTTTAAAGAACAATTCAGTTGATAAACCTTATCAGTGCTATTTATGATTTAAGCACTTCTCTGGCAATCACAATTTTTTGTATTTCAGACGTGCCTTCACCAATTGTGCAAAGTTTACTGTCGCGATAAAATTTTTCTACGGGGAAGTCTTTTGTATAGCCATACCCGCCAAAGACCTGTACTGCATCTGTAGAAACTTTTACAGCCACTTCACTGGCATAGTATTTTGCCATTGCGGCTTGCCTGGTCATCGGTAACCCATCATTTTTTAAACTCGCAGCTTGCATGGTGAGCAATTCTGCAGCCATGATCTCAGTTGCCATGTCTGCCAGTTTGAATGAAATAGCCTGGAAATTTGCAATTGGCTGGTCAAATTGATAACGCTCTTTTGAATATTGAACTGCTGCTTCATAAGCGCCTTTGGCGATGCCTAATGATAATGCCGCAATTGAAATCCTGCCGCCGTCCAATATTTTAAGTGATTGCTTAAAGCCCTCGCCAACATTTCCTAAACGGTTTGAATCCGGGATCCTGCAATTATTGAAAATCATCTCTGCAGTTTCACTGGCACGCATACCCAATTTATTTTCTTTCTTGCCGCCGGAAAAGCCATTTGCAGTGCGTTCAACCACAAAAGCGGTAGCATTGTCTTTTGTTCTTGGTTTTCCTGTCCTGGCAATTACCACGGCAATATCGCCAGTCTTTCCATGAGTAATCCAACATTTAGTGCCATTCAGCACCCATTCATTGCCTTCTTTCACCGCAGTGCATTTCATATTGCCAGCATCGCTTCCTGTATTCGGCTCCGTTAAGCCCCATGCTCCCAGGTGCTCGCCTGTCGCTAGTTTCGGCAGGTACCTGCTTTTTTGCCCTTCGTTCCCAAATGTCAAAATATGATTTGTGCAGAGAGAATTATGCGCTGCAACGCTAAGGCCAATGGAGCCGCAAACTTTTGCTATTTCCTGAATGATAGAAACATATTCAATATAACCCAACCCGGCGCCACCATATTGTTCAGGGACCAGAACTCCCATCACCCCAAGTTTTCCCATTTCCTTAAAAAGATGCATCGGCATTTGCTGGTTCTCGTCCCATTCCATTATGTATGGTTTGATGTGCCGCAAAGCGAAATCTTGGACAGATGCAGCAATTTGAAGGGTAAGCTCGTTCTTTTGAAATTCCATTCAATTTTTTTCGTAGATGACTTAAATGTGCCAGGGCTGCTCAAAAAAGACAAACTATTTCATAAAAAACAGAAATACAAAATGAGCAGCAAAGTATTAGCAACAACTTTTTTCTGTGCCTGTTGCGCATGTTGTAAGCAAATGCTACTTAGATGCAATCCTGGCAAAACCTCCATGTGTTTAACAACCAACACAAATATAAAACTATTTTTGAAAGCAGCTAACGGTCGTTAGTTTTTAGATAAGGGTATATTTTTAGCAAAATTTCAGGAGCAATACTTGCTATTTGTTTCAAATCATCAACCGATTGATAATTGCCATGCTGCAGCCGGTATTGCACAATGGCATTTGCAATATTCCATTTTATATAAGGATGCGCTTTCAAAACTGAAACATCAGCGGTATTAATGTTTATCTTATGCAAAGCATTATTTCCAATTTTTAAAAAAGGCTTTATTTTTTGAAAAGTTGAATCAGGCAGGTTATAAGTCTCTCCTATTTGTTCGATTGAGCAAAAGCCGCCGAGTTTGTTTCGGAAATTCACAATGCGGTTAGCCAGTTTATCGCCGATTCCTGGCAATTTTTTAAATCCTGATGTATCAGCTTCATTAATGTCGCAAGGTTCTAAAATTTTAGGTATATACCTGGCGAAAGTTTTTTTGCTTTCTTCTTTTCCTTTCACATGCTCGTTCCCAATTTTGATATAAGGAAGTAATTGTTGATACTTTGTTCCCGGAAAACCGTAAATCTTTTGTACATCCTCAGGTTTAAAAAATTTTCCTCCTTTTGATAGGTAATGTTGGATTGTTTTTATGGTTTTATCGCGAAGCCCCAATTTCTTCCATTCTTCAACAGAAGCTTTGTTTGGATCAAAGTCAAATAACTCCGCCTGCTTATTTTTCATTTCAAAATCGCCATCTCCTTTTTCTGCGCTATCTATATGTTGGCTGCCTTGATTGGCATGACCATCAGCATTCTTTTTTTTAAGCGCAATATCCGCAATCTCATTTTTAAATTTTTCGAATTCCTGTTTATTGTTTTCGCTTTGTGGTGGCGGGAAAAAAATCGGCAGCATGAAAACAACAGTGATCAGCATCATCAGTGTAAAAATGCCAATCCTCTCCTTTTGGGTGAACAAAAAATATTCTTTTATATTCTTCCAAGACATAATGTAAAAGGCAGGTGCCAAATTAAGCATCTGCCTTTTACAAAAAATACCATTTTAGGGTAATAGGTATTTCGGCGCTCTAATGTTTTCAGAGGTACTCTAACGTTCATGCCCGATCAGTACCGGTAAGGCGAATAAGAACGATAACGGTATCTTGGCACAACATGTGCCCGGGGCCTGGATTCAGGCATTATTTTTCCCAGGCCTATCACCAATCCTGCATCCAGGGTGAACTGGACAATCCCGGTAGAAGAAGTGCCACCTGCATTATTGCCCCCTACATAAAAACCTTGCCCGGACCCATCAAGAGGGGCAAGTACCTGTGCTTTAAAACGCAAGCCGATCCATGGATTGAAGTACACATTGGTGCCAAATTCTGCACCGACTGTAAATCTGGTATCATTTGAATACCCGGTTGTGCCCGGCGTAAAAATAGTAGCTCCCATCAAACCTCCAATAAAAGGCCTTACAGGTGAGCCGGGCACATTGAATGTTCCAACAGGCCCGAACATGATATTATCGACCGACAGGCTGCCGTGACTAATTTGCGCTTGTTGCTGCCCGTAAGAATATTCTCCCGAAGTGGTAGCAAGATGATTGTACATCATCTCAAAACCAACTCTGCGGTTCACATTAAACATCATTGACCCTCCTATATTATAATTTCCGTCAATTTTTCCGTAAGAGTTCCCATCGCTTACCTCATTAGAAAAGGTGTAGCCGGCTGAAGGCATCATCTCAAAATAAGCTTGTGCAAAGGAACCGGCAACAAACAAAAGGACAGCGCTTATAGTAAGCATCCATTTTTTCATATTAATTTGTTTTAGTGGTGACAACGTAAGACTAAAAGAGATGAGCCAGGTTTGTTTTTGATTTGTTAATAGAACCTTACTTCGTATTAACGACAATGAGATACTAATCGCAGAAACTAAATTTCAAATTGAAGGCCATCGTATGCCAATCGCCTGCCCTTCGGTAAAGTAGAATTGATTAATTCATGCAGGCCAAGCTGGTGGCTAATATGAGTAAAGTATGCGGTAGGCACCTGTAATTCATTAACGAGTTGGATTGCCTCATCAAGGGTAAAATGTGATACATGCTTTTCTTTACGCAATGCATTCACTACAACCATTTCGCTTCCTTTGATTTTTACTTTTTCAATTTCCTCAATCCGGTTAGCATCAGTTATATAAGTAAATTTCCCAAAGCGAAAAGCAAGAACCGGCATTTTAAGATGCCAGACAATGATTGGGATAACCGGGATGTCGCCTACAACAAACGGTTCTGTGGCAATAGTGTTCAATTTGATCTCAGGGATTCCCGGGTATCTTGTATCAGCAAATGCATAAGGGAATTCCCTGATGATCACTTCCTGTGTCATCTCATTTGCAAAAACCTGCATAGGTTTTCCTGAAAAAAAATTAAACGCTTTTACATCATCCAGGCCGGCTACATGGTCTTTGTGGGGGTGAGTGAAAATTATCGCATCTAAATGTTTTATTTGGGCACGGAGCATCTGGTACCGGAAATCAGGAGTGGAATCAATAACAATTCTCGTAGTGGATGATTCAACAAGTATGCTTGACCGAAGCCTTTTGTCCTTTCTATCAGTTGATGCGCACACTTTGCAGGAACATGCAATCATTGGCACCCCACTGCTGGTGCCTGTTCCCAAAAAAGTAATTTTTAAAGGAGGGTAGCTCACCAAACAAAAATATGAAATTAACAGGCTTTTCTCTTATTAACACGAAAAAGCCAGGATAAACAAATTATAAATCACATAAGGTTTACAGAATAGTGAGAACACGCGATTGTCAGGGATACTGTCAATTTATAATTTTTTATACCATCTGTTGTTGCAGTACAATTACACCTGCAGATTACCTGCTTCATATTTTGCGACTACTTCTTCGTATGTTTTTTTCGCATCAGGGCTAAGCAGCTCCGGTTGAACGGGCAACTGAGGGATGATGTCAATCAAAGTATTGATGCGGCCTTCCATTTGAAGGAACTTATTCAGCACCACCACTTTTTTTTCTTCCAATATACAGTACCCGCTTTGAAAATTTCCTCTTTCATAACGCACGATGTATCCTGATTCTTCTAAAATTTTTTCTATCTTATCTAATGTGGCCGGAGTATACTTCATGTTTTATCTTAGTGATGATCACTGGAGCAAAATTAGTCATACTGAAAAGCATTAGCACAATATGCCATTCAATTTTATCCACAATAGCCTTGCAAAAATCAACAGAAGCTTTAAGCAGGCAGAGCTTTAATTGTTCAGTTGTTTTTACTGGTCATTTTTATTACCGGCACGATCATTTCTTCCATGCTCACTCCTCCATGTTGAAATGTATTACGGTAATAGTTGGCATAGTAATTATAGTTGTTGGGGTAACACAAAAAACCATCTTCTTTTGCAAAAATAAATGAGGAGTTGACCGTGGGCACAGGCAATCCTGCTTCACGAGGGTCGCGGAAAGCAAGCACGTCTTTAGGTTCGTAATTCAGGTTGCGGCCATGTTTATATCGAAGGTTGGTAGTGGTTTGTTTGTCTCCTACCACTTTATAGGGAGCCTTGACCCGAACGCTTCCATGATCGGTCGCAAGGATAAGATTGAATTTTTTATCAGCTATTTTTTTCAGCGCCTGGTGCAAAGGCGAATGCACAAACCAGCTTGTTGTGATGCTCCTGTAGCTCATTTCGTCGCTTGCCAGTTCTTTCAGCACTTCCATTTCTGTCCTGGCATGCGACAGCATGTCAACAAAATTGTAGACAATAATATTCAAATCATTGCCTAATAAATTGTGCACATTGTTCACCAGGTCCTGCCCCGCCTGGTGGTTCAGTACCTTAGTATAAGAAAGCTTGACATCATCTTTTCTTGATCTTTTTAATTGTGCTTTGAGAAACTCTTCTTCAAATAAATTTTTTCCTCCTTCCTCGTCGTCATTTTTCCATTGCTGGTGGAATTGTTTTTCGATATCTACAGGCAACAGCCCTGCAAAAATAGCATTGCGGCTGTATTGTGTGGCTGTCGGTAAAATGCTATAAAAAGTATCTTCTTCCAGTATACGGAAACTTTCTGCGAAAACGGGCTGTATGGCTTTCCATTGGTCAAAACGGAGATTATCGATCAACACAAAAAAAGTCGGCACCCCTTTTTCAATATTTGAAAAGACCTTAGATTGAAAAAGGGTATGGGACATCACGGGCGAATCATTGCTTTTCGGGCTAAGCCAGGATGCATAATTTTTTGAAATGAACTTGAAGAACTCGGTATTTGCTTCCTGTTTCTGTGTTTGCAGCACATCCCGCATTTCGGGGCTGTCGCTTTTTTCCATCTCCAATTCCCAATACACTAATTTTTTATAGAGCTCCATCCATTCATTGTAGTCCGGATTATTATTCAGCGCCATGAACAAATTACGGAACTGCTGCTGGTAGGCCGTTGTGGTTTTTTCTGCTACCAGCCTTTTGTTATCAATAATTTTTTTCAGGCTCAACAGCACCTGGTTCGGGTTCACCGGCTTGATCAGGTAATCAGTTATCTGGCTGCCTATCGCCTCGTTCATCAGGTTCTCTGTTTCATTTTTTGTGATCAGCACAACAGGCACATGCTGGTTCATTTCTTTTATTTTAGCTAAAGTTTCCAGGCCGGTAATGCCAGGCATGGTTTCATCTATGAGCACTACATCTACCATATTCTCTTTCACAAAATCTATCGCATCAAAACCATTTGTCATGGCATTCACTTCATAGCCTTTGTTCTCTAAAAATAAGATCTGTGATTGCAGGCTATCGATTTCATCATCAACCCAAAGTATTTTTCCTAATGACATCAGCTTATTATTTAGGATTTAAGATTGCAGGCTTTTTAAACAGCTTCTTTAAATAAAACAAATTTTTTCTTGTAATCCGCCAATCAATACCTTTCAACATTCTTGTTATGCAGATTGTGCGGCTATAAAGCTATGCTGCTGTGGCCTGGTTGCTAATTCAAAATTAATTTATATAGCCAGCAATGCTAAATTTGTACATTTTTTTCAAGTGTTTTAACAAATATATACAACATGCCAAGCAGCGAAACCAGGAAAATAATCAACGACCCTGTTTACGGGTTCATTACATTAGACCATCCCCTGTTGCTGAAAATTATTGCACATCCTTACTATCAGCGCCTCCGGCGCATTCATCAAATGGCATTTGCGCATTTGGTATATCCCGGGGCCGTGCACACCAGGTTGCATCATTCATTGGGCGCTTACCATTTAATGTGCAATGGCTTAAACGAGCTCAAGAGCAAAGGTTTCGAGATAACTGCTGATGAAGAGCTGGGAGCAAAGGTTGCCATATTGCTTCACGACATCGGCCATGGGCCATTTTCACATGCGCTGGAAAATGTGCTCATAAAAGATGTTAGCCACGAAGCCATCTCGATCCTGATCATGCGCGTAATGAACCAGGAATTTGACGGGCAACTGGAAACAGCCATTAATATCTTCACTAATAATTATCCAAAAAAATTTTTGCATCAGCTTGTTTCAGGGCAACTCGACGTTGACCGAATGGATTACCTGACCCGCGATAGCTTTTTTACTGGTGTTTCTGAAGGTGTAATAGGTTATGACCGGATTATTAAAATGCTCACGGTGCATGACGGTGAACTGATGGTAGAAGAAAAAGCCATCTATTCTATTGAAAAGTTCCTGGTATCCCGAAGGCTGATGTACTGGCAGGTATACCTGCACAAAACCGTCTTGTGCGCCGAAAAGATGCTCGTAAAAATTATTGAACGCGCCAAAGAGCTGTTTTCACAAAATGAAGAATTGGTTTCCGGCTCTAACGCACTTGATTTTTTCCTGGGTATTTCTTTTGATGAAAATATTATTGAAAAAAAACTGGCAACGTTTTGTCAGCTCGATGATTTTGATATTACCTATGCAATCAAAAACTGGGCTTCTCATCCTGATAAAATATTGTCAACCCTCTGCAGGTTTATTATCGACAGGCAGTTACTGAAAGCTAAGCTGCAGCCAGTTCCTTTTAGCCCGGCCTTCATAAAAGAATTGAGAAACGATGCACGCTCCCGGTTTGATTTAACTGAAGAAGAAGCTGGCTATTTCGTATTTACCGGACAGGCAATGAACACAACCTACGACCCGGCCGATGAAAGGATCAATATCTTATTCAAGAACGGCCACGTAAAAGATATTTCACAGGTTGATAACGCTTTAATCCATCAAACTTTATCCAGCCCTGTAAAAAAATTTTATATTTGTTATTTAAGAGAATAGCTGATTGTTCATGGCAAATAGTTGCTCCTCCTGTCATGAACAATTAACTATGAAATAGCGACCACCACAACACAACCTATTTTTATGCAATTTCCTGCTGCGCAAATTGCGCTATTGATTGCCGGAAAAGTTGAAGGCGACCCGAATACAACAGTTTTTTCTTTCGGGAAAATCGAAGAAGCCAAGAAAGGCCAGCTGGCCTTTCTTGCCAACCCTAAATATGAAGAACATTTGTACACTACCCAGGCTTCTGTTGTTATTATTAACGACACGCTGGAACTAAAACAGGCTGTTGCCGCAACGCTAATCCGTGTGCCAGATGCCTATACAGCATTCGCCACCCTGCTAACAAAATACCAGGAAATTGCTGCACAACAACTGGTTGGCATCCAGGAACCATGTTATGTTTCAAAATCGGCGGAGCTTGGCGAAAAAATATTTGTCGGGGCATTTGCTTATATCGGCGAAAATGTTTCTATTGGCAACAATGCAAAAATTTTCCCTAATGCTTATGTTGGCAACAATGTAAAAATTGGAGACAATTCGGTATTACATGCCGGAGTAAAAATTTATCATGATTGTGTGATTGGTAAACATGTTACTGTGCATGCAGGCACAGTCATCGGCAGCGATGGTTTTGGTTTTGCGCCACAAACAGACGGCAGTTTTAAAAAAGTGCCTCAAATCGGGAATGTGATGGTAGAAGATTTTGTGGAAATAGGGGCGAACGCTACTATAGATCGCGCAACTATCGGTTCAACCATTATCAGATCAGGCGCTAAGCTGGACAACCTGATACAAATAGCGCACAATGTGGAGGTGGGCAACAATACCGTTATAGCAGCGCAGGCCGGAGTGAGCGGCAGCACTAAAATAGGCAGCAATGTAATGATTGGAGGGCAGGCCGGTATTGTGGGGCATTTGCAAATTGCTGACGGAAGCAGGATCAATGCACAAAGCGGCGTGAGCAAATCCATAAAAACACCAAATTCTGCAGTTACCGGCTCCCCTGCTTTTGATTACACCAACGCTTTGCGCAGCCAGGCCGTAAGCCGGAAACTTCCAGAGATCGAAAAACGGCTGAAAGAACTGGAAAACCTGGTAAAACAACTGCTGGCAGAGAAAGTTTGATGTAGGAACTTAAAAGTAAAAGCAAAAAACAAACGAACTGTTTTTTGTTTTTATATTTTGTGGTCATTAAAACATAAAAAATATGGCAAATAATAAAGACGTATTTCTTCAGGCAATAACCAATGGATATAATTTCAAAACCGAATCAGTAAGAATTGGCATTGGCATGCTCGATGGCCAGCCTGTTGAGGGCGCAGTGGTGAGCCTGCCATTGAAAACCATGAACCGTCACGGTCTGATTGCCGGCGCAACAGGAACCGGTAAAACAAAAACATTACAGATGATTACCGAAGCCCTGAGCGATGCGAGCGTCCCTGTGCTGGTGATGGACATCAAAGGCGACCTGAGCGGTCTTGGCGCAGCAGGAGCGGCTAACGACAAAATCAATGACCGCTGCAAAAAAATCAGGATTGGATTTAAGCCTGCTGCCTACCCCGTTGAATTTTTAACATTGAGCAATGAAAAAGGAACCCGGCTGCGCGCCACCGTTAGTGAGTTCGGGCCTGTGTTATTATCAAAAATCCTGGAGCTGAACGATACGCAGGAAGGACTGGTGGCCATGATTTTCAAATATTGTGATGACAATAAACTGCCCTTGCTCGACCTGAAAGATTTCACCAAAGTGCTTCAATATGTAAGCAATGAAGGCAAAGCAGGTATGGCAAAAGATTACGGAAATATACCTGCTGCTTCCACGGGGACCATTTTGAGAAAGGTGGTTGAACTGCAACAACAAGGAGCAGACCTCTTTTTCGGAGAAAAAAGCTTTGAAGTGAACGACCTGATGCGCATTGCAGATGACGGTCGTGGCATCGTGAGCGTTTTGCGCGTTACCGATTTGCAGGACAAGCCGAAATTGTTTTCAACATTTATGTTGCAGATGCTTGCAGAGCTGTATGCAACCTGCCCCGAAGAAGGCGATGTTGACAAGCCTAAGATGGTAATGTTTATTGATGAAGCGCACCTGGTTTTCGAGGAAGCGAGCGATGCATTATTGAAACAAATTGAGACCATCATCAAGCTGATCCGCTCAAAAGGGATCGGTGTTTTCTTTTGCACCCAAAACCCGATGGACATACCGGCAAGTGTTTTATCTCAACTTGGTTTGAAAGTGCAACATGCATTAAGAGCATTCACTGCTGCGGATAGAAAAACAATTGTACAGACTGCGCAAAACTATCCGACAACGCAATTTTACAAAACAGAAGATTTGATTACTCAATTAGGAATTGGAGAAGCATTTGTAACCATGCTGAATGAAAGTGGCGTTCCAACTCCGCTTGTGCATTGCATGATGCGGCCTCCTCAAAGCCGGATGGACATCCTTGCTCTGGTAGAAATCGATGCCATTGTTGCCAAATCTAAAATAGCAGCAAAGTACAACCAGGTAATTGATAGCGAGAGCGCTTATGAAATATTGACCAAGAAACTGGAAGATGCGGCAAACAACAATCAGCAAAATACTACTGGTGGCGGAGGAGGAAAGCCACAGCCATCAACCCTTGACAAAATATTAACCAATCCAGCTGTGCGGCAGGTGGAAAGGACTGCAGCAAGCATTATCACCAGGAGCTTATTGGGTGCACTGGGTTTAGGCGGAAGGAGCAGAAGATGAGCAAACAACAAGTGATGGATTGTGAGCAGGGCGCCTCATTATTTATGGTTTCAATTTAACGAAGCCGCTTTTGTCTATAAGCAATTTATTTTCAGCCTGGAGATGATTAATTACTTTCCAGGCTTTTTCTTTATTAATGCCTGAAAGTTGATGCACCAATTGCCTCGCATCAACCGTGTCAGATGCAACGGCCTTGGTAATTCGTTGATATATTTTATCAAATTCTTCTTTAGAAACATTCAGGTTCTTTTGGCGCAGGCAATTGTCGCAAACGCCACATGGTTTAGCATCACTTTCTCCAAAATATTTCGCAATGAACTGGCTTCGGCAATTTGCCTGTTGGCTTGCATAATTTTGCATTGCCATTACGCGGCGCTGATATTGCTCTTTTCTTTTTTGATAATTAGCCTGGTTTATTTTTAAGTCTTCGGCTTTCACCCGGTTTCGGATAAAAAACAATTGTGGCAAATCTTTTTGTGCCTCGTATTTAATAATGCCATAAACGTGGAGCTTTTTTAAATCGCTTATCACATCGGCCGATTCTTTCTTCAATAAAAAAGCAATTGTTTTTTCATGAACAGGAACGGGTTGGTCAAAAATCCCAGAATAGGTCCTCAACAAAGTCTTGATCAGGGGTTCGAGCGCAGGATGATTGTCCTCGAATTCTTTTAAAAACTCTTTGCTGCTAATGAATGATATTTTTGAAGGAATAAACACCTGCTCATTGAACGAAAGCAAATCTTCCTGCTCTAACACTTTTAAAGCGAAAACCGTTAATTGCGCATCCAGCTTAAATTTTTTTACAAAATCGGCCATATCAAAATCATAATAATTTCCTTCGCCATTGCCTGCTGGCAATTGCAGGTAGTTCATCACACAACGGTAAACCGTACGGATATCTTCTAATGAGGGAAAATGTTTTTCCGGCAATAATACCAGCTCATCCATTTCTTTCTCTGTGCATAATAAAACAGCATAAGATTTTTTGCTGTCTCTGCCCCCACGCCCCGCCTCCTGGTAATAATTTTCAAGGCAATCAGGAACATCAGCATGGATCACCGTGCGAACATCAGGCTTATCTATGCCCATTCCAAAAGCATTGGTACAAACAATCACCCGTGATTCATTTTTTATCCATGCTTCCTGTTTGCTGTTCCTTTCTTCATTTGGTAAACCCGCATGGTAATAATCGGCACCAATGCCATGCATGTTCAATAAATCTGAAATTTCTTTTGTTCGCCTTCGGCTCCCACAATACACAATACTGCTGCCAGGGACCTTCTGCAAAATTTCTAAAGCTTTATTTGTTTTTACGTCAACATAAAAAACACTATAAGAAAGATTAGGCCGTTCAAATGACTGGCGAAAAATAGTTTTTTCTTTGAATTGAAGTTTATCGCAAATATCTTCCTGTACCATTTTGGTCGCTGAAGCTGTTAATGCCAGCATGGGAACATCAGGAAATTCTTCTCTCAATGCCGAAATGCGCAGGTAAGGCGGGCGAAAATCATAGCCCCATTGTGAAATACAATGCGCTTCGTCAACAGCAATCAGGTTAATATTGAATGAGGGCAGGTATTCTTTAAAAAGATTTGTCTCCAGCCTTTCAGGAGAAACGTATAAAAACCTGCAATTGCTTTCGCCGGCAACCTTAAGGGCATTCATCACTTCTTTTCGGCTCATGCCCGAATGGATCGCAAAAGCAGTGATCCCTTTTTTTCGCAATTGCTCCACCTGGTCTTTCATTAAAGCAATCAATGGGCTAATTACCAGGCAAAGCCCCGGGCTCATCATTGCCGGCACCTGGAAGCAAACTGATTTTCCCCCGCCGGTTGGCAATAAGGCAAGCACATCTTTTTTCAGCAATACGGCATTAATGATTTCTTCCTGTAGCGGCCGGAAAGAGCGGTGCCCGAAATACTGCTTTAATATTTGTAGAGCAGAGAGGTCCATAGCTCAGTTTGCTGTCTTTTAAAAATGTTGCCTGTAATTTTTGTTATCGCAATGAGCTAAATTAAACAACCTTCTTTACAAACAATCGTAACGAGTTCCCCGCAAGCACAACATCGCTGAAGCCCATTGCCAGTGCAGCTATTGCAGGCGAAAGCAGCCCTGCTGCTGCAACGGGGATGGCAATGACATTATAAAAAAATGCCCAAAAGAGATTTTCTCTGATGGTAATGAATGTGTGCTTGCCCAGCCCCAAAGCAAGCGGGAAATTTTTGATGCCATTATTCATGAGCACCACATCAGCAGTTTGCATGGCAATATGCGAAGCATCGCTCATGGAAATGCCAATGGTTGCTTTCGCCAGTGCCGGTGCATCATTAATGCCATCGCCAATCATTGCTGTTGGAGCAACGCTGCTCAACATTTCAACTTTGTTTAACTTCTGGGCTGGAGTTTGTTCTGAAAATGTTTCATCAATGCCCAACTGATTAGCAAGCGCTTCGCATTTCTCTTTTTTGTCGCCGCTTAATAGAATGGTTTTTATGCTCCTGCCCCTGAAATAATCAATAACGGTTTTGGCTCCCGGCCTTATTTCATCGCTGACATCAACCCAGCCAAGCAGTTCATTATTTTTTAAAAGATATACATTATGGCTATTATCGGCAATAATGCCTGGTGCAATGTGATGGGAGCCGGCCCGGTATATATTCCCATCCTTATCTTCTGCCTTCATTCCAAGGCCTTTCATTTCTTCTGCTTTTTTCCAACGGATCTCGTTTTTTGTTTTCCATGCAGCAGCAATGCTTTTTGCGATAGGATGATTGGAGTATTTTTCAATTGAAAAAATGATTCTTTTAAATTCTTCTTCGTTCAAATTGCCATCCATCAACTGCCAATGGTTAACAGTAAACTTTCCTGTTGTCAATGTTCCCGTTTTATCAAAAACAACCTGCCGGATATTCTTAAACAGCTCCAATGACTTTGCATTGCGGAACAGTATGCCGTTTTTTGCAGCACGGCCCAATCCTACAGCAATAGCGGCTGGTGTAGCAAGCCCCATGGCACAGGGGCAGGCAATCACCAGCACTGCGATGCTTCGCATAATTGCAGGCGTTAGCTGTTGCAAGAAAAAATAATTAACCAGGAAAGTGATTACAGTGATTACCAAAACAACCGGTACGAAAATGGCGCTGATCTTATCGGCCATTTGCTGAACGGGAGGTTTTTCGCCCTGGGCCTGTTTTACGAGGCCAATGATGTTTGAAAGCACAGAATCTTTCATGGCTGCTGTTACTTGTGCTTTTATGGTGCCACTGACCAGGATGCTCCCGCCGATTAAATTGTCCTTCGGTTTTTTTTCGACAGGAAGGCTTTCGCCGGTAATGATGCTTTCGTTAGCGCTTGCTTCGCCCCATAAAATTTTGCAATCTGCGGGCACCTGTTCTCCTGATTTGATAAGGATCAAATCGCCGCTTTTCAATTGGGTGTTCTCTACCGGGAAAACCTGCTCATGGTGCTCATCGTCATAGGCAATCATATTTGCCATCACCTTTTGCGATTTCGACAAATTGCGCAATGCTTTTTGCGTGGACCGCACCGTAATGTCTTCAATGTGGTTTCCCAAAAAAATCAGTGTGATAATGACAGCAGTGGTTTCATAGAACATGTAATCTGCTCCCAAATGTAAAACAGTGCCCGCCAGGCTATACCCAAATGCAGCAGTAGCCCCAAGTATGATCAGCACATTCATATTCGGCATGCCATTGCGGATGCTGTTGATGGCGCTCCTCCCGAAATAATTCAGCCCAACAGCATAAACCGGAAGGCACAGCCCCAGTTGGGCCCGGGAATCCATTAACCAGTGCACTGGTATCCATTTGTGGAACATGTGCAGCATTAAAGGCAAAGTAAAAATGAGGCAGAAAAAAAATTTTTGCAAGTGAGTAGATAAAAACCTGCTCTGCCTGGCCTCATCTGTTGCATTGCCGGTTTTCACCCCGTACCCAAGAGATTGGATCCCCTTAATAATAGAAGATTTCGCAGCACCTTCCTTCATATCAAAGCTCACATCGCCATCAATCAGGTTCACTTTCACATTTTGCATCCCTTCTTTTTTCAGGTAATTTCCTACTGTGAGCGCACAATTGGCACAGCTCATGCCATCAACTTTCCAGTTTACTGACTCCATGATAAACATTATTTATCCATCTGGTTAAAGATAATTACAAATAACGCGCAAAGTTAGTTCAACTGCCCGGTATTGGTGCAGCAGATAATAGCTCCTGCAGCCAAATGCTAAGCCTGTTAATGCGGCATTAGTATCCAAAATGGATTGTTTCTATTGCAGTTTTTGAAATCGAACTTGATGGAGCAACATTAAACCCCGGCTAAAATTATATTTGCATTATGGAACTGATATACGATCTGGAACATATACGGGATGCAGCAAAAAAAATTTGGCAGGCGGCAGCGGATAAAAAAGTATTTGCCTTTTATGGGGAAATGGGAGCGGGCAAAACCACTTTTATAAATGCGCTCTGCGAAGAAAAAAAAACCAGCAGCAGGGTGAGCAGCCCGACATTTTCGATTATCAATGAATACGCCTGGCCTGGCGGGAAAATATTTCACATTGATTTGTACCGGCTGAAAGACGAAGAAGAAGCGGTACGCGCCGGGGCAGAAGACTGTATTTATTCCGGGGAAATTTGTTTGGTTGAATGGCCGGAAAAAGCTCCTGGCCTTTTTCCGGATGATGCTGTAAAAATATCAATAGAAGTTATTGATGAAAATGCCAGGAAATTAGTCATCGATATGGAGTAATGAATGTGCTGTTACAGCCTTTCAAGAATTTTTTTCACGATCGAAGGCCCTTCATAAACAAAGCCTGTCCAAACCTGCACCATCAATGCGCCCGCAGCAAGCTTTTCTTTAGCATCATTTGCATTGAATATGCCTCCAGATGCGATGATGGGGATTGTGCCATTTGTTTTTTCATGAATGTATTTTATCATTTCCGTTGACCTGGCTTTTAGTGGTGCGCCGCTTAGCCCTCCTGCCTGCCTGCCGATAACTGCTGAACCGCGACTTAATCCATCTCTGCTGATGGTAGTGTTCGTAGCTACCAATCCATCTAATTTAATTTCCCGTGCGAGGCTGATCACATCATCAATTTGCAATGTGGAGAGATCAGGTGCAATTTTCAGCAATAGTGGTTTGGAGAATTTTTGTTCTTTATTAATATTCTGCAAGCACGATAATATCTTCCGCAAAGCATCTTTTTCCTGGAGCTCGCGCAGGCCGGGTGTATTGGGAGAGCTGACGTTTACTACAAAATAATCCACGCAATCAAAAAGCTCCCTGAAACAAATTTCATAGTCCTTCCAGGCCTCTTCATTTGGTGTTGTTTTGTTCTTTCCAATATTACCGCCAATGATCATGCGATGGCCGGTGGCCAAAGGCTGATGGCTGGTGTTCCATTTTCTTAGTCTTTCAGCAACAGCTCTTGCGCCATCATTATTAAATCCCATCCTGTTAATAAGCGCAAGGTCTTTAGGCAGGCGGAATAATCTTGGCTTGTCATTGCCGGGCTGCGGGAGAGGGGTTACCGTACCAATTTCAACAAAGCCAAACCCAAGTGATTCCAATTCGGCAAGGTACTTCGCGTTCTTGTCAAACCCGGCCCCTAACCCAATGATGTTCCGAAAGCGAAGGCCGAATAATTCCTTTTCCAATCGAAAGCCGTGAATGGTGCATGAGGAAACGACCATTTTTTTAATGGGCCTTATCTTACAGGCCAGTTTCAGCAAGCCCATCGAAAAATAATGAACCGCTTCTGCCGGGAACAAGAATAAAATATTTCGGAGCAACTTGTACATAAGCGCCGCGAAGATACTCTCATTCACACATTCTTATTTGTGTTAGTTAATTGAAATTTTTATATTTGAAAAACAAACAAGTTGCATAAACAACTTTTTTTGCTGTCACACTAAAATATTTTTATGCAGGAAGCATACATTGTTGCAGGGTTCAGGACTGCGGTGGGAAAAGCTAAAAGGGGCGGGTTCAGGTTCTATCGCCCAGACGACTTGGCAGTAACTGTTATTAAAGGCCTGCTGGCATCAGTCCCACAGTTGGATATAAAAAGAGTGGATGATGTTATTGTTGGCAATGCGGTGCCTGAAGCGGAGCAGGGCCTGCAGGTGGGGCGCATAATTGCTGCAAGGGCGGTAGGTATCCATGCACCGGGCATGACGGTGAACCGCTATTGCGCAAGCGGGCTCGAAACCATTGCCATTGCCACCGCAAAAATCAGGACAGGCATGGCTGATTGTATTATTGCAGGCGGCTCGGAAAGCATGACAATGGTGCCGACAGCAGGATGGAAAACAGTTCCTGCATATTCAATTGCCAGTGAAGACCCGGATTATTATTTGAACATGGGGCTCACTGCCGAAGCTGTGGCCAAAGAATATAATGTGAGCCGCGAAGACCAGGACCGCTTTTCATACCACTCGCACCAAAAAGCAATCAGTGCAATCAGTAACGGATATTTTAAAGATGGCATCATTCCCATTAATGTTGAGGAAGTGTATGTTGACGCGAAAGGCAAAAAACAAAAAAGAAGTTTTGTGGTGGACACCGATGAAGGCCCTCGTGCGGATACATCAATTGAAGCGCTAAACAAATTAAAACCTGTTTTTGCAGCGGGCGGCACTGTTACTGCTGGCAATTCATCACAAACCAGCGATGGTGCTGCTTTTGTTATCGTGATGAATGAAAAAATGATGAACGAGCTAAAACTTAAACCTGTTGCCAGGCTGGTAGCCTGCGCAAGTGCCGGCGTTCATCCCCGCATCATGGGCATAGGCCCGGTGGAAGCAGTGCCAAAAGTGCTCAAGCAGGCGGGCATGAACCTGTCGCAAATGGAGTTGATAGAATTAAATGAAGCATTTGCCTCACAGTCGCTTGCTGTGATCAGAACGCTGGGGCTGGACCCTGCGATTGTGAACATCAATGGCGGGGCCATCGCGCTCGGCCACCCATTAGGTTGCACAGGCTGCAAGCTAACTATACAGATTGCCCACGACATGAAAAGGCTAAACAAAAAATATGGCATTGTTACGGCTTGTGTTGGCGGCGGGCAGGGCATTGCCGGTATTATTGAAAACCTGAGTTAGCGCTGTAATTGGTATTTTTTTATAAGCCATCCTGAACAATTTCGGTAACATTGCTAAACTTTTACAAACCTTATGCTCAAACCTTAATCCTTTAAATAATGAAAGTTTTTATTACTGACGATCATGAAATGTACCTCGAAGGCCTTGCGCTCCTTTTAAATAAACAAATTGGCATCACAGTAGCGGGCACTGCCATGAGCGGAACAGAACTTCTTCAAAAGCTTCCTCAAATCGATGCCGATATTTTGCTGCTGGATGTTTATTTACCTGATATTAAGGAAGAAGCCCTTCTGAAAAAAATCCGTGAAATCAGGCCTAAGCAAAAAGTGCTTTGCCTTACCCTACTGCGCGGCACAAGGCATGTGCACAAACTTGTGAAACTTGGCATTGAAGGCTATATACTTAAAAGTGCTTCTGTTGCTGAATTGACCACAGCATTGCAAAAAGTACATGAAGGAGGGCAATACCTCAGTAAAGAAATTAACATTGGCGATGTGCAGCAAAATTCCAGGGGCAAGGTTTTCGTTGCTGATAAAGACATTAATGACCTTCTTTCCAAACGCGAACAGGAAGTGCTCAGGCTCGTGTGCAAAGAATACAACAATGCAGAAATTGCCAAAAAACTTTTCCTGAGCGTGAGCACTATTGAAACCCATCGAAAAAACATCATTGCCAAACTGGGTGTGAACAATACGGTAGGGCTGGTAAAATTTGCGGTAAAGCACCAGCTTGCAGATTAATTTTTTTAAAAGATCGGTCTTCCGGCACTTAATATGTTGCGATGCCCACTATTGCACCAATTGCATCTCTCATGCTGTTCGCTATCCTTATTGAATTTAAAAAACAACTGCAATGCCCATGATGTAAATACGTCTTTGCCTAATAATAAGTTAATATGTAATGATAATTGTTGAGAAGCTGCAAAAAATTGAAGCGAAGAGGCGATCTAAAATTTATATTAAAATTGTTCACCCAGCCCTCTCCGATCGATGCCGGCTTTCTCATATTAGAACAAATGCTGTAATTTGCAGCATCTCACGAAAAGGGTGCGCAACAACAAAATCATAAAAAAAATTAGTGGTGTGGTAATGCTGGCTGTTTTTTCATTCAGCGTTATGCCAAAAATAATATTGCACGATCTTGTTGCTGACCACAGGGATACGCCTCTTGCCCAGAATTATTCGGATCAGCAACAGGTTTCCAAAACCGGCTTCAATTGTAATTGCGATAACCTTGTTGTTGAATTGCCATTTGTTAATGACATTGCCAGGATAGAAGTGGCCGTTTCTCAACATTTTTCAGGACAATCCAACGCTTATATCAATCATTTTAGTTCTCCCAATTGCTTCTATTTTGAACTGCGCGGCCCGCCCCAATCATGTTGAGCGGCCTTTCCTTATGAACTTCTTTTCTTGTTGCTGCAGTCAAAAATCACGACTGCCAAAAGCGTTTCACAGCATTAAAAATTCTTACATGAACCATTATTTAAGCCGGGGCTTGTTTCTATTCATCCCTTTTCTATCGTTCCATTCATTTGCTTTTTCGGGGAAAAGTGCCTTAAACCATTCTTCTGACAAAGGTGCCCTTACAGGAAAAGTAACTGCAAAAAGCAATGGCAGTTCTTTATCCGGCGCAACCATTTATATACCCGACCTGAAGCTTGGCAGAATTTCAGATTCTGCCGGTAATTATTCTTTCAAAGTGCTTCCCAAAGGCGCCTACCTTATTGAAGTGCATTATGAAGGATATAAAACTTTAACCCGGACCGTTCGTATTAACGACCTGACAGTAGAAAATTTTGAGCTGGTTGATGAATATGTTGAGGAAAGCCCTGTTGTGGTAACAGGCTTATCGAAGGCCACACAAATAAAGAGGAGCCCGGTCCCGATCATTTCAGTAAACCATGAGTACCTGGCTACCAATATCAGCACGAACATTATCGATGCCATTGCAAAAGTGCCTGGCGTTAGCGCACTCACCACAGGGCCGAATGTCTCAAAGCCATTCATCCGCGGGCTGGGTTACAACAGGATACTTACACTGTATGATGGGGTGAGACAGGAAGGACAGCAATGGGGCGATGAACATGGCATTGAAGTGGACCAATATGGCATTGACAGAGTGGAAGTGATAAAAGGGCCTGCCAGTTTAACTTATGGGTCGGATGCATTGGCAGGAGTAGTGAATTTGATCCCCACTCCACCAGCACCTGAAGGCAAAATAGTTGGAGATGTGATGGCAGAATATCAAACCAATAACAGGATGTTCGGTGGGTCCGCCATGCTTGGCGCAACAAAAAATGGTTTTGAATGGATGGGCAGAGTATCTCACAAGCAGGCTACCAATTATGAAAATAAAATCGATGGAAGGGTGTTTAACACCGCTTTTAATGAAACGGATGCAAACCTTGCATTGGGGCTGCACACAAAATGGGGCTACTCCCATCTGAACATGTCTTTATATAACGATTTGCAGGAGATACCCGACGGGAGCAGAAACTTTTTAGGGCAATTTACTTATCAGAGCACAGAAGCAGATACCTTGCCAAGGCCTGTTGCGCCAAAATCATGGCTTACTTCTTATGCTATGACGCCGCTTCACCAGCACGTGCAGCATTACCGTGTTTTTTCTTCAAACAATTTTACGATCGGCAACGGAAGGCTTGGCTTGAACCTGGGCTTCCAGCGGAGCGTCCGCCGCGAGTACAGCCATCCTGAACTGCCTTACCAGGATGTTGCGGGCTTGTTCCTCCAATTGAATACTTATTCTTATGACCTAAAATATTATTTTCCTGAATTCAGCGGATGGAACCTGACCATTGGCGCAAACGGAATGTACCAGGCCAACAATGTAACCAGCGGTACCGAATTTGTAATACCTTCTTATCGGCAGTTTGATATCGGCCCCTTTGCGATGATCAAAAAAAAGATCGGCAAACTTGATATGGCAGGCGGCATCCGTTTCGATAGCCGTTCGTTTGAAAATGATGCGCTGTATACAAAACCAAACCCTATTACTCATTTTGATATGCCAGTTTATGGCATTGACACCATTGGCGCTGCCAAGCCTTTCTATAATTACCGTCACCTGTTCAGCGGTATTTCGGGAAGCCTTGGCGCAACCTATAATTTTACTGATAAGCTTTCAATGAAAGCAAACCTGTCAAGAGGCTATCGTGCGCCTAACATTGCTGAGATATCATCAAACGGAGTTCACCCGGGCACAAATATTTACCAGATCGGCAATGCTGGTTTCAAGCCCGAATTCAGCCTGCAGGAAGATATCGGCTTTGCTTATTCATCTAAATATGCGGTTATTAATTTAAGCGTCTTCAACAATGATATTTCAAACTATATCTTCAACCAGCGGCTGCAAAGCGTTTTTGGGGGCGATTCGGTCTTAGTTGCCGGTAACCAAACCTACAAATTCCAACAAGGAAAAGCCAAGCTGTATGGCGGCGAGCTGAGCATTGATATCCATCCTATAAAGCCCCTGCATTTTGAAAACAGCATTTCGGCTGTGTATGCATTGAATAAAGGCATTGTCCCAAAACAGTTAACAGACAGCAACAAATACCTCCCTTTCATTCCGCCATTGCATGGCATTTCAGAATTGAGATATGATTTTGATATAAAAGAAAAACATATCAAAAATGGCTTCGTGAAATTGCAACTGGCATATTACGCAAGCCAAAGCCGGGTTTACTTAGCTGATAATACCGAAACACCTACAGCCGGGTATGCGCTATTCAATGCAGGAATTGGGGCAGGCGTAACCAATAAAAAAGGCAATACCATCATGAACATTTATATCATGGCGAACAATTTATTTGATGTTGCTTATTTTGACCATTTGAGCAGGCTGAAATATTTTTATTACAGCCCTGGTGATAGCAACCCTGCCCACGGCATTCACAATATGGGAAGAAATATTTCTTTTAAGTTAGATTTTCCGCTTGTGTTTAACATGAAACATGCTGATAATGAAAATTAGCAATGCGGAGAATTCCCTGGCATACTAATAAATAAAATCCTGCGTTATATTATTGTCTTACTAACCCAATATGCTATACTAAGAAAACAAAGTCCCGCTCATGCGGGACTTTGTTTTAAACGAATTCATTTACATTATCAGTTTTCTTTTTCATAATAACCGGAGGTGCCGGAATCAAAAGTTGTTACGTTAGTGTTTTTGTAATTCCCGTCGTACCGCACAAAAAAGTTCAGGTAAATTGCCCTGCTTAAGCGCATGACCCATGGCTGCAGCACAATCAGCAGCACGGCGTTGACGCCAAGCCACCAAAAAAAACGGTTATCGTTAACAGACATCCCGATAATGACCCACCATGCAATAAAGCTTGCCACAGATAATGCGATCATAACCGCATAGCTCACATAGCCTGTTCCATACCAGAAACCCACTTCTAATTTATAGGGCTGGTTGCATTCAGGGCACCTCTCTGGCATTTTTAAAGTCTTTTTTAAGTTCCATGGGTTGTGGCTCACAAACATTGGCCCTTTGCGGCACCTCGGGCATTTCATGGTAAGTAAGCTCCACCAGTAATTAGGCTTATCCTTTGCAGGCATGCGGTTCTTTTTTTATTGGCACAAAGATAATTTTATTAGCAAGGCTTATGTAATTTATCTTACTGGGAAATGCATATATCAGTTGCAGCAACAAAAAGAGAGGAGCCGGTTCAGAAGCAGCGCACCATCAATACTGAATTATAAAACGATATTGCGACCAAAAAAAATATTTACGTTATTAATAGCGCCAACTACAAAATGTAAAACTTTATGCAGTTGCTTTCACTGCAGCCATGGTTTTGCGTTCGCCAATTTGCTGGCGCCACATAGCGTAATACAAGCCTTTTTCCATCAGCAAGCTTCCGTGCGACCCGGTTTCTACCACTTCACCTCTTTCCAGCACATAGATCCTGTCGGCATGCATAATTGTTGAAAGGCGGTGCGCAATTAAAACGGTTATTTGATTGCCTTTTGATGAAACTTCACGAATCGTTTCAGTAATCTCTTCTTCTGTAATTGAATCCAGTGCCGAGGTGGCTTCATCAAAAATCAACAGGTAGGGATTGCGCAGCAAAGCCCTTGCAATGGCAATGCGCTGTTTTTCGCCGCCGCTCAGTTTTAGGCCGCCTTCACCAATCATGGTTTCAATGCCTTTTTCTGCACGCAGGAGCAAACTGTTGCAACTTGCTTTTTGCAAAGCGCTTTGCAGGTCCTGCTCTGTGGCGCCGGGGTTCACGAACATTAAATTTTCTTTTATTGTTCCTGCGAATAGTTGCGTGTCCTGGGTTACAAATCCAATCTGGCCGCGCAATTCATCAAAATCAATTTCATTGCCATCAATCCTGTCGTAATAAATTTTTCCTTGCTGGGGCCTGTATAAACCAACCAGCAATTTTACCAGCGTGCTTTTGCCGGCGCCGCTTGGGCCGACAAAAGCAATGGTCTCTCCTTTCTTTACATTAAACGAAATGTTATCAAGCGCTTTAAATTGAGCGGTTTGATGTTTGAAAGAAACATCTTTAAACTCAAGTTCTTCGATAGCGCCAATATTTTTTGGATGGATAGGCTTTGGCTCAACTTCTCTTATCATCAGGCTATGAAAATTATTAAGAGAAGCTTCCGCTTCACGGTAAGAAATAATGATATTGCCCACTTCCTGCATGGGGCCAAAAATAAAAAACCCATAAATCATTAACGACCAAAACTGCCCCGGAGTGATGATGGACTGGTAATGCCCTGCATAAACAAGCTTGCCAAATATCAACAACAGCAATGTAAATGTGATTACTTGTTGAAGAAAGTTCACCATGGTGCCCTGGATAAAACTCAGCGCACGGATGCTCTTCACTTTACGCAATTCAAGCCCAAGGATTTTGAAAGTGTTGTTATTAAGCCTGATCACTTCCTGGTCAGTCAATCCCAGGCTTTTCACAATTTCAATATTGCGCAGGCTTTCAGTAGTCGAGCCAGCAAGGGCTGTCGTTTCCTTAGTAATGTTTTTTTGAATAATTTTTATTTTTTTGCTGAGCAGGCTGGTTACTGCTCCGATTAAAAATATCCCAATTGCATAAGCTGGCATGATCGTCCAATGAAGCTTAAAAGCATAGACTGAAACAAATATTATGCTTACTATTATTATAAAAAAAACGTTTATGAAATTACTGATGAATTTTTCAGTATCCGTTCTCACCTTTGTAAGTATGGATAACGTTTCGCCACTGCGCTGGTCTTCAAAATCCTGGTAGGGCAAACGCATGCTGTGCTTCAGCCCGTCAGTAAAAATGGTGGCGCCGAATTTCTGGATGATGACGTTCACAAAATAGTCCTGGAATGCTTTAGCAATACGGCTTACCATAGCTGTTCCCATTAAAAGCAGCAAAAAGAACAGCACGCCATGATACCCTTTGCCACCGAACAAATATTCGTTTAATGCCCTGGGGATTTTTAATTCTTTGTCAAAATGGTACGGGTGGTTCGCAAATAAATCCAGCAACTTTCCTGTGATCATGGGTGCGAACAAAGAAAAAACCTGGTTGACTGCAGCCAGCGCCAATGCTAAAACCACCAGCCATTTATAGGGCTTTATATAATGCAACAATATTTTCATCCTGTTATTTTATGGGTAACCAGTTAGAATGTTTAAACATTAAAACTTCAAAATTCGTGAAAAGAAAGAAAAAGCGGGCAGAGGAGCACAACCTTATTTATTTTTTACCCTGCCCATCCTTCCCTGTCCAGGCTCCGGTATTGGATGGCTTCAGCCAAATGCTCAGGTTTTATGTTTTCGTTGCCGGTAAGGTCGGCAATGGTGCGTGACACTTTTAATATGCGGTCATAAGCCCTTGCGGATAGGTTTAGTTTTTCCATTGCCGCTTTGAGCAGGTTTTCGCCTACTTTATCGATCAGGCAAACTTCTTTCAGCAATTTGCTGCTCATCTGGGCATTGGAATAAGTGCCTGCATTGTTTTTAAACCGCTCTGCCTGCCTGTCCCTTGCCTGTATCACACGGTCTCGTATATGCGCAGAACTTTCACTGTTCTTTTTTGATGCCAGTTCTGAGAAAGGGACGGGGGTTACTTCCACATGCAGGTCGATCCTGTCTAACAAAGGGCCTGAAATTTTGTTCAGGTATTTCTGTACGGCGCCGGGAGGGCAGGTGCATTCTTTTTCAGGATGGTTATAGAACCCGCAGGGGCAGGGGTTCATTGAAGCAATGAGCATAAAGCTCGCGGGAAAATCAACAGCTACTTTTGCACGGCTGATGGTTACTTTTCTTTCTTCCATGGGCTGGCGCATCACTTCAAGAACGGTGCGCTTGAATTCAGGCAGTTCATCTAAAAAAAGAACGCCATTATGAGCCAAAGAAATCTCTCCGGGCTGGGGGATGCCCCCGCCGCCAACCAGGGCAACATCAGAAATGGTGTGGTGTGGGGAACGGAACGGGCGTTTCGAAATTAATGTTGTGTTCTCAGGAAGCTTGCCTGCCACGCTATGAATTTTTGTTGTTTCCAAAGCTTCGTGCAAACTGAGGGGCGGAAGTATAGTGGGCAACCGTTTTGCCAGCATGGTTTTTCCTGCCCCGGGCGGGCCGATCAATATGGCATTGTGCCCGCCTGCTGCAGAAATCTCCAAAGCACGCTTAATATTTTCCTGGCCTTTTACATCAATGAAATCAAAGTCAAATTCATATTGGTTGTGAAAAAATTCTTCCCTTGTGTTTACTGATAGGGGCTGCAGTGAACCAGCATCTTTAAAAAAACCAATAACCTCGGTGATGTGCGAAACCCCATAAACTTTCAGGTTATTTACCATGGCAGCTTCCCTGGCATTTTGTTTGGGCACAATCAATCCTTTGAAGTTTTCTTTCCTCGCCTGTATGGCAATAGGCAAAGCGCCCTTGATTGATTGAATGCTGCCATCCAGGCTCAGTTCGCCCATGATCACATATTTCCCCAGTTCCTCTGGGTTTTCAAGTTGCTCGGTTGCGCCCAGCACGCCCATGGCAATAGGGAGGTCGAATGCAGAGCCTGATTTTTTGATATCGGCAGGGGCCAGGTTCACTACGAGCTTTGTCCTTGGCATGTAATAGCCATTATCTTTGATGGCGCTCTCCACTCTTTGAATGCTTTCTTTTACAGCATTATCAGGCAGGCCCACAACAAATGTATGCTGCCCGCCGGTCACATTCACTTCAATAGTAATGGTCATTGCCTCCACTCCGTAAACAGCGCTGCCAAAAGTTTTAACGAGCATAGGAAAGGCAATTGTTGAACAGGCAATTTAAGGAATTAGGGGATAAGGATCGTAATGATTTCAAGTCAGCCTGTGGAGGACTGCCCGCTTCCTTGCAGCTTTACTGAGCATCCCTAAAGCTGCCTTTTTTGGTTGCTACGGCGCAAGTAGGCAGCTTAGCCACGTGTGCTGGCGTACTTGTGCCTTGCTTTGCAAATAAAAGATGGCTTATTCAATGGCACAAGTTCCCATTCCTAATTGCCTGCCCTGCATGCTTGCGCCAGATAGGGTTTGCTCCGGGAGCATCGTGCACATAAGCGACATTTTCTCTATCGGTCGGTGTCTTCACAAACCGAAATAAAATGCTGGAAGGTTGTCGGTTGGAGAAGGCACCAACCGATAGATTCAAAGAATTGATAAAATAATCCAGGCACAATTAGCATTCCTAAGAAACTGTCTAAAAATAATTTCAAGAACTTTATGGAACAGAGGTTCAACTTTTCCAAAGCTGGTAATTCAGGATGAATCGGGTAATCCTGTATTAGCTTTGGAAAAGATTAACTCAACATGTTTGTTCCCAAAACCGATAAGCTTTTCCTCCAAGCCTCATTCTCCTCCAGTATTTTACTGTCTTAATAATTTAATCTCGAAAATTAATCCCGCTGCCTTACTTTTGCGCAATTTGTTTTT
>JAFEAJ010000030.1 GCA_018266455.1 Bacteroidota bacterium
AAACCGTTGGCTGCTACTTTTTGGACAACAACCACAGGGCCCTTAATAATTTGCTGTGGTGCCCATCTGGAATTTACTTCCCTGACTGCATTTTCATGGCGGCTTTGTCTTTCAGTAATAATGTTCTGAATAAATAGTGTTGGAATTAACAGCAGCTAAATCAAAAAGCCGATAAGGAAGCTTTTAAATATGATTTTGTTCCTGTTCCAGAAAGCTGAAAAAATATTTTCCATTAATAGCGCATATTTTTAAATAAACATAAATGTCACCAGAAGATAACAATATCATGAAATTGCCTTGCTTATCCTTTTCAGGGTCAAATAAAATAATGTCATCAAAACCGAGAAGCACAAAATCATTCCTGTTGCATATCGCTCTGCAAAGGGGTGAAGCAAAACATGTACAATATCCCTTACCAGCGCTAACGGATCCGATATCACATCCCAACTATTGAAACGCAAATACCTGCCCACATAAATACCAAGGGCATTCAGCCACATTACCGGGTAAATAAATAAAAGCTCATGTTTTATGCTGAACCTGCCGTGAATAACCTTTTCAATATGCCTGACCGATAAAACGCCGAGGAGCAAACCATTCCATGCAAATGACAACAACATGGCCAGGTCGAACCATTGGGGCATACTGAAATCGTTATAATTGTCCCCGATATGATACAAATCTGTGAGTATATAAAATGCGTTCGGCACAAATGCAAGCCATACTGCTATTATCGTAGCCAGCGTTATTTTGCTGTTCACTTTATTTTGATAGCAATAAAGCCATTGTGAAATGCAATAAGGCACCCATGCCAAGAATAAATTCCATAGCAGGAACATAAAACTGATGTGGCCTGAATAGATAGTCCTTGCCGATGTCATGCCAATGCTAAACAGCATGCTGAGCAAAAGCAAGCGGTCAATTTCATTCCTGAGAAAAAAAATCCTGCTGCAATACGGGTTCAAACTGTTTTTCATTTGTTTTTTAATTGAATATATGAGGCAAAGCCCTGGGAACAAAAATCACCAGGCCGACGACAACTGCGGTACATGAGGCAATAAGCACAGCGCCTGCTGCTATGTCTTTGATCGATTTTATTTCCGGGCATTTTTCCAGCGAAATAAAATCGAGCGTTTTTTCGGCACAGGTATTGAACATTTCTGCTACCCACACAAAACCAATTGCAATAACAAGCACAACCGCTTCATGCCTTGTTACTTTGAAGACGAAGGAAGCAGCAATTACAGCAACAGTAGCCGCAAGATGTATCCTTGCATTATGCTGGGTAAAGATCAGTTCCCTTATGCCTGCCAGAGCCGGTTTAAAACTTTTTATTTGCTTCAAAATGGAAAATTTTTCTTTTTGCATGATTAATTTCTTTTCCCTCTAAAAATTTGTTGCCTGTAGGAATTTTTTTATTTTACATTAGAAAATTACCTCGCTCCTTTGATCATATTTTCCAGCCCGTCCAAATGTTCTTTAAATGCTCTTTCACCAGCCCTGGTAATAGAATAGGTTGTTTTTGTCTTCCTTCCTGCAAAACCTTTATGCACTTTAAGGTACCCGTTTTCTTCGAGGCTGGCCAGGTGCGAGGCAAGGTTGCCATCTGTCAATTGCAGCAATTGCTTTAACGAATTGAAGTCGGCTACTTCATTCATCAGTAAAATGCTCATCACGCCCAGGCGTATCCGGCTGTCAAAAATTTTATTCAGGTTCCCGATTGGGTTCTTCATTTTATTTAAATTTCATCAACACCGCCATACTATTATTCTATTTCAAGCTTATCATATTTCCACCACATGATCGCACCATAAATAATATGCAGGGCGCCGAACCCAACTGCCCAAAAAAATAAGCTATAGGCTGGCCAGAACATATTCACGATACCAAGCAAAATTTCAATCAGCCCCACATACCTGATATCGCTTAATGTGTATTTGCTGGCATTCACCAGGGACAGGCCGTAAAAAACCATACACGTTGGCGCTATAAAGACCCATTGGCGGTGATACAGCAAACCAAGAACAAAAAGGCCTCCTGCCACAAGAGGAATAAGCAAATTGATCAATAACTTTTTTGAAGCATGCCCCCACATCGGCGCATTGACTTTTTTTGATTTTCGCCAGGTAAAGTAAAAGGCAGAAAGCAAAGAGCAGGTAAGCACAACGGCCGCCAACAACACCAATCGCCAGATCAACATCCTGAAATCGCCGGAGTGATCGCCTTGCAGCCATTCATGAGCAATATATGCGCCTGCCAGGGCAAAAATGCCGGCGCTCACGCCACTGAGGCCGCTTAATGAAATAAACCGCGATGATGTTTCCATCATGCGCCTGATGTCGTGCAGGGCTTCCAATGAGCTGTCTCGGTTATTCATTTTAAAAAGCACTTTGAAATACAAAGTAAATAGACAAAACCCGTTATTGCAAATTTTTCTTGCTTACTTTTGTGCCGAAAACAACCTTTTTTGGCCTGCATTAGTACTTTTATTGTATGCGCTTACCAAAAGACATCTGTTGGAAGTCCTTAATGCTGCCTTTTGCCCTTTCCTTCTTTTGGCTGCACGCTGCATCACAGATAAAAATACTTAAAGGAACAATCAAAGATGCGTACAGCGATGAGCCGGTGCCATTTGCTTCAATGGAATTAAAAAACGCAAAAGCCGGCAGGCTCAGCGACTCCGCCGGTTCGTTTGTTTTCCGTTTCGATGGTTGGCCAAAGGATACGCTTGTTGTTTCCTATGTTGGCTACCAGGACTATAAGCTTGCTATTGACTCCTCGTTCGTATCACATGCAGGAAACAAAGGCATGATCAACATCAACATTAAATTAGAAAGAGGAAAATACCAGAATGAAATTGTGGTAAGGAAAAAAGTGGACTTTGGTTTATTGATGTGGAAAAGGATCGTGCGGCGAAAAAAATTCAATGACCGTTACCGATTCAACAACTTCTCCTATGAATTATACAATAAGCTGGAATTAGACCTGGATCATGTGAACAAAGAGAAAATGAAAGAAAAAAAATTGTTGCGCCCATTGAGTTTTGTGCTTGACAACATAGATACCAGCGAAGGAAGCCCCTTCTTGCCGGTATACCTTACAGAAACCCTTTCTGATTATTATTATCAAAAAAAACCGGTTCGCCGCCGTGAAGTGATAAAAGGCAGCAAGACCATCGGGGTTGATAACCCCAGCCTGAGCCAGCTTCTCGGCGGCATGGAGCAGAATGTGGATTTTTACAGCAACTTTATAGCAGTATTCGACAAAAAATTTGTGAGCCCCATCAGCGACCATGGCGACGATTATTATCGATACAAAGTCGTGGACACCCAATTTGTAAATTCAAAGAAATTTTTCCATCTCATCTTCACCCCCAAAAGAAAAGGCCAAAGCACTTTTGAAGGCGATTGCTGGGTGCATGATACCACTTTCGCCATACAAAAAATGAACTTGCGCCTTTCTGAAGACGCGAACATCAATTTTGTGAAACAGCTCAGCCTGATCCAGGAATTCAGCCTGCTCAATGATTCAACCTGGTTCCTGGACCGGGACAAATTTGTGGTGTACGCCACGCTGATAGGAAAAAATAAAGGCGCATTCATCGGCAGAAAGACCACTACCTACAAAAATATAGTTACCAATGACAGTGGCATTACTAAAGAGCTGGATAAAAACAAAAACATAGAAGAAACGATACTTGAACCAGGTTCAAGAAACCGTCCCGATTCGTTCTGGGCCAATCACCGGCATGAAACGCTCAGTAAAAACGAGAAAGCAGTTTATGTGATGGTTGACACATTGCTGAAAATGCCAATCTTCCACAAATATGTGAACTATGTGAACTTTATTGCGACCGGCTACCTGGATGTTTATAAAAAATACCAGATCGGCCCCTGGTTCAGTTGGGTTTACAGCAATGTGCTGGAAGGTTTGCGGCTCCGCTTCGACCTGGGCACCAACAGGTATTTTAACAAGAAGTTGATCTTGCACGGATATGCCGCTTATGGTTTTGGCAACCAGCAATGGCATTGGGAAGGAGACGCATTATATGTGATCAGAAAGAACCCAAGGCTTACTTTGTATGGCATGTACAAACAAGACCTGGATTTCGGTCAGCAGTACTATGATGAAATTTCGTCTGACAATATTTTTGCACTGGCTTTCCGCAAAGCAAACATCCCGATCAAATTCATCCATATCGAACAAAAAAAATTAGAGCTCTTCAAAGAGTGGCATTCCGGTTTTTCGGTTACGCTTACCGGTGATAATAAGGCCTACGATCCGGCCATGAACCTTCCTCCCAAGAGGAACTATCCATCCACAACCGGCCAGGCATTGAACAGCTTTGAAGTTTCAGTTAAATTGCGCTTTGCCTATCTTGAAAAATTTTTCGAGAATAACTTTTACCGCATTAGCCTCGGCAGCGACTACCCGATCATTGATTTTAAATACACGCGAGGCATCTCGGGGGCGCTCAACAGCAGCTATAACTATAATAAAATTTCTGCAAGCGTTTCTGATTACAAAAAAATCCCTCCCCTGGGAACACTTTATTATAATGTGTTCGGGGGCAAAACCTTTCAAACCCTGCCATTCCCCTTTCTTGATATTGCTCCGGGAAATGAAATCTATTACTACAACCCGTATGCATTCAGCTTAATGAATAAATACCAATACCTCAACGATCGGTACGCAGGCATCAATATCGAACATAATATCGGCAACGGGCTGTTCCGTTTCATCCCGTTCACACGAAAATTAAAGTTCAGGCAATTCTGGACAGCCAAAGCATTATGGGGAAGCTTGAGCAATGCCAACAAATTATACAACACCTCTCCGGATTATACTTTTCAAACATTAAATGGAAAAACCTACCTGGAACTTGGGACGGGCGTTGACAACATCTTCAAATTCCTTCGGCTCGACCTGGTTTGGCGACTTGCTCCAACACCCGAACCGCCAGGCAGCGCATCGGGCTTCGGCATTTTCGGGAGCTTCAGGATTGATTTTTGATATATGCAATGGAGTTGGCCAACCTGTTCTAAAATAAAATGCCAGCCATCTGCTATTCAAAATTTTCAGCTACACAAGCTTTCGTATATAAGGCAGTTTCTGAAACTCTTTCCTTTCAGTCTTTAATATAAATAAACAATAAGCGACAGTAAAAAATGTAGCCAATGAAAGGCTAAACAAATTGCCTTTCCATATTCCTGTTAAAAGATGGTGAATGAAATAAAGCATGGCAACAATGGCCATGTAGGCAACCAGTTTCTTTGTAGCATAAGGAATGCGGTAAACTTTTTGTCCCCAGAAATAAGAAATCGCCATCATGCTGCCATAGCACAAAAAAGTTGCCCATGCGCAAGCCATATAACTAAACCGCGGGATGAAAAGGTAATTCACTAAAAGCGTAATGGCAGCCCCAATTAAAGTGATGTAAGCGCCTGGCGCAGTTTTTCGGGACAGCCTGTACCAAATAGACAAATTATAATAAATGCCGAGAAACATATTGGCAAAAAGCAGGATTGGCACCACCTTTAGCCCGGCCCACATCTTTTTGTTCTGTATAAATTCTTTCCAGATATCAAGGTACAAAGCCACAACAAGGAACATCACCGTGATGGTGATCACAAAAAACTTCATTACCCTGGCATAAGTTCTTTGAGCTCCCTCGTGAACCGATTGCTTGAAGAAGAAAGGCTCTGCCCCCATGCGGAAGGCCTGTATAAAAAGGGTGATGAGTATGGAAAGTTTGTAGCAGGCGCTATAGGTGCCCACTTCAGCATGCGCCGCTGCTTCGCTGGCTGCAGGCGCCCACCAGCCCAGCATTATCCTGTCGAATGTTTCATTGATCATCCCTGCGAAACCCGCAACGGTCAAGGGCAATGAATAAATCATCACGTCCTTCCAAAGCGCGAAATTAAAATGCCATTTAAAAGCCAGCCATTCCTTCGAGACCAGCAATAAAGTGAGCACCGATTGCACCAGGCCTGCAACAAGAACATAGCCAACAGAAAAATCTTTGTTGTATAATATCAGCCAGATGCTGTTTGGGTTTTTCGCCTGCATGGAAGGGCACACGGAAAGGAAAAAATAAACCGTAGACATATTGGCCAATATGCCCAAGACCCTGATCACCGCAAATTTCCTGGGCCTGTTTTCCTGCCGCAATTTGGCAAAAGGCAGGGCCGAAAGGGTGTCGCATCCAATGATAAAAGCACTAAGGGTAATATATTCGGGATGCTCTTTAATACTGATCAGGTGGGCAAACTGCTTATTGAAAGCGATCAGCAAAATGGTAAACACCAGTGTGCTGGTGATGATGGAAACATTTGCCGTGTTGTAGATATCATTTTTATGTTCGTCTTTTTGGATGTAACGGAAATATGCTGTTTCGATGCCGTATAAAAAAACGGTGTTCAAAAAAGGGATGGCGGCATAAACGAGGCTCATCTCCCCATATCCCGGCCCGGTAAGCTTATAAGTAAGATAAGGAGTGAGCAGGTAATACAGAAATCGTGCAAAAATGGAGCTTGCCCCATACCAGACTGTTTCTCCGGCCAACTTTTTTAGATTGCTCACAACAATGATTTATCAACAAAAATAAACTTCAAACGTGGATATTGAGCAATCCGGGAAAACAAAAGGTTTGGAGCAATAAAGCCTGAAATATTTATTTCATGCGGGAATTGGCCGCAGTTTGTATGAAACTGTTTGTAAGGTATTTTTATTTCTGGTAAAGAGGCTGCATATTCAAATCAATACAATAATCGGTTACCCATGTGCCTGCAACATCAACATACACAATATTCGGCTTATTCTTGTTATTGATTTTGCCATCTTTCATCCACTCATCTATTTTTTGGAACAGGTATTTATTTCCACCATCAGCCAGATCGATAATGCTTTTATATTTCCTTGCCGCACTGGTAATCGCCATAATACTGCTTACTACCACGCTTGTCTTTTCGCTTTCAAACGAGTTGCACACCATTGCTGCTTCATCCGGGCTTTGAGTAAGCTGCCAATCCAGGCGGACGATGTCATTATCCTTCACTCCGTTTTTCATGCCATCAAAAAAGGCCTCCTGCTTACTGATCATCTTATTGATGTCGTTAGTAGCAGCATATTCCCGCCTAAAATTCATAAAGGTGACGGAGGAGTTGGCAATTGAGTTGGAGTTGATATAGTCGTTGCTTCCTGAATAATTTTCAAAAGTAATAATCACCTTCCCTGCCAGTTCCTTCAAAGTAAGCCCTGATAATAGTTTTGATGTTTTTTTGAAAATTATATCTTTCCCGATGCCAGCAACAATACTGTCAGCCAGGGCATGCTGTGCAATTTCTTTCTCACAAAAATGGCTGAATGATAGCAATACAATTTCGCCTGTGTTCTTATGAATGAATTCATTAATGGCCGAAGTAATATTGCTGAGTTTTTCGCCAAACCCACCACCAATAGCACTATCAATACAGTCAGAAGAACTATGTTTTACGTACACCTGTTTATTAAAAGTACCGCACCGAAGGTCGAACATCCTGATGCCAGCATTGAGCTGGGCCGCAATATCCTGGATTTGCGTTAAGGTGTTACAGGGGTTAATGGTTCCTGATACCTGCCCAATTGCTGCTGTTAAAACCGACATGCCTGCATCGTGCGATCCGGGTATGGCAATATCTTTAAGCGTATAATTGCCTTTGAGAGGCATCAGCAGGTCACGCATCCAGGAAGCAGAGTTATAGTTTATGAAATAGGACATATAAAGATGTTGGCCCGCTCCTACAAATGCCAGTAGAAAACTCTTATTATCCATATCGCAAATGGAAACTGGGCTGCTAGCCGAAAACCATTCGGGTAACTGAGTTGCTTTAACTGGAGCCATATCCATTTTTTTTGTAGCATAATAAACCCTGCTGTCTTTTTTGGGGTCACTCCATATATAAAATAACCTGTCTGAATTTGGAGCGCCAAAAATAACTGGCGAATATTTTGATTTTGATGCCGCAATGGCAGTGGCCTCAGACCATTTGTTTTTTACTGAATTATATGTAGCATAATAAATGAAGCCGTCCTTATTCCTCCAGGCCATCCTTACTGCAGTATCCCGCAGTGATGCAACAAAAGGATAATCAGGGCTGCTTTTCCCTGGCACTTTTAGGAGCATCGCTTCTTTTAAACCGCCATCTGCTCCTGTTTCAATTAAAGAATATAACAAACTGTTCTTGTCATCAGCATGTGAGGCAATAAAAATTTTATTATTTACAACAGCAGCCGTAAGACCATAAGCAACCTTAATAGCGCTATTGAATTTTAGTGTGTTAATCTTGTTTTTATCAAAATTTTTTTGGTCCTTGTTAATAATATATTTTATTGCGCCTTCCTTGCTGATCCAAAATATGTAAATCCGGTCATTCAAGGAGACAAGCGCAGGGGAAAAAGCTGTCTCTTCGTTTTGCAGCACCTGTTCTTCCTGCTCAAAAAAATCGGTGTCATGTGCCTTTTCAAGATGTGCAATATGCAACTTGCCAAACCCACCCGGCTCTTTCCATGCAATAAAATAACCTCTCTGAAAATGGATTATGCTGACCGACTTATCTGTTTTGGCATTCGGCAACAAAGAAAATGGTTTACTGAAGCTGAGGCTTTGAGCAGGCAAACCAGTTACAGAAAAAAATAAAAAGAGAAACAAAAAACACCTAAGCGCATATAAGGTTTTCATTAATTTTTTTTTATTAAAATTTAGAAAAGTACATTGCATCAGGTCTGGCAACCTGCTTTGCTGGTCAATGTTTAAAATTAATCAATTGTAAAAACTTACCAAAATGAAGGCGCTGAGATTTTTTTTTCTACTTACATTTCTTTGTATCAGTCGCACAAATGCACAAGATGCCAATTACTGGCTTAGTGGTTATGGCCCAGGGGGGTTTTTAGCTCCCGGTGCAGTTGTGTCAAATAATAAAGACAGTGGGGTGATGTTCTACAATCCTGCGCTGTTGGCTTATGCAAATAGAAGCGCTGCATCAATAAGTGGCAATATTTACCAGTTCCAGTCTACAAAAATAAAAGATGGCATTGGTACCGGGCTCGATCTTAAAAGCGCAGGTGGCAGCATTGTCCCTCTAATGGCATCGAATGTAATTGCTTTAAAATTAAAAAGGCCATTTACAATAGCATATGCGCTAATCAATACCCCTGTCATCAATTATCAGGTAACACAAAGAAAAGACACTAAACAAAATGTGCTCGATGATTCTTACAGCCCAGGCCCCGAAGTCTTTATCGGGCAATATACGCAACAGAATATAATAAACGAGACAAAAGGCTTGTTTAGCGTTGGCTTTAAAATAGCGCCAAAATTTGCGGCTGGCATAACACTTGAAGGACAGATAAGAAGGCAAACTTATTTTTTAAATTACAGCTCAAGAGCGCTAGCAAATGATACTATGCCAATACACATGCTGGTCAATGTACAGGAAAGCTATCAGGTTGCATATACTCATTTGGGCATGCGTTTCAAAGCCGGCTTTTCTTATGATCCATCAGAAAAACATCATTTTGGTTTGCTTATTTCTTCCCCTTTATTACATATATGGGGTAGGGGCATCCTCCTAAGCGACCTTATAGTGAACAATTTAAAGATCGATACAGGGTTTACTGATTATCTTCTTGCTAATACAAGGCAAACAGGTCTGAAAACAAAGTACAAGCTCCCCCTATCAATATCATTTGGCTATATTCTTGATTTGAACCAATGGCAGCTTTATGTTTCTGCAGAATATTTTACCAAAATAAAAGGGTATAATATTTTAACGCCAGCAAATGCTGATTTTATCAGGGTTGATAGCGGGTTAAACTTGGGCAGCTCTGACCTGATAAGGTTTAAAGATGTACACAAATCACTCCTCAATTATTCCTTTGGAATATGCCACCATTTCAACCCAGTGTTAACAGGGTATTTTTCAGCACGAACTGATTTTAATTATGCAGATAAAAAGCTCTATCCTGATGATGATGGCTATGTTTCAAATATCTCTAACTGGAACGATTACCACTTTGGGGTTGGCGTCAATATCGGTAAAAGAAAATTCAATTTGAGAACCGGCCTGCTGCTGACTTATGGCGTTACCAATAAGTACCCTCAATATATCAATTACGATAATCCCTCTGAAACAAATGTACTTTCAGGCGTGCCGCACGATACCAAAGCATCACATTTCGTTATAGGCTGGATGCTTTCCTATATCCATAACCTTTAAAAAAATTTGCCCATTACCGTGAAAACACCAGAATGAGGAATTATGTACCTTTGCGATAAATATATTAAGTATGAAAAAGCTATTGTACATATTGGTAATGATCATCAGTTTAAATATTTCCGCGCATGCACAACCGCAGGCTTATGAAAGCAAGATTGAATACCAGAAGACCATGCAGCAGGCCGCATCAATAGATGTGCCATACAAAACAGGCATTGCAGAAGATGCCATTAGCGATTATATGAAAAAGAAAGGCTTTAAAGGAGCCAGCTCGAAAGGTTTTACAGTTTACCGCGGAACAAAATTAGATGATGGCGATACTGACCTGAGCGATTTATATTTCAAGGTAGAAAAAAAGAAAAAAGACAAAGATTATTCGGTGGTTACTTTACTGGCGACCAAAGCAAATGCCGACATCCTGTCGAGGCCCGCAACTGATAGTACCGGGCAGACAGATAAAGCGAAAAATTATTTGAATAACCTGGTGCCCTATATAGAAGAGCAAAATACAGATGCTGAAATCGGGAAGCAACAGGATGTGCTTAAAAAGGCGCAAAAAAAATTAAACGGTTATATAAGCGACTCGAGCGATTTTGAAAAGAAAATAAGAGATTTGAATGCAGACGCCGACCAAAACAAAAGCGATATCCTGAAACAAACCAGTGAAATACAAAGTACGGTCAGTGCAAACGATGACGTAAAAAACAAAGCGCAGAAAAAAATGAACAAGCTGTTAGATGCACAGGATAATATCCGCAAAAAATTAAGAAAAGCGCAAGCCGGCCTTGACGAAACAAAGACCAGTCTTTCAAACCAATACAAGGAGGTGAGCAATCAACAACAGCACCTTGATGCATTAGTGGCAAAAAAGAAAATGTGAACAGGTGCTGCTCAATTATTGCCGGGCTCAAAGTATTGTTATGGCCGAACCGATGAGGAAATATGCCAAAAAAAATGCGTGCCCTTTCCCTAATGGGGCTTGTTAAGCCCAACATCAAAAAAAGGATTGGCATTACCTGAATTTATTTTGAAACCCTCACAAAACAAATTTCAACACCAATGCAGCGATTGCATAAAGCAGCGTCACTGCAAAAATGCCTTTGGCTGTTTTATCAAGGCGCGTGTTGACATAATAGGTAAACAAGGCGATATTCAAAACCAGGCAGGGAACGGAGATGGCTGTGACCTGGTTCGTATTGCTGGCGATGAACCCTAAAAAATCTTTCACTGAGAACAACCTGAATTTTGCATAATAATAAATGACCAGGCTGAGGATAGGGGCAACAAACCCGAGCAGGGCGCCGAATTTAAAGTTATCTTTCTTAAGCATGGTGGTGTTGGTTATTGATACGGGGTTCATGATCGGATTTTAAAAATTCTTATTTTTTTGATGACGAAAGTGCCTGCATACTTTATGCGCGCCTGCTATTATTCCTGAAGAACTATTTTAGCTTCCAGGTTTCTTCAATAAGCGCTTTAATAACGAAATTCGTTAAATCAAATTGCACCGGCACCACGCTTACATAATCATTTTCAAGTGCCCACACATCCGTGTCTTTGCCTTTATCAAAGTTCACAAACTTTCCGGTAAGCCAGTAATACTTTCTTCCGTTGGGGTCTTCCCGCGCCACAAAATCTTCTTCGTATTTGGCGTATGCCTGCCTGCATATTTTCATCCCTTTTATTTTAGCGCCTATCACTGCTGGAAAGTTCACGTTTAATATAAGGTGCTTGTTAATTGGGTTCTTTAGCAGGTTCTGCACAATAATACGGGCATATTTTTTGGGGACGCTCAGGTCGGCTTCGTGGTCATAGTCGAGCGATGAAAACCCCACCGACGGGATGCTTTCTATGGCCGCTTCCACAGCAGCCGACATAGTGCCTGAGTAAATTACGTTAATGGAATGGTTAGCGCCATGATTGATCCCGCTCAAACAAAGGTCGGGCTTGCGCCGCAGGATCTTATCTACAGCCAGTTTCACACAATCAACCGGTGTGCCCGAACATTGCCAGGCTTCTATCCCTTCAAAAATATGTACCGGGTGCAGCCGCAATGGGTTGCCGATAGTAATGGCATGCCCCATGCCCGATTGTGGTTTGTCGGGCGCCACCACCACAATTTTACCTAACCCTTTTACTGCATCAATAAGCGCTTTTATCCCCGGCGCAGTAATGCCGTCGTCGTTTGTAATCAGTATTACCGGTTCTCGTTTATTTGATTTCGCCATAAGGAAAGAATGCAGCCTGCAAAATTGACTAATATTTTGGATATAAATCTCTAACGCAATTAGAGGCCTGATATTTTCTTCACAATAATGGAATTTTATTGTGTTTCTGTTACCTTTGCCGCCAAATTGAAAAGTGCTTTATGGCAGGACAACTCAAAGAAGTTCGCAACCGCATCAAATCGGTTCAAAGCAGCCAGCAGATCACCAAAGCGATGAAGATGGTGAGCGCTGCAAAATTACGCCGGGCCCAGGATGCCATCATCCAGATGCGGCCTTATGCAAAAAAATTACAGGAATTGCTGGGCAATATTGTCAGCAATGCTGATGTGGATGCCAGCGGCAACCTGGCTGTGGAGAGGCCGGTGGAAAAAGCGCTGCTGATTGTTATTACCAGCGATCGGGGCTTATGTGGCGCATATAATTCAAATATTATCAAGCTGGCCAAACAGGTAATCAAAGAAAAGTATGCAGCCCAGTTTGCAAAAGGCAATGTGCAGATCTGGAGCATTGGCAAAAAAGGGTATGAGCATTTTGCAAAAAACAACTATAAGGTAAGCGATACATACAAAGATATTTTCCTGCACCTCGATTTTGAACACGTGCAGGCCTGCGCCAAAGCAGCAGTAAAAGCTTTCGAAGAAAAAGCGTTCGATGCGGTTGAGATCATTTACAGCGAATTTAAAAATGCTGCCAGCCAGGTTTTCAGGGCTGAGAAGTTTTTGCCCATACCGAAGGCAATAAAGAAAGAAGGCGCAAAAAAAAGCGACTTTATTTTCGAGCCTTCACAAGAACAACTGGTAGCGGAGCTGATGCCTAAAATTTTGAACACGCAGTTATTTAAAGCCGTGCTGGATGGGAACGCATCTGAACACGGCGCCCGCATGACGGCAATGGACAAAGCCAGCGAAAACGCCAACGAAATATTGCGCAATTTGCGCATATCATATAACCGTGCCCGCCAGGCAGCCATCACTACCGAGCTTACTGAAATCGTAAGTGGTGCAGCGGCATTGCAGGGGTAACGTTCTTTTTAAAGACGAGATTGGATTCGATGATCCGTTATCCGTTTTTAATAGCTCTTTTTATTTATTTCATTCCGGATTTAAAATTTCCCCTTTCGGGGACAAAGGGGTATGGAAATCTCGAACATCATTCCACATATTGAAGCATTGATTTTTGCAAGCGATAAGCCGCTGACCGCATTAGACATCACCGAGCTGATGAACAATGCTTTCGGTTTTATGGAAGATAAGCTTACGCTTGAACAGATACAAACCGCCATTGATGGCATTGTTGAAAAATACAGCACAGCTTTTTATCCTTTCGAGATCAGGCAAAGCGGCGGGGGCTGGCAGTTCCTTACCAAAAAAGAATACCATAAAACAGTTGCACAGTTGAACGGGGAAAAGTTTTTGAAGCGCCTGTCAACCGCCGCACTTGAAACATTAGCCATCATTGCCTATAAGCAGCCCATCACCAAAAGCGAAATCGAATCCATTCGAGGCGTCAACTGCGATTATTCTATCCAAAAACTGCTGGAAAAAGAATTGATCGTGATCACAGGCCGCAATGAAGAAATGGTGGGCAAACCGCTGGTTTATGCAACTTCTAAATTGTTCATGGATTATTTCGGCATCAACTCCCCGGCTGAATTGCCTAAACTGAAAGAAATCTTTTCCGAAAACCTTGTAGAGCCTACCCTGATCAATCACACGCCTGAATTGGATCCCTCCTCAGAAAACCCGGAAACAACTTCCTTCATCGTCAGCGGGTCTGGCGAGCTCATCGAAAACAATGACGAGCAGGAAGGCCCCGGGAAAGAATAGCTTCATGCTTTATGCAATAGGTAACTGAAGCTACGGTGCACGATAATATTTCTTTCCTTTGCGCTCGTTGCATGAAACCCAAACTGGCATCGTATCTTCGCGCACTATGTCGCAACAACTTTCCAAACCTCACTTAATTGAGCTGGCCAAAGAATTCGGGACGCCATTATATGTTTATCATGCCGAAAAAATAAAAGAACAATATGAAAAACTGAAATCTGCCTTCAGCAAAACAGACACTGCTTTTTTTTATGCCAGCAAAGCACTGACAAATATCAACATCCTGAAGTACATCAAATCACTTGGCGCAAATGTCGATTGCAGCTCCATTTTGGAAGCCAGGCTGGCCTTGCATGCAGGGTTTTTGCCTAAACAAATCTTGTACACTTCAAATGGCATTGCATTCAGCGAGATTGAAGAAGCCCAAAGCCTCGGTATTATCATTAACATAGACAGCCTGTCTAATCTTGAAAAATTCGGGAAGAAATTCGGCCACAGCTATCCTGTTGGCATCCGCTTAAGGCCGAACATCATGGCGGGCGGCAACCTGAAAATTTCCACAGGTCATGACAAAAGCAAGTTCGGGATACCGGTTACTCAGATCAAACAGATCCTGGATATTGTTCACCGATACGATTTACTTGTTCATGGCCTGCACATCCACACCGGCAGCGAAATAAAAGACGCAGATGTTTTTATAAAAGGCATTGAAGTGCTGTTTGATATCGTCCCCCATTTTAGAGATTTGAAGTTTATCGACCTGGGTGGTGGCTTCAAAGTGCCTTATAAGAAAGGCGACACCGAAACAGATATCCACCTGCTCGCACAAAAAATTGGAGAAGCATTTGCCAACCATCCCAACCCTGGCGGGAACCCCCTGCAGGTTTGGCTTGAACCAGGGAAATTTTTAGTTAGCGAATGCGGCTATTTTATCACGAGTGTGAACGTGGTCAAAAAAACGCCTTCTGCTACTTTTGTGAGTATAGACAGCGGGTTCAACCACCTGATCAGGCCTATGTTTTATGATGCTTACCACCATATCGAAAACATCAGCAATCCTGAAAGCCCAATGAAAAAGTATGCTGTGGTGGGCAACATCTGCGAAACCGACACTTTTGCCTGGGACAGGGAAATCAATGAAGTGCGAGAAGGAGATAACCTTGTTTTTTATAATGCGGGCGCTTATGGGTTCGAGATGTCTTCCAATTTCAACTCACGGTTACGGCCAGCCGAAGTTTTGGTAAAAAACGGGAAAGCGCATTTGATAAGGCGCAGAGAAACGTTTGAAGATTTGCTGAGGAACCAGGTTGAAGCTGTGTGAGCGGGCATTTCGTAGGATTGAATCGAATTTGCCAGGTTTGCCCTATGTTGGCCTTGACGATAATTCCTATCAATATAAAATTCTTTAACCCTGGGCCTGGTATTTCCATCCAGGGTGCATAAAAAAATAAATGGGATAACAAATCTTAAAAAAAATTATCGATGAAATGGTCTCTGGTCTTATTTGTCGCCTCTTTGTTTTTTTGCAGCATGGCTGCATTTCCCCAGCCTGGCCAAAACGGTGATTTCGCTGGGATATGGTATGCTAAGATTGACAATGACAGCATGAAGCTCAATTTTATTGGCGACACTGATGTGCTTGTTAACCTGAACAGGTATGACAAATTTCATGGCAAATACGATTTCGAGGCCCGAAGCAATAAGGTATTGATGAAAGTGTGGCCCGCAGAAAAGAAAAGGCGCGATACCCTGCTGTTCATCATGACAAAAAATACTGATGATGAATATATCATTAACCAGTTAGCACATGTGTACTTCGAACGCCCGCCGGAAATGCTGCTCCTCGAAAGCAAGACTTATTTTTTAAGAAGGCTGAAGCCTTGATGTTTTCAAGAGTAGGTATATGCTTATTATCGATCCGATGTCTCACCAGAGCATATTATTTTTTCTTCCAGTTGTATTTTCAAAAAACTGTTTACTTTTATCTGAATTAAAAATATAGTCTTATGCCTATTCGAATGGAAGATGATCCTATTGACCCGCAAGAAAGTGGCGGGGACCAGGGTGGCAGTGGGGGCGGTGGGTTTGGCGGTGGTGGAGGTGGCTTGTTTGCACTGGTTCCTTTGTTGTTCGGTTTATTTCGTGGCCGTGGTTTATTGTTGTTATTAGTTATTCTTGTTGGCGGTTATTTTTTTCTTGGCCGCGGCGGGTGCAATATCGGCTCATTGCAGCATGCAGCACAGCAGCTCGCCACAGGCGGCATCCTTGACCCAAGGCAATTTGATAAAGCAAAAGTATATGAACCACTGTCTGATGATGACAACAAAAACCCTTTGCCCGAATCTGCCAACCTGCAGAAATTTGCACCGCCGGTTGGCGACCAGGGCCACCAGGGCTCATGTGTAGCATGGAGCAGTGCGTATGGTGCCAGAACAATTTTAGAAGCTGCACGCACAGGCGGAGACCCGAACAATTTAAAATTCAGCCCTTCTTTTTTGTATAACCAAATTGGCCTTGATGGCTGCGAAGGCTCCTACATTGAAAGGGCCATGGAATTTATGACAAAAAAAGGTGCAGTGTCTTACGATAAATTTGCTTACGACGACCAGGATTGCTCTAAACAGCCAAACCAGCAATTGTTGAATGAAGCAGAGCAATACCGGATGCGCGGGGCAAACCGATTGACTGTGGGCGATAGGACAGACCAGATTGACCTTCGCGCCATCAAAGAAAACCTTTCGCAGGGAGCGCCGGTTGTAATTGGCATGATGGTGGGCGGATCGTACATGCAGCCAATGATGGGGCAGGATGTGTGGGCGCCTACACAAGATGACTATAGCATGCAAGGCTTCGGCGGGCATGCCCAATGCGTGGTGGGCTATGATGATAAAAAATATGGCGGCGCGTTTTTGATCATGAACAGTTGGGGCCCGCAATGGGGCAACAATGGTTTTGCATGGGTGCGGTATAACGATTTCAAAACTTTTGTCCGCGAAGCTTATGGCTTGGAGCCGATGGAAAAAACAGGCACCGCTGCAAATGCCCCTTTTGAATGCGAGATAGGATTGGTGCAGGTTACTTACAACGGCAACAAAGCAATTGCAGGCAGTTATATTCCTTTACACAACACCAGCGGAAATATTTTTGAAACGAACAGTACTGTAAGGCCAGGCACCCGTTTCAAAATAGAAATAAAAAATTCAAGCGAATGCTACATCTATGTTTTCGGCAAAGAGACTGATGGCACAAGCTATACGCTGTTCCCTTACCCAAAAAAAGATGACCCCTCTGCAACAAAATATTCTCCTTTCTGCGGTATTGCAGGCTATCGCCTCTTCCCGAAAGACAAGAGCATGGCACCCGACAGCATCGGCAAAAAAGATTATATGGCAGTAGTGGTGAGCAAAGATTCACTGGACTGGAACACATTGAACAAACAGCTTAGCCAAAACCCGCAACAGGATTATGGCTCCAGGCTGAACACCATCCTAAGCAGCAACATGATCCATAATGTGCGCTACTCGGCTAATTCAAAGGGCAACATGCAATTGAATGTGGACGGAGCAAATAAAGGAGTGATTGCTTGCGTGGTAGAAGTGGACAAACCATAGCATAAACTTTAATTAACAACTTTTAATTTCTATAGTTTGGCCACAAAAATTTGCAAGGATCAAAAGGAGAAGCCTAAAGAAGGCGCCTGCGGCCCCTGCTCATAGTGGCATTTTATAGGGCAATACACGTAAATGAAGAAATATTTCCTGTTAACAGTTCTGTCCTTGGCAATTGCAAGTGCAGGCGCCCAATCAGTAAAAATAAAAATTTATGATCCCTCTGCCAATGCTGAAAAGGATATTGCTGATGCGGTAACAAAAGCAAAGTCTGAACATAAACATGTTCTTTTACAGGCCGGTGGCAACTGGTGCAGTTGGTGCATTGAATTCAACAGGTTTGTTCATGCCGATAGCTCGATCGATTCTTTGCTCGGCAAATGCTTCATAACTTATCATTTAAACTTTAGCCCGGAAAATGAAAACAAATCCATTTTTGCAAAATACGGCTATCCGCAGCGATTTGGCTTCCCAGTATTTGTGATCCTCGATGGCAATGGCAACCGCATCCATACTCAGAATTCAGAATACTTAGAACAAGGGAAAAGCTATAACAAACAAAGGGTATATGAGTTTTTGCTGCAATGGACACCCCAGGCATTGGAACCGGCATTGTATAAATAAAAAATAACCATGCCTTCAGCATCTTCCTCATTTATCAAAATCATGAAACATCCATTACGGTCGAGGATGTTTTTATTTATGAAATTGCCCAGTGCTTTTTTTTCAGGTGTGCGGCTGAAGGCAATCAATGAAGAAACATGCACCGTGTCGGTTCCATATAAATGGTTCTCACAAAACCCTTTTCGGTCTACCTACTTTGCATGTTTGGCCATGGCTGCTGAAATGAGCACTGGCGTTTTATGCCTGATGCACATTTATAAGAAAACGCCTTCTGTTTCGATGCTCGTAATAAAAATGGAAGCCGATTATTTTAAAAAGGCGACCGGCACCACCATCTTTAGCTGCTCTGAAGGGAACGAGATACAGCAAACCATTGAAAAAACAATCAATAGCGGCGAAGCGCAGGCAATAAAAGTAAAATCAGTTGGAACAAATGAAGCTGGCGAACCGGTAGCAGAATTTTCAATTACCTGGTCGTTCAAGAAAAAAACAGGTTATAAAAACCAAGAACAGAAACAAGAAACCTTACATGTCAAATCCCGTAACTTAGAATAAATTTTCAATTTAAAACCATCATTATGAAGATTGCTTTTCACGGTGCAGCCCGCACGGTAACAGGCTCCAAGCACCTGCTCACGCTAAAAAACGGGAAAAAATATTTGCTTGATTGTGGCATGTTCCAGGGGCTTGGCGCAGATACGGACAGGCTTAACCGTGAGTGGGGCTTTGTTCCCTCTGAAGTGGCCTATCTTATTTTATCACATGCCCACGTTGACCACACCGGGCTGATCCCAAAACTGGTGAAAGACGGCTTCAATGGCAAAATATTTTGCACGCCGGCTACTAAAGAGCTAAGCACAGCCTTGCTGGAAGATTCAGCAGGCATTCAGCAGGAAGACATCAAGTTCATTAATAAAAGAAGAATTGCACAAGGACTATCCTATCTACAGCCGATGTATACTGAAGAAGATGCCCGAGCAGCAATGGGCCTTTTCAGCACGTTTGAATATGACCAGTGGTTTTCAGTAGATGAAAACGTGCAGGCCATGTATAAAGATGCAGGCCATATCATTGGCAGTGCAACGGTTCACCTGAAAATTAATGAAGGTGGGAAAGAAACACACCTCACTTTCAGTGGCGATGTAGGCAGGTACAGAGATGTGATCCTGAACCCCCCCTCCACTTTTCCGCAGGCAGATTATATTGTCATTGAATCTACTTATGGCAACAGTCTTCACGACAAAGATGTGGACACCCCAGATTTATTGTTGCCATATATTGAAAAGACCTGCCAGCAAAAAAAAGGCAAACTCATTATCCCCGCATTCAGTGTGGGCAGAACACAGGAAATTTTATTTGCCCTGAACCAGCTTGAACTGGAAGGAAGGCTGCCCGATCTTGATTATTTTGTAGACAGCCCTTTGAGCATTGAGGTAACAGAAATCGTAAAAAAATACCCTCATCTTTTTAATAAAAAAATACAGAACATCCTAAAAAGCGATAGCGACCCGTTTTCATTTAAAGGGTTGAAATATGTCCGTTCTGTTGATGAATCCAAATCCCTCAACTATCGCAACGGGCCATTCGTGATCATTTCAGCAAGCGGTATGGCCGAAGCAGGCAGGGTAAAGCACCACATCAGCAACAATATTGAAAACAGCAGGAACACCATTTTATTAGTGGGCTACTGCGAGCCTAATTCTTTAGGGGGAAAATTAATGGCTGGCGCAAAAGAAATTAACATATTTGGGATCGAGCATGAAGTGCATGCCGAAGTAGGAAGCATCCGCAGCATGAGCGCACATGGCGACTATAATGACCTTTCCCAGTTCCTTGCCTGCCAGGATCCGAGGCAGGTAAAAAAATTATTTGTTGTTCACGGGGAGTATGATGTGCAGCAGGCATTCAAAGAACGTTTGCTGAAGAAGGGATTCATGGATGTTGAAATACCTGCATTGCACTATGAAGTTGGGCTTGGATAATATTTTGATGCATGAAAGCTTATTCAGGCCTCCATCAATGGTTTTTGCTCACTAACTACTTATGCATACAATCATGAAAAAAACAATTTCAGTTCTTCTTTTGCTGGTTGCAATGAATGCCGGCGCACAGGAAAAACTTTTTTACCACCAGGTTAAAACAGACAAAAAAGGCAACATCATGCCATGGTATAGCAATGATGCCGGCAAATCGTTCAATCATATTGTTCAAATTGTTTGGAATTTTTGGGATACCATGCGAAGGGACATGAATGGCCTGCCTTATTACATGAACCATCAGGTTTGGAACCCTGCATTTAATGATCCCCGTGGTATAGGCGGGGACCAGTTTGCCATGGCGCTGTCTTCATGGCGCTTGTATTATGCTTATAGTGGAAATGAAAGGGTAAAAGCAAATATGAGTTTTATAGCAGACTATTATTTGACGCATGGGCTTTCGCCCGCTAACTGCAAATGGGCTTCGCTTCCTTTCCCGTACAACTGTTTTGTCTACTCGGGCAACTATGATGGTGATATGCGCGCCGGCAAAGATGTAACACAGCCTGATAAGGCGGGTTCCTTTGCGCTTGAGCTTGTTCATTTGTATAAGATGAGCTCGGGCTTCAACATTGGGCAGAACAGCTTTTACCTGAATGCAGCAGTAAACATCGCCAATACGCTTGCCGCACATATACAGCAGGGCAATATCAATTATTCGCCATTGCCATTCAAGGTAAATGCCATAACCGGGGCAACGGCATTGCTTCGCGACCATGATTTTACCGGCACATGGATTGATACTGCAGGATACACGACCAACTGGGCGCCTACCATGCAGCTTTTTCTTGACCTGGTTGAAATGAAAGCAGGAAACATTGTTGCCTATCAAGCATCATTCAACACACTTCTTGACTGGATGAAAAAGGTCCCCATGCAAGAAAACAAATGGGGGCCGTTCTTCGAAGACGTCGATTGGTGGAGCGAAACACAAATCAATGCAATGACATTTGCACGCTTCATCATGGAGCACCAGGAGTATTTCCCCAACTGGCAACAAGATGCAAAAAAAATTATTGACTGGGTGCACAAAAGCTTTTCAAACAGCAATTGGAAAAAATATGGCGTCATCGTAACCAACGAACAATCTATTTATCCGATGCCTGGCGAAAGCCATACCGCAAGGCAGGGGGCTGATGAACTGCTTTACGTAAAGCTCACGGGCGACAGCAGCATGTACAACAATGCGCTGCGGCAATTGATATGGGCAACATATTGTGTTGATTTCGACGGGAAGAACAGGTTCCCTGGCGATGAGCCCTGGCTCACTGACGGCTATGGCGATTATATGCGCCATTACCTTCGCGCCATGGATGATGTGCCTTCATTGGCTCCACCCGGAGAAGACCATATCATTTCTTCTTCTTCCGTTATTCAACATGCCGATTACGAAGGGCTCCTTAAAAAATTTTATGGGCTGAATTTTGAAAAAGTAGACAGCAATAAAGTAACGCTCTATTACCAGCCGTTTGATACGGTCGGCACAGAAAAAATCAGGTTGCGCAAAAAGCCTTCTGCTATTTTGCTCGATTACCGGCCGCTTGCTGAAACACAGTCTGGCGAGGGCTTTCAATGGCAGCCCATGGCTGTTGGAGGATTGCTGGTTGTAAGAAGATCGCACGGGAACAAAGTGTTATTGCTGAAATAATCTTAGAAGCTGCCTAAGAATGGTTATTGGAACAACAAGCATGCTTAATCTTTTCCACAATTCATACAGGATTGCCCGATTTATCACCAACGATAAACTTTGGAAAAGTTGAGCCGCTGTTATGTGAAATTCTTGAAATCATTTTTAGGCAGCTTCTCAAACCGTATTATTTATTTTCATTTAGCAGGATAGGGCCAATAGCACAGCCTGGACATCGCTCTCTGGTCAATAGCTCTTCGAATGAGGATGCCTTGGGCATTTCACCTCTTTAAGTTCTTTCGATTTCGTTTGTTTTGTCTGATGTCCTGGCACAGCCCAGGCAAATGTTGCTGCCATTAATAAGATTGGAATCAATAAAACCAGCCGTTTCATATTATTCGTTTTTTAAAAGATGCCACATAAATGTTGCCAAAAAAAACAATAGCCTGTTAATCGGCATTAAGCCGAACGATATTTTAACAAAAGGGCGCAGTCAGCAACATATCCATTGCTGCCCTAATGAGACATTATTTACAGCCCTGTTTTCGTTCTTAGATCTGTTTAAAAATGATTTTTTGAATCGCCGACAGGCTTTATCTTTTCCGGAGGTATCAGCGATCCAAACCTTGGAGAAGTTGATTCACTATTTTAGAAAACCCTGAAATCAATTTGAAAAATAAAAAGTTCTTAAACTTTAACGCCTGGCTCAAATAAAAATCACAGCGTTTACGGGTATGCTGTTTTGTTTTGGCAGCAAGCTGCCATTTTGCAGGGCAAGAACCAGAGAAATCAGTAAAATCATCCTTCTATAACCGCAGCAATTGTAATAACAATTGAAGCCTCACAGGCCCTGAAAGTTTTGAAAGCCTTCATGGCCTGGCAGAAATCAATCGGGATATTTCTTTTCCCTAAAAATGATTTTGAGGTTTTTTAATCAGCCTTCGCCTGGTGTATTGACAACTGGCCTTTCACTGCTATTTTTGTATGATGAAGCAACTGTTCCTTTCCGCGATCAGCCTGTGCCTATTTGTGTCTGTCTCTTCAGCACAGTTCAAAAGAGCAGACATCTATTCTGATTTTGTGCTTTATCCTAAAAGAACTTCTCTTGAAAAAGACCTGAATGACCGCCTGGTCAAAAAAACTTTTTCACTTCCGCTCGACAGCAATACAGAATACAGGTATGCCTCTGCATGCGATGCCATTACCCAATTTCTTTTTGCTAATGCTGATGTGCAAAAAGGGTTTTCGAAATTATTTCCTTATTATGATTCTTTGGAATACTTTTCAAAAAGATCATTCTTGCAAGCCGTTTATGCCATTTACCCGCTTCGGTATAAAAAAGATATCCTGCACATTATGGAAAAGGAAACTGACCCAAGACTTTTTGCCATTTGTGCAGTTTACTTATTTCATTGCGATCCGTCAATAAGCAATGGCAATGCCTTAAAAATTAGAATGGTTGAAAAGTTTTCTGGTTATGATAGCATACCAGTCCTGGAAGATCTGGAAAAGTATTTGAGCTACCTGTATTTTTTTGCACAAAAAATGCCGCCCGATATACCACAGCTTTTCAGCTATCAAAAAAAAACAGGCAAAAAAGTAATCTATTCTTTTCAGCGTTATAACCGAAATTATCCCGGGATGGCCATTGTTCAGAATGCTGATGGCAGTTTTGTAAAAAAGGCTGATGGCAGCCTGGCTGTCTTCCCACAGCTTGCCCGCTCAGGCTCTAACCTTCCGTATTTTATTAAGGATGGGAATACACCACAAGGCATTTATAGTATCCAGGGAGTAAATGTGTCCCGGATCAATTTTATTGGCCCCACGCCCAACCTCCAAATGATTATGCCCTTCGAAAGCAAATGGGAAAAATTTTTTCAGGGAGATTGGGACGCCTCAAAAGATTCTTTAATGATGTACAAACAATTGTTGCCTGCTTCATGGCGAAAGTATGAACCGATGCTGGAAGCATGGGATGCCGGGAAAGGCGGCCGCACCGAGATCATTGCCCATGGCACAACCATAGACCCGGAATATTACAAAGGGAAACCTTTTTATCCCCTCACCCCATCGCAAGGGTGCCTTACAGGGAAAGAACTTTGGAATGTCACCACCGGCCGTTTATTAGTGAGCGAGCAATTGAATTTGGTTAACGCATTTCTTGCAACGCCCGGGAACAAAGGCTACCTGTATGTCATTAACCTGGGCGACGAGCAAAAGCCAGTAGGCAGGGAAGAAGTGGAGGCATTGGTAAGAAAAAGCCTGTTTTCAAAATAAAAAAAGAGGATGTATCAAAAGTAAAATGGACGCGCTGAGAATTGCGCAGGCAAAACTTTTCCATCCCCTTACCGAATAAAAAGAGGCTGTCTCGGACTTTTGAGGCAGCCTCATCATTAAAGAAAAAGCTTCTTTAAAATGGCAGGTCGTCAACCGGTTCGGTGATGTCGCTTGCGGCAGGAACGAAGTTCGATACAGGTGCAGCCTGAGAAACAGGCTGATTTTCAGCAGGAGTGCCACCCGAATAATCTCCATTAGTGCGGCCGCCCAACAATTGAATGTTGAAAACGCGCAATGTAAGCGAAACGCCAGGAGTGCCGTCGTTTTTAGTATAAGTCCTTACTTCGGGAGTTCCTTCAGCATACACCTGTGTCCCCTTTTTTAAATAGGGGGCAATCCCCGTGCGGTCAGTCCAGTAAGCACATTCCACCCAAATGGTCTTGTCTTTCTGGTTGCCCTGCGCATCGCGGAATTTTTCGGTGTGCGCAACATTGAAGTTGATGACATTTTTCCCGTTCACTGTGTTTGTAACGCAATCCTTACCAAGGTTGCCGATTACCTGTAGCTTAATCATACTTTAAAAATTTAGCTTCGTACTTAAAAATTGTTTGAACAGGCAATTTAAGTAATTCCAGCTTCTATTAAATACCCTAAAGCGGGTAGTTGTTAACAGGTAGTTCAGGTTATTCAACTTCTCTATTTCGCCATTTGTTCTTTGGTTCTTACAAATTACCAGCCCTGAAAGCAAATTGCGCATCGGAGCTAATGCGAAATAAGGATGCTTTTTAAATTTGCAGGGCAACCACTCATGAGCAGGCATTTTATTTGGCTTTATAATGGAATAGCTAAACTTTATTGTAATTTTATTTGCTGCTCAATATCATTAACCGTTATTTTTTTCTTGCGCAAAATTAGCTTAATGAAAGCAGGCCTGGCCATAGCAGTTTTGATCTTCGGTGGTTGTGCATTCGGCCAATCAAAAGAAATTGACAGCCTGAAAAAAACCTGGCCATCGCTTAATGGCAGTGCCCGGGTTGATTGCATGAACGAGCTCAGTGCCCGTTATATCTTCATTTCCAAAAAGGATTCCGCTGCGCATTATGCCGATTTGGCTTACAACGAAGCAGAAAGAACGGGTTACCTGCATGGGGTCGCAGTAGCCCTGTCCCATAAATCAAGGATTTCATTGCATTTTGATGATGATTATATAATGGCAGAAGCAATAGGGAAAGAGGCCTTAAAATGGTTTGGAAAAACAGGAGATAAAAAAGATATCGAAACCGTTTATGATGAGCTTCAAAGCGCACTTATTTCTCAAAGCCAATATGATGAAGCATATCAGTATGCTTTGAAAAAGTTTGAGCACAGCAAAGAAGTAGGTGATCAATACGAGGAGTATGATGCCCTAAGCGGGTTTGCTGACATACATTATTTTAAGGGGAATTATGATAGCGCCTATTATTTTTACCAGCGGGCCAGGCAAATAGCGGTTGCTGCAAATAACGAAGCCTGGCAGTCAGGCATCCTGTTCAATTTTGGCGCTTTGTACAGGGCTATTGAGGACTACCCCACTGCTTTAAGCTATTACAGGCAGGCTTTTCAGAAGGACAACCCGTCAAACATAAAATTCCGCATTGATACGGACTGGGACATTTGGGTAAGAATGGAATTTGCAGAGCTGTTCAGCTTGCTACGTCAATATGATTCTGCATGGCACTATTATCATTTATTCGATACAGCCGGAGCTACCCAGAAAAACCTAAGAGCGTACCTGGTTAGCACAGGCGAGCTTTATTTATTGCAAAAAGACTATTCGAAAGCCTTACAAAATTTCCTCAGGGGCTTGGCTTCTAATAGAAAATTAAATGACGCCATCGCCATTAACCGGACGTTGCTTGACATTGCCAAAACTTACTTTTATCTTAACGACAATTCCGCCGCATTAAAATATGCAAGAGAAGGCATCAGCCTGGCGCTGAGGACCAAATCAAAACCATTTATCAGGGACGGCTACCAGGTTTTGTATTCTGTTTATGACCGCCTGCAAAAAACAGACAGCGCTTATTTCTACTACGAAGAATATATTGCCATAAAAGATATTGTAGTGAGCGACCAGACAAAAGGAAAATTTGCAGCCTATAGGTTTGAGCAGGAAATTGAACTGTTGAGCAAAGAAAAGGAACTTCAGCGTCAACAGCTCATGCAGGCATCACAGCAAAGAAGATTTCTTATTGTAGGCATTATTGCCATAATATTGATTGGTGCAATAACGGTGCGCAATACATTTTTAAAAAGGAAAAATGAAGCCCAGTTAAGAGAAATTGCAGAGAATGAGCTAAAAAAGAGAAACCTTGAGGGCAAAATTGCAGAAACCAACTTCAAAAGCCAAAAAACCGATCTTGAAATGCAGGCATTGCGTGCACAGATGAACCCGCATTTTATTTTTAATTCGCTCAATTCCATCAATCGGTTCATATTGCAGAACAACAGGGAACAAGCTTCAGAATTCCTCACTAAATTCTCCAGGCTGGTGAGGTTGATATTACAAAATTCACAAGCTTCTTTCATTACTCTTGAAAGCGAAATAGAATCCTTGATGCTATACCTCGAAATGGAAGCACTGCGTTTTGATAATCACTTTGCATATAAAATCTCCATTGCACCTGACTTGGACATTTCTGTATTGAAAGTGCCGCCCCTGATTATTCAACCATACGCCGAAAATGCAATTTGGCACGGTATCATGCACAAAGAAGACAATGGCCATCTCGACATCGTGTTGTGGCAGGAAAACGAGCATGTATTTTGCAAAATCACAGATGATGGCATCGGGCGAAAACAGTCTGCTTCGCTTTTGAGCAAGTACACTTCCAAACAAAAGTCAATGGGGCTGAGGATAACAGCCGACAGGATTGCGCTTATGCAAAAGAATAACGATAATGCACAACCTATAGCCATCAGAGACCTCTTGCATGCTGATGGAACTGCAGCCGGAACAGAAGTAATTATTAAAATGCCTGTCATATATGATTAAAGCGATCCTTATAGATGATGAAGTTCATTGCCTCGATACACTGAACATGCTGATAGCGGATTACTGCCCCGAAGTAGAAGTAATCGAACAGTGCGCATCTGCAAAAAAAGGAGTGTTGGCCATTGAAAAACACAAGCCGGGTATTGTATTTCTCGATATTGAAATGCCTGTGATGAATGGGTTTGAGATGCTCGAATATTTTAAAGACATACCGTTTGCAGTGATTTTTACTACGAGCTATGATCAGTACGCAATCAAAGCAATCCGTTTCAGCGCCCTGGATTATCTTTTGAAACCAATTGACCCGAAAGAACTGATATTGGCTGTACGTAAAGCAGCTGCACAAAAAACCGCCCCGACTACCGAACAGTTCCTGATGCTTATTGATCAGATCAAAAACAAGAAAACAGGGTTTATGAAAATTGCTGTTCCCACATTGCAGGGTTTTGAGCTGATCTCTCTTGAACAGATCCTTCGCTGCGAAGCGGATGACAATTATACTCATTTTTATCTCACAACCAGGGCTCACATAACAGCATGCCGCTCATTAAAAGAAATAGAGGAACAGTTAAGAGATTTTGAGTCTTTTGTCCGAGTGCACCATTCCTACCTGGTAAATATGAATGAGATCAGTAAATACGTAAAAGGCGAAGGCGGTTATCTGATCATGAGCGATGGCAGTACGGTTGATGTTTCGCGAAGCAGAAAAGAAATGCTGTTAAAAAAACTTCAGCCCAACCGATATTAAGATAGCATATCC
>JAFEAJ010000031.1 GCA_018266455.1 Bacteroidota bacterium
TTCCCAGCAACGTCTCGCCGAAGGTTTCGTGCGATGGCTGCGGACGTTGCGCTGCAATAAGCAAAAGATAGTTAGCTTTCTTTTTCCGCAGAGTGTCCTTTCATGGCTTCTGTGCGCTTGCCAAGGCGCTCTGCGGGAGGATGGCAAAATAGGGCACATTCGGGCATTATCGTTATGTTTGGGCAAGCAACGAGGCGCAGGGCTGGGACGTGTTCTTTGACAACCTTTCAGTACAGCACAGGCAGGGGCCGCTGTTCGAAGAGAACGCCTACTACCCGCCCGGGCTGGCGATGCAGGGGATCAGCGACAAGGCGATTAAAACACAGTACGCGGAGAACAAGTACAGGTACAATGGGAAGGAGCTCCAATCAAAAGAATTTAGCGATGGCAGCGGTTTGGAAGAATATGATTACGGTGCAAGGATGCAGGACCCGCAGCTTGGTGTCTGGCACAATATAGACCCGCTTGCGGACAGGTCGCGCAGGTGGTCGCCGTACAACTATGCTTATGATAACCCGGTAAGATTTATTGACCCTGAAGGCATGGAAGCTAGTATAGCTGTAGGTGGCGGATACAATCAAGATAACGCACAATGGGGCGGTTTTACAAAAATGATGAATGGCGAGAGGATCGGTAGCGAAGCAGACTATGCCCAGAGAGCAGAAGAACAAAGCGAGAAGTTCTGGAACGATGGCGATAAAGATGGGGGAGGCAAAAAAAAGAATAAAAAGAGCCAGCCTTCTTCTGTGGCCAGGCCAAAAATGCCCGACCAGATAGCAGATAAAGTATCGAATGTCCTGAGAATCCCGAAAATTGTGAGGCTATCCGCCGTTACAAAAAAGGCTTCAGCAGACCGTTGCTGGCTGTGCCTGCCCCAAACCACTATTTATGGCACAGGGACAGGGGCTGACGCGCCAGCAGGGGCTTATGACCCCAGCAGGCCATATTGGGGTTCCGTTGATTTTAATGATGACATACAAACTCTGTTTAACCTGCAAGCAGCAACTGATGGCGGAGCAGAAGGCGTGCTTAAAGGAGGGCTTGATGCCACAGCCGCTCAAGATCCAATGGAGGGATATAAAAATTTCAAGGCCAACAATGAGCCTGCAGGAACTGGTAATGTTCCTGTGATGCCAAATGTGCCAAAAGGGGCAAATCAAATTTACAAAGGGCTTCCCAAAGGGTATATATTTCATGAAAAAGGAGATACATCAAAACTTAATATTGAAGTACTAAACGACAGCAATGGGCGGTATACTTTTAAGCTGGCAAAAGACACACTATAAAATGACAGAATTAATGAGCATGATGAAACATGTAGCTATAAATCTAACAATAGTTATAGTTATTGCCATGGGCACACTTGGTTGCAATTCAAATAAATCATCAGAAATTTCTTGTGAATATGATATGAAGACACTGTTTAATAGTTATGATAGTTCCAAATTCTTTGTCACTAAATCTCAAAATCAAAACTGGATTGATGTAATTGATAAAGATAATCTACATAATGCTGATAAAGGGGTTTATACTTTTGATGAAATGGGTCACCTTCGATTTTATGCATTCGTTATTGACTCGGAAAACGGGTATAATTTCAGCATACGCTACGATTCATTAGGAAATATTGTTAAAAAAACTGGGCGAGAAGTTGTTCGATGGTATATGAGTAGAGTTTATAACGATTCAATTACTATTTCATTCCTTTTGTATTCAGTTCATTTTAAATATGGTAAAATAAAACTAATAATTGGAAATGATAGTGTACAAAAAGTGCAATTATATGAAAGCTCTTTTCCAAACCTTATAGAAGGAATAGCCAAAATTCCATCAATAATTTTAGAGTCAAAAGATAGCCTGAAGCGTACAGCTTTTATTAGTGGCATGAAACTAAATATCTGTACAAATGATACAACTGTTTTTAAAGATTCAGAATATATTCCCACACTCAGGTAGTTTGTTGTTGCAAAATAATAAAGAAAGCTACTCGGGTATGGCTGTGCCTACGCCGCAGTTTTTCGTAGCTTGCAGCTACTTTGTTCATTTAAAATGCAAAATCAACCAGGCGCAGCCTGCAGTGAAAGAAGGGCGTAGGCACAGCCATACGCCCAGTGAGGTTGATTATTAAATTTGAGAACAAACTACGGCGAGTGGGGGGCTACCGCAACGCCCCAAAAAATTGCGGAATTTGCAGTAGAGTATATTGCTACGCCGTTTTTCCAAAGGATCGCCCGATCCGTTCCTCCGCCTGTTGATTCCAGTGATCCCCCTACATACACATCGGAACCAGATACGGCGATACACCGGCCAACAGAATTTGTTTTACCATCGCCGAGCACAAAAGGCACTTTATTCTTCCAGTATTTTGCAACTTTGATCCCGGTGTTTGATACCAATGGATTGCCGCCGGTACGCTCAAATCCACATACAAAAATATCAGTACCTGAACTGCAGATGCCGTTAGCTTCTGCCCAATTTGTGCCATCTGTCAGCCCAATGTTGGTATTATTTTGCCAATACCTCGCAGTGGAATTATAGGGTTTGTTAATGGTGTCTTGCATCGTACCACAGATATACATATCGTTGCCAATAACTGCCACGCCGCGACCATCGGTATATGGGGCCATTAATGTGCCATCGGTGTATACAAAGGGAAGTGTATGCGTCCATTTGCTGGCAAATTTAACTCCATTCTTCGATAAGTCTGTTCCCACAATATAGAATGTTCCATTGCTGGCTACGATAGCATTTGCACTTGCATCGGCAATTTGTTGTCCAACCGTTCCTGGGTATGCAGTGCCATTGATCCATTCTACGGTCCTTTCGGTATTGGTACCGGGTACAAGATGTTTTCCAACGACGAATACCGTACTGCCTGAAACAGCAATACCATACGCAATATTATTCATGGTCGTTCCATCGGTCAGAATTGTTTCAACGCCGTTTTTCCAATAGCGTGCGGTATACACATTTCCTGGTTCGATCTGAAAGCCGCTGATGTACACATCGCCGTTGGCAATACAAATACCCGTAGCCTGGGCATGCTTGGTGCCATCGGAGAGACGGGTGGCCTTACCATTTTTCCAATAGGAAGCAACTGGTATGCCGTTGATGACTTCATAGCCTACCGTGTAGACCGCACTCGTGTCGGTTCCGCCTGTTCCGCCAGTGCCTGGTGTAGTGGTTGATTTTTTACAGCCTGCAAACAACAGGCAGGCGATAACAAAACTTGCAAGGGTTTTCATACAAAAATTTTATGCTGGTTTGATGCAGCCATAAAATTCGTACGAAAGGAAACGGGGACAATACCGCAATGATGTGAGTAGTAATTATACTATCTTTTCGCGGAGGGCTTTGGAGATGGCTTCGGTTTGATTGTGCACCTGTAATTTCTCGTAAATCTTTTTGATGTGGGTGCGCACGGTATTGATGCTGATTTGGTACTTGTTTCTTCCCCGCACTTGGCGTAGTTTGTAGCTGCAAAATAATAAAGAATGTTACTCGGGTAAGGCTGTGCCTACGCCGCTGTTTTTCGTGGCTTGCAGCTACTTTGTTCATTTAAAATGCAAAATCAACCAGGCGCAGCCTGCAGTGAAAGGAGGGCGGTAGGCACAGCCATACGCCCAGTGAGTTCGATTATTAAATTTGAGAACAAACTACAGCGAGTGGGGAATATATGAAGGCGTAAAATGGGAAAGCGAAATAAAAAATAAGGAATAGCGCACACAGGGCTGGTTAAAGCCCAACCGACTAACTTACAATCCCAGCACCTGTTTCAGCTTTGCATATCCTGTTTTGCTTACCGGCACTTGCGCGCCTGATTTTAGTATCACCACGTAGCTTTCTTTTTCGTAGGGTTCAATACGGGTAATTTGCTGAATGTTGACGATATAACTTCTATGCGTTCTGGTAAAAACATCTGTGCCCAAAGTTTGTTCAAAATGACCCATTGTCCTGTTCTTTAAAAAACTTCCTTCTTTGGTGTGAACCTTAACGTAATCGTCAGCAGCTTCGAGATAATGTATTTCTTCAACAGGAATGATTTTTATTTTCCCTGCGGTCTTTACCACAATGCGCTGGCTTTGGGCAGCGGAATGCGAGACCGACTCGAGCAAGGCTTGCGTATTGTTTTTTTGAACAGTGGCATTAGCTTGGCCCAGCCATTTTTGAATGGCTTTATCGAACCTTTCCCTGCTGAAAGGTTTTAATAAATAGTCTACTGCATGCCCCTCAAATGCCTTGATTGCATATTCATCAAATGCAGTCGTAAAAATTGTTGCCGGCGGGTTATCGATCAGCTCCAGCATTTCAAAGCCGTTTATTTTGGGCATTTGAATGTCAAGGAAAATGATATCCGGCCGGTGTTGCTGGATGGCCTTTACGCCTTCAAACCCATCGCTGCATTCCTGCACCAGTTCAATTTGCGGGTAATGCTGCAAATATTCTTTCACGATTGACCTTGCTAAAGGCTCATCATCTATTATCAATGCTTTCATCTCAAAAAATCTTTTTAACCAAACACATTCACTGTGGTTGTGGTATTTTAACAATGGTCATAAATAAATTATCATTCACTTTTGTTTCCAGCAAATCGTTTCTTGCAAACAACAGGTATAGCCTTCTCTGTACGGAGCTCAAGCCAAATCCGGTGCCCTTTTTAGGGGAAGATGTTTCGGGATCGAAAGGGTTTTCGACGCTCACTTCAAGATAATTTTTGTTTGCCGCTGCTGTGATCCTGATGGTAATATCGCCTGTTGTGTCATAAAGCCCGAATTTAATGGCATTCTCAACTATAGGCTGCAACAGCAGTGAAGGCAGCTTCATGGCCCTGCATGCTTGTTCGCATTCCATCACTGTCGACAGCCGATGGCCGAAACGGACTTTTTCAATGTCGAGGTACAATTCAAGGTATTGCATTTCTTCTTCGAGGTTGACCAGTTGGCGCTCCTCTTTTTTTAAAGTGCCGCGCAAAAAATCTGAAAGCTGGTGTATCATTTTCCTGGCGTGTTCAGGCTGGCTGCCTATCAAAGCGCTGATGGAGTTTAAGCTGTTGAACAAAAAATGTGGCTGCAACTGCTGGCGCAATTTGTACAGCTCAGCTTCTTTTGCTAATTTCTCCGCTTCCATTTTTCTTGCTTCCATTTCTTTCTGTTCTTTTTGGGTAAAGAATAACAAGCTCATGGTAGCCATGCAGCCCAGCATTAAAAAGGCCACGCCAAAACGAACAGTCGATGAACTGCTCACCATCTCCAGGTAGGCATGCTCATTTTGGAAGATTGCCCAAAGGAGCATGCGTATCGCTATAAGCCAAACGCTCGCCAGCCCCCCGCTAATTACTAAAACATACCAGTACTTTTCCTGTCTTGGCAAATAATACCTCATGTTGTTGATGATCAGCAGGCAGCAAGCAGCCAGCAAAATATTGCTGATAACGCTATCGGCAAGCCCCTGCCATTGGGTAAGCCCATAGCTCACCAACACGCTGTAATGGACCATCGCCCACGCTAACCACCATGAGGTGAAAATGTATTTAAATCTTTTATGGTTAGAAGTTGGCAAAGTGGTTTTTTGGGTTCATTGTTCGTGGCCTATCGTTCAGGTGCAGCCCTCCCGTATCGACCATTAGCTGGCCGCTTAATTCAAGTGGGCAGAGCGGTTCATGCTGTTTTCTAAAATGTGTGCAGCTTTTAAGTTTGTAACACTAATGAAAACTTCAGCATCCTCATCTTCACAAATCCGTGAATACATTTCAGCGCCATCAATAAGGTCATCGAGTTTGTGCAGCTCGCTCACGTTAATAAATTTCCAATGTACCGGTTTTTGTGAGGCATTTAAAAAGTTGTCCTGTTCACGCTCGCCAAGCAACTGTGCTTTTTGAAAAGCGTGAAATTCATCCCCGGCTTTGATCAGCCTCAACTGCTCGTCAAACTGGGGAGTGTGGTCGCCATCGCCGCAAATAATCCGGTAAACCATTTTTGCAAGATACCAGTTCATAAAATAATATTTGTTGGTTAGGTAATTGGTGTCGTTGTTTTTTCTGGGCTTTAGAAAAATTGAAAGCGCGTTGTGTCAAAAACTTTTTATTTCAAGCCCGCCAAAAAAACAAGTGCCTTTTAAGATCAGCGTTTTATCAGGATTCGCGCTAACAGGCTGCTGGCGCTTGTCTTCCACACCACCAAAAACAGGGGTGACCTGGTTGCGTATTTGCCAGTGAGAAGGCACAATGATCTTTCCGCCGCCAAACACCAATGAAAGGTCAAGGACTGCCGGCTCAGTCATGTCGGCCTGGGTAAAATCTACTTCACAACCTCCCATGAAACAGGTAATATCGCCTCCCTTAAAGTTTTTTGATATCACTACTTTTTTCACTGCACCGAAAACAGCCGTCGAATCAAAAAAGTCTTCTGAAGAGTAATCAATCGGGTTGCCTTTGGCCTGGTTAATAATTTTTTCATGTTGCCACTCGCTCCACCCCCTCCTTTGCCAGGTGCGTGGCCGGCCCGATCTTAATATCATCATCAGGCCTATAGCAATAATAATAGCAGGCACAACGAAACGATGAAGGTCAAATCCAATGTCCATCTGGTCAACCAAAAAAATGCTGCCTATAATTACAGGTATCAGCCAGCCTACATTATGAAACTGGTGCCTGATGCCGGTATAAATACCAATAGCAATCAATATCATCGGCCAGGTAAAAAGCCAGTTCGGGAAAAAAGGGAAAGAAAGTTCTCTCAACAGAAAAACTGCGCCGATGAATAACAAAAACAAGCCGCCTAAAACCCGCCCATTTTGTCTCGGCCTGTCGAAATCGTTATTTTGATCTTGTGTTTCCATCATGTAAAATTGTAGTACAAAGCTAACCATGATCAATTGTTCCGTATAGTGGAATTAGGCAACCATGATTGTTAAGGCGGCAAAAGCCGGGATAATGCCGGTAAAGGGTTTGCAACCCCTTCCCATTAAGTTTAACCGGCAAAACGGAATGCATCGCCGTCAAACAGGCCGAGGTCGCTCAACTTTAAATGTGGTATTACCAGGAGCGCCATAAATGAAAGGGTCATAAAGGGCGCTGAGAGTTTGGATCCCAGGCTTTTTGCCATGGCGTCAATAGCAGTATAGGCTGCTGCAACCTGGTATCCGTCTTCATTGCTCATAAGGCCCGCAACCGGTAGTGGAAGGGCCATTTTCTCCGAAGTGCTCACACAACTAATGCCGCCTTTTTGTTCAATAACCAAATTGATTGCCCTGCACAAACTTTCATCATCAACGCCTACAGCTACAATATTGTGGCTGTCGTGGGCCACGGATGAGGCAATGGCTCCTTTTTTCAACCCGAAGTTCTTTATAAAAGATTTGGCAACAGGCGCATCATTATACCTGTTCACCACAACCAGCTTCAAAATATCTTCTTCGATATTGCTTTGCAAAAAGCCTTTGCCATCATGAACTATGCTTATTGGTTTCAAAAGTTTATTGGTAATCAACTGCCCGTCGAGCGCTTCAATAACATAAACCTGTTCCATATTCTCCTCATCTCCCCATTTGTTCAAAACATAACTGAACGCTTCTGCATTTTTTAGCGAACAATTGAACTGGTTAATGGCGCGGTGCTTTGTTGTAGTTATTTTTGATTTCCCGTTTTCGGCCACCAGTGCGCCATTAATGAAAGTTTGGAGCACCTCGAAATTTTTGAGGTCCTTTACTACTATAAAATCAGCAAAATCATTTTCCCTGAGCAGCCCTACATCCAGCTTATAGTGTTCGATGGGGTTAATACAGGCAGCCCTTAAAATTTTGAAAATGCTGATCCCTTTTGCAACTGCCCTTGCGCAAAGCTGGTTAATATGGCCTTCCACGAGGCTGTCGGGGTGCTTGTCATCGCTGCAAAACATCATCCTGCCGGGATAGTCGTTCAACAGCCCAATCAAAGCCTCGAAATTCTTTGCCGCGCTCCCTTCCCTGATGATTATTTTCATGCCATATTTCAGCTTATCCAGGGCTTCTTCTTTGGCGAAGCATTCATGATCGGTACTGATGCCCGCATCAATATATTTCTTTGCAGCTTCTCCTTTCAAGCCAGGCGCATGCCCATCAACGGGCTTGTTTAAAGAGTGGGCAGCTCTTATTTTTTCCATTACTCCCTCGTCATTGTGCAGTACGCCAGGAAAATTCATCATCTCGCTCAGGTATTTTATTTCCTGTTTTTCCAGTAAGGCTTTTACTGTTTTTGCATTCAATGTTGCGCCGGCTGTTTCAAAATTTGTTGCAGGTACGCAGCTCGGGGCGCCGAAATTGAATTTAAAAGGAACTGATTTGCCGTTTTCGATCATGTATTCTACCCCTTCGATGCCGCACACATTGGCAATTTCATGGGGGTCGCTAACGGTGGCCACAGTGCCATGCACTACAGCCAGCCTTGCAAATTCAGACGGCAAAAGCATTGAACTTTCAATATGTACATGGGCATCAATAAAGCCCGGGAGGATGAAACTAGTAAGCGGCAAATGGCAAGGGGCAAGCTCGGAGATGGTTTCAATTTTATTGCCCTTGATCTTTATTTCAGCCGGATAAATTTTTTGCATGAAAACATCAACTACATTACCTTTAACCGTCTGCTCCATTGCCTAATTTCTTTTCAGGCAAATTATGAAATTAAACAGCCTGCCGGCAAATAATTCTTTGAAGATATTTGTACAGGTGGTTTTAAACTGGTGCCAAAGGCTCATTGCGAAACCTGGTTTATTATAGTTTTACAGCATGTTGCCCGATAATTTTAAATAAAAAAAGCCTTAAACCGGAAAGGGTAATTAAATTTGCAGCTCATAAAAACATATATCGTTAACCAACAAAAATCTAACAACAAATGAAAGTCTTAAAAACAGCCATATTGTGCACCATTGCAATGGCATTTTTTTCAGTAACAAACGCACAAAGCGCTGATGATGTTATTAACAAATACATTGATGCGATTGGGGGCAAGGATGTGCTTGCAAAAATAAAAACAGTAAGCATTGAAGGCAATGTAAATGCCATGGGCAACGACTTCCCCACAACAGTTACCATTGTGAACGGAAAAGGATTTAAATCGACCACTTCAGCAAATGGAATGGATATTATTCAATGCATAACAGATACCGGGGCATGGATGATCAACCCAATGGCCGGATCGGCTTCAGCACAGCCTTTGCCAGCCGAAGCAGCAAAAACAATGAAAGCGTCTCTTTATGTCGGGGGGCCACTGGTAGATTATAAAAGCAAAGGCTATAAAGCTGAATTGGCAGGAAGGGAAGACTACAATAACGTGAGTACGTATAAAATCCACCTTTCTGATACAAGCGGTATCGACATCACTTATTACATTGACCCTACCACTTATTATATCTTAAAGTCAGTTGCAAAGGGAAAGTTCAATGGCCAGGATGTGACACAAACTTCCACATTCAGCGACTATAAGAAAACCGATTTGGGCTATGCAATGGCCAATTCCATCAGCACCAGCAATATGGGCTATGATATTGTCATCACCTACACTAAAGTTGAGCTGAATAAAGATGTGGATCCCGGTATTTTTGCCATGCCGAAATAGCAAAGACAAAATTATTTTTGATGTTGCGCAAGGCCCACCCGGCCTTGCGCATTTTTTTTTAATTAAAAGGATGTTTTTCAAATGCTATAAAAGCATAAAGAAAATCGCTAGCATTCATAAACTTGTTGAAGTTGTTAAGCCCGCCGACATGGCACGACTTTAAAAATAGTTTTTTAGCATAGAAGGCCGTGAAATCCTGGGAAGATTTTTTTTATGCAAAAAGACCACCGGCTCTTTTTTTGGGCTACCTGCCAAACAGGAATTTAGCAGAGGCTTAACATGGACGACAAGTAGCGCTCCTGCACATGGGCATTTTATAAACTATCCAACAGCTCCACTACTTTTTCTCTTTTCAAAATCAGGTAGCCCAGCCTGTCGTTGCTTATGCCATCTTTTAACTGGTAACTGAATTCAAGCTGGTCGTCTTTAACTGAGGTTTCAAAATATTTAAAAATGATGTTCGGGTATTTTTTTAGCTCATGGCCTATCTCGTATAGATGAGTGGATAAAAGAAATAGCGAGGTTTTGATTTTTATGAGCCCTTCAATAACAACAGATGAACATTTCATTGCGTCCTGCACATTAGTTCCCTTAAACAGTTCATCTATCAGCACCAGCCAGTTATTATTATTATTAATTTTTAAGATTGTGCTTTTTATGCGCTGCACTTCATTAAAAAAATAGCTTTCTCCTTTTACTATATTGTCAACAACATTGATGTTGCTGAGTATGCCATTAAACAAGCTAAGCTCCATTTTTGCAGCGGGCACGCCCATGCCAATATGGGCAAGGAAAACGGCTATGCCTACTGCTTTTATAAATGTGCTTTTGCCGGCCATATTAGCCCCGGTAAGGAAAATGAAATTGGTATCTTGGTTTAACTGGACATGGTAAGACATAGGTGCTTCCAATAACGGGTGGTATAAAGCGCCAGCATTAACAAAAGGCTGTGGCCGATCAGAAAAAGAAGGGAAGCTGAATTGAAATTTTTTTGTTGCCATTGCCATGGAGTACCAGGCATCAAGCTTGCTGTAAATTTCAATCAGCTCAAGCGCATGGTTTTTAAAATGGCTTTGCAGATAAAAGCCATAATAGGCTATTTGGGTTACTGAAAATGAAGGGGCAGGCCTGCTGTCAATCAAAGATTGGATTGCTTCATGGCTTAGCAAGAATTTAGTTCTCCGCAGCAACGAAGCCAGTATTGCCGGGCAATCTGTTTCCGTTGCCAGGGGCAACAATTGGTTCATGCCCCTTACAAAATCGGCAAAATGAGCAACTGAATATTTTATGATTGCGTAATCCGGGGCATGAAAAAATTTATAAGCATACGCGTTAGCCATGTTCGCCCCTGGCGGGATCATATCAAGCGGGGCGTCATAAAATTTTTCCATTACCATTATGGTGCCATTAGTAATGGACACAGGCCAACTTTGTTCATTCTTTAAAATCAGTCCAAGTATTTTCTGAGTGTCAGTAATATGCTGAAGGTTGTTGAATGGTTGATGAAAATACTTCGCCAGCCACGCTTCGCCGCCTGTTGTGCGGGTAAAATTTAATTTATGGAAAACGGATGCATCTTCATTCCCGTCAAAAATGGAAAGGTCATCGTATGTTGTTTTGTCAATTTCCATGATGATGCTTTAAGAAAAGGGAGGTTTATCTTTTGAACAGCAATCTCTGCCCTTTCTGAGATTCATCAAAAGCCCCGTTTCCATAAACCAGGTGGCCGTTGACGAATGTGCTTTTTATAGCCGCGGGAAAAGTAAAGCCTTCAAGGGGGCTCCACCCGCATTTGTACAATATGTTTTCTTTTTTTACCGTAACTGTTCCATCCAGGTCAACAATCGTCAAATCTGCATAATATCCTTCTCTGATAAAACCCCTGTCTGCAACCTGGAAACACCGGGCCACGGAATGGCTCATTTTATCAACTGCTTTTTCCAGGCTGATTTTGCCCTGTTTCACATAATGCAGCATGAGCAATAAAGAATGTTGTACCAGTGGAAGCCCGGCATGTGCTGTTTCATAAGGCTCATTCTTTTCTTCCCAGGTATGTGGCGCATGGTCGGTAGCAATCAAATCAAGCCTGTCATCGAGCAGTGCTTCCCATAATGCTTCACGGTTGTGCGGGGCTTTGATAGCAGGGTTACATTTTATCAGGTTGCCTAATTTCGCATAATCATCACTGGTAAAATGCAAATGATGAACGCACACCTCTGCCGTGATCCTTTTTTGTTCCAGGGGCATCATGTTGGTAAAAAGGCGCATTTCTTTTTCAGTGCTCAAATGAAAAACATGCAGGCGGCTATTGTATTTTTTGGCAAACTGAACAGCGGCAAAAGAAGATTCAAAACAGGCATCTTCATTCCGGATAATGGGATGGTCTGCAGCAGTAAGCGGCCTGTTTTCCTGCCTGGCCCTTGCCAGGTTTTCTTTGATTATTTTTTCGTCTTCACAATGTGTGGCGATCAGCAGTTCGCTTTCACAGAAAAGCTTGTCCAGTGTGAGGTAATTATCTACTAACAAATTGCCGGTAGAAGAGCCCATGAAAATTTTGATGCCGCATACCTGCTTTTTTTTGTCATTTGTTTTCAGCACTTCATCAGCATTGGTATTGGATGTGCCCATGTAAAACGAATAGTTGGCAAGCGAAGTTTGGGAAGCAATATTATACTTGTTTTCAAGCAGCTCCTGGGTAAAAGCGGGCGGAATCGTATTGGGCATTTCCATAAAAGAAGTTATGCCACCGGCTACAGCCGCTTTCGCTTCTGTATAAATGGTTGCCTTATGCGTTAAGCCAGGCTCGCGGAAATGCACCTGGTCATCAATTGCGCCGGGCAGCAGGTGCAGGCCCTCGCCATTGATTTCGGTTACAAAAAATGTTGGTTGTATATTCGCAGCTATTCTTTCGATCCGGCCGTTTTTAATAAGCACATCACCTGAGAGAGTAGCGCCTTCGTTAACAATGGAAATATTTTTTATCAGGTAATTTTGCATGCTTTATTTTGAAAATAATTAAAAAGCTAACATGACGCAATTTAGAAAAACCATCCTAAGGCTTTGCATATTTTTATTTTTTCCCGTTCCTGTTTTTTCTCAATCCACTTTTTTGCCCCAGGGAAATAAGTTCGAGCATTTTCTTGACAGGATGGAAATCCTGTTGCAAACCAATCCAAACCTCAATATCACTACCGATAAGCCAATGAGCCGTAAACTGGCAGTAGAAACCGCACAATTGTCAGATTCATTGCATCGTTTTTATCCTTATGATTATTTTTACCGGCTTTCTAAAATCGACCAGTATAACCTTCGCAGCCTTTTAATGAACAATATTGAATGGGTACATGGAAACACCGATAGCTTCAACAGCAAAAAACCTTTCCTGAACACATTTTACAGGCATAAGGCAAATTTTGTTGAAGTAAACCAAAAAGATTTTTTCCTTGCCGTTGACCCAGCGATCCAGGAAACACAATCGTATCAATCTTATAACAGCGAACGTGTTTTTTTGAATTCGAAAGGGCTTGCCCTGCGCGGCATGATCGCCAACAAACTTGGTTTTTCAGCATACCTGACGGATAACCAGGAAAGAGGCCCTGATTATTTCCAGGACAGGGTAACTGCATCGGGCTATGATGCTGTGCCTGGCGCCGGATATTATAAATCTTTTAAAAGAACCGCTTTCGATTATTTTGATAACCGCGCATCTATTTATTTCAACCTGGCGAAATATTTCGATTTCCAGTTTGGATATGATAAGAATTTTATCGGCAATGGGTATCGCAGCTTATTCCTCAGCGATTATGCCGCGCCATACCTGTTCTTGAAATTCAACACGCGCATCTGGAAGCTGAACTACCAAAATATTTACATGGAACTGATAAGCCAGCATAACCTTGGCGATTATCAATATCCCAAAAAATATGCTGTTGTCCATCATCTCAGCTTAAACGCAGCAAAATGGCTGAATGTAGGCTTGTACGAGAATGTGGTATTCAGCCGCGCAGATCATTTTGATTTTTCATATCTTAACCCGGTTATTTTCCTGGTGTCGGCACAGCAACAAAACGGGAGCCCTGATAAAACTACTGTGGGACTGGATTTTAAGGCGAACATCGGGCACGCCACTCAGCTTTATGGGCAACTGGTTATTAACGAATTTGTACTGCACCAGGTGCTTCATTACGCTGACGGGTGGTGGGGCAATAAACAGGGGCTTCAGCTTGGGCTGAAATATATAGATGCCTTCAATATTAAAAATCTTGACTTCCAGCTTGAAACCAACATTGTGCGCCCGTTCACTTACTCGCACGATGACACAGTGGCAAATTTTTCTCATTACAACCAACCGCTTGCCCACCCCCTTGGGGCAAATTTTGACGAGCTTATTGTTATTGGCCGCTATCAGCCTGCCCCTAAATGGAACATAGAAGGCAAATTGATTTATTATAAACAAGGGCTCGATTCCAACGCCAGCGTTAATTTCGGCAGCAATATTTTTAAAAACTATACCACCCGCTCTGCAGGCGATTTTGGTTACAAGATTGGTTCGGGCCTCGATGCTTACTGCCTCTATTTATCCGGCCTGGTTTCTTATGAATTGAAGGAAAACCTGTTTATCGACGCATCTGCTGTTTACAGGAATTACAGGCTTCATGATGCCAATAACAGCCTGAATGCTACAGCCACATTCACCATCGGCATTAGGATGAACATGTTCAGGAGGCAATACGATTATTAAAAGATCAGCGCCTGCTTATTTTTTTAAAATGTTGCCTGTTTTTTGAAAAAAGGAATTGCAGGTTCCGCCTATATCGAATTTTATTAAAAGGATATTAGCACAGCTTGCCCTGCCCGGCACAAATGGCTACACGAAGGCGCCTTTTGCCGGTGACCTGAAAGGGGAAACAATGTTTTCATATTGTCATCGTACAAAGTTGCGGCACCCTAAAGCAGCACGGATATGCAGACTGGGTTTTGGCTCAGTATACTGCACTGGTTTTGGAACGGAACTAACCGCTTCAATTAAAGAAACCAATGGAAGCCTACTGATAAGGTAGCACTGTTGGTTGTTGCCGTGAGGTCATAATTGCTTGTGCTTGTTGAATTGATATGAGTTGAATTTTGTACAGTTTCCGTAGTATTAAAATTATCGCTTTTTGCCACTGCGTACCTATAGCCAAGGGCAACATCCATCCCCACGTGTTTGTTAAAGAAATGGGTTAGCCCCAATGAAGCGCCTGCATTCCAGTTAAAAATATTATTTACCTTTCCAATACTTGTGCTTGTGGTGGTGGCGGTAAATGCATTTCCAGAACTGTTTCCATTCCCGGAACCTATGTTTCCATCGAGTTGCCCGTAAAATAAATTTTTTGAAAAATGATTTGCAAAATAACACCTGATATATGGCCCAACGGTTATTGTAAAGCTGTTGGTCGTAGTCTTGCTGCCGTCAATCGGTGCAGCAGCACTGAGGGTGTTATTGCTTTGCGAGTTGTTTAAGCTGAAAGAAAGAGAAGCGCCCGCAACTACATTTCTTCCCAAAAATATGCCCACTTGCGGCCCGGCACTTAAGCTATAGGTTTTGGTTTGCACAGTTTTCGCTTCGGCGTTGTCATAAGAATAATTGCTATTGGCCGAAGAATACCCTGTTGACCCAATGGTGGAGCCTACCATAACAGTGCCTTTTGTAAACTGTGCATCAACCTGCAACGACAGCAGGGCACAAATAAATGGCAGGAAAATAAAAGCGCTTTTCATGTTGTTTTAGTTTTTAAGTTTTATTGATAAGATTGTTTGCGCATAATTCTTGTTATCCGTATTGAAGAACGCACAAGCGTATTTGACTGGATAGAAATTCAATAGTTAAGCCAAAAATCCTGTATGCAGGTTAACGAGGCGTTAATCAACAGTTGTATAATGACAATAATTTTGGCTTGCAAAATTTAGCACTTACGATTTGTGCCTTTTTTGGCCGGAACGACCTTTTCAATAAATCATGGATATTTAGTTCTTTTTTGATGAAGACGGATCAACTGTTCAAAAGATGATTACTGATTTTTCATTCCCGTTCTCAGGAAACAGAAAGAATTTTCATAAAAGGCCATTTTGTTACAAAGTGCTTTTTCCTTTTCATGGCCTCCATTTGAAAGACCTGCTGTCAACTGCTCTCATTGTGCATAAAACCCCGTCGAGGTGATCGCATTCATGCTGCAACAGTTCGGAGAGCCCATCGCTCATTTTCCATTCATGCTGTTGCCAGTTTTCATCAAGATATTGTACAGTCAGGTGTTTGTGCCTCTTCACTTTTACCAGGAGGTTCGGGAAGCTCATGCAGTCATCCCATAGTTCAAACATTTCATCGCTAAGGCTATGGAGCGCCGGGTTAATAAAAACAACCGGCTCGTCAATGTTCATATACACCAGCCGTTTCATAATACCTAACTGCGGTGCAGCAATGGCACGGCCAAAATGATATTTTGCCCTAATCGCCCGCATCACGTTATCCAAATCCGCGACCCAATTTTTTATAAATGGCAATTCGCTTTTTAAAACAGGTTCGCATACCTGGTAAAGAAGCGGGTGCCCCAATTGCAATAGGTCTTCCAGTTTTTTCATTGGCTGTTAAAATAGAAAGTAAAAATGATAATAAAATTAAGAACGGAAATGGAAATAGGAGCCGTTCAATACTCTTAATTCGGCAAAGAGTATGCAACGGAAGCACAACGGGGCTGCCTGCCCTGGCAACAAAAAGAAAAACCAATTCAAAGAAAATTAAAAACAAATATTACCCTTCGAATATCAGCGAGAAAACAACCATCCGGGAATTAAGCCTGTCAATAACGCTGGAGTTAATGAGGTTCGGGTCCCGGCTATGGATATTGATAAGCCCCTCGCTGATTTTTATTTCAGGCGTTAATATGAACACAGGAAAATAAAATTGAAAACCGATCCCTGCTTCAATACTGAAATCATACGGTTTCAGTTTCACCAGGTCCTGGGCTTTTCTGGCAGAAGCATTTGATGCCAGGTCATATTGATAATTGGCCCCGCTGAACATATAAAAACGGAAATTATCGATGCGGTCGCTTAAAAATTTTATATGCAAAGGAAACCCCAAATAAATGGATTCTACTTTTTTAATAGTAGAGGACTGTTTGCCACTGGATGCGTCCTGTAAATTATATTCAAGGTTTTTATACGAGAACATCAGTTGGGGGAATACCACCCGGAATTCCCAATGGTCGCTAATGTGGAAATTGTGCATGCCTGCCAGCCCGAAGCCGCCTGTATTGAGCGGGTTAACAGATAGAACGGTATCCTGGTTCAGAAAAGTGGGGTGGGCAGTGGCCTGAAAATGAGAGTTGTTATAAATAATGGCAATGCCCAAATGGTAAAATTTGCTGTCGCGGTCAGGAAGGTTGAGGTTGTCACGAAGCTGCGCATGGGCTTTATAGGAAAAGGTAACAAAGCCGCAAAGAGCAATAAAAAAAATCAGCGCTTTTCTTTTCGTCCGCAATAAATAGTGCATATCCCTAAACTGAGCGTTTTTAAATAAGTGCCTTTGTAGCCTATTTTGTCTAAAATATCCAGGAAGTCTTTCCCTTCAGGGAAAGCGTTTACTGATTCGTGTAAATATTTATAAGCCTCCCGGTTCTTTCCAATCCATTTGCCTATTCCTGCTGCTGCTGTTTTCATGTACAAAGAATAGAACCTCTTAAACAAGAACTGTTTCGGTTTCGAAAACTCCAGCACTACCAGTTTGCCCCCCGGTTTTAACACCCTCAGCATTTCTTCAAGCCCTTTCTCCAGGTTCGCAAAATTCCTCACCCCAAAGGCTACGGTTATAGCATCAAACGTAGCCTCGGGAAAGTTTATTGCCTCGCTGTCGCCAACCTGTAAGTCTATAATATTCTTTAACTTATAGTTAGCAATTTTTTTCAGGCCAAGGTTCAGCATCCCTTCAGAAATGTCAATTCCGGTTATGTTTTCGGGATCAAGATATTTTGCCATCATAATGGCCACATCAGCAGTTCCTGTAGCTACATCCAAAATAAATTTCGGGTCAACCTCTTTCAGTTCCCGGATGGCCTTTTTTCGCCATCGCACATCGATGCCGCCGCTAAGGAACCTGTTCAAAAAATCATAACGGAATGCAATGCGGTCGAACATGTCGGCTACTTGCTGCTTTTTTTTTTGCCCGGAATCTTTAAAAGGAACAATATGGTCGTGCGAATATTTTGTCATCGGGCTGCTAAGATAATATAGTTTCCAGTTCAGTTACTTGAGCCATGCCTAGCCTGACTGTGTTTATAAAAGCCAGGTTAACGAGCTTAACCAATTAAAATCAATAGCCCAGGCTTTGATTGGCTTTGTATCTTGCAGCCCGATCGCCCATTTTGTTTATGCTTATCAAATCCTCCGAATATATTATCAGCAGCCCTGGCTACCTGCATTGCCCAAAGCCAGATAAGCCGGAATATGCTTTTATCGGGCGCAGCAATGTGGGCAAATCTTCTCTTATCAATATGCTTTGCCATAATGATAAGTTGGCGAAAACGTCTTCTACACCTGGAAAAACCCAGCTTATCAATCATTTTCTCATCAACAAAGAATGGTATATTGTTGATTTGCCCGGGTATGGTTTTGCAAAAGTTTCCCAGGCCCAACGGAAAAAATGGGGAAAAATGATTGAAGATTATTTGCGCAAGCGCGAAAGCCTGATGAATGTTTTTATGTTGGTAGACAGCCGGCATTCCCCCCAAAAAATAGACCTTGAATTTGTGAACGAGCTCGGCAAATGGCACATTCCCTTTTGCATTGTGTTCACCAAATCGGATAAAGAAAACCAACGCACTGTTAGCCTCAATATAAAATCATTTCTTGACAAAATGCGCGAAAGCTGGCAGTTCCTGCCTCAGCATTTTATTACGAGCACAGTGAAAAAAACCGGAAGAGAAAAAATTTTGCAACTGATAGCGGCCTGTAATAATGAATTTGAAAATTACTAAAGTGGTTACTGGTTTTCGGAACACGTGAAATGTTTTGCAGACAATGCATAATGAGATACAAAGCAATCAGCACATAACTGGGGATATAATGTCAATGTATCATTGCGAAGAGCAAGATAATAGGTTTTCATGCCAGGCTCAGGGAGCATGAAACTGGTATCGCTTGTTGTGAGCAGGCCTGTTAGCTGATAATTGCCGTAAACAGCGCTGTCTTTTTGAAACTGGAATTGCATGCATTTTTGTTTGCCCTGCACACCATAGCTCACAATAAGCCCTGAATCATTGAACTGGAGGTAAGGCCCTTGAGAAGGTACAGCAGTGAATCGGAAACCTGCTAATCCACCGCTATAGCCAATATAATTCCATGTTGCTTCAACATTTGTCAATTTCGGCGAATTCACTGTATTCTTATTGCAAGCCCAAGAAGTGATCGCTAATAAGGCGGGCAATACCATCATCCATTTCATAAAAATATTTTCCAGTCTGACCACGATAGGCCGGGAACCGTTGCATCAATAAAAATTTTTTTGAGGAGGTTAGAGAGAAAAGCACTTGTCCAACGGCTTTTGCCGCTGCTTTTAAAGTAATCCCGCTTGCAAGGTCAGCAGATGTTCAGTTCACCACTTTATTTGCACAGCTGCTGCTGGCAAAAGCCTCTGGCTTGGCTTTAAAGGCGAAGCCCATACCAAGGATATAGCCCATGGCCTCTTTAAGGGCATCGTTGCTTTTGAAGTGGGGGTTGGTATTGATGTCGGCATGCACTTCCATGTCTACATCGTACCTGTTGAACAAATCACAAAGTTCGTAAGCGATTTCAATGCTTTTGGCTACCTCAACCAGCATCCTTTCTTTGATGCTGTATTTTGTTTTTGTTTTTTCATTGTGGATGAACATGAAGCCGCCGTGGCCTTCACGAAGAAAAACAATTACCGTGGCAAATTCAGTTTCTGCCCCTTTTACCTGCGAGTCGGTCCCGACACAAACTTTCAGGTGATAACCTTTTTCAGTTTCTCTTCTTATGGCTAGTTCAACTGCATCAATGATAGGCAAATCAACAGGGTCGCCATTAAATTTTCTCCATAACATAAAAATGGGTTTTCCGAATTTAGCGAAAAACCAGCTACCGGCAAAATGGTGTAGGCATTATCGTTACCTTAATTTTCAGGCCGGCATTGAGCAACAGGCAGAGGTACGTAGTTTTCGAAGGGTACGGATTACAAGAATTTTTCAAGTAGGCGCTTAATGGTAATTGCGAATAGGCAATAACGTTATATGATGTTGCGGAACAATAAAGCATGGTTCCTTTATATAGAGGCTATCTTTCTTATGATGCGGTTGTGAAAGGTCCTGAAGAAAATGCCTGAAGTAAACCAGTGGCAAAGAAGCGATGGTCTGGCAGGGAGTACCTTGGTTGTTCATCAGTTTTTTGGATTTTAAAACAGTACGATCAACAAATTTTGAAATGAAAAATATTGCTGTATATAAAACGAGGAACCTTGTGCGATATTGCTCTAAAATTGGTTCGTGCTGAGCAAAACCAGTGTGCATGCTTCCAAAGGCTTGATGCCATTGGATTTGGCAAGGTTAAAAAATTCCGGATTTTCTGTACCGGGGTTAAAAATGATTCTTTTTGGATGAAGAGACAGTATATAATTGTAGTACTCTTGTTGATTTTCAGGCCGCAGGTAAACAGTAACCGTATCAATATCTTCAAACATTTTTTTTTCACTGCTTATTTCTACATCTGCCACTTTTGATTTTCGCTTGCCTATAGCCACCACCTCATGGCCGTATCTCCGTAGTTTATTTACAGCCAGGTAGCTGTACCTGCCTGGGTTATCAGATGCGCCGAGAACAAGGGTTTTCTTATTAATCGTTTCCATATTGAAAATAACAGGCGGTTCGCGAAAAAGTTTTAAACTTAATTCACTGACAGTTTGAAAATAATTGGTTGGATTTTATAAGATTTCACTTTCTTATTATCGAGCATGGCAGCGGCCCATTTGCCGGAAATGCGTATTATCCTTAATGCTTCCTCATCAAGAGCATATTCAACGGATTTATTTATTTCCGCATCAATGGCATCTCCATTTAGGTCTACAATAAATTGCACCCTTACTTCTCCTTGCACTTCATTATTAATTGCTCTGTCAGGGTAGTGGAGATTGCTTGTCAAAAACCTTGACCATGCAGGTAGCCCGCCGGGGTATTCAGATTCAAGCTCCCCGGCTTTAAGTTCATTCCCCTTAGATTTACCTGTATTGGAAGGAGCCAAAAGGGAGTCGCTTACTAATGCGCCTTTATGATAAGTCTTTTTCCTGACAACCTGCCCTTCAATATTCTTGTAATACCATTCTCCATCTAATTGGCCATCTACATAATTGCCAGATGAATCAATTGTTCCTTTCTGAAAATAATACACAAACTTCCCGTTTTTAATGGTTGCCTTTGCATCTTTATAATTTTCAACTTTAATTCTTGGGCCGTACATATTATAGTATACCCATTCCCAGGAGGAATCATTTAGCTTTCTTGCCCTTAAAAAATAAACTGCCTTCTTTACATCAACAGGCTTCCATTTTTTATCAAAAACATAAAACTGCTCATTATTCTCTTTGCCCTGGCTTTTTGCGAGTTGGGAAAGAGCACAAAACAGAAGGAGAATTTTCCATTTCACAAGCGGATGAATTTAGAATTGAAAGTTATACATTTTTATTGTACGCGCTAAACACATCAGCTATTAATCAGTTTAGAATGTAGTTCATATCGTTGTACTATGCCTGGCTGGTTGCTGTAGCAGGAGCTTATAATACGAAACATGATGCAATTGGAGAACTTATTAGTAAACTTACTTTATATAGGCCACTCTCTTGCCTGCTTTTTTTGTCATTTGAGAAAACAGGAGAACAATTGGTATATGGCTCTTTTTTATGTTTTATCAGTAAGGATTGCCATGTGTCTGGCGGATCAAATAGGTAATCAATTTTGGAAAAGGCTTAACAGTGCGTATTAAAAATGAAGAAAAAAACTGATTGCCAAAAAAACGTTGAATCAAACGGCCTGCTGAAAGCCTCTTGCCGAAATGTTTGTTCCACTCGTCGGCATATTCTTGCTCCATCTCATGTCTCGATATGCTCCCTTTTAAAAATGCATTGATGTTTTTAAATGCAATTTTGCTTGCATGCCATGCCATGCTCATGCCATTGCCACAAAGCGGTGTAATCATGCCGGCAGCATCGCCAAGCATCAAAATATGATTTTCTGTTTTCGTTTTTTTTTCAAAACTAATTTGCGAAATAACAACAGGCTTTTCGAATAGGAATTCCGATGAAGAAAATATTTCTTCCAGGAAAGGATTCTTGCAAAGAATATTTTTTTCCATTTCAGGTATCGAATTGTTACTAAGCTGAAGGTTCCTTGCATTGGTTAAATAACATAAGCAAAATTTATTGTCCTCGATCTGCGATATGCCGCAATACCCATTTTTGAAATTATGAAGGGCAATCATGTTCTCAGGGAAACTGGTTTTGATGTGATATTTTACCCCGATATAATTATTCAGCTTGTTGTTTTTTTTCAAAATGAAATCTCTTTCCAATTTAACATCAAGGTTACTGCGCTTTCCGTAGCAGCCACAAACCATTTTTGCCTGGCAGGAAAACAATGTGGATTGCACTGTGAACACAGGTTTCTCAAAGGTTATTTCAGTAATTTTATTTTGTTCGAACAGCGAGACCCCGTTTGTTTTGGCGATGTTAGCCAAAGCCGTATCAATTTTGTAGCGGCTGATCCCAACCCCCCCTAATGGCAATTCGCTTTCGAGAAAATCTCCATTCGGGGCAGATATCATTAACCGTTTGATGGAAGGTAAATTCCAGTCGCTCAACGGCAGCCCCAGCTCTTCTAAAAAATTCCAGTTTTCAAAACTTATGTATTCCCCGCAAACTTTATGGAAAGGATACTTTTCTTTTTCAAACACAGCAACACGATAACTGGCTTTTGCCAGTTGTATTGATAGCGCAAGCCCGGCAAGGCCCCCACCAACTATGGCAACATCATATATTTCGTTGTTCATTTATTCTTATTTGTTGAAACGATTAGCCACCTAAACGCCCATTTCCATTGCAAACAATAATTATTAATACCCGCTTGTTTCAATGTCCTGGCCCATTCGGTTTTCTTAAACCCCCTGAGCACTGATAAAGGAGCATCATTTCGTACGAGATAAGACCTGGAAAAAAATTTTGTCAACCATTTGATGGAATAATAAGCAATAATATTCCTATGTAAATCATTTACAAAAAAACCAATGCTTGAATTTTTTTCCATCCATTGCAACATGCCCACCAATTCCACATCGCTAAAATGATGACAAAAAAGCGAAGAAAAAACGATATCCGGTTTCTCTGCAAATTGGCAGGCTTTATAATTGCCGACCACAAAGTGAAATTCATTGCCATGCATTTTTGACTTTGCGTACTCAATGCAATTGTTATTGATATCAACGCCTATAAAAATTGCGCTGATCCCCTTTTTCTCGCACCATTTTTTTAAAAAAAATAGATTATCGCCCCCGCCACAGCCAATTTCGCAAACAACAAGTTGTTTTGCGGTGCCAGCAGTTTTTTTAAACCCGCTTAATGTAACACGATGCCCGCCAAGCAAACTATTAATAATATCCAGTTCATGCATGTTTTGTTTGATGGCATCGAAAGGGATACCTTCTGAGTCGAGCAGTTCCTTTTTATCCGATCTGTTTTTGAGTTTCATTTTATTGTTTGAGATACGGAAAATCAGTGTGCAATATTAAAAATTGTAACGTTAATGAGACATCCAGTGTGCGGAAACATTACATTTATTTTCCGTGGAGTTTTTTCTGGTATTGAATTTCAAGAGAATCGCAATTGGCACGGTTTTCGGCTTCTTCACATCAGAAAAAATGCACCCGGCTTCAGTATCAATAAAATGTTAAATGAAGAAGGCTAAAAAAAAAGGATTGGGTTTTGTGCAACATTTTTCTGAAAAGTGCATCATATAATAAGCTGCGACATTTATTTCCATCTAACTACACAGAACAGACAGGGCTTTTCAAATTTTTTGAAAACAAAAACTTTGGCACATTGTGCCGCAGTAAAGTTCTGTGAAGAATAAAAACGAACCTAAACAATAATATCTCATCATCTAAAATTAAAAAACATGAAATCATTAGCAAAACCAATTGCAGCCTCTCTTATTGCAGGGCTGTCTATTTTCACCCGTCAAGCAACAGCGGCTCCGGGCCCAATTGTAACACCCATTTCCAAAAACGAAAAGAGCGCCACTGAAATCAACAAAGCTTTCATCGTCTCCCTTTTCCCAATCAATGAACCTGGCAAGGTAAGGCTGATTGTTTACAAGCCAGAACAAAAGAGGCTGTTAATAAAATTACTCGACATGAAGGGCACGACAATCTATAGTTTCTATGCTGGGAAAAAAGTCACTTCGATTGGGAAGGACTATGACTTTGCAGGTGCCGAAGACGGCCTCTACACTTTTCAGGTGTCAGATGGAGAATCTGTAATCAACAAACAAATTAGGTTACAACATGTAAAAGTGAAAGAGGAAACAAAAATTAGCATTGAATAGCATTGCGATATTGCTGCATGGGCACACAAACTTTTTCAAATGATACCAAGTGGTGTATTTGTGTGCTTGTGCAGCTTTTCCAACCATCCCAATTTACAACGTTGCCGCAAACGTTTCCATGGTAAGGCCGGGCCCAAATGCAGAGCCGAATATGAATTTGTTTTCCCCCCATTCTGCCTTATCAAAAATCTTTTTTAAAACAAACAATATGGTTGCCGAGCTCATGTTGCCATATCGTTTCAAAACATCATAACTGTCATCAAGCGCTCCGTTTACAAGTTGCAGGCTTTTATGTATGGCCTGCAATATTCTTTTCCCTCCCGGATGGATGCACCAGTAGTCAATATCGTTTTTATTGAGGTTGGCTTTTTGTAGCGCACGGCCTGTTAACAGTTCAAAATCTTCCTCGAGCAAATTGGGCACATAACCACTCAGCGTCATCAAAAAACCTGTAGATGACAACTCCCATGCCATGTCTTTTTTCCCCTGGGGCAATATTTCTGAATAGAAATTTTTTAATTTAACTCCTTCAGACAAGCAACTATCTGATGCAACGACAGCAGCCGCTGAGCCATCAGCAAATAATAAGCTCGAAGCAATATTATCAATAGTGGGTTCTCTTTGAAAATGCAATGTGCACAATTCTGTAGCAACAATCATTACTTTAGCAGTTGCTTCTGCACGGCAAATGACATCTGCCAGTTTCAAAGCATGGATGGCAGCATAACAGCCCATGAAATTGATAGAAGTCCTGAAAATATTTTTCGGCAAATCCATGAGCTCCACCACCTGCAAATCCAGCCCCGGAGCACTCAGGCCTGTGCAACTCACGGTGATGAGATGCGTGATTTCTTTTTGGCTGATTTTATTTGCAATACAATCTCGAATGGCATCAACGGAAAGCGGCGCTGCGTATTTATGATACCAGGCCATCCGATGTTCCAATGACGGGAAGGGTTCCAAATTTTCCGAATGGGGGTAAAACTTCCACTCACTGATGTTCCTGCTGTAATCCGGGATCACAGAATGGCGAACTTCAATGTTGCTTTGGTGATAAAGAAATTTTAATTTCCGTTTGCCGGCGTCATTCATCGCATACACATGCTGCATGAAATGGAGTATATCATCCTGTTTGTGCTTGTGCGATGGAACAGCTGTCCCGATGGAAATAATCTTGCTCAAAACATTTTATTCTCCTACAATTTACGAAATCCTGCTTTTTTCGATTTATGAAATTTCATTCATTATTAATACAACTATAAAACCTATGTTCATGCATACCGCTGCAATCATATTCATGCGCATGGTGTTTTCAAAATTAGCCTGCGCCTTATCTTTCCAGGCTTTTGCGGCCCATATAAAAAAATAAACAAGCACCGGCAGCATGCAGGTTACCAGTACAAAAAACTCTTTGCTCTCGAGCGACATAAAAAAATAATGCGCCAGCACCATCATTGCAAGAAAATAAATGATGGCCGTAAATACGAAAGTGCCTTTATAGCCTAATAGATAACTGATGGTCTTCACGCCATCTTTCAAATCAGCTTCGTGTTGGTAAATTTGTGTGAGCGGGTAAAAACCGCCAATCAATAATGAGCTTGCAACCATTCCTTCTATCGGCACATGCAGGCTTTTTTCTGGATGTGAACCATGGAATACTAAAAAAAAAGTCACCGCTCCCTGGAAAATAGCCACAGTCAGATAGCCGATTATCGGATATTTTTTCAACCTGATTTTTCTGTTGCTGTATGCTCTTGATGCAAGAATGTAAGCAATGATCCCGGTAAAGAAATAAATGCTGATGAGCGCACATAATAAAACGGCGATTACATCCATGAATATAGTCACATAAAAAAGCTGCCTCGTTGGCTGAGCAGGATTTTTCAACCCCCCAATGCTGGTTTCGTCTCGATCCATATAACTATTGTAGCCATTGCTTGCAGGATAAACCAATAAATGCAGGATAATAAAAATACAAACGGCGTGGTGCCAGTTTTTATATATCAACTGGCTCAGGGCGAACCAGTACACCGGCATTAAGAAAAATGAAAAATGAAAGCGCAAAAGCTGGATGGTGGATTTTTTCAGCATGGATTGAAGTTAAAGGAACTATTAAAAAGCATGGCTGATTTATGGCCAATAAAAAATCCTGCAATGAGCAGGATTACTAATTTACTTATTATTGACAGCTCACCGCTAAATCAGCATCCTCAAAGGCTCTTCCAGCAGGCTTTTCAGCGTTTGTAAAAATGCAGATCCTGTTGCGCCGTCAACAACACGGTGGTCGCAGCTTAGAGTCACTTTCATTACATTGCCGGGAACCACAGCTCCATTTTTTACAACAGGCACCTGGCTGATCCCGCCAACTGCCAATATGCACGCATCTGGCGGATTAATGATTGCCGTGAACTCTTCAACACCAAACATGCCAAGATTTGAAATCGTAAAAGTGCTTCCTTCCCAATCAGCAGGCTGCAATTTTTTGTTCTTTGCTCTTTGTGCAAAATCTTTTACTTCAGTTGCAATTTGTGCAAGCGATTTGGTGTCTGCAAAACGCACCACGGGAACGAGCAGCCCATCTTCTACTGCAACAGCAACGCCAATGTTCACGTGATGGTTGATGCGAATTTTATCGCCCAGCCAACTGCTGTTCACAGCCGGATGTTTTTTCAAGGCAACAGCAACGGCTTTCAGCACAATATCATTAAAAGAAATTTTTACAGAAGCTGTTTCATTCAGCTTCGCACGGCTTTCAACGGCTTTGTCCATGTCTATGCTCATCGTTACATAGAAATGCGGCGCACTGAATTTGCTTTCAGCCAGGCGCTTTGCAATCACTTTGCGCATCTGCGAAACCGGGGCTTCGTCAAAGCTTACTTGCCCTGCAGGCATTTGCTGTGCGGCAACTGTAGGCTGTTGACTGTCTACTGCTTTATAATTATCAATATCGCTCTTCACAATCCTTCCTCCATCGCCTGTTCCCGCCACTTTTGAAATATCAATTCCTTTTTCCTGGGCTAATTTTTTTGCAAGTGGAGAAGCTTTCACTCTTCCATCGCCGTTCAATGAGGGCGCATTTGCTTCAGCAGAAGCTGCTGCTGCAGCAGCAGGCTGGGCCTCGGCTTGAGAAGCCGATGCCGCAGCAACAGGTGCAGCCCCTCTATTTTTTACTGCAGCTACAATTTTTTGCACATCCACTTTTTTCTCATCCCCAATGATTGCGAGCAAATCATTCACCTGAATTTTTTCTCCTTTTTGAGCGCCGATATATAAAAGCTTTCCGGTTTTATAGCTTTCCAGTTCCATTGTTGCTTTGTCAGTTTCAATATCTGCGAGGACATCTCCTTTTTTAACGATGTCGCCTACCTTTTTTTGCCAGTCGGCAATCACGCCTTCCGTCATGGTATCGCTCAGGCGGGGCATCAGGATCACTTCTTCTATTTTTGAAATATCAACAGCAGGCGCAGAAGCCGCGGCAGGCTTGGCTCCCGGCGCAGGTGCTTTTGCTTCTTCTTTTTTAGCAGGCGTTGTAGATTTTGTTTGAGCAGCTCCGCCAACTTTCACTAATGATGAAATATCTTCTCCTGGTTTGCCGATGATGGCGAGCAAATCGTTCACCTGCAGTTTGCTCCCTTTGTCGCCGCCGACATGTAGCAGTGTGCCATCTTTATAGCTCTCCAGTTCCATCGTCGCTTTATCAGTTTCCACTTCGGCAAGCAGGTCGCCTTTCTTCACCGCATCGCCCACTTTTTTGTGCCATGAAGCAATCACACCTTCGGTCATGGTATCGCTCAGGCGCGGCATCAAAATAACTTCAGCCATATATACAATCAGTTTGATTTTTGAGACCCCGAAATTAGGGAAACTATCTTTAATTGCTCAATTTGAAAATGCCTCAATTCCTCTATTGAGCAATTGCGCCATTTTCACATTTTCTAATTTATTATGATACCAGCATCAGTTTTCATGGCGTCATTGTTGCAGGCGAAGCTTCGTTAAAAATTTATTTCCAGTGGAAATGAATTTTTAATCAATCCATTCATCGGTAGTGATGCAATTGAGCTTTAGCTTTCTCCGCAAGTTGTTGTTATCGTTTCGGGTTTCCTTCCACCAATTCATATCGGTCGGTGAAGGCGCCGACCGATAGTAGTGAAAAACTCGAATGAAAAGTGTGGAAAGACCCCAAGGGCACATGTCATAAACATTAAATAAGGCCATCTTTTTATGATGCGAGCATCGGTTTTCAAGGCATCAATATTGCGTCGCAATCACTTCAATAGCATACTTGTATTGGCCTTAGGCTAAGGATAGAGTTCTAGGAAAAATTCATTTTTTAGGTTTTCTGGATTCTCTTCCCAATCTTTTCTTTCGGGATTTCGGTTTCCCCGGCCTTCCCACTTATCAGCCCGCTATAATTGCCACATCCTTCACGTTTCCAGTTCTTTTCAACACTCCCCAATGCTGCAGTTCACCTTTTATGGCTTTGCGAACGGTTTTATACAGCACATACCATAGCAGCCAGCGCCACGCTAACCTTTGCGGGATCAGCCACACCAATTTTGCCATCTTTTCTTTTTCGAAAACAAAAGCAAGCATGGCAACAGCTACATCTACCAACATAAATATAATATAGTAGAAACCGATTTTCCCTGCATTGCCAGTGAAAAGCCCGATCAGCATAAAAAAATCAGCAAGCGGAATTACAGAAGGGATGATGTACTGGAATATCAGGATATTCGGCATAGCTGCCCAGCCGAGCCATTTATATTTCCAGTTGAACAGGGTATCCCGGTTTTTCCAGAAAGTCTGCATCACGCCAAAGCTCCAACGGGAACGTTGTTTCAGGAACATCTTTATTGTTTCAGGCGCTTCCGTCATCGCAATGGCTTTGTTGTCGTTGTCGATGGTATACCCTTTTCTCAAAATGCGCACAGTAAGGTCGCAGTCCTCTGCCAGTGTATCGGTGGTGAAGCCGCCGGCATCTTCAATTGCTTTTTTTCTAAAAGCACCAATAGCGCCGGGAACAACAGTGATCGCATTAATATAAGAAAAGGCCTTTCTGTCGAAATTCTGGCTGCTGATGTATTCAATAGACTGCCATTTAGTGAGCAGGTTCACCTGGTTGCCTACTTTCACATTGCCAGCCACTGCCCCTACATTATCGCCATAGCCTGGCGCAAAGTGCATCATCATTTTCGAAATGGCATCGGGCAATAGTTTGGTGTCTGCGTCAATACAAACCACAAAGTCTGCATTGGACTGCTGTATGCCATAATTTAGTGCTGAAGCTTTTCCCCCATTTGGCTTAGTGAACACTTTTACTTTATTGTTATTGTCAAAAGCCGCGATCACTTTTTGGTAAGTGGTGTCTTTGCTCCCGTCATCAACAAAAATAATCTCGAGGTTGGGGTAATCGCCATTCAACAAGCTTTTTATGGAGCTCACCGCATTCACTTCTTCATTAAATGCCGGAACGATGATGCTCACTAACGGGGCATTGCTGCCATCCGGCAACCAAAAGGGCTGCCTTGCAAATTGCTTTTCATAATAATACTCCTGGGTGGCTATGGCGCCAAGAAAAACAATGCGCCCAATGGACAGGATGATAAATAAAATGAAAAGCGAAAACAAAATATGCGATCCCCAATAAGCGAGCTCGGCCAGGTAATAATTAATTTGAAGGATATAATAACCGCTTCCTTTGGGCACTACAGGCATCAGGTCATCTTTTGTCTTCCCAAGCAAATCTGCAATTGTGGTAAAAGTATATCCTCTTGCCCTGAAATAATGTATTATCTGGGGCAAAGCTTTAACTGTTGCTTCGCGGCCATCGCCACCGGCATCATGCAGCAGAATGATGTTGCCGCTTAGGTCCTGGGCAGTCATCTCTTGTTTGCGGCGGATGACCCTTGCCACAATGGAGTCAGCAGGTGTTCCTGGCTCCCAGTCGAGCGGGTCGAGCGATTCGCCGATATCCAGGTAATTCAACTGCCGGGCAATCGCCACGGGGATCAGCTCTTCAGCTTTTGTGGGCTCAAAGTCTGCATTATAAGGCGCCCTGAACATTACTGTTGAATGCCCTGTGATACATTCCAGCAGCAATCGTGTAGATTCTATTTCAAGAATAGCCCTTTTGCGGCTGACCTTGGAGATGTCTGGATGGGTAAAGGTATGGTTGCCGATTTCGTGGCCCTCTCGAAAAATCCTTTTTACAAGCGGGATATTGTTCTCTGCATTAATGCCCACCATAAAAAAAGCGGCCGGCACTTTTTCACGGCTAAGGATATCTAAAATTTGAGGTGTGTAAACCGGGTCAGGGCCGTCGTCGAAAGTAAGCACCAGCTTCTTCTTATCGAGCGTGCCATATTTCCTTGCCACCCATTTTGAGGGCAGCGTGTCATACCTTTCCTCGCTGATCAGATACTCAGAGCTGTCGAGTTCCAGTTTTATTTTTCCTGTAGTCGGGCCGCCAAGTATGTCAAGCACTTCGCCCTGGCCTGAATAGGCCGGGGTTTCATCATTCATGAACATCCTCACATTATTAAAATTCCCGAAATCATAATGCCTGGCACTGTCTTTTCCCATATCCCTGTCATAAAAATCCCACATGCGCGAATCTTCGGAGCCTAACCGCCAAAGTGCGACCCCGCTTAACCCATATTCAACGGCAAACCGCATGGTGTTAAACGTTGTGGCCGCATCCGTAAAATGCACTTCATGATCGGCGCCCTTTCCGTCGCTATAAGCAAAATGAAGGTTATAAGAATTGTTGTCGAAATCAATAGAGCCATCATAGCTCCTGGCGAGGGTTAGCGCCTGCTGGTACTTTAGCGGCCCAACCGAATCCACTTTCCCATTGTTATCAAACCTCCAGTCATAACCAAAACCTGCAATAGCAAGGATAAGTTTATTTGACGGGATTTTTTGGGCCGCCTGGTCAACTGCGGCTTCGATCCATTTTTGATGGCATATCGGGCCCGGGGCGGTGCTTTCTGAAAATTGGTCATACGCCATTAAACAGATATAGTCATTGTATTCCGACAAACTGGTAAGATCATAATCCTCATTAAATGGCGCCACGTCCTGGGTAACTAAAAAACCATTCGCATGGAGCTTTTGATACAATTCTTTCTGGAAAAGAACAAAAGTTTCGCTTTTCGGCTCTTTCAATTCTTCAAAGTCGATATTGATGCCATCCAGCCCATATTTTTTCAGTGTTCCAATAATGCCATTGATCAGGTGCTCTTTTTTCTTATGGTCAGTAAAAATGCGATGAACGATATCGCCACGGAATTTCTGGTTCACGTTGTTGGTAAGTATCGGCAATATTTTTACCTGCGCCTTGTTCATGATATTCAGCGCAGCCGTATCGATATTGGCCACCAACGAGTCGCCCGCCGGGTCCAGGAAAAACCATTCAGGGAAAACCACGTTGATGTGCGCAATATTCTGCTTTAGCGAAGAAAGCGACTGTGGGTCCCAGCTAACATAAAAAGCAGCACGTATGCCGGCTGTGAATTTTTTAAAAGAATAGAAGCTGGAGTCTGCCTGAACGATGACGCCATTTTTTTTCCTGAACTTTTTTGGCAGCGGGTAAGCCCCGCCTTTATAAGCCTGCTTTTCGGTAATGAATTTCCTGAATCCGGAATATTGTTTTAATATCTTGCTTTTTTGGGCAAAGCTGCTACTGGTATCCAGCAAGGCCTGCTTGTCCTGGGCTGCGGCAAACTGGGGAAGGTCGGGAGTGTAAACCCTCGACATGGCGATAGCTATAATGATTACCGCAAAAACCAGGAACATTAATAAAACCCTCCCGCTCCATTTGAACCTGAGCCAGCGCGATGGGGAATCGGTTTGAAAAACCTGGTTGGGTGAATTTTTTGCCATAAGTAGGTGAGGGCAAATTTCCTTCCTTTTGCAAATCTGCCAAAATTGTTGAGAAGAATTTAACAAAAACAAGCCATTAGCTCTGGGTTGCAATTCAACATTTGCGGTTGGCTTCGGGCCTTTGCCTAACCTGCCAGTGAGTTGTACACTGTTTTTACGCTTTTCATAATTTTAAAATTTAGTTGTTAAAAATTGATTTACCTGTTTGTTGGCTTGCCCGCCGGTGTTCGGAAAAGCTGAGGCAAAGATGAGCGAGAGGGGAAAAAGGAGCCGTATTAATACATTTACTTACGATTTTATTCGTTTGTAAACTGATAAAGAAGGATAAAACTCTTATTTAACAGAGGAGTATTATTTTATCAGGGCTATATATTGTACCTGATATTACATTGTTGGCAGTAGTTCTACTTGTGCTAACATCAACTTTCAGACAAATTCAGCAAGTTTCGGGTTTTATGATGGCAATATAGCTCTGACATTTGCAATATAAAATTCAAATAATAGAAACACTAAATCATTTCAATTATGATCGTATTGCAGAAGTGATTGATTACATTAAAGTAAACTTCAAGCAACAACCCAATTTGAACGAAGTTGCAGAACAGGTGCATTTAAGTCCGGCAAACTTTCAGCGGGTATTTACTGAATGGGCAGGAACAACACCAAAAAAATTTTGACAGACAAACAAGATAGTTTATTTGACACAGCTTTCGAGACAGGGCTTTCAGGCACAAGCCGTTTGCGCGATTTGTTTGTAGATATCGAAGGGATGATGCCACACAAACAAATTGGCTGCACAGGCATACGCCAATAAAAAAAATAACAACACCAAGAGTAAATCTGGCTTTTAGAACAATAGCTGAATATAAAAGCCAGCTGCTAACAGACGTACTGGCAATGGCAGGGGTCGAGGCACAAACCTTTGGCTGCAGTTCGTTGCGCAGATATAGTTTCGGACGAATAACGCCTATCAGCAGAATAAATAATGAGCCTTCGTGTCTTTAGTCAGCAGCGCCACCAGAACGGAATACAGAATGCCGCCACATCGCCAAAACGAAGCCGTTATACGGCACTCAGCAAACTATTTGCACCAACTGCACAACTCTTAACTTTTACATACATTTGGAGCATGGAAAAGAAAATTATCAATACCGGCAATGCTCCTGCCCCAATTGGCCCATACAATCAGGCAGTGCTGATCAATGATATGCTTTTTATTTCCGGGCAGGTTGCCATTAACCCGGCAACCGGAAATATAGAAGCAAATGACATTGTTTCAGAAACACACCAGGTGATGCATAACCTTAAATCTATTTTAGCAGGAACGAACATGGATTTTAACCATGTTGTCAAAACAACCATATTTCTTAGCGATATGTCGTTATTTGCGAACGTGAATGAAGTTTATGGCAAATATTTTTCCGGCGATTTCCCTGCGCGGGAAACGGTTGCAGTAAAAGGCCTGCCCAAAAATGTAAATGTAGAAATCAGTATGATTGCTGTAAAGTAGCCAGAGATACGTATAATGCCTTTCTGTTTCTGAAAGGCCCTTCAGCCTTTACCGGCTTATTTCAGTACCTTCAATTCCCTGCCAATTTTTGCAAATGCAGTTATTGCTTTATCTAAATGCTTTTGTTCATGTGCTGCGCTCAGCTGTACTCGTATTCTTGCCTGTCCTTTTGCAACAACCGGGTAAAAAAACCCGATTGCATAAATTCCTTCCACTAAAAGGTTGGCTGCAAAATTTTGTGCTACCACTGCATCATATAGCATAATGGGCACAATGGGATGGTCGCCGGGTTTAATATCAAAACCTGCTTCCATCATTTTTTTTCGGAAATATTTGGTATTGTATTCCAATTTATCTCTTAGCTCGGTAGTTTCACTAAGCATATCCAAGACAGCAATAGACGCTCCTACAATTGATGGTGCAAGGCTATTGGAAAAAAGATAAGGGCGGCTCCTTTGCCTCAGCATTTCAACAATCTCCTTCCTGCCACTGGTGAACCCGCCGCTGGCTCCTCCCAGGGCTTTGCCAAGTGTGCCTGTTATGATATCGATCCTTCCCATAACGCCCCTATACTCATGCGTGCCCCTTCCCGTTTTGCCTAAAAACCCAGATGAATGACTTTCATCTATCATAACAATTGCGTCATATTTGTCGGCCAGCCTGCAGATCTTGTCAAGCTGGGCAATTGTCCCGTCCATACTAAAAGAGCCATCGGTAACGATAATGCGGCTGCGAAGGTTTTGGCTTTCTTTCAATTTGGTTTCGAGGTCGGCCATGTTGTTGTGCTCATAGCGATAACGCTGCGCTTTGCATAGCCTGACCCCGTCAATGATTGAGGCGTGGTTCAGCGCATCGCTAATAATCCCATCCTGCTCATTGAACAGGGGCTCGAACACGCCCCCATTGGCATCGAAGGCGGCTGCATATAAAATCGTATCCTCTGTCCCCAAAAAATCAGCGATTTTTTTTTCCAGTTCTTTATGGATATCCTGAGTTCCGCAGATAAACCTTACGCTGCTCATGCCGTACCCGCGCCTGTCAATTGCTTTGTGCGCAGCTTCAATTACTTTGTGGTGAGAAGAAAGCCCGAGGTAATTATTAGCGCAAAAATTAAGCACAGTCTTCCCGTTCACTATAATTTCTGCACCTTGCGCACTGGCAATAATGCGTTCCGTTTTAAAGAGGCCTGAGGCCTGGATTTCTTTTAATTCCGCGCTGATCCGCTCAACGAATTTCGGGTTCATGAACCTAAGTTTTTGTGATAAAGGTAAGAACTTGAAAGTTTAAAGCTCAAAGCTTTTGCACCTCAGGCCAGCCTGTTGCAAACACAAAATAATAAGCAGTTTGCCTTGATTTCGAGATTGTATATTAAAAAATCAGATGTTTTCATTTTTTTGCATAGCTTTGCGTTCCAAATCTTTAAATGAAAAGGAAGCTTTTCATATTATTTTTTATCCTGGCTGCTTCAGCAGGTTTAGCTTTTATTTCTTATACCCACAAAAAAACAGCCCGCTCGCAGGAATGCGGCAGCGAAAAATGTGAGCAAAAAAAAGCGCAGACCGATTTTATTATTCTTGAATCACTTTCTAAGTATTTGCTGCCTGCTACTGAAAATTGACCTCCAACCGCCAATTAATTATTAAAGGCCTGGTATTGCTGTAACATTATCAGCACTTATGCGTATTACCTCAAACCACCAACAGAAATTAATATTGGACTACTGTTTATGACTGAAAGAGAATATAATGAATGTGTAACGAATTATGCCGATAATGTATATCGCTTTATTGTGAAAAACCTGCGTCACGAAGAAGACGCGAGAGATGTGGTCCAAACGGCTTTTGAAAAGTTATGGCGGAACAGAAATGAAGTGGAAAGCGGGAAAAGCAAATCGTACCTTTTTAGCATTGCCTATCACCAGATGATCGATCATATAAGAAAAGTGAAAAGAATACAGTTAAAAGACAGCTTTCATGATGAAACAAAAGTACAGGACAAGCCATCGCACAACTTAAAAAAAATACTGGAAGTAGCATTGGCCAGGCTCAGCGAGACGCAACGATTATTAGTGCTGCTGAAAGATTATGAAGGGTATAGTTACGGAGAAATTGGAGAAATAACCGGGCTGAATGAAAGCCAGGTAAAAGTGTACCTGCACAGGGCAAGGACACAATTGAAAAATTATTTGGTAAAACCAGAAAACGTGGTTTGAACAGCAACATGAATGCACGAATTAGATTTTTGAGGGGCCCCATGCAATAAAAAAAAGAAATGATCACACGTTATAATTATGAAGAATATTTTTTACTGTATGTAGATAATGAATTAGCTGCAACAGAAAGAATGGCTGTGGAAGAATTTATCCGGCAGCATCCAGATTTGGAAGAAGAACTGATTTTGCTGAGAAAATCTGTTGTTCAACCGGAAAATAATATTTCTTTTCGCGATAAATACCTCTTGCTGAAACATGCAGATGAACAACACCTCATCAACATCAATAATTACGAGGAATATTTTTTGCTATACCTGGATAATGAATTGGATGAGTTGACAAAAAAACAAGTTGAAGAATTTTTGGGCAGGAACCAGTCTTTGCAGAACGAGTTCAGCCTTTTAAAACAAGCCAGGCTCAAAGCAGATGATTCCATCGTATTTGAGGGGAAAGAAGCTCTTTATAAAGGAAGCAAACGCAGAAAGCCGATGCCCTTATTTTGGATAAGCGCTGCTGCAGCAGTAGCAGGATTGTTGATTGTGGTTTTTTTGTTTTTGGAAAAAAATGACACCTACAGAACAAGCCCTCATCAAACTGTTGCTGAGCATGCAACTGATGGCACAAATAATGCTGTTGCGCAAAAAGACATAAAAACCGGTATAAAAAAAATAGTGCCTGTAACTTCTTCTGCCAGTAATCCGTTAAATAACGACCAGCCAATTAGCAAAGATATTATTAACAGGGGAACAAAATCACAGCAACACCAAACAGCTATGATTCAAGATCAGTTTACAAATAGGAGTGAAGGGAAAAAACAAGCGGATGCCTTTTTAACAACAACAAGTAACACTGATAGCAGCGCGAGCAATAATTTGGTCAGCGCCAACATTTCAAAACCACAAATTATTGACGAACCGGTTGCTGTTATTAAAACAGATATTGCCCCAGATAAAATTGTGGTGGTGGTTGATAACTCATTCTATGAAAAAGATCAGAATAGCAAGAGCTCTTATACCAAACTTTCTGCCACAGAAAATGAAAGCTACGCAGACAACGATTCTGAAAAAAGAAATAAGCTGCGCAGCGTTTTCAGGAGAGTGTCCCGAGTTTTTAACAAACCATCAGATGACGACAGCAACAACAAGCGTTCAGTTGCCATCGGGAGCTTTCAAATAGCATTAAGATAATGATAATTCAAAATGAAATAATGAAAAAGAAATTTTTATTGATAGCGGCTTTATTTGCAATGCTTGCAAGCCAGGCACAAACTGATACTGCCGGAAAAAACACCAACAGCCTGGAAGACACCATCCGGGTTGGTAATATGGTAATTGTAAGAAATACGGGCAATGACAACGACAGCATAGTCATACACACACATCACCGCCACCCTTACTACAAACCATCAAACATCAGCACCAATTGGGTAATACTAGATCTTGGTTTTGCCAATTATGCCGATAATACCAATTATCCCTCGGGCTTTGCGGCCGCCTCAACAAAAGATTGGTTTAACCTGCGCACTGGAAAATCAGTAGATGTAAATATTTGGCTCTTCATGCAAAGGCTGAATGTGATCAAACATGTGGTGAACTTAAAATACGGGCTTGGGATTGAACTGAACAATTACCGCTATTCATCCCCTGTGCTTTTCAGCGAAGATCCTTCCACACAGGTGGCTTATGACCTCAGCAGGCACTATAAGAAAAACAAGCTGGCTGCAGATTATGTAACTGTGCCACTAATGCTCAATTTCAATTTTACCCCCCATCGCCGCGAAGGTTTTGGCATCAGTTTCGGAGCAAGCGCCGGGTATTTGTATTCATCCAGGCAAAAAGTGGTCACAAATGAAAATGGCAAGCAAAAGAAACATGATGATTTTGACCTTGACCCCTGGAAGATTTCCTGGATTGGCGAAATTCAATTGGGCTTTATGCGGTTCTATGGTTCTTATGCCACTAAAAGCATGTTCAAGCAGGGCCTTGATCAAATACCTTATACTGTTGGCATACGTTTCAGCAACTGGTAGGTCTCCAAAAAAACTAAAGGGAGCAAAACAAATTGCGCATTAGCGTTTGTTGTGCTCCTTTTTTATTGAATATTGATCAGGAATTTTTCAGCGCTCTAAACCTGCTCCATCGTCTTTAGTCTTAATCCATTGAGTTTCATTTTACAATTATTTTTTATTTTGGGAAACCGAAAGGATAAGTTAAAGAAATCCACAACCTAAAATATTTGCAAGCGGCATAACGTTTGAGCAAAGGATATTTTAAACCCGATGATATGGGCGCAAAAAAAATTTTCCTTTTTATACTTTTTTTGACCCCCTTTTTTGCTTTCAGGGATGCAGACCTCAGGCTGGCAAGAAAAAACCCCTTTCGCCAGGGGCTGAACACCGATGGGGATGTGTACATCATTATTGTGAAATCTGATTATGAGCTTAAAGTGTTTGACAAGGATGGGTGGTATGCTACTTATCCTGTTGTGTTCGGCAACAAATCGCTTGGTGATAAAATGATGGAAGGCGACAGAAAAACCCCGGAAGGCGAATACCATATTGTAACCAAAAAACCTGATGCCAAATGGGATAAAATGATGCTGCTTGATTACCCTACAAAAGCAGATTACGCAAAATTCAATGACCGCAAAGCAAAAGGGCTGATTCCTAAAAATGCAAAAATTGGAAATGGCATTGGCATTCATGGCACATGGAACCACGATGAGATTGCCATAGACCTTTACCAGAACTGGACCAATGGTTGCATTTCTTTAAAGCGCGAAGACGTTGAAGAACTATACAATTTATTGCCCATCGGGACGAAGGTTATTATCCAGAAATAACCAGGCCTACTGACTCCAAAAAATTATCCTGTTAAACCCGAAAACATCTTTGTTTATAACGGGATAGCATTATATCAGGTTAAAGTTTACCTGTTTTTATATCGTCCACCACGCTGGGGTCGAGCAACGCCGTGGTGTCGCCGAGGTTTTGCGTTTCTCCTTCTGCAATCTTTCTTAAAATCCTGCGCATAATTTTTCCGCTGCGTGTCTTGGGGAGCCCTTTTACAAACTGGATCTTATCAGGCTTGGCTATCGGCCCAATAATCCTTGTAACCGTTTGTAAAATATCTTTCCTGTTCAGATCAGCGTCAATCTGATGGCCTGTGTAAATTACATAGGCATAAATTCCCTGGCCTTTGATGGCATGGGGGAAACCTACTACAGCGCTTTCTACCACACCTGCATGCATGTTAATGGCATTTTCCACTTCAGCAGTGCCAATGCGATGGCCACTCACGTTCAGTACATCATCTACCCGGCCTGTAATGCGGAAGTTGCCTTCTTCATCTTTCAATGCCCCATCTCCGGTAAAATATAAATTAGGGTAAGTTGCAAAATAATTTGTGCGGCACCGCTCATGGTCTCCATAAGTAGTCCGTATAATTGAAGGCCAGGGGTTTTTGATACAAAGATTTCCTTTGTATAATCCGTGCTCATCTTTTTCTGTCACTTCTTTTCCATTTTCATCTACTAAAATTGGGTGAACACCGGGCATGGGCAAAGTAGCCCAGGATGGCCTCGCCGGCGTTATGCCCGCCAGATTGGAAATCATAATGCCACCTGTTTCTGTTTGCCACCAGGTGTCAACTATCGGGCATTTTTTCTTTCCCACGTGTTCATTGTACCAGTGCCATGCTTCTTCATTAATAGGCTCACCAACGGTGCCCAGCACTTTTAAGGTTGACAGGTTTTTATTTTTTAATGGTTCAAGGCCAAATCCCATCAGGCTCCTGATTGCAGTTGGCGCAGTATATAAAATATTGACCTTATGCCTGTCAACAATATCCCAAAATCTTCCGGCATCGGGCCATGTTGGGATCCCTTCAAACATCAATGAAGTTGCTCCAGCGCTTAACGGGCCGTAAACAATATAGCTGTGGCCCGTGATCCAACCAATATCTGCCGTGCAAAAGTACACGTCGCCAGGCTGGTACTGGAACACATTTACAAAGGTGTAGTTGTTCCAAACCATATAACCTCCGCAGGTATGCACAACGCCTTTCGGTTTGCCGGTGCTCCCGGAAGTATATAAAATGAATAACGGGTCTTCTGCATCCATTTCTTCTGCGGGAAACGATACTATCCCATCCTTTTCCACCTGCGATTCTGCAAAATCCATTTCATCTTCCCACCACAGGTCTCTTCCTTTGATCATGGAAACCGGTGTTCTGGTTCTTGTGTAAACAATTACTTTTTTTACTGTCCTGTTGCCGATCAATGCATCGTCAATCACGCTTTTTAAGGGAATGTCTTTTCCCCCGCGATAAGCACCGTCACAGGTAATGATGTATTCTGCCTGTGCATCGTTCAGCCTGTCTGCAATACTTTGAGCACTGAATCCGCCAAAAATGACGCTGTGTATAGCGCCGATCCTTGCGCAGCCTAAAACTGCATAAGCCAGTTCGGGCACCATGCCCATATAAATGCAAACACGGTCGCCTTTTTTCACGCCGTTGTTTTTCAGCATTTGTGCCACCTGGCAAACCCGTTTGTGCAAACGGTTATACGTTACAATGCGCACCCTCTCCTCGGGGTTATTGGGTTCCCAAATTATTGCAGGCTTTTCGCCCATGGCTGCCAAGTGCCTGTCAATACAGTTTTCCGTGATGTTCAGTTTGCCGCCCAGGAACCAGCGCACATGCGGCTCGATAAAATTCCAGTCAAGCACTTTGTCCCATTTTTTTTTCCACTGAAAATTTTCAGCAACCTCGCCCCAAAAAGCTTCCGGGTTTTCTTCACTTTTTTTGTACGCTGATTTGTACTCATCAACAGACCTGATCTGGTATGGATAACTCATAAGGCGAACAATTTTGAGGGGTAAATTTAAAGTTTAATCAGCACATAAAAAACCGAAAGGCTTATAAGGCCTAAAGCGCTATTGGCCTTTGCCCATATTTTCACATGCCAAATTTATTATCTTCGCGCAGCAAACCTCCCCCATGTCGATTGAAATAAAAGGGCTCACAAAAATCTACGGCGAACAGAAAGCAGTCGACCATATTTCTTTTTCGGTGAATAAAGGAGAGGTTGTGGGCTTCCTTGGGCCAAACGGCGCCGGGAAATCGACCACCATGAAGATTATTACCGGTTATCTCCATCAATCGGAAGGCGAAGCATTTGTTTGCGGCACTAACGTTCAGGAACAACCGATGGCAACCAAAAAGAAAATCGGTTACCTGCCGGAAGCCAACCCGCTCTATTATGACATGTATGTGAAGGAATACCTGGGGTTTGTAGCTAATGTGCATGAAGTCAGAGGTCAGAGGTCGGAGGTCATTAGTAAAACGATTGATTTGGTGGGATTGACACCCGAAAGCAAAAAGAAAATCGGACAGCTCTCCAAGGGATATAAACAACGTGTTGGACTAGCTGCCGCGCTGATCCATGAGCCAGAAGTGTTGATTTTGGATGAACCTACCAGTGGGCTCGATCCAAACCAGATTATTGAAATCAGGGAAGTAATAAAAAACCTGGGTAAAGATAAAACGGTATTGTTCTCATCACATATTTTGCAGGAGGTAGAAGCGATTTGTGACCGCGTCATCATTATCAATAAAGGAAAAATTGTGGCTGACGACAAGCTGAACAATCTGCAAGGTGCCAACGGTAATCACCATATAGTTATCGTGCAGTTTAAAGAAAACGTGAATCCTGAACTGATAAAAACTGTAAAGGACATCGTTAGTGCGGAGCAACTGCAAACCGGAAACTGGAAACTGGAAACCGACAATCCTGAATCTGTTCGCAAACAATTAATGCAATTGTCATTGCAGCATAACCTGAATATTGTTTCTTTGCAAAGCGGCGAGCAAAGTTTAGAAGAGGTATTCAGGAGCCTGACAGCCTGAACCTGGTTTTTTGTGAAAGAATCATTCAAATCACACAAATCAAATAAATTATAGTTCAGGCAAGTGGTGAATAGGCATTCTTCAGTACAAGAGTGCGACGCAACGATGCTGGGTAAAGAACAAATGCCGGTTGTCAAAAAAACTAAAACTTTAAAAACCAATAATGACGCCTGAATAATTAAAACCAGGTTCACACATCTTAAATCAGAAATAACTATGAGTTACATTGAGCAGGTACATGCAAGGCAGATATTAGATAGTCGTGGTAACCCGACAGTTGAAGTAGATATTGTTACTGATGAAGGTATTTTAGGGCGTGCTGCTGTTCCGAGCGGCGCCAGCACGGGCGTTCATGAAGCCGTTGAATTACGTGATGGCGACAAAAAAGTGTACCAGGGAAAGGGTGTGTTGAAAGCAGTGAAGAACGTGAACGAAATTATTGCCGAGAAAATTTTGGGCTGGGAAGTTGCCGACCAGGCCGGGCTTGATAAATTAATGATTGAGCTTGATGGCACTGCAAATAAATCGAAACTGGGCGCTAATGCGATGCTTGCCGTAAGTATGGCCTCTGCAAAAGCAGCAGCCCAGGAATCGGGATTGCCTTTGTTCCGCTATATTGGAGGCACCAATGCCAAAACCCTGCCCATACCGATGATGAATATCCTGAATGGCGGGGCACATGCTGATAACAAGATCGATTTCCAGGAATTTATGGTGATGCCGTTGGGCGCTTCTTCTTTCAGCGAAGGTTTGCGCTGGGGTGTTGAAGTTTTCCATGCGCTGAAAAGCGTGCTCAAGAAAAAGGGCTATTCTACAAATGTTGGGGATGAGGGCGGTTTTGCGCCAAATATCCAAAGCAATGAAGAAGCTATTGAAACAGTGATGACGGCCATCACTTCTGCTGGCTTTAAAGCCGGAACACAAATTTGTATCGCATTGGATCCTGCAGTGAGCGAAATGTATGACAGCACAAAAAAAGTATATCATTTCCATAAATCGGATGGCAAAAAACTGAGCAGCGAAAAAATGGTTGATTATTGGGCAAACTGGGTGAAAAATTTCCCTATTGTTTCCATTGAGGACGGCATGGCCGAGGATGACTGGAAAGGCTGGAAATTATTAACTGATAGCCTGGGCCATAAAATTCAACTGGTAGGAGATGACCTTTTTGTTACCAATGTGGAAAGGCTGCAAAAAGGCATTGACAGCGGAGTGGCTAATGGCTTGCTTGTAAAAGTGAACCAAATCGGCACCATTACCGAAACCATCAATGCAGTTACTCTTGCACAGCACAACAGCTATAATACAATTATGAGCCACCGCAGTGGCGAAACGGAAGATACCACTATTGCTGACTTGGCTGTGGCGTTGAATTGCGGCCAAATCAAAACCGGCTCCGCCAGCCGCACAGACCGCATTGCCAAGTACAACCAGCTTATCCGCATTGAAGAAATGTTGGGCCAAACTGCAATTTATCCGAAAGGAAAAATTAAATTTGGGAAATAAAGTCAATTGCTAACGGTTAAAACTCATAACAGATCAGCTCCCATGGACCTTTAGCAAACTACAATTATGGCATTTTTGCAAAACATACCATCCTGGGTGAAAAACAAGTACCTGCTTACTACAGTAGGTTTTGTGGCATGGATGTTCTTTTTCGATGAGAGGGATTTGATTACGACCCATATAAAGCAGCCCCTGGAGCTGAAAAAGCTCCAGCAAAGCGAAAAATATTATCAGGATGAAATCACAGCCACCAAAAATGAGCTGTCAAGGTTAAAATCCAGCCCTTCAACTATTGAAAAATATGCCAGGGAAAGGTACCTGATGAAAAAAGATAATGAAGACCTTTTCTTAATCCATGAAAAATAACCGTTTACCGAGCTTCTAATTGCATCTTGCCCTTTAATTGCAGTACTTGCCGTCTAAAAGGATTTTTTGAGATAAACGCAATAAGACTACCCATTCGCCGTTTATTATGCGGACGTTTCAGGTTACTGGATAATAATTAAGGACATTAAATGGTTTCGCCTATGACACTCTTTACACCGGAGGATCTTCTGTTGTATTTGCACAAAGAATCTTCGCCAGAGCTGACAGCTGCAATTGAAGCAGCATTGAACGAAGATTGGGCACTTCGTGAAGAAATGCAGGCTCTGCAAACATTAGCCCCACAATTAGATAAGCTCATCGTTTCCCCAAGAATGGAAGTTGTTTTAAATGTGATGGATTATGCCAGAGAGACGGCAGTAGCCGCTTCGCATCAGTAATAATCAACACAAGAGCGATTTGCGTAATTTCGTGGCCATACCATGACACGGAAAGAACGTTTTCAGTTTGTTATTGATTATTTTCAGGAGCATGCCCCTGATGCAGAGACAGAACTGATATATGATAGCTCTTATGAATTATTGGTTGCTGTTATCTTGTCTGCCCAATGCACTGACAAGCGAGTGAACATTACCACACCGGCCATCTTTGAAAGGTATCCTGATATCAAAAGGCTTGCCGGAGCCACGTTCGATGATCTTTTCCCTTTCATCAAAAGTATTTCTTACCCCAACAATAAAACCAAGCACCTGATTGGCATGGCCAAAATGGTGATGGAAAAATTTGATGGCGAAATCCCGCTCACTGTTGATGAGTTGGTGCAATTGCCTGGCGTTGGAAGAAAGACAGCCAATGTCATCACTTCTGTTATTGATGAACAGCCGAATATGGCAGTAGACACTCACGTTTTCCGCGTTTCCGCAAGGATCGGGCTGGCAGTAAATGCAAAAACTCCATTAGCCACCGAAAAACAATTGATCTCATTTATTCCTCAAAAGCTGGTTCACAAAGCACATCACTGGCTCATCTTGCATGGCCGATATGTATGTGTTGCACGTAACCCAAAATGTGATAGGTGCGGACTGAAACCTGTTTGCATGTATTATAATAAAAATATTAAACAAAAGGGCTCCATATAAATTTTCTTTGAGCGATGGCCTGCAGCATTATTGAGCATTGTTGGTTGCCGGAAGCTGCGATGGCGGCATGTTCTTTTCAATTTACGTTATGCTGTTGTTCTTGGCTTATAAGGCCTGAGCCCTTCAAATAAATATGTAAGGGTTGAACTTTTGCACTGCAGAAAACATAAAACCCCAACAGTACATTTGCATTACTATGGATTACCTGAAGCAATATAGAAGTTTTGTAAATAGCTATTACCTCTCGGAAGGCGTGCGCATAACCATCGGTGTGGCATTGCCGGCAATTATTTTAGGCTATTTTCACAATCTTTCTTCAGGCATTATGGTTTCACTGGGCGCACTTTGTGCCAGCCTGCCCGACAATGCGGGCCCAATCCATCACCGCCGTAATGCCATGATGGTTTGCGCTGTTGTGGTATTTATGGTGTCTTTGATTACCGGCATGGCTTCATCAAGCCCTTTTGTTCTTGGCATTACAATACTTATTTTTTGCTTTGTATTTGCCATGATTGGTGTTTATGGTAGCCGCGCCACATCAATTGGGATGGCTGCACTACTGATGATGGTGCTAAATCTTGAAGGGCGCCATTATGGGTGGGAGCTTTTTTTTAACTCGGTATACATTTTATGCGGAAGCGCCTGGTATATGCTGCTGAGTTTGTCTATTTATAGTTTTCGCCCTTATAAGCTGGTTCAGCAGGCATTAGGGGAGTGTATTCAATCAACCGCAGATTATCTGCATACCAGGGCCTATTTCTATGAAAAAAGAAACGATTATACCAAAATTTATAACCAGTTATTCGATAATCAGATTGCAGTGCACCAAAAACAGGAACTGGTGCGTGAATTGCTTTTTAAAAGCAGGGACATAGTAAAAGAGTCGACAACCATTGGGCGGGCCCTGGTTATCCTATTTCTTGATATTGTTGATTTATTTGAAAGGATCATTGCCTCGCACCAGGATTATGATCTGCTGCACAAAATTTTTGATAATAAAAGCATCCTCGAAAAATTTAAGCAGGTTATTGTTTCCATGTCCGATGAGCTGGATGGCATAGGCATTGCTGTTAAAAGCAATGAAACTTACCCTGGCAATGCCAACCTGAGTGCCGAAATCAATAAACTGGCTGCTTATTTTGAAGAATTCCGAGACAAAACCCGCACCGCTGAAAACGTAGAAGCATTTATCAGCCTTCGCCAGATACTGAAAAATATTGAAGATATGGCTTTGCGCATCAACACCCTGGGAAAATATACATCGTATGACAAAGCAGTGATAAAAAAGCAACGGCAAAAATTAGATTATGATGAATTTGTAGCACACCAGCATATAGAACCAAAATTATTGCTGGAAAATCTCAGCGTGCAATCGAGTGTATTCAGGCATTCTATTCGGCTGTGCATTGCTACCCTGGCTGGTTTTATCGTTTCGCAATTTTTTCCCTTCCGCCACAGTTACTGGATTTTGCTTACCATAATCGTTATTATAAAGCCGGGATATAGCCTTACTAAGAAAAGGAATACAGAAAGATTGATCGGCACAATTGCCGGTGCATTGATTGGGATAGCTGCTTTGTATTTTATAAAAGAGAAGGCCGCCTTATTTGTGTTGATGATTATTTTTATGATTGGGGCATATAGTTTTATGCGCACAAAATATTTGGTCTTTGTGTTATTGATGACCCCCTATGTTTTGCTGTTGTTCCGCTTGCTCAGCCCCAACAATTTTCAAATGGTAATCAATGATCGTATTATTGATACGCTGATAGGCTCTGCCATTGCTTTTCTTGCCAACATATTTTTATTCCCTTCATGGGAACATGAGCAAATTAATGATTACATGTTCAAAATGATTGAAGCCAACCTCAGCTATTTTGACAATGTAGCGGGACCTCTTCTAAATCAGGAAAAATCTGCCACTCAATATAAGCTGTCGCGCAAAAAAGCATTTGTTTCTCTAGCGAATCTGACCGATGCTTTTAACCGGATGTTGAGCGAACCAAAAAACAAGCAAAAAAATGCACAGCAGCTGCACCAGTTTGTTGTATCCAATCACATGCTCACGTCGCATATAGCCACGCTTGCCTATTATATGCCAGGTTTTGATAAAAACAACAGTACTTATGATTTCCCTGCGGCTGTCAAGGCGGTTGAATTGAAGTTAAAGACTGTTTTAGCGATGTTAGCGCCTGGAAAAAAAGGAGAAAAAACCAATGAGAGCGATTGGCGCATTTTTAATTTAAAAATAGATGAACTGGCTGAAAAAAGGAAAAGAGAATTGAAAGCAGGCATCTTTGAAAGCGAAACAAAAAAAGAATTATCGAATGTCAAACCAGTCGCCGACCAGTTCAACTTCATTATGGGTATTGCAACAAATCTCGAAAAAATGGAAATGGGGAAGAACTGACTCTGTAAATTTTGTTTTTTACCGGCAAATACACTATTCCAATTAGCCGAAATAATGGTGATGTGCGCTGCATTCCCGAACAAAATAATTTTTAAAAAAAATTTAGTTGTTCCCTCCCAGCATCTCTCTCAATTTCATCACCAGTTCTGTTTTTGTGATGGGAACGCCCATAATTTTGTTATATGCTTTTGCATCAATAAAATATTGGTCGCGGATGATTTTTACAAGCTGACCATTATTTATTTCAGGGATTAATACTTGTTCAAAGTTTTTCAATATGCTGCTAAGGTTTTTTGGGAATGGTCTTACATAACGCAGGTGTGCATGTGAAACAGCATAGCCTTCATGTTGTAGCTCTTCAACTGCACTTTTGATGGAACCATAAGTGCTGCCCCATCCAAGCACCAATATTTTGCCTGTTGACGGGCCGCTGTCCAATTTTTGCGGGGGGATATGATCGGCAATCTTATCTACTTTTTCCTGCCTTATCTTTACCATCAGTTGATGGTTATCCTGGTCATAGCTTACATTGCCGGTAATGTTTTGTTTTTCCAGGCCGCCTACGCGGTGCTGCAAGCCAGGTGTGCCGGGAATGGCCCAGGGGCGTACCAGGTTTTCGTCACGCAGGTATGGGAAAAATTTTTGTTCTCCTTCTGCTAACTCTTTTTTGAATTTCACTTGTATTGGCGGCAAATCAGCGCTTGTAGGAAATTTCCATGGCTCAGAGCCATTGGCAATATAGCCATCGCTCAAAAATATTACAGGCGTCATGTGGTGAACGGCAATGCGCACTGCTTCATATACTGCATCGAAACAATCGCTTGGTGTGGAGGCTGAGATGATGGGCATCGGGCATTCGCCATTCCTGCCATAATAAGCCTGCAGCAAATCGCTTTGCTCGGTTTTTGTGGGCAACCCTGTTGACGGGCCGCCGCGCTGCACATCGCAAATCACCAAAGGTATTTCGAGCATCACTGCCAGCCCCATCGCTTCGGCTTTCAATGCCATTCCAGGGCCTGATGTAGTGGTTACCCCAAGCAACCCTCCATAGCTGGCGCCAATAGCTGAACTAATAGCGGCAATTTCATCTTCAGCCTGAAAGGTGCGCACGCCAAATGATTTGTGCTTGCTCAATTCGTGCAATATATCAGAAGCGGGAGTAATGGGATAAGAGCCGAGGAACAAGGTTAAGCCGCTTTTTTCGGAAGCTGCAATAAGCCCATAAGCCAATGCCTGGTTGCCCATAACAGGGCGATATGTGCCGGGCTCCAGTTTTGCTTTTTCTACTTTGTAGGTTGTTGTGAAAGTTTCCGTTGTGTCGCCGTAATTGTAGCCTGCGCGGAGGGCTTTGATATTGCTTTGCAGTATTTCCGGTTTTTTCCCAAACTTATTTTTCAAAAATTTTTCCGTGCTTTCCATATCGCGGTTAAACATCCAATATAAAAAGCCCAGCACGAACATGTTCTTAGCCCTGTCCTTCTCTTTCATGCCAATATTGAACTCCTTCAATGCTTCTCGCGTCATTTTAGTGACTTCTATTTTGATCAGTTCATACCCATCCAGGCTCCCGTCTTCCAGCGGGTTAATGCCATCAGGATAGTTGGCCAGCCGAAGGTTCTTTGCATCAAAGCCTTCGATATTGGCAATTATTTTTCCACCCTTCTTCAGTACTTTCAGGTTCGCTTTCAACGCTGCTGCATTCATGGCGACCAGCACATCGCAATCATCGCCCGGGGTAAAAACGGGCTGGCTGGAGAACCTGAGCTGGAAGCCGCTCACGCCTGGCAGGGTCCCCTGTGGAGCGCGAATTTCAGCAGGGAAATCGGGAAATGTGGCAAGGTCAATGCCCATCAATGCAGTGTTGTTCGTAAACTCGCTGCCGGTAAGCTGCATACCGTCGCCGGAATCGCCGGCAAATTTTATGACTACATTATTTAAGACTTTCTCTTTCCTTTTCATACGGCAAAATTAATCGAATAAAGCAAAGAATGTACTTTATTGTTGAAACGAAAATATAGTTCTTGTTTTTTAAAGACATTATGCTCGTGTTCAGCCCAACCTCCGGGGAGTTGGCCTTTTGCATTGCCCGACATTTACTCGCTATACTTATACCCCACCCCCCTTACGGAATGAAAATATTTTGGAGACCGGCTGTCCTCTTCAAAATATTTCCTGAAGCTGAGTATGAAGTTATCGATTGTCCTGGTGGTTGGGTAAACATTATATCCCCAAACTGCCTGCAATATTTTTTCACGGGTAACCACTTCGTTTTTATTTTCAACCAGCAGCTTTAGCAGCATGGTTTCTTTTTTGCTTAGCCTGATGCGCTGCCCTTTCAGGTTTATTGCTTCCTGGGCTTTAAAGTCAAGCGTGTTTTTTCCGAAGCTATATTTATCGCCAATTGAACTTTTAGCTTCAATCTTTTTATTTTTTTCTACCAGTTTTTGTATGCGCAGCAACAGCTCTTCCAGGTTAAATGGTTTGGTCAGGTAATCGTCTGCTCCTTTTTTTAATCCCAGCACTCGGTCTGCGCTGCTGTCCCTGGCGCTCAATATCAGTATGGGCACATTATTGTTTTTAACGCGCACGCTTTCCGTTATGCTGATGCCGTCAATGCCTGGGAGCATCACGTCCAGGATAATCAGGTTAAAGTATTCCTGCCCGATCGATTTCAATGCCTGTGCGCCATCAAAAGCCGAGGTAACTTCATAGCCTTCCATCTCAAGGTTCAGCTTTAGCGCTTCATGCAGGTGCTGTTCGTCTTCAACTAAAAGGATGGATATTTTTTTCCCGTTGTTCATCAAAATTTTACTGTAAAAATACTTCCTGCAGGCGAATTGTCGGTAACTGCGATGTGCGCGGAATGGTCTTTGGCGATTTTATTACAGAGGTATAATCCCAAACCCGTTCCCTGTGCAGTTCGCGTGGACTCATTGCCGATGCGATAAAATTTGCCGAATATCTTTTTCTTTTCCGCATCAGGCACGCCGTAGCCTTCGTCTTTTATTTTTAAAAAAATATTATGCGCTTCTTTTTTCAGCTCAACCGCTATCAGCGCATTTTTTGGAGAATATTTGACTGCATTTTCAAGAAGGTTGTTGAGGAGCATTTGCAGCAACAGGGGGTCTCCCTTAACCATCATATTGGGTTCAATACCTGGTTGCCAGTTTTTTTCAGGGAAACGCCTTATATAATCGTTCACCAGGTTTTGTGCCAGCCCTGAAAAATCAATTTCTTCTTTCAACATTTTATAATTGCCGCCTTCCAACTGCGATGATACCAAAATATTACCGGCGAGTGCGTTCAACCTGTTCGTTTCCAGTAAAGCAATGCCGATCATCCTTTTCCTTTTCTCTTCATCAAGTTCGTAACGTTGCAATGTTTCCAGGTTCAGTTTGGCAACAGCAATTGGTGTTTTCAGTTCATGCGTTACCGCCATCATGAAATTTTGTTGCTGTTGCTGCACCTTAAGCTGCCGCCGAACTGCACGGTACACAAATGCCGCAGTAATCATGATCAATAATAAAAATGTGCTGCCTTCACCTATGTATTGAACAGTTTTTCGTTTTGCTTCGCCACGGATGCTTTCTGATTTTCCTATAAAATGGCTATCTGCCTGTTTTAGCTGCTCCAGCCGGTAATTCATCATCTGGTTGTTCTGCTGCTGCAATGCAATGAACCACCATACCAGTGCTGCAATGATGTACACCAGCATGAACCAGTACACGAACACAACAAACTTTACCTGGTTGGTTTTCTTCAAGTGGAAGATGATTTGGAGATAAAAGTAACAAATTGAAAGAAAAAGGTTTGCCGAAACGGCAATAAGCGAATTTTATATCACTTTGCTTTTTCTATGCGCAGGCCAATGTCCAGTACATGCAGTAAGGGGTCTTCGCGCATAATTTGCCTGAAAGAAAAATGGTAATTTCCCTGTTTCAGGAACCTGGTCAGCGGCTGGATCAGCACACGTTGCTCATAAATATCGTCCATTGCGGTGCCGAGCCAGCCTTTTTCATTTGTTGCGAGCGCAAGGTTATAGCGGCGGGACTGGGGTTGCGCTTCGCCAGGCTGCATCACAGTGGCATTGATCCAGATATTATTATAATTATAGGCATCGGTATGGCGTATCACCACATATACATTATAACTAGATACCGTGTCTGTGATGGTGAAGGTAACTTCGGGCTGAAAACTGCTTTGCCATTTCTGTCCGGGAATGGCCACGTTCTTTTCGAAAACATCAATGGAAGGAATACAGGAAACAAACAATGAAGAACAGAAAGTAAAGAGTATAAAAAATTTTTTCAAGACTGATTTTTTTGTAAAAATAGCATTCTGGCACTTAACATAAACTATGCTGGCTTTTTATAGCACATTCAATACCTGTTCCTTTGCTTTTTCGAGTTCATCTTTCATGAGCACTACATATTTTTGTATGGCAGCATCATAAGCTTTAGACCCGGTGGTGTTGATTTCTCTCCCTATTTCCTGAAGTATAAAGGAAAGTTTTTTTCCTTTGCCCTCATCGGGCCCGTTCAAAATAGCCTTAAAATAATCACAGTGATTTTTCAGGCGCACCATCTCCTCGCTGATGTCTATTTTTTCGATATAATAAATAATCTCCTGTTCCAGCCTGTTGGCATCATAATTTTCTTTGCCTACATTTTCTTCCAGCATTTTCTTCAGGCCTTCTTTTATTTTTTCTTTGCGAAGCGGCTCCAATTTAATAACCCCTTCCTGCTGTTTTAAAATATTGCTAATGCGAAGCAACAAATCCTGTTCAAGGGATTTCCCTTCATCCAGGCGATGCAAATTCAGGTCATCAATGGCCGATTGGATTACTGTTTCAAATTCAAGCCATTCGGCATCAGATAAAGTTTCGCTTGTTGGCGTGATCACTTCAGGCAATTTAACAAGCGTGCTTAAAATGTTTGACGGGTCAAGCTCCAGTTCTTCTGAAAGTTCAGCAAGCGCATTGTAGTATGCTTTTGCCAAATCGGTGTTGATGCTTACTGGTTTTGCATTGCCGGTTTGCTTGAGGCTGATGGTGCAGTCCAGCGTTCCGCGCCCAAGTTTTTCTGAAATCAATTTGCGCACCTGGAATTCAAATGGCTTTAAAAACCCCGGCAACTTTAATTGCAAGTCAAATTGCTTTCCATTTAAAGATTTGATATCCACTAAAAAAGTTTTTCCGCCTACAGTTTGCTCTGCCCGGCCAAAGCCTGTCATCGATTTCAACATGAATAAAAGGTTTTGTTTGGAAAGATAAGCAATAGTTCGGAGTAGGCGCATTTCAAATTTTTTCGCAGGCAGGTAAAAACATGCCCGATAGATATCCCGGCGGTGAGGTGTCCGCCACAATGAACAGGTAAAGAAGAAAACTTTATATTGCCCTTCGGAACTTATTATTGCGAGCATGGTATGCATACTGCACTAGAACATGTTTACAGTTATTGCGCAAGGATCTTTTATTGTAATTGCCCATTATAGAATCAAAAGAAAACTATTGTGCGATACGATGAATTGGGTTTTTTTGCTGCCAGCCAGCGCTATTGATTTTCGATTTTTAGCAACCTGTATGTTTCTTCCCTGCCCATCTTTCTCATTTCGCCAGGTTGTAAACCTTCAATTGTAATTTCTTCTATGCGGCACCTTATCAACCGCAATACAGGGAAACCAACTGCCGCGCACATTTTCCGCACCTGGCGATTTTTGCCCTCGGTCAATATGAGACGCATCCAGCTTGTAGGGATATTTTTCCTGAACCTTATGGGCGGCTCCCGTTCTGCAACTTGTGGCTGATGTGCAAACAGGTATGCCATACTGGTTTTTGTTTTGTGCTTCCTGCCATCAATGGAAATTTCAACGGAATGCTGCAAACTGTTGACAGCGCCCTGGTGAGGTTGCCCTTCTACCTGTACCCAATATTCACGCTTGTGCCCAAACCGCGGATCAAGCAGGCAATGATTGAGCTTTTTATCATTGGTAAGGATAAGCAATCCCTCGCTGTCATAGTCAAGCCGCCCTACCGGGTACACATCAACAGGCACATCAAAAAAATCTTTCAGCGTTTTTTTTCCTTCAGCGGAAGTGAATTGCGACAATACATGGAATGGCTTGTACACAGCGAAATATTGATGAGCATTGAGTTTCATGCGATGGGTTTAAAAAAATGGCACATTTTGCCGGGACAATTTCATTACGGAGAGCAAATAAAAAATCCCGCAAACCGCGGGACTTTTTAATATATGGATGGGTTAGTAAGTACCAGGAAATAAATTTCCCTACACAATATTAAAAAGATTTTTTTCTAACTAAAAAAAAATTAAACAAATTTTATTCACATTTTTTTTTTGCGTGTGGAAAATGGCAACGTAAAACAACTCGAGGTCTGCCGGAAGACGCAAAAACAAAATCATTCCGGTTTCAAAAACCATTAAGCTGCTGATGCAGGTTTATGCAGAGCGCATTCATGCCCTGCCGTAGTTCAAGCATGCTTTGTCCTGTTTACGCTTTATGTGTAGGTTTGCAAAAAAAACATGAAATTCCCTTCACCGGTAGCAGTACAATGGATAGCTGATTTTTTAGGAGCAGAACTTATCGGTAATGAAAACGGCATTGTTACCGGCATCAATGAAATTCACAAAGTAGAGCGGGGAGACCTTGTGTTCGTAGATCATCCTAAATATTATGACAAATGCATACAATCAGCAGCAACCTTTATTATTATCAATAAAAAAGCGAATTGCCCTGAAGGCAAGGCTTTGCTGGTTTGCGAAAGTCCTTTCGAAGCATATCTTAAAATAGTACGGCATTTCAGGCCATTTGAGCCTGCAACAAAATCCATCAGCAGTTCTGCAACAATAGGTGAAGGCACTTATATGTACCCTAATGTTTTTGTAGGGCACCACGTAAGCATCGGGAAAAATTGTTTTATCCACCCCCATGTCACGATACTCGATCATTGCATTATTGGCGATAGTGTTATTATCCAGGCCGGAACAGTAATTGGTTCGGATGCCTTTTATTACAATACTAAAAAAGACCGGGATGTATGGTACAAAAAAATGGAAAGCTGCGGTCGCGTGATTATTGAAGACCATGTGGAGATAGGGGCAAACTGCACCATTGACCGCGGGGTAAGCCATGATACATTGATTGGGCGCGGCACCAAAATAGATAATCTTGTGCATATCGGCCACGATACTGTGCTGGGGAAGAATTGCCTGCTTGCTGCACAGGTGGGAATAGCCGGAGCAGTTGACATTGGCAATGGTGTTATTCTTTGGGGGCAGGTTGGTGTCAGCAAAACATTGACCATTGGCGATAATGCAGTAGTGTATGCGCAAAGCGGTGTGCCTGCTTCACTGGAAGCCGGCAAAACCTATTTTGGTTCTCCGGCTGAAGATGCATCAGTAAAAAAGAGAGAGCTCGTTTGGATAAAGCGCATACCGGAGCTCTGGAAAAAAGTAATGGGTTAACTTTAGGTCTTCAGTGCCGGGGGTAAATCCCGGTCAATTCAATTTAAGCATTTTAAATAGTGTGCCATCATTTTTGGAGGAAGGCTGCGGACTGGAAACCGCATCATTCCGGGTTATAATCATAAGGCAGCTGCTCAGCCAATTTTTTCCATGCCCAATAACCCATGTTGGTCACCTCTGTCTGCTCATAAAAATAGCCGTTCTCTTCAATCACAAAACCATCGGTAATGTCTAGTGCAGAAATTTGAACAGGAGTTGTTAGCGGGTAACGATTTTCTTCAAGATATTTTGGATCAGGAGCATGATTAGTATAGGTAACCCTTAACCTGCCTTTGATATTGATGACCGCATCGCCGCTGTCAACAGAATAGACAATGCTGTCATAAGGGTTTTTTATAACAGTCGGCTTATCGTTGGCGCCAAGCAACTCCATCTTAAAGCCTTCATCGTTCAGGGTGCTGTCGTAATAGCTGCGCATAAAATGCAGCCTTGAACCTATATAAGAAATGAACCGGTTCTTTTTCCATAATTCCTTTTGGGCATCGGAACCCTGCAATTCTTCAAATAAGGGGTAACCTGTATAGATACTCACTTTTGTCTTATAGTCGTATACAAACGAATCAAGCTGGTACCTGATCCTATACCCAAGTGCATTGTTGGTAATGCTCAGGGCATCCTTTGCTTTCACTTTTAATTTGCCTCTTTTCTTATAATAATAGAAATGAAGCGCCTCTTTATTGTCGAGCGTGCAGGCTGAAGCGTTAGGGGTAGTGCCTATAAAATTATCAATAAAAAATTTCCCGTATTTGTCCCAGCCGTCTGCCACTTCAAAACCTGCAGCCACCACCACCTCGCTCATGTTTTTATCTTTTTCGCTCATCTCGATAATTAGTGAATCATTCAATGGGCCGCCATTGCTAATGCGCATGCTTTGGGTTTCATAGCTGGTGTAAGAGGCAATCAGGTCATACCCGCCGTTTTTCAGCCGAAGAAAAAATTTCCCGTCTGCATTGGTAATTGTCCCAACGGTCGTATTCTGGCAGAACACTGAAGCATTTTGCATTGGCTGTTTTGTTTTTGCATCAATCACTTTGCCAGTTACGGTAAATGTGTTTTCCTGAGGGAAAACAGTAAAAGAAATTAGTAAAGCTACAATAACAGTAGTAAGCCGTTTCATGAATATGTTTTATAGATGCAATGTATTAACGTCCGAACGAATTACTAAGTATGCAATTATTTTGCCAACTTGAAAAGCTTGCTGTTATTGTGTTGCTCCAGCACAGTCAAAAGCTTTCCTATTTCAGGTAAAGAACGCAAAAAGATACAAGTAACTTAACGAGTCAATGGAAATAAGCATTTGCTTTTACTTCGCTATGCACATTGCCGAAATTATACAGGTTAGGTATGGTGCGATGCTGCACAACTTCTCCAATGCTCCAACTTGCACCCGGCCTACATTAAAGGGATAATGCAAAGCGCCCTGTTATTTGCCTGCATGAGCTGTATATAAGCTGCATGCTTTTTGAACAGTTTTCCGCAAAGGAGTAAAAGAAAAACCGGGAAATGCTTTTAGTATTTTACTATTATCAAAATAAGTTTTTGCCAATGCCACTTTTGCGCTTTCGCGTGTAAGCACTGAAGGCCTGCCTGAAAACATCGATTTTATTTTCTCCCACCGCCAGGCAACAGAAGCTAAAAATGGGGTAGCTTCTCGCAGAGGATGCCTTTTCCCGAATTCGTCGGCTATAAAATTAAAAAGCTGCCTAAAAGAACTATTCTCTGCGCTGATAATAAATTTTTCCCCGCTAACATTGCTTTCCATCAGCATCACAACAGCTCTTGCCACATCTTCCACATCCACAAATCCGTTAATGCCGTTTGTGTACCATGGCACTTCATCATACACGGTTTTGAAAATGGCACAGCTCGATGTGTGCCAGTCCCCATAACCTAAAATTGTGCCCGGGCTCACTATAACAGCACGCAGTCCTTCACCGATGGCACGCCAGGCTTCCATTTCGCCATAGTGTTTACTTATGGCGTAATTCGTATTGCTCCTGCTTTTTTGCCATTTTTTGGTTTCATCAACATGGCCGCCTTCCGAAGTCCTGCCCAATGCTGCAATAGAGCTTACATGCACCAATCTCGGTATGCCCTGAGCTATTGCAGCATTCATCACATTTGCTGTGCCTTCAATATTTGTTTTGAACATCACATCCTTTTCATGCGAATGAAGGGAAACTTTTGCTGCAGCATGGACCACTGCTCCTGTACCGGCCATTGCTTCTTCCAATGAAGCCACGTCAAGAATGTCTCCATCTACCCATTCTACCCTGCTGAATATTTCAGGCGAAACAAAAAAAGGAAGTTTATGGCTCCTGCGAAAGGCGCGGACAGCGTAATTTTTTTGCACCAGCTCTTTAATGATATATGCCCCGAGAAAACCAGTGCCACCGGTTATGAAGACTTTTGTTGACAAATCAGATTGTTGAAATATTTGCTGCGAAGATAACTGAAGTTGATGGTTAGGGGCTGTGTTGTTCAATGAATGGCTTATCGGCCATTCAATCCATCAACTATAATCATAATACCCCTGACCGCTTTTCTTCCCGAGTTTATTATGCTTTACTTTTTCTTCCTGTATGGGCGAGGGCCTCAGCCGCCCGGGCCGGTCCATGGCTTCATAAACAGAACGGCTTACGGTGTAATTGATATCATTGCCGATGAGGTCCATCAATTTGAACGGCCCCATTTTAAAGCCGGTCGCTTCCATTAATGCATCAATAGTTGCATAATCGGCAATGCCTTGTTCAATCAGCCTCAATGCTTCGAGGTAATAAGGGCGGGCAACGCGATTGACAATAAACCCTGGCGAGTCCCTGCAAACAACAGGCGTTTTGCCAAACTGCTTTGCCAGTTCAACAATAATTGTTATGACTTCTCTATCTGTGCAGTCGGCGCTCACCACTTCAACCAGTTTCATTACAGGGGCAGGATTAAAAAAATGCATGCCCGCCAGGCGTTCAGGATACAAAACGGTTTTTGCAATTGATGTAACAGATAATGAAGAAGTGTTTGTGGCGAAAATAGTTTGTGCAGTGTTGATTTCTGCCAGCCGGTGAAACAGGTTTTCTTTTGCTTCAATTTTTTCAACGATTGCCTCGATGATGATGTTTGCTTTACAGTCGCCGATAAAATTGGTAAAATGAATTTTTTTTAAAATGGCTTCTTTTTCAGCTCCATTGATTTTCTTTTTGTCGGCGAGCGCCTGGATATCATTTTCAATTTTTGATTTTGCTTTTGCAAGAACTTCATTGCTTACGTCAAACAAAGTAGTGCTAAAACCGGATTGTGCTGATACCTGCGCAATGCCGCTGCCCATGGTCCCTGCCCCGCAAATGCAGATTGTTTGAGACATAGAATTGATAAATCTTTGTTCCATTTATATTCTGCCGATGAAAGGATTGCGACGCAACGATGATGCCATGAAATACCAAAGCCGGTATCAAAAAAAAAATGTGCACTACCGTTGCGGGCTGCCCGGTTTTTTACACAGCCGAAACGAACTGTTTCAAAAACCGCATATCATTTTGTGAATACAAGCGCAAATCATTAATACGGTACTTGAGCTGGCAAATTCTTTCAATTCCCATGCCGAATGCAAAGCCGGTATATTTGTTGTTATCGATCCCAAAATTTTCCAGCAGTTTGGGGTGCACCATTCCGCTGCCGAGAATTTCAACCCAGCCGGTGTGCTTGCACACATTACAGCCACTTCCGCCGCAAATGCGGCAATTGATATCCATTTCAGCGCTGGGCTCAGTAAAGGGGAAATAAGAAGGGCGGAAACGCACTTTCACTTCTTTGCCAAACATTTCCTGCACAAAAAAATAAAGCGTTTGCTTCAGGTCGGCGAAGGAAACATTTTCATCTATATATAAGCCTTCCGTTTGGTGAAAGAAGCAATGTGCTCGGGCACTGATGGTCTCATTCCGGTAAACACGCCCCGGGCAAATAATGCGGATGGGGGGTTTTTGTTTCTCCATCACACGCGCCTGTACGCTGCTGGTGTGGGTGCGCAGCAGCCAGTCAGGGTTTTTATGAATATAGAAAGTGTCCTGCATATCTCGTGCAGGATGATTTTCGGGGAGGTTGAGCGCTGTAAAATTATGCCAGTCATCTTCGATTTCGGGCCCTTCTGCCACAGAAAAACCCAACCTGCCGAATATATGGACAATCTGGTTCCTCACTAAACTGATTGGGTGTCGAGTTCCCAAAGGCAATGCATCACCGGGAAGTGTTAAGTCAATGCTGCTGCCCGTGGGGTGCTGACTGCCAGGTACCGACTCTTTCAGTTCCTCATATTTTGCTTCGGCAAATTGTTTGAGCTCATTCAACACCTGGCCAAATTCTTTTTTCTTTTCACCGGGCACATTGCGCATTTCCCCAAACAGGTTTTTTACAATTCCTTTTGAACCAAGAAATTTAATACGGTATGCTTCCGGCGAACTCCCATCGGTTGGCTTAACAGCAGCTATTTCCTTTTTATAAGCTTCGATCTGTTGCAACAATTGCTCCATTCGGCAAAGATAATTGTCTGCACGGGGATTTGTATGATTATTAGTATTGAAACGATAATTGGACATTTATTGATATTGCTACTATTGAGCGCTGTTGTACCGCTCTTTTGTGCGGCAGGAATTCTATTTTCAATTGCTGAACAGGGTTTACCCTGGTTTTCATAATTGACCCGGTCAGGATTTTAATGATCAGAAGCATTCGGCAAGCAGGGGTAAAATCATGGCCCGGCTTCAGATTTTCTTCAGAATGACCCTGTTTATTTGTATGCCGGATTGTATATCTGCAAATAAATATGAAGATCCTTTTTTCTTTTTTCTTAGTAGCATTGGCTGCCAAACGGATGTCTGCGCAGGATAAATCGCTGGATTATTATGTAAGCGCAGCCTTGCACAATAGCCCTTTGCTGAAAGATTATACCAACCAGGCACGTGCCAACCTAATTGACAGCCTGCGCATCCGGGCATCGTTTAAACCACAGGTAATTGGAAACAGCATAAACACTTATGCACCGGCAATCAATGGCTGGGGGTACGATAATGCCATTACCAATGGTGCCAATATCAATGAACTGGTGAGTATTTCACAAAAACTGGTGAGCAGGCAAAATTTGCAAAACCAATACGAAGCCATCCGCCTGCAAAATGAAGGGCTTAGTGCCAGCGGAAAAATAAGCGAGCAGGATTTGAGAAAAACAATCACCGGGCAATACATTACCGCCTATGGGATTTTGCAACAACTTCTCTACAACAAAGAAATGCTTGACCTGCTGAAAACAGAAGAAACCATCCTGAAGCAGTTGACCGATAGAGGAGTGTACCGGCAAACGGATTACCTCACTTTTCTTGTTACCTTTCAGCAACAACAGGTGCAGGTTAGCCAAATACGCCAGCAATATCAAAATGAATTTGGCACCTTGAATTATCTCAGCGGCCTGCACGATACATCATTTGCATCATTAGAGGCGCCATTGCTTGAATCAGCAGTTTTGCCAGAACTTGAAAACACGGTCTTTTATCGCCAGTTTGAAATTGACAGCATGAAACTGCGCAATAGCAATGCGCAGGTTGATTTCAGTTACAAACCGAAAGTAAATTTGTATGGCGATGCAGGCTATGTTTCTTCATTCATGTACCTGCCTTATAAAAATTTCGGGATCAGCTTCGGCGTAAATATAGCTGTTCCTATATATGACGGACACCAGAAAAAAATGCAACATGATAAAATTGCCATTGCCGAACAAACACGCGAACAGTACCGCGATTTTTATAAATCGCAATACGGCCAGCAAATTGCACAGCTAATGCAGCAATTGCAATCTGCGCAGCAGCTTATTAATGAAACAACGGCTCAGTTAAAATTTGCAGAAGGGCTGATCGAAGCCAACAAAAAATTGCTGGAGACAGGAGATGCGAGGATTGCAGATTATATTATCGCCATCGGCAATTACATTACGGCAAAAAATGTAATTACGCAGAATTCAATCAATAAAATGCAAATCATCAACCAACTGAATTACTGGAACAGAAAATGAAAAAAATAATAAGGAGAAAAAAAATATCGCTAATGCTGACCGCACTGCTCTTGCTGGCCTCATGCCAACCAAAAGCCACAGAAGATGCAGCCGGGCAGAAAAATGCAGATGCGGTTTCTGAAGGTACGCCTGTTGCTATTGCCCATGCTCAATCCGGTGCCATGAGCGAAACGGTAGAAGTGAACGCTGTTTCTTCTTTTCTGCTAAAAACTTATGTAAAGGCCAACGTCAATGGTTACCTCGAATCAGTGAACGCCCAGCTCGGAAAATACGTAGCCAAAGGGCAGGAGCTTTTTGTCATCAAAACCAAAGAAGCCCAAACGCTTGGCAATACGGTAAATTCGCTTGATACGTCGCTACATTTCGCCGGGGTGATCCACATCAAAGCCCCGGGCAATGGGTATATCACCCAGCTTACTTACCAGGCAGGCAACTATGTCCAGGACAACGAACAGCTTGCGGTGATCACTGACACGAAAAGCTTTGTTTTTTTACTGGACCTGCCTTATGAATTAAAACCGTATTTGCCTAACAACAAAAACCTTCAATTGAAGCTTCCGGACGGGACCATCTTGAACGGGCACATTGAAGAGGCATTGCCTACTGTTGATGCAGCTTCCCAAACACAGAGCTATGTTATCAGGGTAAATACCGACAAACAAATCCCGGAAAATTTAATTGCAAAAGTGGGCCTTGTCAAAAAGGCCAAACAGAATGCCATATCTGTTCCCAAATCAGCATTACTGACTGATGAGGCCCAAAGCGAGTTCTGGATCATGAAACTTATTGACAGCAGCACTGCTGTTAAAGTGCCTGTTCAAAAAGGAATAGAAACCAATAGCGCAGTTGAAATACTTTTCCCAAAATTAACAGATAGCGACCTGGTACTGGTTTCCGGGAATTATGGTTTAACCGATACCGCCAAAGTGAGTGTCCAAAAATAATGAACATGCGCAATTTTTTTACTGGCTATAAAAACCCCATTACTGTTGTAATTGTAATCATCATCCTGGGCGGGATGTTTGCCTACAGCAAAATGCAAACTTCTCTTTTCCCCGAAATCACGTTCCCAAAAATCAAGGTTATTGCAGATGCCGGCCAGCAACCTGTAAAAAAAATGATGATTACCGTTACCAGAGAACTGGAGAATGCCATAAAAAAAGTGCAGGGCCTGAAAATGATCCGAAGCATTACCAGTCGCGGGAGTTGCGAAATTTCCGCCTTTATGGACTGGAGCGTAGATATTAATATCAGCCAGCAGCGCATTGAATCAAAAATCAGTGAGATCAGGAACAACTTGCCGCCTGATATCCAAATCACCGTTGAGCGCATGAACCCTTCCATACTCCCAATCATTGGTTATGCCCTGGAAAGCAAAACCAGGTCGCCAATTGAGATGAAGCTGCTGGCCATGTATACCATTAAGCCATTCCTCTCGCAGGTTGACGGGGTTTCGGAAGTGCGGGTAATAGGCGGCAAGGACAAAGAATACTGGCTGGCGCTCGCCACCAGGAAAATGAGCGCCCTCGGCATTACACCTGATATGGTGAATACCGCCTTGAGCCAAACTAATTTTATCAGGTCGAACGGTTACATAAGCGATTATCATTTATTATACCTCACCATTACTGATGCATCTGTAAGCTCAAAAGAACAACTGGAAAATATTGTTATCAGCAACAACGGGAAAAGGATCGTGTTGCTGAAAGATGTGGCCGATGTGCAGATACAGGAAGCCAAACAATACATCAGGATCAATGCCAACGGTCATGAAGGCATTTTGCTTGCGGTGATCAAACAGCCAAATGCTAACCTTATTGATATTTCTGATAAAATGGGAGTAAAACTGAAAGAGCTGAAAAAAATCCTTCCTAAAGATGTTTCTATCGAACCTTATTATGTGCAGGCGGATTTTGTGAAAGACTCCATTAAAAGCGTTACTGACAGTTTATGGATCGGGCTGTTGCTTGCCATTTTGGTAGCGATCATTTTTCTTCGCTCGCTGAAATCAAGCGCCGTTATACTGGTAACCATTCCGGTTACCCTGCTGCTGGCCATCATCTGCATTTATGCTTTCGGCCAAACCTTTAATGTCATGACGCTGGGCGCCCTGGCCGCCGCGATCGGGTTAATCATTGATGATGCCATTGTGGTGGTAGAGCAAATCCACCGTACTCATGAAGAACATCCCGGTGAGCCATCAAATGTGCTGGTCCAAAAAGCAATCCGTTATTTGTTTCCCGCCATGATTGGATCATCGTTGAGCACCATTGTGATTTTTATACCCTTTGCACTGATGACAGGTGTGGCAGGCGCTTATTTTAACGTAATGACCAATACCATGATCATTACGCTCGTTTGTTCTTTCCTGGTAACATGGATATGCCTCCCTGTTATTTATCTTTTATTTTCTATGCCTTCGAGAGCCGGGCATAAATTGCTTCCTGCATTAAAGGCACATTCAGTGAAAAATCAGCGCTGGGTGAATTTTTTTATAAAGAGGCCTGCCATCTGTTTGATAATAGTGGTTTCATTTGGTGCAGCCATTTATTTCGTTCTCCCGCGTTTAGAAACCGGTTTCCTGCCCGATATGGACGAAGGCAGTATTGTGCTTGATTATAATTCATTGCCCGGCACTTCACTGGAAGAAACTGACCGGCAGCTTCGCGAAGTGGAAAAAATTTTGATGCAGGTGCCCGAAGTGGAAGCATACTCCCGCCGGACGGGTACAGAGATGGGCTTTTTTATTACAGAACCGAACCGGGGCGATTATCTCATCCAGTTAAAAAAGGAGCGGTCACGCACTACCGAAGAGGTAAGCGATGACATCAGAAAGAAGATAAACAACACACAGCCTTCACTGAGAATAGATTTTGGGCAGGTAATCACCGACATGCTCGGCGATCTGATGACATCTGTTCAGCCCATTGAAATAAAAATTTTTGGCAATGACCAGCAAACCCTGCAAAGCCTTTCAAAACAGGCTTCGGATATTATTTCTAAAGTTGATGGCACTGCCGATGTGTTCAATGGAATTGTAATTGCCGGCCCTTCAGTTGATGTTGAGCCCAATTATGCAAAGATTGCCCAATTCGGCATTACGCCGGCAAACATCCAGTTCCAGTTGCAATGTGCGCTCGACGGGAATGTGGCAGGACAGGTTTATGACAGGCAGCAGCTTTCAAACATCAGGCTGGTTTATCCGGGAAGCCGCACATTAAGTGTTTCAGATATCAATAAAATCCCCATCTTCCTGCCTAACGGTAAAATACAACCGATAAATGAATTAGTGAACGTTCATGTCAACCCCGGCGATGCAGAGATACAGCGGGAAGACCTGCAGTCCATGGGCGTTATCAGTGCGCGGCTGGAAGGACGGGACCTTGGCAGCGTGATGAAAGACATCCAAAAAGAAATTTCTTCAAAACTGGTTTTGCCCCAGGGCTATGCAGTAGTGTACGGCGGCAGCTATGCGCAACAACAACAATCATTCAGGGAATTGCTGATGATACTGATTACTTCCAGCTTGCTGGTATTTGGTGTGATCCTGTTCCTGTTCAAAGATTTCCGCATCTCGTTTATTATTTTGCTGATTGCCGTGCTCGGCATTGCGGGCTCCTACCTGGCGTTATATTTTACCAAAACACCGCTTAATGTTGGGTCTTATACCGGGTTGATCATGATTGTTGGCATCATTGGCGAAAATGCCATCTTCACATTCCTCCAATTTCGTGAATCGCTCAAAATATCCAATAACGTAGACCAGGCCATTGTCTATTCTATTTCTACCCGCCTGCGCCCCAAATTAATGACTGCCCTCGGAGCAATCATCGCTTTGTTGCCCATAGCGCTTGGCATTGGCACTGGCGCACAATTGCACCAGCCGCTGGCCATTGCTGTGATAGGCGGTTTTATCGGTGCGATGCCTTTGTTATTGATTGTGCTGCCAAGCCTGATCAGGTTATTCTTCAGGAACAAAGCAAATTCGCAGCACAACGTATTTGCAAATGATTAAATATTCTACAGCCACTTTATAATAGAATAACGAACTTTAAAGGATATTTTAATTTTGCCTATTAGTTAAAATTTCTTCCATGAGCAAAATTGTAATCGCTTTTATTTCATCTTTTGCACTGTTTGCATTTTACCAGCCAGCGCAAAAAAAAGACAACGTACTTTCCGCCTCTGAAAAGAAAGCCGGGTGGAAATTACTGTTCGATGGTAAATCAACTGAAGGGTGGCGCACTTATCAGAACCAGTCAGATAACAGTTGGGAAGTAACTGATGGCGAGCTTTATTGCAAAAAAGATGGCGCAACAAAAAGAGCTGACCTGATCACAGATGATGAGTATTCCAGTTTTGAATTGCAGCTCGACTGGAAAGTGGGCAAAGGTGCTAACAGTGGCGTATTGTACCATGTCCAGGAAACGCACCGTGCATCCTACGAAACCGGGCCGGAATACCAGTTGATAGATGACCTGGGCTATCCTGAAAAATTGGAAGACTGGCAAAAAAGCGGCGCCGATTATGCCATGCACCCGCCTTTGAAAACAGCTTCAAAACCCGCCGGCGAATACAATCATGCACGCATTGTTGTGAATGGGAGCCATGTGCAGCATTGGCTGAATGGAATAAAGACAGCCGATTTTTATGCGTGGGCTCCGGAATGGGAGAAATTGAAAAAAGAAGGCAAGTGGAAAGATTATCCTGATTATGGTGTTGCGAAATCAGGCTATATCGCACTACAGGACCATGGCGGTGGCATCTGGTTCAAAAACATTAAAATTAAGAAATTGTAAGGTTTGTCCCTGCTGGCTGGAAGCAAGGCCAACTACCTTTTCAATTTAAAAAATTCTTTCATCAACAGGGCGCTTTCCTCTTTAAGGACGCCACTTAGCAGTTCTGTTTTAGGATGAAAAGGCCATGGGCCAACACCGGCTTCTTTTATTGGCGGCAGAGGGACAACGTATTTCCTGTACCCATTTTTTTCATCATCTGCACCGTACACAATGCGCCCGATTTTGCTCCAGAACAATGCGCCTGCACACATCAGGCAAGGCTCAACAGTTACATACATTGTTGCATCAGGCAAATATTTACTGCCCAAAAAATGAAAAGCTGAGGTAAGGGCAATCATTTCAGCATGTGCACTGGAGTCGTTCAATTTCTCTACATGGTTATGCCCGCGGGCTATGATCTTTCCATCCATCACCACTAAAGCGCCAATGGGCACCTCGCCAATTTCAAAAGCTTTTCTTCCTTCCTTCAAAGCCTGAAGCATATAATATTCGTCTGTCATCAGCTATTCGTTTTTTCCAACCGCAGAGCCGCAAATTAAAACTGTATCTTTTAATTATACCGGCAGCATTATATAAACCATGACATTTCGAAATTGCCTTGAGATCGCTTTGCAGCCCTGGGAAAGATTTATCACCAGCTAAGTTAGACGTTTTACCGTGCTTTGAGGTAAATTACATGTTCTATAAAAAAAATTTATGCCCGACTTTATGCTTCAACCCATGCGCAGCTTTTTCGAAACGGGAATTACCTGCTCGTATGGGTTCCGGAAAGCAAAATTGCAACTGCTGAAAGATGCATTGTTGAAATATGAAGCAGAAATTTATTCAGCATTATACTCCGACCTGAAAAAAAATCGTGAAGAAACTTATGCTACAGAGCTTGGGCTGGTCATTTCCGAAATAAATGTTGCTCTTAAAAATTTAAAACAATGGATGAGGCCTGCATCAGCACATACCGATTTGGCGAACCTTCCTTCAGCCAGCAAAATTTACTATGACCCGCTGGGCATAGTGCTGATCATTGCTCCATGGAATTATCCCTTCCAGTTATTATTAATACCCTTAGTTGGCGCTATTGCAGGCGGTAATTGTGCAGTTTTGAAACCATCCGAATTTGCTCCGGCCACTGCAAACATTATTGAGAAAATAATAAAAGAAATATTTCAACCTGAGTACATTAATATTATTCAGGGAGAGGGAGGAACGGTGATCCCGGAGATGATGAACAGTTTTCGCTTCGATCATATTTTTTATACCGGAAGCATCCCGGTGGGCAAGGCCATTTACCAGCTCGCTGCAACAAACCTGGTGCCGGTTACCCTGGAGCTGGGCGGGAAAAGCCCGGCCATAATTGAAAATGATGCAAACATTGCTGTTGCGGCTAAAAGGATAGCGCTTGGAAAATTTTCAAATGCCGGGCAAACATGTATAGCCCCCGATTATGTTTTAGTGCATGAAAGCGTAAAAGAGGAATTTGTAGCGCAATTAAGGAAAGTTATCCGATCATTTTTTGGAGAAAATGCAAACCAAAGCGACAGCTATGGGAAAATTATCAATGAAAAAAGATTTGACAGGCTGCTAAGCTATTTGCCAGATGGAAGAATAATCATTGGGGGAGAAAATGACAGGGAAAAGCTTTTTATTGCCCCGACTGTTCTTGATCATATATGTCAGGGTTCAGCGATAATGAAGGAAGAAATATTCGGGCCAATTTTGCCTTTGCTTTCTTTTGGCACGTTCGAAGAGGCTAAAGGAATTATTTCCTGCAATTCTAAACCACTGGCTTTTTATGTATTTACTTCCAGCACTGAGAAAGAAAAAAAATGGATCAACGCAGTATCGTTTGGCGGAGGCTGTATCAACAATGCCAACTGGCATTTCACAAACCACCATATCCCGTTTGGGGGCATTGGCAATAGCGGTATCGGCGCATACCATGGAAAAAGCAGTTTCAATACCTTTACGCATGCAAAACCGGTAATGAAGACACCAACCTGGTTCGATCCAAAAATAAAATACCCGCCGTTCAAAGGAAGGCTGAAAATTTTTAAATGGATAATCAGGTAAATGATTTGAGCATGCAATACAAGCCCTGTAGTGAATATTTCGGTATTATTCACCATTCAAGAGCAACCATTTGCTAAAACCCGAATCATGCTGACAGCAAGACAAAAAATACTAAAAGCAATTTACCCCTTGTTTGCACTATTCTCAAAGCTTAAAAACAGGAAAGCAAAAATGCTCATTAATGAAAATAAAGCCCAGCCGCAAAAACCTTTTTATGATCTAACGGTAATGCTCAACAATGGAAGCAGTTTGCCTTTAACCACATTAAAAGGGAAAAAAGTGCTGCTGGTGAATACGGCATCAGATTGTGGCTACACGCCCCAATACCATCATCTCGAAATATTGTACAAAGAAAATAAAGACAAATTGATGGTAATCGCTTTCCCATCAAACGACTTTGGCGAACAGGAAAAAGGAAGCGATGAAGCAATTGCTGCGTTCTGCAAAGTGAATTTCGGGGTAACTTTTCCTTTAGCCAAAAAATGCACGGTAATAAAATCTGCCGGGCAGGATATTATTTTTAAATGGCTTACCGATAAAACAATGAATGGCTGGAATGACCAGGCGCCGGTATGGAACTTCACAAAATACCTTGTAGATGAAAATGGGCTCCTGACCCATTATTTTGATCCTGCTGTTGAACCGGAAAGCGGGGAAATCAAAAAGGCTTTGGAGCGAATGGCTAATATGTAAAGATAAATTTAAACTTCTGTCATTATATAAAATTTGCCATGTTCACGAAAGCAGATATAGAAAAGTATTTCCTGGCAGAAAAGCAGGGAAGCCTGTTCTTCCTCATTATTGGCATCATCGCTATTTTATTAGCCATAGGTTTTTATTTGTTCCTGAAGAACAACTTTTATAAAGGCGCTGCTGTTCCATTACTGGCGATCGGTATCGTGCAGGCAATTGTGGGCTTCACGGTATATGCCAGGAGCGATAGGCAGCGCATAGACAACGTGTACGCATTTGACATGAACCCGGGAAAGCTAAAAAGCGAAGAGCTGCCGAGAATGCAAACTGTGAATAAAAATTTAATTGCTTACCAATGGGCAGAAATTGGCTTTTTTATAGTCGGGGCTGTTTTGATTTTGTGTTTCGCTGGCAATAAAGAAAAATCATTTTGGCTTGGCCTGGGAATAGCCCTTGCCATCCAGGCTGCGGTCATGTTAAGTACTGATTATTTCGCCGGAAGAAGAGCAAAATCCTATACAAAGCAATTGGAAAGTTTTCGAATTGCCCGTTAAGAAGAAGAGGAACTTAACTAAATGCGCCTGAAATGTTTTTTAAATGAAAACCGTTCCCTTAATAAGGGAGGCCATGATTATTCCACCGGGCACTTTTCATGATAGTTCACCAGCTCTACCACATTTTTCTGAAACTCAAATCCGGCATAGGTTTCTATAATGTCTTCCAGCACTTCATCAATTTCTTCAACAGTTTTTAAGGTAACCAGTTTATTGCGGTACTCTTTAATGTTCGGCAACCCCTTCAGGTAATTGGCATAATGCCTGCGCATTTCGTTGATGCCCACTACCGGCCCTTTCCATTCAATAGACCTGTACAAATGTTTCCTGCAAACAGCAACACGTTGTTCAATGGTTGGCGGTGGCAAATGTTCTCTTGTTTTAAAAAAATGTTTTATCTCATCAAAAATCCAAGGGTAACCAATGGCTGCCCGGCCAATCATGATTCCATCAACGCCATAACGGTTTTTATATTCAAGCGCTTTTTCAGGGCTGTCGATATCGCCATTGCCAAAAATTGGTATGGCAATGCGCGGGTTGTTTTTCACTTTCCCTATCAAATCCCAGTCAGCTTCGCCCTTGTACATCTGCATGCGTGTGCGGCCGTGAATGGCCAGTGCTTTCACGCCAACATCCTGCAAGCGCTCAGCTACCTCTTCAATATTTTTGGTTTGTTCGTCCCAGCCTAATCTTGTTTTTACCGTAACAGGAAGCGAAGTGGATTTAATAACAGCCCCGGTTAGCCGCACCATCAAATCAAGGTCCTTCAGCACCCCGGCGCCGGCTCCTTTCAGTGCCACTTTTTTAACCGGGCAGCCAAAATTGATATCCAGCAAATCGGGGTTGGTAACATCCACGATTTTTGCAGCAAGCCCCAGGCTGTCTTCATCGCCCCCAAAAATTTGTATGCCAACTGGCCGCTCATAATCGAAAATATCGAGCTTTCGCCTGCTTTTAATGGCATCGCGTATCAAACCTTCACTGCTAATAAATTCTGTATACATCAGGTCAGCGCCATTGTCTTTACAAACAGCACGGAATGGCGGGTCGCTCACATCCTCCATGGGGGCGAGCAACAAAGGGAACCCGGGGAGCTGTATATTACCGATGTTAACAGGCATTTTTTTGATATTTGATAATGGATGCGCTTTACAGGATAAATCAGGTCCTATCACGTAACTTGCAAACTATATCAGGGCTGCTTTTGCAGCAAGGTGCAAATTTATTAATAATCGTTTATAATCATAATGAGAAGGTTCCTGCGCATAAGCTCACCATTGTCACAATTGGCCGTACTATTGTTATTGCTGGGAGGTGCTTTTGCGCTCACGTCGGCGATCAGTTTGGCAGTTCTTGTGTCAAAAGGCATCAACATGGCCGATCTAAAGCATTTTGATTTTAGTGACCCAAAAACGCTTGGTGTGCTGAAATTGATACAGGGTATTTCAACCATCTGCATTTTTCTTTTGCCGGCTCTGTTATTTGCTTTTATTGCCTTTCGTTTCAGGCAATTTTATTTTTTAGGTTTCAGGAAACAGGAGAGGGGCAGCTTCTACATCATTGCTGTTGTTATTGTCGTGTTCGTGTTTCCTTTTGTTGGCTGGCTCGGCGAATTGAACGAACATATTCCCCTTTCAAAATGGATGATCGAATCTGAGAAAGAAGCTGGCCGGCAAATGGGCGCATTTCTGAAAATGAGCAGCACATCGGATGTTGTGATTAATATATTGCTGGTTGCATTGCTGCCTGCTATTTGCGAAGAGGTTTTTTTCAGGGGATGCGTACAGCGCATTTTAATACAACTTTTCAAAAGCCCATGGTCGGGCATTGTCATCACCGCAGCACTGTTCTCTGCCTTCCACATGGAGTTTGCAGGTTTCTTGCCTCGCATGTTCCTTGGCATATTGCTTGGTGCATTGTTCTGGTATGGAAACAGTTTATGGATAAATATTATTGCACATTTTTTTTATAATGGCATACAGGTTATTGCAGTGCTGTGGGACCCGAAGATAGCCAGTCAAAACCCATCGGTGCCTGTTTATGCTGCGTTGATAAGCGGCATTATTGTTTTTAGCTTATTATATGTGGTAAAAAAACAGTCAACTGTTACTTATGCTAAGGTTTATGAAATGGATGAAGTGAATGAAACCAACCAGTTTATAGTTTGAGGTTTGTGGTTGGCCGGGTTAAATGCAGCGTTTTAAAACCGCTTTAATAGCATTACAAGGGTGCCACAGGTAATTTAAAAATGAAAATTTTTCATGGCATTCAATTTTTCTGTTTTCAGGACACGTGCGCTTACCGCCCTCATTTTTGTAGCGGTGATGCTAACAGGTTTGGTGTGGAATTTCTGGAGTTTTTTTATTTTGTTTTCCATCATCCATTTTGGCTGTTGGGCCGAATACCAGCAACTGATCGCAAAGATTGACCCGGGCTATTCGGAAATGAGCAGCCTGCAGAAATACAATGTGATGCTGGCGGGCTGGTGCCTGATGCTTTTCTTAACAGGGCCTACATATAAGATCGGTAGTGTTCCTTTGAGCGAAATTGGTTATTGGGCAGGGTTGTTCTTCTGGTTTGTTCTGCCCGTAATCGAGATCCTCATTTCACGGAAGCTGCATTTCAGGAATATGATGTATTCCATTTATGGCTTGCTTTATATTTCGCTGAGCTGGGCCTTGCTCACCAACCTGCGCAGCCGTTTCGACAGCGATTTCTTGGGAGACTTTTTTGGCAAGATGTATGTGATGATCCTTGTTGCCAGCATTTGGATCAACGACACCATGGCATATATCGTTGGCTCATTGATTGGCAAAACCCCGCTAACTAAAATTTCCCCCAAGAAAACCTGGGAAGGAACTGTTGGCGGAATCATTTTATCGGTTGTGGTAATGGGGCTGGTTGGTTATTTTTCCAAGAAAGAAGCGGAATGGGACCTGGTAGCGCAGATCATGATTGTTGCCGCCGTTGCCTCTGTTGCAGGCACTTTGGGCGATGTTCTTGAAAGTAAGCTGAAACGCATGGCCAATGTGAAGGACAGCGGCCATATTATGCCGGGGCACGGAGGTTTTTTAGACCGGTTCGATTCATTATTGCTCGCTACGCCTTTGGTGTGGGCCTGTATTGTTCTATTCCTTAAATAGAATTTCTTCACCGGGAAAAAAGAATACTGCCGAACGAATTGGCTTAAAAGGATAAAACGTTTAAAACTAGTGGGCTTAGCCGGTATCCTTTGCCCACATGGCGTGAAGCAAAAAGTCTCTACATTTGTGAAATTAACTCCCATCAATGACAATTCACAAAGAAGGTTATAAAACCATTGCAATCGGTTTTATCATTTTTGCTTTTATCAACCTGGTTTCATTTTATTTTATCAGTTTTCATTTGCCATGGCTGAGCTGGCTGATTTTCATTATAACACTCTCGCTGGTTGTTTTCCTGATTTCTTTTTTCAGGGTACCGAACAGAAAACTTGCGGCTGGAGATAATCTCATCATCTGCCCGGCAGATGGGAAAGTGGTAGTGATTGAAGAAATGGTGGACGAAGAATATTTTAAAGGCAAAAGGCTCCAGCTTTCCGTTTTCATGAGCCCCGCAAATGTCCATCAGAACAGGCTCCCGGTTGGTGGCGAAATAGTGTATAATAAATACCATAAGGGCAAATACCTGGTAGCATGGGACCCAAAATCTTCTACTGAAAATGAAAGGCACAGCGTTGTAATAAAAAACATTAAGGGAGAAGTTTTAGTAAAACAGATTGCTGGTGCTTTGGCCAAAAGGATCGTGAATTATTTGAGCATTGGGCAAAAAGTACAGCAAAGCGCTGAAATGGGCTTTATAAAATTCGGATCGAGAGTAGATGTGCTGTTGCCGCCGGGAACAAAAGTGAACGTGCAGTTGAACCAGGTGGTTCAGGGGGGCGTAACCGTGCTGGCTGAGTGGTGAGCGGGCTGTTGACCCGGGTTCAAAAAATATTTCCCAGCTCTTTTAGCGAGTGTACCGTATAAGTTGGTTTGATAGTTGGCGTATCGTTGATATGGTTCACATATACCTGGTCAATGCCTGCATTTAGGGCTCCAATGATATCCACATCAATGCTGTCGCCTATCATTATGCTCTCATCTTTTAAAGCCCCCGTTCTTGCTAAAGCAAAATCAAAAATTTCCTTATGTGGTTTCAGGCTGTTGGAGCTTTCTGAAGTGACCACTTCCATGAAATATTTATCGATACCCGAATTTTTTAGTTTCCCGTGCTGGGTTTTTTCAAACCCATTGGTGATCAGATGAAGTTTATATTTTTTTGCTGACAGGTAATCCAGTATTTCAACCGTGTGAGGGAAAAGCAATTTCCTGGTAGGCAACAATTCAAGAAATTTATTCCCCATATCTTTTGACAGGTGCTCGTCTCCAATTTTAAAATCAAGCAGGGTAAGCCACATCCTTTTCCACCTTAGCTCGTCTACTTTGATAAAACCATTCCGGTAGCGTTCCCAAAGCCTGTCGTTGTGACCAAGATAGCTTTTATGGAACAGGTCAAAATTGTTAACCCCTTTTTCTTCCAACCGGAACAGGTGATAAAGTTCCTGAAGGGTAAGCCTGCTATTTGCTTCAAAATCCCAAAGTGTATGGTCAAGATCAAAAAAAAGATGCCGGTATTTCATGCTGCAATGTACAACTTATGATAGGCAAATGATAAATTGCCAAGACACTCTTGCGTTTGATTATTAATTTGCAAACAAAGAAATGATAAACCATGCCAAACATCATTATTACCGGCGCATCGCGTGGATTAGGCAAAGCCATAGCAGAAAAATTTGCTGCAAACAACTACCATCTTTATTTAACATCAAGAAATGAAATGGCCTTATATAAGGCAATGGGAGACCTGCAGTCTAAATTTCCTTTTATCACCATCAAAGCCAGGGCATTTGATTTAACCAAGAGCGAAGAAGCAAAAGGCTTTGGCAATTGGATATTGGGCCAGCATGCCTCAATCGATATAGTAGTTAACAATGCAGGCAGTTTTTTGCCCGGTAATGTGCATGATGAAAAAGAAGGAACGCTGGAAGCAATGATAAGCGTGAATTTGTACAGCGCTTATCATGTAACCAGGGCATTGCTGCCAGCCATGATGAAACAACCCCTTTCAAATGGCTCACGCGGGCATGTCTTCAACATGTGCTCTGTTGCATCTTTGAAAGCATATCTCAGCGGTGGTTCTTACAGCATCAGCAAATTTGCGCTGGCCGGGTTTTCAAAAAATTTAAGGGAGGAGATGATGCCGCATTTCATAAAAGTAACAGCCGTTTATCCGGGCGCCGCTTATACCGATTCCTGGGCCGGAAGCGGCATAGATGAAAAAAGAATTATGGAAGCAAGAGATATTGCTGATATGGTTTTTGCCTCTTCGCAATTATCACCACAGGCTACCGTGGAAGATATTATCATTCGGCCACAGTTGGGAGATATATGAACTGGAGTTGCCTGTATCTGGATCCAAAAGAATGGCACCATAGATGCCTTGCGCTCTTACTGCTCATCCGGTCCTGGGCCTGGAACTGCCCGATACCCTGGTGGGGCTTTGCAATAACCTAAAAACATCTTACTGATCTTTTAATCTTTCGGGATCCTTGGTCAAGTCGGCAAAACTTAACTACACATTAACCCATCAGGTTTTATATTTGCATGTAAGGATATGGTGGGTTATGCTATGAATTTTGTAAGAATAAATTTGAGGGCTATCGTTTCATTTCTACGATTTCAATTTGTTGGCTTTATTTTAGTGCTTTGGCCTCTTGCCCCCGCGAAGGCCCAGCAGGCTAAGTTCACAACCGTTGCCAGCAGCAAAGAAATCGGCAGGCAGGACTATGTGCAAATTGAATTCATTGTAGAAAATGCCAAACAAATTGAACATCTTACTCCTCCTGCATTTCCTGATTTTCATGTTGTAGAAGGGCCCATGCAGTCAAGCGGCATGAGCATTGTGAACGGGAGCATGTCGCAATACAAAGGCATTTCATTTGTGCTCCAGCCTAACAAAATGGGTTCTTTCACCATTCCCGGAGCTACTGCTGATGTGGACGGAAAGCCCATGCGCTCAAATACCATTACCATTGCTGTAACAACAAACAACAACGGCAATTCAGCTAATGCCGGGCCTGCGACTTCCTACTCTCCCATGCCATACGACCCTTTTTTACCGGAAAGCGGAGACTATGTTTTAAAGCCGAATGAAAACATGGCTGAAAAAACAAAAAAAAATCTTTTCGTGAAATTACAGGTGAGCAAAAGCACATGCTATGTAGGAGAGCCGATTGTAGCCAGTTACAAGTTGTATTCCAGGCTGCGCTCAGAATCGAAAGTAGCGAAATATCCATCACTGAATGGGTTTAGCGTGTATGATATGGTTGATCCCGGCAGCGATGCTTCAACTGTTGAAACAGTGAACGGAAAACCATTCTCAGTACATATCATCCGCAAAGCGCAGTTGATCCCATTACAGCCAGGCCAGGTTGAACTAAGCCCGGTTGAAGTAGAAAATACCGTACATTACCTGAAACAATCAAAAAAACCTCATCAATCTTCAAGTTTGCTGCAAGACCTTTTCGACCAGTTTGGAGAAGAAGGAGCAGGAGAAGAAATCCAGCAGCATGTCACACTGGATAGCAAACCTTTGCTGGTAACAGTTAAGCCGTTGCCGGCCGATGACAAGCTCACTGGTTTTAATGGAGCCGTCGGCCATTTTAGCATTGGCGCGGCCCTCGACAAAAAAAATATGGCAGCACAGGATGCGGTTACTTTGAAACTTACCATTACCGGCAGCGGCAACCTGCCTGTTATCGATGCGCCCCAGGTAAACTGGCCTGCAAACGTGGACATCTATGGCACAACTGCCAAAGAAGATATTGATAAAACGGTAGTGCCAATGAAAGGCTCAAAAACCTTTGAATATGTTTTTATGCCGAAAGCTGTTGGCAGTTATACCATCCCCGCTATTGGTTTCTCTTATTTTGACCCGGTATCAGATTCCTATAAAACAGTGAAAAGCCAGGCTTTGGATTTTAACGTATCTATTGCAAAAAAACATTCTTCCCCACCTTTACCAAAAAATGTTTTATCAGCAACACAAAATGAAAATTTCCTGTCAAATATCAAATCATTCATCGTAGAGCACCTGGAATTGATATTTTCAGTAGCCTTCCTCTCCACCCTCTCCTTTTTCTTATGGAAGCATAATAAAAAATCGCTTGAAAAAGAAAAAACCCAAAAACATACAGCAGCATTGGAGAATGCAAGGATAGAAGCAGAAATGGCAAAAGCTAAACTGCCCGCAGAAGTTGCTGACCCGTTGCTGAGAACAAAAAGATTACTTGAAAACGGTGACTACAAAGGTTTTTATGCAGAATTGAACAGGGCAATTTGGGCCGCATTATATAACAAGCTCAATTTGCCTGCCAGTGAATTGAACAAGCACAATATCTCGCTCCGGTTAAAAGCGAAAGGGTGGGACGAAACCACCATTTGCCAGTTAGAAAATATCCTGAACCAATGCGAAATGAATTTGTATACCCCAGGCTATAATCCAGCAGATATGGGAGCCACGCTGCAAAGCACTGAGCGCATCATTAAATACATCAATGAGGTTTGACTGAAACCGGCGCTCCAACCATTGGCAAAACCTAATCGAAGATTCCTCCAATAATAGAGCTTATCGCCTGGTGCTGGTCGGCAAAGAAAAAATGGAATTTTATTTTCACATTTCTTTAATGGCCGGCTGGAAATAAAAAAGTAAATTTGTGAAGAATGATATGAAAAGCCTAACAATTAAATATTTTATTGCGCTGTCATTTATCATCTTTTTTTTCGGAAGCTTATCAATAACAATTCTTCCCAGCTTATTGAAAAAGGGCAATTTGGTTTCATGGCAAAAACAGAAATCAGAAAATAATTCGCCTTGCAACGAAAATGGAGAAAACGACAAAGTGCAGGAATTTGTAATGAGCAATGCATGTGTCCGGATTTCTCCATTATACCCTGATTTGGTCACTTCATATCATCACTCAGGAGATGCATCGGTTACCCGTATCTTCTATCTTAAAGTACCTACTCCCCCGCCTGATCGGTTATGATTCTATGGTTCCTGTTTTGCAGGATTGGCCATGTGCATTTGCAACAGCAATAGCATGGTTCATATTTTTATCCCTTTTGTACAGGAACACATCGGGGATTGAAAAGCAGCGAACAGAAATGCAAATGCTTAAAAAATGGCTGCATGTTAAACTTTAACAGTGTTATCAAAAAATATGATTTGCTCATTTTAAAAAAATAAAATATGAAAAACGAATTCATCAAATCAGGCACAGAAGCACAGTTGCTGTTATCTGGCAAGGATCATGATCCATCTTTTTCAAAACACGAAAAATTCGGGGCTCTTTACCTGAGCCTAGACAGCATCAAGCGGCGCCTGATGGTATCCAAAGTAGTGAACAAGATTCGCCAGTCCATCCAAATCCCGCTCAATGTTACCCGTCTCATTTCAATAAAAAAGGCGTACAGCAATATTTATATTGGCCAGTTGAGGTACCGAAAGCTCGAAGAATTTCTTGAAACAATTTATTTGCAGATTGAGTTCTTCGATGGGCGAAATACCATTCACCTGCCTGTTTTTGACCGGGCGTCGAACAATTTGCGCGAGCTTCCTGAAATTGAAAAAAAAGTAAAGTACTGGCAGGACCTGCTATCGGAGCTAAGACTGGTAAAAGATAAATAAAAATTATGGCAGGCGATTTCTTGCAAAGGCACAGGTAAGGTGTGCCTTTGTTTATTTATAGTTGCATTACACTTGTTGTGGCATTGACTGGTTACAAAACTTTGCTAAAGCCGTTTGCTTTAGTGCAAAGCCTTAGCTACTAAAAAATAATATTAGGGCTATGCTGTCTGGCGAAACGGAACCTGGCCTTGCTGAGGAATAGCATGACAAGAATACCTGAGCTGATGAGAATAAAAAAACGGTTGACAGAGAGCCAACCATTTTTCAGGATTCATTTTTATTGCAAATACCTTAAAAAACCAAAACTCAATTTAACTCAGTGCCAGGTTAAGCAGTAACGATTACATACAGCTATGGCTAAAAATCATCTTCCTCCTCCTCGAAATTCCCTTCCCCAAAAAGGTCAAGATCTTTGAAATCATCATCAAGTCCCAAATCGTCTTCATCTCCCTTCCCGGCTTTTTTATTCCCGCCTCCACTGCTTTTTTTTGATTTGGATTTAGGAATATCAAATTCATCAAAATCGGGATCCCAGTTTTCTTCTTCCTCGACTTTGTCCCACTCGTCAACTTCATCCACATCACCCAAGTCATCGTCACCATCATCGTCATCTGTTTTTTTAGATTTGGGAGGTGCTTTTGTGTTTTTTTTTGAAGAAGCTTTTGGTTCATCAAGGCCATCGTCATCTTCATCGTCATCTTCATCATCA
>JAFEAJ010000032.1 GCA_018266455.1 Bacteroidota bacterium
ATTGGTAGGCACCATGATTGCTTTATTATCGGCCCGTGCATTGATATATACCTTTACAAACCCGCCGGGATTTGCTTTCGCATGTTGAAGAATAGCCCTTACTGCAATGTTTCTGGTTGATTGGATGACTTGAGGTTCTATGGCAATGATTTCCGCTTTGTTCCTTGTTGGTTGTGATGCGTCCAGTTCTACATCAACATAAGCGCCTTTTTTCATCAGTGCGCTATATTGCTCAGGCAAAGTGAAATCGATTTTTATTTTATCGAGCTGCTGCAATGTTGCGATCAGTGTAGTTGGTGAAACATAAGCGCCCAAGCTAACCTGCCTGAGCCCTATAACGCCATTGAATGGCGCTTTCAATATTGTTTTTTCCAGCAGTGCCTGGTTATAATCAATATCGGCTTTAAGGCCATTAACCGTATTGAGCGCAGCATCATAATCGCTTTGGTTAATGCCATTCGCTTCGAGCAATTGCTTATAGCGGTCTTCAGTTCTTTTGGCCAGGTCAAGCTGTACTTTGCTTTTTTCCAGTTGTGCTTTTATGTCAGCATCATTGACCCTTGCAATAACTGTTCCTGTTGTTACATATTTTCCTTCGGGCACATTCAGATAAATGAGCCTTCCACTTGCCTCAGGATGGAGTTCCACATATTCATTGGCCACAACCGTTCCGTTCGCTTCCACTTCATTGCTGATGCTTTTGGGAGAGGCCACCAGCACATCTACAACAGGGGGTTCCGAAGCCATAGGAGCTTTGGGGCCATCTGCCCTGCCCTTACAGTTAAAATGGACAAAAGCATGCAATAACAGAATTCCAGTTAGGCTTAAGCGCCTGGTGGGCATTTATCGTTAGTTTGTTGATGATTAATCTTCAAATATAAAGAGTTTTGAATTTGCTTGTATCCCGCGGCCCAAGTGTATTTGATGAATGGGAAAAGCAATTGCAGAAAAGAGAAAAAAACGATATGGCAGGGCGATAGGGAATTTTAACAAGGTGGTTATTATACTATAATAATAAAGCAAACCTTTCAAGAACGGCAGGTTAGCATCGCGAGCAAGCAAAGACAATAAAAATAGTAAATGGCTTTCTTAAATCGAATAAGAGCGCAAATGAAATCAGTTCAAAATGAGCTGATGCCTATTCCCGATTGCCTGTTCTGCAAATCAGTTGTAATTTTTTTGGGTAATGAAATTATAGGGGTCTATTGAAAAATATTTGTTTGTTGCTAGCGGGAATTCGCTCAGTTCGAGCCCAATAAAAGCAATGGCCTCTTTTATCTGCCACAAGTAGAGTTTATTGGTATGGCCAGCAGGCTTGCAAATTTCCGGCAGCAGGTCAGGCAGCAGGCCATTCCAGCATGCTTCTTCCAGCTTTTCTCGTGCTGTAAGGCTTTTATTGTTGCTGTTGCTGTCTTTTTCCGATAAGCATCTCGTTGAAAAGGCAGTTCCGGTCATCAATAAAATTTCTTGTTTTGTAGATATCGTTGCCATATACCAGGTTTTATTGTTCCTGATAATAAGACGCCGAAGAAAAACTAAAGCAACAAAAAGAAAGACAAAAATTCTGTTAAAGCAATAAAAGATGGAAATGTCTTTTCTTTAATAGCGGTTTAATAAGAAACCATCTTTATTGATGCCGAAAAAAGCTAAACCCTGAGGAATATTTTTTTATTATACATAAAATAAAGAAAGCCCCACTTTAGAGCTACATAACAAAAGGCCATGACTACGATATTGAAAGGGTCTCCCACCAATTGACCGAGCCATTTAAAAAGAGCCATGTTGGTATAGTCCCAATTAATAAAACGCTCGGACATGTAAATCAGGATCGAGTTCATTCCAATAACCTTAAAAAAGAAAGCCCATTTTTTATAGCCCAGTACATCGATGACATAATAAAACACGGAAAGCAGCATAAGGCTCCACCCCCCCACATTCAATACAAATGAACTGGTCCACAAATTTTTATTGATTGGGAACACCATGTCCCATAAATGCGCAAGCAAAAAGAAAACGACCCCGGCGCCAAACATCCACAATACTTTCTTAGTTTGTGGCATAGGGCTGTTCTTCAAAAAATTTCCTGTCAATATACCCAGCAACCCTGTGCCAATTGCAGGGATAGTGGATACCAGCCCTTCGGGGTCATGAATGGTTAGGTACAAATGCCCGGGGATCACCGACCTGTCGATATAGGATGCAAAATTTCCCTGCATGGTCAAATCGCCCATTGGGAAGCCTGGGGCAGAAGTAAATTTTAACAGTAACCAATAACCGATAATCAAGGCAAAAAACCAAATGATCTGCGCGGTTTGTTTGCTGTAGAGGTAAATGATGTTAGCGAACATATAAGCAAGCCCGATGCGGCCAAGCACACTTGGGAAACGGATTTGAGAAATCGGTTTAATGTCCAGGCCATTATTATAAATGATGCCCAGCAATACAAGTATCAGTCCTCGTTTTACCACTCTTATCAATAAATGTTTTTTTGATGTGCCTTTTTCCAGTTCCTTGCCAACTGAATAAGGTGTTGCTACGCCTGCGATGAACAGGAAGAGTGGGAAAATAAGATCATAGAAATGAAAACCGTTCCATTCAGGGTGGGTAAGTTCTTCAGCAATGCCGCCCCAGAAAGGAGAGCCAGTTGCTTTTGCGAGGCCATGAAAAATACCTTCTCCGCCCATAATCCAGAACATATCAAAACCCCGGAGCGCATCAAGAGAATAAAGGCGCTGTGAAGCAGAAACCTGAGCCATGTTGGTTGTTAGAGTTTAGTGATGAAAAAAATCATCATAGAAAAAGGCAGAAATTTTGACTACAAAAATTAAATATAAGCAATCTTCAAAAGAAGTATCATTTTTTTATTTTAATTCATCGCCGGTGAAGGCAAGGGGCATCAGCAAAGAGGATTGTGGTATAATATAAACTTTCCCTTTCTTTCCCCCAAGAATAAGGCGGATAGGGGCATTCTGCCGATGCTCGTATTCCTGCAACGACTGCCTGCAAATGCCACAGGGCGAAATGGGATGGCTGCTATCGCTGGTTTCGTTATGATAGCTTATTGCAATAGTGTCTATTGCTATACCGGGATATGATGAGGAAATGGCGGACAACAGTACCCTCTCTGCACAAATTCCTGCGGGGTAAGAGGCATTTTCCTGGTTAGTGCCTCTTACTGTTTCGCCAGTGGCCAGCCTGGCCACTGCGGCTACCCGAAACCGTGAGTATGGCGCATAAGCATGTTCTGTTGCCTTTATTGCTTCTTTCAACAATAAAGTATTTTCGGTATTCAATTCGGTTATGGAATTGAAAACTTCAAATGAAAACTTGAATTCTTCGCGGACCATTGATTAAATGTAATAAAAAATCCTTCTGCATGAGGCAGAAGGGCTTTTATAGCGTCAATTATTTTGAGAAGCTACTTAATTTTAGTAAAGAGCCTGTTCCATCGTATGCCCTTGTCCCAACTCATCCATATCATTGAAGCTTCACCTACAACATGATCTTCAGGCACAAAGCCCCAATATCTTGAATCCTGTGACCCATGCCTGTTGTCTCCCATCATCCAGTAATAATCCATTTTAAAAGTATACTGATCGGTTTCCTTCCCATTAATAACAAACTGATTGCCTTTTCGCTCCAGCGCATTGTGCTCGTATGTCCTGATCGCCCTTTCGTAAATAGGATAGTTTTCGGGGGTAAGGGTAAGTGTTGCTCCTTTTTTAGGTACCCATATCGGGCCAAATTCATCCACCGTCCACCTGTGGATATTATCCCATGGAAATACTTTGTTAGTTGCCAGGGCCGTGTCCATTTCGGGCACAATTGTTTTTGCCAGCCCGTTCTTTTGCATTTTTTCTTTTGCGTTATAAGTCAGCAGCATCCGGTATTTGTTAGTGCCAGCCTGCTGAAATTCATCGGTGTTATTAATATCCAGGTTGTATTCTTCTTTCATTACGGTCTCATCAAGCTGTTGCCCTCCTGTTTCAATATAATAATAAGTCTCTGAATGAGGCGGGAAAGAAACGGCCCTGCCATTAATATAAACCACCTGGTCTTTTATTTGCAAAGTATCTCCTGCAATGGCAATGCACCGCTTGATATAATTTTCCCTTTTGTCAACTGGGCGGATCACTAACGGATAATCATCCGGGTCATTCAAAACAATTTGCCTGCCCACGTCTATATTTCCATTGCCCAGTCTTCTGCAAACGTCATAATAAGGGTCGGCTGACTGAAATTCATCTTTATTGATAACCGTATCCCCGGCGGGGAAATTGAATACCACTACATCATTTCTGTGGACCGGGCTCGGGAACCAGCGCGTATATGGTATTTTTATCCATTCCACATAAGATTTTGTGTTCGTCAACGGCAAGGTATGGTGCACGAAAGGAAATGCAAGCGGGGTATTCGGGATGCGCGGCCCGTAACTGAACTTGCTCACAAATAAAAAGTCGTTTATAAGCAAAGTTTTTTCCATAGAGCCGGTTGGGATAGTATATGCTTCAAATACGAAAGTGCGGATAATGGTAGCTGCGACTACGGCAAACACCCCCGCATCGATCCATTCGCGTGTTGCCGATTTTTTATATTTTTTTACAGCTTGCGGCCCTATAAATTTATCTGTTTTATTGTATCCTATATATATAAAATACAATCCGGCAGTGCAAACAGTTAATACATGTTCGTAAAATTTAAACTTGCCATAAGTTTTTACAAATTCAATCAAAATGCCTAATGCAATAAACCAGCCTACAATAGGGATAAATTGAAGAAAGAACCAATATTTTGGGCGTTGGGCAATGCCCATCATCACCCATAAATTATAAAAAGGAAGGAATGCCTTCCAACCAGCTTCACCTGCTTTTTTGAACATGCCATAAAGGCCAATCGCAGGTAACAGGTTAGTCAAAAGGGCTATCAATATCAAATAAAACACATCGGTAGAGCTCATCAACTTTTGATTTAGAAGGCGCAAAAATACCACAATAATCTTCGCCCCAAAATATTAGCAATGAAAGTTTTGCTAAAAGAAGCCCTGAAAACAGGGAAGAGAGCAGTGCGTGAGCAAAGCGTTTCGGCCTTCCTGAGGTATCATTACGGGCTACTTTTTAGGGAGCACATAGCTTTCCACATCTGTTTTTGTAATTGTTTTCCCAGAAAGAATGATAAGCCTTTCCACCACATTGCGCAGTTCACGGATATTGCCTGTCCAGTTATGGTTTTGCAAAGCTTTTATCGCTTCTTCATCAATTCCCTTTTTTGCAATACCATAATCACTGCATATATCCGAAAAAAATTTATCTACCAGCAATGGGATATCATCTTTTCGTTCATTCAAAGAAGGGATATAAATAATAATCACACTAAGCCGATGGTACAAATCAAGGCGAAAATTTTTTTCTTCCACTTCTTTCAGCAAATCTTTATTGGTAGCTGCAATAACGCGAACGTCCACATTAATATCTTTATCGCCGCCTACGCGGGTGATCTTGCCTTCCTGCAATGCCCGCAACACCTTTGCCTGTGCATTAAGGCTCATGTCGCCTATTTCGTCCAAAAAAAGTGTGCCTCCATTTGCCTGCTCAAATTTACCAATTCGTTGTTTTAAGGCAGATGTGAACGATCCCTTTTCATGACCAAACAATTCGCTTTCTATCAGTTCACCGGGTATTGCCGCACAATTCACTTCAACCAGGGGGCCGCTTGCGCGTGTGCTTTTCTCATGTATCCATCGTGCCACTAATTCTTTTCCCACCCCGTTCTCCCCGGTTATTAGGATCCGCGCATCAGTAGGCGCAACTTTGTCAATAGTTTCTTTAATTTTCTGAATCGGGACGGATGCCCCGACCATTTCCTGCACTTTGCTGATTTTTCTTTTTAAAACCTTAGTCTCGGTTACCAGGCTGGTTTTGTCCATTGCATTGCGAATGGTAATGAGCAACCTGTTCAGGTCTGGAGGTTTGGAAATAAAGTCGTATGCCCCCTTTTTCACTGCTTCTACTGCCGTGTCAATGGTGCCGTGGCCCGAAATCATAATGATGGGCACGTCAGTGTTGCTTTCTTTTGCTTTTTCCAAAAATTCAATACCATCAACTTTAGGCATTTTAATGTCGCAAAGAACCACATCATAGTCTTTGTCTTTAATTTTTTTCAGGCCTTCTTCACCATCGCCAGCTTCATCTATCTTATATCCTTCATAAGAAAGTATCTCTCCAAGTGTTTTGCGTATTGCTTTTTCATCATCAACAATCAGAATGTTGGACATGCTTTAATGATCTTTTGTTATGTAAAAATTTTTAAACCCGGGCCACTGCTATTTAGCCTCAAAAATAACAATATAGGGCCGAACCCGCATACTGCATTTATTTTATCGGTTTTTGTATGTTTTCGCTGTTCATCCTCCAAAATAAACCTTTTGGCCTATCAAACAGTTTATTTGTATAACAGGCTGCCAAAAAAAATCAAGCAGCACAATTCGCTGTCATTGATATTCCCGCAGGCGCTATAGGCCTTCGACAACGTGCGGTTGTGCTAATGAGATGAAGGCTGAATATTTATACCAGGAAAAACAGTGTTCAAAAATTATTTGCGGGATAATGTCCATCCTATTTTTAAGCGGAATGCTGGCGCCAACAGAGCGCATTTTGAAAAGTATCTTGAAAATTCGTTTCAAAAATGTGTAACGATATTGAAACATAGGCCACGGAGTAGGCTTCCCTTTAAAACATTATAAACCATTTATTACAAACAACTTACAAACGGTTACCCATAAGCTTGCATAAGCCATTAAATTTTGTATTTTGTGTACGGAAATATCCTTTTTAAAACAAGTCAATTATTCCAATTACCATTATGAAAACGAATCAGTCTATCCCGACCATTTCTTCAGGAAAAGTTTTTTTCAAGCTTACAGCTTTGGGTTGTTTTCTCCTTGGTTTCGCTTATACTTTTTTGCTGATGTTCAACTCAGTGCTGAAGGCTATGCATTAAGCTAAAAAAAAATTGAGCATAAAAAAACCGGCAATGATGTTGCCGGTTTTGCATTTGTTATGTGGTTACCACTTCTATCACCGTATCAATTGGATCTGTTTCAATATCTTTCACATCAATCATTATATAGCTGTCTTCAAGCAGTTTAAATTTTAGGATTTTTTGTGTGGCAAACAATTTCACTGATTTGATTTTATAAGGCACCCTAATGAAAAATTTGTCTCCGGTGGTTTTAAAGATGTGCAGGAATATCCGGTTCCCCTTTTCCGTGACCGCCCCCCAATACTGAGGCTTTATGAAACCTGCATGTGTTCCATAAATGGTTTCCCCATAAGTTTTCAGCCAAACACCCATAGCATCTAACCGTTGCGTAAATTCCGGTTGTATGTCACCGTTAGGAAGCGGCCCTATATTTAACAGGAGATTTGCCCCAAGTGCAGCGTCTTTGACGAGCAACTGAATAAGTTCTTTAACTGGTTTATAATTCCTGTCTGTAATATTAAATCCCCAGGAGTCGTTCATCGTTATGCAAGACTCCAGCGGCATTTTTGTCGATACATCCTGATAGCTGAGGCCTGATTTATTTTCACCAGGCAGGTCTTGCTCAAACATCTGAAAATCTTCTCCTGGGAAAGGAGCCATGTGATGGTTATTGCCAATCAGGCATTGAGGTTGCAGTTTGTGGATAAGCGCGTAAATCTCATCTAGCTTCCAGTCAATCCGCGAACTTCTGTCAGCAGCCCCTTCTGGTGCGGTTTGGTCCCAGTAACCATCGAACCATACTCCTGCTATTTCCCCATAATTGGTGAGCAATTCTGTTAACTGGTTTTTCATGAACTGTAAATAACTGGCGTAGTCCCCTTTTCCTGTTCTCCCTGTGCCCTGGCCTACCCGGCCAGTCTCATGTGGGTAATCTTCGCGATACCAGTCTAACAGCGAGTAATACACAAAAAGTTTGATGCCTTGCCTGTGGCATTCATCTGAAATCATTTTCACTGCATCCTTGCCCCAGTGGGTGTTGGTGATTTTCCAATCCGACTGCTTGGTGTCCCAATTGCTAAAACCATCATGATGGCGCGTTATCAGCGTAATGTATTGCATTCCCGCATTCTTAGCTGCGCTTACCCATTTGTGCGCATCAAAATCATAAGGATCGAAAATATGCAGTAGCCTTTTGTATTCATTCACATGAATATTCCTGTTGTTCATCACCCATTCGCCATCGCCCAGCACACTGAACGCTCCCCAGTGGATGAACATACCGAAGCGGGCACTGTCGAACCATTTTCTTGCGCTCAGGTTTTCGGGTGAAGGCTGATAACTCGACTGGGCAAAGGCATGGACTGATATCATCACGATGATGGCGATAAGAGATGTTTTTTTCATGAAAACAATTTTAGCGCAATCAAGGTAGCAAGAAAAGAGGGATAAAAATAAAAAATCCCGGATGTAATTCCCGGGATTTCTATGTATAGACTGCGGACTAAACTCTATATTAATTGTGAAGGTACATCACTTCTTTTACAAGCTTGACTGTTCTGGGGACATCAGGCAGTGCAGCCGCGACCAAGTTAGGTGCGTAATGCAAAGGGGCATCAGCCGAGGTGATCCGATGTATTGGTGCATCGAGGTAATCAAATCCATTTTTTTGTATATTATAGCTGAGCTCAGAAGAAACTGACGCAAATGGCCATTGCTCTTCAACAATTACCAAACGGTTGGTTTTTTTCACACTTTCCAAAACAGTGTGCCAGTCAAGCGGGCGGATGGTACGGAGGTCGATTACTTCCGCGCTGATATTTTCTTTCTCTAATTCAGCCGCAGCAGCCAATGCCACTTTCATCATTTTGTTATACGAAACGATGGTAACATCTTTACCAGGCTTTTTCACATCTGCTTTGCCAAGCTCAATATAATATTCTTCCTGGGGCACTTCACTTTTGTCACCGTACATCACTTCGCTTTCCATGAACATTACGGGGTCATCTTCATAGCGAATGGCTTGTTTAAGCAACCCTTTGGCGTCGTAGCCATTGCTTGGAGAAACCACTTTGATGCCGGGGATATTTGCATAATAACTTTCAAAAGCTGTTGAGTGCTGTGCGCCCAACTGGCCTGCTGAGCCATTAGGCCCGCGAAAAACAATCGGGCAGCCTACCTGGCCACCGCTCATGGCAAGCATTTTGGAAGCCGTATTTAATATCTGGTCCAATGCAAGCACAGCAAAATTCCATGTCATGTATTCTACCACAGGGCGCAACCCGTTTTGCGCGGCGCCAACAGCAACGCCTGTAAATCCGAGCTCTGAAATCGGCGTGTCAATGACTCGTTTTGGGCCAAATTCATCGAGCATGCCCTGGCTTACTTTATATGCGCCATTATATTCTGCCACTTCCTCGCCCATTAAAAAAACACGGTCATCGCGCCGCATTTCTTCGCTCATCGCTTCTCGCAAAGCTTCCCTGAAAGCAATTTGTCTCATCTATATATATTTGAATCTGCAAAAGTATCCCCAAACAGGCAAACCAGCAAATTGGGTTTGGCGAAAATGCGGCATCGGCAGATAGATGCAGAATACCAACTGCAAGGTCTTATATATCGAGGGACCTTATGTTCGCCTATTTGTATCTGGGCTTTGGGCATTTTAATCTTTTATTTACAAGATATTTTCCATATTTGCAGATGCAATTCAAAAAAATGATGCAATGAAAAGATTATTGCTTATTACTGCCTTTGCTTTGTCGGCTGCATGGGCGCAAGCTCAAAGCAATGACCTGATTATTCACAAAGAAACGGGCAGCTTATACCTGGTTCATAAAGTGGTTGCCAAAGAAAACTGGTACAGCATTGGCCGCATTTATAATATTAGCCCTAAGGAAATGGCACCCTATAATGGACTAACACTGAATTATTCTTTGCGCATTGGCCAGGAACTGAAAATACCGCTTAGCCATATTAATTTTTCTCAGGACGGGCAAAAAAATGCTGATGAAAGCTTTGTGCCGGTTTATCATGTAGCTCAGCAAAATGAGGCGCTCGCTCATATCAGCGCTTTGTATGACAAGGTGCCTGTCGCATACCTGGAAAAATGGAACAGAATTAAAAGAGGGGATGCAAAACAAGGGGAAAAATTAATAGTGGGGTATATGAAAGTGAAAACCTCGCTTTCCTACCTTGCACGTGGTGGCACCAATAAGATAGATGCAGTTGCTGATACAAAAAATAATGCAGGAGAGGTCACGATTGTAGCCAAAGAAGAGAAAAAGCCTGCTGAAGTTGCCGAAACAAAACAGGAAGAAAAGCACCCTATGAAGAATGTGGCTGCTCCAATTCCATCGCCAGTTGTCAATCAAAATAAACCCACTTATACCAGTGCTTCTATCAACAATCGCCTGAACGGAGGTTATTTCAGCCCAGACTTTGTTGATGGGGGCAATAAGACCATCGGCACTGCTGGCACTTTTAAAAGCACCAGCGGATGGAATGACGGGAAATATTACGTACTGATCAATAATGTTCCGGTTGGCACTATACTAAAAGTAATTGCCCCTGCTACTCAAAAAAGCGTGTTTGCCAAAGTGCTTGGGCAATTGCCTGATATGAAAGAGAGCGATGGGCTATTGATCCGCATCAGCAATGCAGCCGCCAGTGAACTCGGTGAACCTGAGGGGAAGTTTGGGGTGCAGGTGAAATATTAACCGTAAGCCGGAAGTTAGAAGCAGCAAAGCCGGAAAGTTGCAACATTTATTTTAGCTCCAAACTCATTTAAAATCATTCTCATCAAAATCCTGGTCTGTGCTGTAAGTGCCGCCGAGGTTCACCATGGATCCGATCAAATCTTTGAACTCAATTTTTCCTTCTACCATTTTTTTGCTGATCAGGGAATATGCAGCCAAACCGTGAAGCACGAATTCCATTAACAACGCAGTTTCTTTTTCATTCGCATGCCTGAAATATTTTTTGATGAGCGCATGCAATCCATCTACTTTATACAATTGCTGGATCTTTTCATCATCTTTTGTGTTGAAGAATAAATTCAGTTGATTGCCTTTATCGAACCAAGATGTGATCGGGCGAAATGGGTTTTCTTCTTTCTCCGAAGCTTTGCGCTTTTTTAATTGCTCAGGGTTGGGGAAATAATTGATGAATTGAGAGCGGATTGCTTTTTCCAATAAATTAAATGCCACCTGGTAAGGGCCTTCCTGTTCGCCTTCATACACCAGTTCTATTTTCCCTGTAATGGAAGGGATGATGCCAATCAGGTCGCTCATCCATACATGCGTTTCTTTTTCTTTGTTCACGATCGCTCTTCTTTCCGCAGCGCTCACTGCATTCTCATACGCTGCGATAGTGAGCCTTGCGCTCACTCCGCTTTTCTTGTCAACAAACTCGCTCGCTCTTGCTTCGAATGCAACTTGTTCAATCAATCGCTTCACCAGGTCGCTCACTTTCACTCTTGCTTTTTGCTCGTCCAAAATTTCAGCTTCCTGTTCAGTAATGGCCAACGAATGTTCAATGCTTTTTGGATAATGCGTGAGTATCTGGCTTTCAATCCTGTCTTTCAATGGCGTAACAATCGATCCGCGGTTGGTATAATCTTCCGGGTTTGCAGTGAACACAAATAAAATATCCAGTGGCATGCGCAGCTTGAACCCCCGGATCTGAATATCGCCTTCTTCCAAAATATTGAACAGCGCTACCTGTATGCGTGCCTGCAGATCTGGAATTTCATTGATCACAAAAATGCCTCGGTTGCTTTTGGGAATGATGCCGAAATGGATCACTCTTTCATCAGCAAAATTCAGGTGGAGGTTGGCCGCTTTTATCGGGTCTACATCGCCAATCAAATCAGCAACACTAACATCAGGCGTAGCCAGCTTCTCCCCATATCGCTCACTGCGGTGCAGCCATGCAATTGGTGCAAGGCCCCCTTTTTCTGCAATCAGGTCTTTAGCATATTTTGAAATCGGATGGAACGGGTCATCATTCACTTCGCTGCCTGCAATGACAGGGATATATTCATCCATTAGTTCAACCATCTGTCTTGCCATTCTTGTTTTGGCCTGCCCACGCAACCCGAGGAACAAAATGTTGTGCCTCGACAATAATGCCCGCTCAGTATCAGGAATCACTGAGTCTTCATAACCAATAATCTTTGAAAAGGTGGCTTCCTTATTCTGCAGTTTATTGATAAGGTTTTCACGGATTTCTTCTTTCACAGTCCTTCTTTTATATCCTGCTTTTTTCAGCTCCCCTAATGTTTTTATGTTTTCCATTCGCATCATTCAATGTTGATTTTAGATGTAAGATATATAAAGCAATCTCCCGGCAATAGTTCTGTCTACAATAAATTCGTTAGGCTTGATTTTTATGGTCCTTCAATTTAATTTTTATTTTTTTTATTTGAAGATGAGCTTTATTTCCTGTTGCACAGCAGCAATCTTGTTCATTCATTGCCTGAAACATGGTCTTTGTGATTGACATGCGCAGTATGATGATCATAAATCAAAAATCAGGGTAATTATATCAATCAGCCTGGTCCTCGTTTCAGGCATTAATAAACCGTTTTTCTCTTGCCGCTTTCGAAATCCCGGAAAAGGAATGCCCCCAATTTATCAAGCGCTGCAAAAAATGCTTTGCCATTATTTGTTTCGGTAAACTCCGCCACAAACCGTTGTAAGTAGGGGTCGCTGGCAATCATAAATGTAGTGATGGGTATTTTCAGTTTTTTGCATTGTGCGGCAAGATTAAGGCAGCGATTGGTAATTTTCCTGTCCAGCCCAAAACTGTTTTTGTAATATTTCCCCCCCATTTTCAAACAAGTTGGCTTGCCGTCAGTGATCATGAATATCTGCTTGTTCTGGTTCCTTCTGCGGCGCAAAATATCCATTGCCATTTCAAGGCCGGCAACCGTGTTCGTGTGATAAGGCCCTACCTGAAGATAAGGGAGGTCCCTGATCTCGATCGGCCACGCGTCATTGCCAAACACCACAATGTCCAGGGTGTCCTTTGGATATTTAGTAGTAATCAGTTCGCTTAATGCCATAGCTACTTTTTTTGCCGGAGTGATCCTGTCTTCCCCATACAAGATCATGGAGTGAGAAATATCGATCATCAGCACTGTGGACGTTTGTGACCTGAAATCGGTTTCTCGGATCTTGAGGTCATCTTCCTGTATGTTGAATGCTTCAATGCCATGATTGATCTGCGCATTGCGAATGGATTCCGTAAAGTCAATCTGTTCCAACAAATCGCCGAATTGAAATGAACGGGTCTCAGGATTGACCTCATCGCCCTGACCTGCTTTAAAAGTATTATGGTTCCCCTGCCTGGTTTTTTTCAGCTTCCCAAAAATTTCTTCCAGCGAACGCTTGCGAATGCCTTGCTCTGTTTTTGGTGTTATTTTTATTTCGCCTGTTTGTTTGTTTTCGTCTATATAGCCTTTTTCTTTCAGGTCGTCAATAAAATTGCCCATCCCATATTCATCATCAGTTAGTTTATATTCTTTATCCAACTGGTTCATCCACTGCAAAGCCTCACCAACATCGCCATTGGTATAGTTCAGCAATTGCATGAACAAATCGAGCAATTGGTCAAATTTTGATTTCCCCTGCTGATCTGGATCAAATTTTCTAAAATGAAAACCTATCATTTAAAATAAAATAATTTATTCTGTTATGAAGTTAAGCATAATTCCATACAGGCTGTGCTCAAAAAAATATAAACCCAAAGCGCTTAAATTTAAACAATTCAAAAAGAATTTAGTTCGGCAAGGGCTGGTAATAGAAAAACAAGTTGTATAGGGCTACAAAAAAATCCCGGCGATTGCCGGGATGCATAATATTTATTTTTTTGATTTGGTATCCGATTGCTGAGCCGGCGGCTTGCTGATGATTGTTGGCGGGGGTTTTTCTGCTCCCGTTGGCGGCTGGTCGGCTTTAAGCTGTTTGCCGGCCTGGTCAATTCGCATTAGCATTTGATAGCTTGTTACAATATCCTGTAAGAACTGCGATTGCCTGTCAGAAAGGTTGCCTCCCTTGCCTTGCATCATCATATAGGCTTCGGTAGCAAACTGTTCATCAGGCATGGTGGGGTTGTCCCCAAGAGCTTTATAATACCTCATCTGTTGTTGCAAATCTTTTTTTACTGATGCTTCCACTTTTTTAGCAAGGGCAGTATCGCCTGCTGCATAACAGGCTTCCAGGAAATTCATTGAAATAAAATCCTGCTGGTTGCCCCTGTTGCTAGTCATTCCATAAGGGAAATTGGACTCGAGCACATGGGTGTCGAAGTTTTCCAGCACATTCCTTGCAGAATCTTTTTTGCCAGCCTGTGCAAGGCTCATTGCTATTTGCGACACAGCAAGGCGGATGCTGTTCAGGTGACGGCGGTTCTCTTCATCATAATATACTCCCGGTTTATCAGCTCCGCCATAAGCAAATTTATCCATCACTGTTTTGTATGCTACTGCATTATCAACCCCTCCATTCAGCACAGGCACTAGCTGGTAAGCAAGCCCTGTTAACCTCACATATTTGTCTAACCCCAAATTGCCCAGTTCCTGCGTAGATGTAAAGCATATCGGGCGTTTCCATTTGTTAGCGGCGATAATTGCATAAATGGCCAGGTCGTTTTTCAGTAAATAATTTTTGCCCTGCGACATATCAATCCGCATTTCATTTACGATGCTGTCGCCCGGGTGAACCATTCCGTTATTCCTCACCAGGTTTTCGTCGACCGGCACGCTGAATTTCCTCACGGGGAAAAGATTTATAGTAGAACCGTCTTCAGTCTGGTTCGTGGAATATTTTGGGTCATCGCTGCCAATTACATTTTTAACAATGTCGTACAAATCATAATATTTTTTATCGTCGAACCCGGGAAGCTTACTATAATAGGTCACGTCTCTTTTGCTGCCTTCGATTTGTTCAGGGCTTAAAATAACATCGAAAGGAGCGCTCTGGTTAACCTTGTAGCGGAGCTGGTTAATGTACCAATCCGTACCAAGCAAGCTGTTCACCATCACGCGCACATCGGGCCTAATGCCCTCTACTTCCTGTGCATACCACAACGGATAGGTATCATTATCACCAAACGAAAAGAGAATTGCATTTGGCGGACAGCTTTCGAGATAATCTTTTGCAAGGTCTCTTGCCAATGTTTTTTTGCTGCGGTCATGATCGTCCCATTCTTCATGGCCCATCCACACCGGAACGGCAAGGAAACATAAGCCCGCTGCTGCATAATTGCCCATGCTGCCTTTTAAAAATTTCTGGAATTTCTCTGCTACCCAAATAACGCCAAGGCCTATCCAAATGGCATAAGCATATTCCGAGCCCGCAAAAGCATAATCACGCTCGCGTGGCTGCAACCCGGCCTGGTTCAGGTAAATTACAACAGCAAAACCGGTAAAGAAAAACAGCAACAGCGTGACCAAAAAATCTTTCTTATTTTTTTTATAATGATAATAAAGCCCGATCAGGCCCAGTATCAGCGGCAGCATAAACAGCCGGTTGTAGGACTTGTTGTTTTTGTGGATGCTGTCTGGCATCTTGCTTTGGTCACCAAGGAAATAATTATCAATAAACGGAATGCCTGTTATGGCGTTGCCGTCCCTTACATTGCCAAATCCCTGCAGGTCGTTTTGCTTTCCTGAATAGCACCACAAAAAATAACGGAGGTACATCTCCCAATTCTGATAGGCGATAAAATAGCGAATGTTATTGGCCATTGTTGGCTGATCGTCGTCGCTAATGCCACCATATTGTTTGTAAGTGTCTATTTCATTACGGTCATTCGAACTGCTGTACATGCGCGGGAAAAAATGAGCAGAAGGCGTGTTGCCCCAGTCTTGTGCGTATGTTTTGCCTGCAATATCGTATTCGCTTTTCCCTTTTACGTATAAATTGCCGGTAACCACGCTTTGCGGCCTGTCGGTATAATCAGGGCCATACAATATGGGCCAGTCGCCATATTGATCGCGGCTCAGGTAACCTTCAAGGCTCACTGGATTGTCCACATTATACATATCAACAGCGGGATCAGCATTAGAGCGGATCATGGTAGTGAAATAAGTAGAATAGCCCAGCAACATAAACGCCATGCACCAGAGGCCAAGCTTCATATAATAATATTTCCTTTTCACAGCAAAGCGGATACCTATAATGATCAACACTGCTAAAAGAACAAAGAAGAAAGCAAAGCCGCTGAAGAAAGGGAGCTTCAGGTCATTCACAAACCTGATATCGAACCAGCCTGCGCCTTTGATGGTGAACTGGATCACAAATTTCAGGATCACGCCGGTAATGACACATCCGATAAGGAAAGCCATTATCGATCCCCAAACCGTAGCTTTATACCTGCGGAAATAATACACCATGGCAACGGCAGGTATAGTCAGCAAATTCAGCAGGTGGACCCCAATTGAAAGGCCCATCATGTAAAAAATAAAAATCAGCCACCGGTCGGAGCCTTGTTCATCAGCATGGTCTTCCCATTTAAGGATAGACCAAAATACCAGTGCAGTGAAAAAAGCAGAAGTGGCATATACTTCACCTTCTACAGCGCTGTACCAAAAAGAATCACAGAAGGTGTAGGCTATTGCGCCAACAACACCGGCCGCCATCACCAGGAAGATTTGCTGACCGGTCAATGCCTCTTTGGTCTTTGCAAAAAATTTTCGGCCGAAATGGGTAATTGACCAGAACAAGAACAATATCGATAAACCGCTGGCAATAGCGCTCATAAAATTCACTCCGCGGGCTGCGGTGTGCGGGCTATCGCCAAAGAGGATGATAAACAGCCTGCCGAGCAATATAAACATAGGCGCCCCTGGCGGGTGTGGTATCTGCAGCTTGTAACAGCTTGAAACGAATTCGCCACAGTCCCAGAAGCTGCCGGTCGCTTCCATCGTCATCACATAAACTGCGCAAGCAAATATCCCAACAGCCCATCCCACCATATTGTTCACCTTATTAAAATTCATATAGCATTGGTTTTTTATGAGTCCGCAAATATAAGGTTATGGCTATAATGTTAAAGCCATAGTTTTTGTTTTAACGATTAATTTTTTCAGTTTTCGGCAAGCGACAACGGGCTGATGTTCCCGCTATTTGCATTCAATTTTGGTTGACCATTTTAGTACTGGTTGCCCGGCTCTTCCTATTCAAAAAAAACTTTTACGGTTTGATAAAAAAGCCTGTTCTGGAGGTATTGGTTTTGCGATTGCTCAGTAAAGCCCTGCAAGCCGAACAGACCTGCAGCATTGCCCTTGTTGATGGCTATTTCAAGGTACCCGCCCGAATTAAAAAGGGCCAGTTTCTCGCCTTCGGGCACATCTGCATAAGTTTCGCTTATCCTGTCTATCACTTCATCGCGCTTGAAAACGATCCTGAAGCTCCTGCCTCTGCGCTGTTCTTCAAACTCATTACGTGTGATGTTCACCGTTACATTTTCAAAATTGTCGATAAAGATGATCTGGCCTTCCATCCAGCCTTCGCCAAGCAGCGGGCGAAGCGGGTTTTTCATGGCGTAAGCAATACCCGGGTTGCCAATCTGCTCTAAAGCTTTCCCGCTTATCAAATCATTGATGGCATGCCCGATAACTGATGTACAATACACGGCATTCTTGGTGGCGGTCTTATCCATCCCCAGGCCAATGATCATTTCCGGCCTTCCTTCCACGATCATAGGAAGCAGGCCATTGTCGGCACAGAAAATGTACTGGCTGTTATAACAGGCAAGCAGCAACTGTTCCGGCTTTTTCTCAAAAAGGTTTACAAGAACCACGTGATAAGTAAAATCAGGGAAAGTTTTAATGGCATTCCTGCAAACGTAAGCAGCCTGCGGGTAGTTGAAGGGGGGAAGCTGGTGGGAGATGTCTACAATCGAGAAGCCGGGATTGATGCCCATCAGTTGCCCTTTGATGGCGCCAACTAAGTAATCCTGATTGCCAATATCTGATGTAAGGGTTACAAGAGCCATCTCAAAAAACGAGCAATTAAAGATAAAAAAAATGAAATGCGGAAGTTGATGGCATGAAAGTAGTTGATATTTTTTTTATCGTAAAATCAAATCGGGTTATTTGATCAATTTCTTGTCCTTAAAAAAATGGTTGTACACGAGCCTGTCGGACCATGCCGGGAAAAACTTATTCATGAATATGGTGAGCCTGCCTGAAGAAGTAAGCACAAGCGTACGCTTCCGCTTTTCGATTGCCCTGATGATGTGCTGAGCACATTCGTCAGCATTCATCAACTTGGATTCATCGAGGGGGCTTTCTCCCTGCATTTCACCTTTCTCATTCAAAGCAGCGTTACGGATATTTGAAGCAGTAAAGCCGGGGCTCACCCACATAATGTTCACACCGGAGCCGGTCATTTCCGAGCGCAAAGCTTCAAGCCATCCCTGTAATGCAAATTTTGAAGCTGAATACCCGCTGCGCCCGGGCAAGCCCCTGTACCCTGCTGTTGAAGAAATGCCAACAACCGTTCCCTTGTTTTCAATAATTGATGGCAATGCATACTTGGTGCAATATACTGCGCCAAAAAAATTTACGTCCATTACTTTTTTCATCACCTCTACCTGCACATCGCTGAAAAGGGAGCGCATGCTGATGCCTGCATTATTGATCAGTATATCAATATGGCCGAACTCTTCGATCACCGAATCAATAAAACGTTTGCACTCCGTTTCTACGCTTACATCGCAAGACATGGTGTGGAGAAGTACATTCGGGTATTGAAGCTGCAGGCTATATAGCTTATCATAGTTTCGGGCACAAGTTGCAATTTTTGCCCCTTGCGGTATCAGCGCATCTATCAAAGCCCTTCCGATACCATCGCTGCCCCCGGTGATCACCACAACTTTACCAGAAAAAAAAGACATCCGATCAATTTTTGAGATACAAAATTAAGCGAGTTGGCGCCGATGTAAAAGAAATGTTGATAACAGCTTGCATTTCTTTTGAAAATAACTTTCATAAAATTTGCCCGAAATCCATTTTGCCTTATTTTTGCAATCCCAAAAAAGGGATGATTCCGTAGCTCAGTTGGTAGAGCATAACACTTTTAATGTTAGGGTCCTGGGTTCGAGTCCCAGCGGGATCACCATATGGGACAAGTCAAAATTCAAACGACTTGTCCCATTTTTTTTGGGCTTTAATTCCCTATCTATCAAGGATATAATGTTGATGATTTCGTTCAATCTTTTGGTTCGATGTTGGCAACCGTCGAATACGATATTTTCAGGGAATATCGAACCAACAACCTTTCTTTTAAGTTCTACTGAGCCTTCTTTGTACAAAGTATAAAGCTGAGCGATATTGTTAAATGCCTTATCCCACAGAGGTTGTACCGTAGTTTGAAAACTCACAGCAGCTTTCAATTTTGCTTCCAGACGATTGATCTTCTCCTCACATTCAGATTTGATTGTACGATAATCATCGCCTTCTATATCGCCACACAAAAGCAATTCTCTTGCTTTTACAATCCGGCTATTTACTTCCTGCAATTGCAGCTTTAAATCTTTCTGTTCATCTCTTTCACCACGCTCTTTTGATTTGTACGTAGATGTGATTACGTCTTTGCATGTTTCAAGTCTTGAAAGAGGCAATACATATTTCCTGATTTCCTCAACCATTTTGTCATTTGCCTCTTTTGCCTTGTAACGAACTCCGCAAGCTGAACTGCAATGATAATAGTGGTAGTATTGCGTTCTTCCCTTTGATGCGCTGCCGGTAAGCATCCTTCCGCATTTTGGACAGATTAAGAAGCCTCTCAATGGAATATTATCGTCTGCCGTAACCTTAGTTCCTAAAATCCGCTTGCGTCCATCCAATACATCCTGAACGTCATAATATAGAGTTTCAGAAATTAACGGTTCATGCTGTCCTTTTACCAACATGCTTTCTTCTTCCTTGTACTTTGGTATAAAAATTAATCCGCAGTAGATCGGATTTCTTATGGCAACCCAAAAGTTATTCTTACTGCATTTCAAGCCTTTTTCTTTCGCTTTTTTCCATACCTGTTCCGTGTTAAGCTGACTATGGGAAAGTTCCTCAAACGCCCATTTCATTATGTCTCCCTGAATATCCTTCGGAGCAATATATTTCTTGCCATTCTCAGTAACCTTATTCGCATATCCAATAGGTGCGGTTCCCATCCAGCGCCCTTCTTTTTTAGCACGGCGCATACCATGAAACACATTTAATGCCCTACGGTCATTCTCTACTTCAGGTGCTGCGAGGTAGAACGCCAGCATCATTTTATTTTCTGGAATAGATAGGTCAAGCGGTTGTTCAACTGCCTGCGGCTCGACACCCAAACGCCGAAGGGTGCTGATCATCTGGTAAGCATCCCCTGCATTACGGCTGAACCTATCCCATTTTGTAAACAGAATAAGGTCAGTATGTCCTTTGTGCTTACGCAGGTCGCCTAATAATCCAGTCCAAGCTGGTCGTTTGAACGTCTTTGCAGAGTGGTCTTCCAGTATCACTTTCCTGACCCGGATATTGTTTATTTCGCAGTATTTCCGCAAACGTTCCTCCTGGTCACGTTGCGAATAGCCCTTATCGGCCTGTTCGTCCGTACTTACCCGTACATAAAGGTCTGCTATTTTCATACTATAAAAATTAAGTGTGGTACAATGTAAAGATACAAAGAAAAATCATATTGAACAACATTTAATAGAATTATCACTGCAAAATTTACTAAATTTGTCACATCTTTGTTTAATAGACAGAAAGCGACACGGTTTAATAGGAGGCACATCCTTTCAATAAAAATAAGATATGGCAACACCACGCGAACGGTTAGTAGAATCCCTGAAGTTTCTGAAAGAATTGCAGGATAATGGGGTTGTTGGTATTCATACCGATGAAATACCCAATCGGAAATACAGAGAGATACTACTTAAAAACGGCTTTATCAGGGAAGTTACTAAGGGATGGTATATACCTACTGACCCTGCGGAAAAAGCAGGAGAAACAACTTCCTGGTACAGCTCTTATTGGGAATTTGTTGCCAAATTCCTGAACTACAAATTTGGAGAAGAATGGTGCTTATCACCAGACCAATCCCTTCTTATCCATGCAGGAAACAGTGCCGTACCGCAACAGCTAATGTTACGGTCGCCACAGGGCAATAATAATCCTACACCCTTGCCGCATAATACTTCTTTGTTCAATTTAAAGGCAAATGTCCCGCCTGCGGATCAAACCATCATAGCAAATGGGATTAGAATGTATAATCTGCCGGCTGCATTGGTTTATAGCTCTCCAAGTATTTATACAAGAAATGCCATTGATGCCCGTACAGCCCTTGCATTGATAAGAGATGCTTCGGAAGTATTGCCTATTCTACTGGAGAATGGGCATACAACCTTTGCAGGTAGGTTAGCAGGTGCTTTCAGAAATATAAACAGAGACAAGATAGCTGATCAAATTGTTGACACCCTTAAACAAGCTGATTATGATATACGGGAAGAAGATCCTTTTGAAACCAAACTAACCCTTAGTCTGTCCTCCCGTGAACGTTCTCCCTACGCCAACCGTATCAGGCTCATGTGGGAGCAGATGCGTGAGATTGTTATTGCCAGCTTTCCAAAAGCACCCGGCTTACCGGATGATCCGCAAGCCTACTTAAAGGATGTTGACGACATTTACGTTACGGACGCATACCATTCGCTTTCAATCGAGCGGTATCGTGTAACCCCGGAACTGATCGAAAGAGTAAGCAGCGGCGAGTGGAACAGCAAGGAGAACGAAGAAGATCGGAAACAAAGGGATGCAATGGCAGCCAGAGGTTACTACCAAGCCTTCCTGCAGGTGAAGGACACCATCACAGCTATATTGAAAGGCGCAAATGCAGGAAAGCAGGTTGACAAGGATCATTCAAAATGGTACAGGCAACTGTTTGACCCAAGTATAGCCGCAGGACTTTTAAAAGCCGCAGACCTTGCAGGGTATCGAAACCACCAAGTGTACATTGGCAATTCCAAGCATGTTCCTTTGAATGTAGATGCAATGAGAGATGCTATGCCTGTACTTTTTGAGTTACTGGAGGAAGAAACGGAACCATCGGTGAGAGCAGTGTTAGGACACTTTATCTTCGTTTTTATCCATCCATATATGGACGGTAATGGACGGATCGGGCGTTTTATGATGAATGCTATGCTGGCTTCGGGAGGTTACCCGTGGACAATAATACCAGTTGAAAGAAGGGATGAATATATGCAGGCATTGGAGCAGGCAAGTGTAGGACAAGACATTACTTCGTTTGCTTCTTTTCTCGGTTATTTGGTCAACGAGCGGTTACATGGGAAGATTGTAGCAAAGTTGCCTGACGCTAAATAGGAAAACTACATTCTGTTTCGCAATGCAGTTACGGCATGTTTGCGGTTAAGATGAACACTTTCAGCCCGATAAGTTTGGTTGCTATTTGCAACAGCTTCCTGTGGACATTTTCTGCGGGTGGTCAAGAAGCTGATTGCTGCGCTAACCCTGGTGCGATGGAGCTTTACACCATCGTATATCAGGTTATCAGGGAACATTGTACTTACAATTTTCCTTTTCTGTATGACAGTTCCATTTTGAAATAAAATACCTAAATGAGAGACTTTGGAAATCGGAAGATCCCAAAGCAGTTCCATACTGTCTGAAAAAGAATTAGAGGCTTTCAGCTTTGCTTCAATATCAGCCATTCTTTCGCTGGCCTCTGTCTTAATGGTACGATAGTCTTCCCCCTCAATTTCTTCACGTAGTAAAAGCTCACGAGCTTTTGAGAGGCGATGCTTTATCTGATCGAGTTGTGACATCATGCGCTTCTGATCCGTTTTTTCAACCCGATTTACGTCCATATAAGTGGCTGTGATAATCTCCCTGAACAGTTTAAGTTGCGGAACATTGCGCACTTCATCTCCGATTGCGTCTATCATCAAATTGTTTGCGTCATCTGCTTTGTAACGTACACCACATTCAGAACTGCAATGGTAGTAATGATAATATTTCTTCCTGCCTTTTGAACCGCTGCCTGTTAGAAACCTGCCGCAGTTTGGACAAATGAGATAACCCCGTAAAGGAATATCATCCTGTGACACTACTTTTTTACTCACCGCCTTTCTCTTTCTGCCATCCAACACATCCTGCACATCAAAAAATAATGTAGTGGTTATGATCGGCTCGTGTTGTCCCGGCACAAGCTGGCTTTGCTCATCCTTATGTTGCGGAACGAAAATCAATCCACAATAAATAGGATTTCTTATTGCTACCCAAAAGTTATTCTTGCTACATTTCAAACCTCTTTCCCGTGCTTGTTTCCAGACTTGTTCAGTATTCAGCTTATTGCGAAAGATTTCCTCAAAAGCCCATTTCATTATTTTAGCATCCTGATCTTTCGGCGCAATGTATTTCTTGCCATCTTCTGTAATTCTGTTCAGATAGCCAATCGGAGCTGTGCCCATCCAGCGGCCTTCCTTCTTAGCACGTCGCATCCCATTGAATACATTTAACGCCCTGCGGTCATTCTCTACTTCCGGTGCTGCGAGGTAAAACGCCAGCATCATTTTATTTTCTGGAAT
>JAFEAJ010000033.1 GCA_018266455.1 Bacteroidota bacterium
CTCATCAGGTGTGAGCAATTTTATCAATTCGCGAACGATGCTGCTGGGGATGCCTTCGAAGAAATCAGTCCTGTCGTCAGGGGGCAAAGTGTTCAACAGTTCTGCAATTTTTGACGGGGGCAAATCCCGCATTACTCTTTTTTGGGTGGGAAGGTCCAATATTTTAAAAGTGCTGGCAGCACGATGGATGCTGAGGTTATCTATGATTTGCTGTTCATATTCGGGATATTCATCAACCAGCTTAGCTACATCGCTGATGTTCTGGTTGTCTAAAAATTCTTTAAGTCCCGGCATGTCATTCCCCTGCATGATTTCCAGAAACTGTTCAAGCATTAAATGATTTTCAAATTCCAGCTCCATGTGCCAAATTTACTATTTAGTGGTTAGTAAAATTGTTTTGATTCAATTTTGGAATAAAATGGGATTAAATGTTTATGTGCTTAATTGAAAAACCCCGGCATAAAGGCCGGGGTTTTTTTTGTAATTGCATTTAAAGATCAATATTTCAATTTCAATTCTACTCTTCTGTTCTTTGCCCTTCCTTGTGCGGTTTTATTGCTTGCGATGGGTTTGGCATCGCCAAAACCAGCAGAGGAAAGCCTGTTTTGGCCAATACTCCCTTTTGTAGTGAGGTAATCGAACACCGCTTTTGCCCTGTTTTCGCTGAGCAGTTGATTTTTGTCGGGCTTGCCTGTATTATCAGTATGGCCTTCAATATCCAATTTTAAATTTGGGTCATCTTTCAAAATTTTCGCCACTTCGTCCAAAGGTTTATAAGACCTGGCAAGCAGTTTCGAGCTTCCGGTGGCGAAGAAAATATTTTTGGCATCATACATTACTTTCTTCACGATTTCTTCTTTTACCAATGGGCAGCCCTGGTTTTCCTTGACGCCCGGCAGGTTAGGGCACCTGTCTTCTTCATCATTCACTCCATCCCCATCTGAATCGGGGATAGGGCAGCCATTGTATTTGGCAACGCCAGCCAGGGTTGGGCATTTGTCTTCTTCGTCATTGATGCCGTCGCCATCTGTATCGGGAATGGGACAGCCATTGTATTTCGCTGTTCCTTTCTGGTTCGGGCATTTATCGTCTTTGTCAGGGATGCCATCACCATCTGTATCAGGGCAGCCATGAAATTGGGCAAGCCCGGAAACAGTTGGGCATTCGTCCAGGCTATCAACAATGCCATCGCCATCGCTGTCTTTAGGAGGCGCGACAACTGGAATGACAACTGTTTTAGGTGCTGGTTTTGGTTTAGCAGGAGAAATATTTTCAGCAATGCCTAATGAATAGAAAAGATTATTATCGAGATTGGATTTGCTGAGCGAAGCACGATAATTCATTTGCAGGAAAATATAAGTCTTGCTCTGCAGGTTGATCTGGATGCCACCACCTAATGGTGCATAAGTGGCCCAGGTGCCAGAATAATTCCCCGCCCCAATACCAGCGGTAAGGAATGGATTTAGCAAGTGATTATCGGAAAAGGCGCGCAAATGCAGGGATCCTTCAAATTCATTTTCATAGCTTGCAGTGGATACCGTATCTTTTTTTGAGTAGCTGCTGAATAAACCATTATACCTGATGGAAAAATCAAGGTTGCTGGTAAGGCCTTTCCAGAACATCAAAGAAAAACCAGGATTCAGGTTGTCATTGCTAAAGGAATTACTTGCCGAAAGCGGTTGCTTAAAATCGGTTGTGTTAGCGCTGAAACCAATCAGGCTTCCTTTTTTTGGTGAAGCAAATTCTTGTGCAGAAACGGATAGCACCGTTGAAGAGAACAAAAGCAATGAGAAAATCTTTTTTGTCATGTGTTGATTTTTTAGGTGAAATCGAAGAGGCAATAAGGCCATCTTGGATAGTGCAATTATTAAATTTTAGAATTTGAGGCGCAAAATTAATTATAATCTATCAAATAGCGGTGCATTTTTTGGGTATAATGCCTCTTCATTTTTAAAAAGATTGTCGATGATATTGCCTTGTTTATATGTTGGCCATTCAAAAGATAAGGACAGGGGAGTGTTTGCTTCAGAAGATATTGCAGAAGGAACAATAATTGAAATTTCTCCGGTTATAGTAATGGGCAAAGAAGAAAGGGCTGTGCTTGATAAAACACGGTTGCATGATTATATTTTTGAATGGGGCAACGATAAATGCGGGTGTTGCGTGGCATTAGGGTATGTGTCGATTTATAATCATTCTTACCGGTCGAATTGTGAATACGAAATGGATTATGCAGAACAACTGATCAGGATCAAAACCGTGCATTATGTAAAAGCAGGGGATGAACTGTGCATAAATTATAACGGAGATTTCGATAGTAAAAAACCGGTTTGGTTTGATGCCAGGTAATCAATTGATCAACAAAAAATGATTTAATGCCTTGATTTTTTCAGGGCTGGTGAAAATTTGATAGCCAGGTTTATTCCATAACTGCTCAAGCTTACATTTCCTAAGCCTATTTTGCGCAATGGGAGCTTGATATAAGGCTCCAGTTGGAACGAGATGTTCTTGCTAAGGTATGTTTCGAAGCCGCCAGACAGGTTAAATGTCGAAAACCAGAAATTTTTGCGCGGATCAGCTGCTGGCTGGTTGACCCATGCCGAAGCTGCAAGGTTATAATGGCAGAAATAATTGTAATCTTCGCCTTGCATTAAATAAGAAGAGGAGCCTGCTCCAATAAAGAAGGAAGTGTTGTCTTCGAAAGAAAAGTCATACCTGAAATTGAGAGGCACTTCGAACATTTTAAACGAGCCTTTCACAAATTCAATATCCCCATTAGGGCGAGCGGCCCCTGGCCCAGGATGGAAATGATGTCCATCTACTTCATAGTACTTGTGCGTATAGATGATTGCCGTGTTCACTGACAACCTGCTGAGCAGGTGGTAGCCAATAGCCAGCCCAACGCTGCTTCCTAATTTTGTATCTGTGTATGCATATTTCACTTTTGAATAATCAGGGCCGAAAACAATGCCGATTTCAAGTGGCCTGTTTGTGTTCAGCGATCTTTTGCCTGTTGGCTGTCTGCTTATTTTGCCTGCCTCTGCAAGCAACGAAGAGTCGCTAATAATAATGGCTGAACGGTTGATGGCAAGTGGGGCTAACCCGGAATGGGCGTAGCTTAACCTGCTTTCTGCAATACCTTGGGGATTGCTGTTTTCGGGTGAGATGTTTTCAATAATATCATTGTTGCTGTTGTTTAATGTTTTGTTATCTGTCAATTTATTTCGGCGATCAGCATTCTTTTTTAAGTTATTCTTTTTCGGTGACTTACCGGGTGCAATACCTGAAGTTAGGCCATTGGCTTCAGGGCTTGTATGGTTAGTGCTGTTTATGTTGCTAAAATTCTTTTTGTTTTTTATTCTTGCATTGGTTGAGTAAGGCTTTTCTTCCAATGGGTTATTGCTCCTGCCCAAAGGTGCAATTGCATCACCTGTTCCGCTTTTGCCTGTTTCGTCCTGCTTCCCTTTTTCTGTTTTTTCTATAGGGTCAAAGGCAGTATTGTCCATTCCGGTTTTTTGCTTTTCGGTCAGTTTTTCTTTTTCAATAGATGTATTGTTTTGAGCGGGCAAATTGTCCTTTGCAATACTATTGCCAGTTATCGTTTCAGCCTTTTTTCCTGTGGTATTGCCTTCTCCAGTATTTGCTTTTGAAATGTCGTTCTTGTTATCTTTTAGTGTAAAGTTCTTCGTGATTGTTATGTTGTTTTTTTTGCTTGATTTAAAAAGAAAATAACCGGTAGCGATAATAGTAATGACCATTGTGGTGTATACAAGGGGATAATAAATACCATGTGGTGCTGGCGCTTCTTGGCCCGGGGGTGAAGGTGCGGCGCCTAACTCGATGTCCAATCGTTTTTCCAACGCCTCCCATGACGAGGCATTTTTTTCTACCTCATAAGCATCGGCGGCTTCCCGGCTTAGGCGATCCAGCTCGTTATCTGAGAGGTTGAACATAAATTTTATGGTCAGTTTTTTTTAAAAGTATCTTTCTGAGGTTTTCTCTTGCTTTTGATAAGTTGGATTTTGAGGCTCCTACGGAAATCCCTAATTGTTTGGCTATCTCATCATGTGACATCCCTTCAATAACAAATAAATTGAAAACAGTCCTATATGCGGGCGACAATTGCCTTATTGCCAGAATTATTTCTTTATACGAAAGCACATCTAATCCGTTTTCTTCTCGGCTGGCAATATTTTCTGTTTCTTTTGTTAATATTTTATTGGCAGTCTTTGACGCATTTTTTCTGTAATGGTCAATGCAGGTGTTGATCAAGATCCTTTTAAACCAACCTTTAAGCGCTATTTCAATATTTGCATGCCTCGCCTCATCAAACTGGCCGATGTTTTTGAATAATTTTATGAAGCCTTCATTCGCTATTTCTTCAGCTTCTTCTGCATGGTCCTGATAACGATAACAAACCCTCATGGCATATTCCTTAAGCAGTTGATACAACTCTTTCTGGCTGCTTCTTTCATTTTTACGGCAACCTGCAATTATTGCGCTTATGTGGTTACTTCCTGCGATCAAAGTTGTTAAGGTTGTGATGTATGAAAGCGCAAACTACCCCACACACTATGGCGATGACGTGAATAAATTGTTAAAGGTTGCTTTTTGCCCTCAAAGTTAAGGCAAGGCCGCGGCTGCCAGCTTAATATGGGCATTTGCATATACCTGTACCTGGATGCCATCATTTTTTACAAGTAAGCCAGCTATCTTCAGTTCATTGATCTTTCCTTCGGAATAGATGTTGTTGGCAATGTAGTTATTCAGTTTGGCTTCCATAACAGGCAGTTTGCTTTTTATTAAAGCGCCAATATCCAGGTAAGATTTGCCAGAAAGGCTTTTTTTGATCTTATTATGGAACAGTTTTTTTGCAATTTTTAAAGCCAGGTCTTCATCTTCAATTGAATAAGAAATGTCAGGAATGGCAAGTGTTTGATTGGCAACATCGAGGACAGGTGTTCCACGAAGGTATAACCTGCCGCTGTTGCTGCCTGAGAAATCAACCATTACCTCAATTTGATGGTTGCCAGCTCCTTTGACAGAGGCATTGCGCACGACTATTGTCCGCCCCTTTATTTCAAAAGATTTATCACGCAGGGTATCATCCAATAATTTCGATAAAAAAACATAATCATAATCAGCGTTCAGGTAAATGGATGATTCCGTTTTGTTGTTGTCAGTGCTGAGCATGGGAAAGCCAATGCTCGTATAGGAGCTTGCACTGTCAGATGATAGCTTGGGCCTGCAACTTGCACCTATTGAAATGCTAAAAGTGTCTTTTGAGAAATTTAATTGGCCTAATTGCACTGATATCGGGTTTAATGATATAAAACCATACCTGCTTACCGGAACTGTTTTATAATGCAGGTACAATGGCAGTAATGTTTTTGAAAAATCGATGCTGTTGATGGCAGAATCCAATTTGTTGCAGAAAGCATTTACTGAGGAACGAACACTATCTGCCACAAGCCCTGTGACATCGCTTGAGAACATTGACACAATGCATTTGTCGTAAGCCTCCAGGCGTTCAAGTTTTGTTACGGTCTTCAATTTATAGGTAGGGAGGAAATATAATTGTGAGCTAACTGTAATGCCTATCTTACGTAATGGCTCATTTCCATAGCCACAGCTTCCGGAAATCCAAGGCGTTACGGGTTTGTTCAATGCGCAAAGGCATTTGCTCCCCGATAGCTGATAATTCCCGGTGAACTGAATGCCTATTTTGTTATTAACACAGGTCAGGCTGAGAGGAGAGCGCACAAAATGATATTTGTACCTGAAATCGCAGGCAGGCTGCGAGAAATCCGGCCAATTATCGGAATTGAATTCTTTAGGCACCATTGAGTCTGCTTTGGCAAGCATTGGGGGAGCGAATAATTCAACCCTCAGGTTGATATCGCTTGGCGGGAGCTGCGGCAAAGAATCGGGAAGATGGATTGGAGGTTTTTCGTTATTGGATGCTGATATTTTTTTTGATGAGGAGCAAGAGTTGATGAATAAAAAGAACAAACTGATAACTGGTATTAGAGCAAGCTTCATAATGGCTTTTGATGTATTTATGCGAAATTAAGAAAGCATCACCCAACAACCGAGTAGAAGGTTTTTGTTAATCCAGTCAAGGATAAAAAATGAAGAGCATGCGAACGAAGATTGTGTTGGCCTAAATAGAAAACGATATAATAATGAAAGCCAAGGTTGGTGGCCTATCAAGATTGCCTTACTTAACTTATTACAATGGTTCAAAGCCTGGTTAAAAAATTTTAAGCCTGATGCCTGCAACTTAGTTGAAATATTGAGATCAATTCGTACAATGTATTAGCTTATTGATATAAAAGTCTTTAGATATTTTGTTGAGTTTGCCGCTCTTCATTGAATAAAGCCGCTTTAGTAGTTATTATGCCATATAATGTACTTTGTATTGCATAGTACATTATTTAAAACATATCTTTGTTATGTCAATGATTTAAAACTCAAATTGATTAACAATAAAAACTTAAAACAATGAAAAAAGGAATTTTGATTTTTGCTTTAATGCTGACAGGTTTCAGCTACAGCTTTGCCAACCCAACTGATGGCATCAACAAAAAAGCAGTTGCGTCTTTTAATAAAGATTTTTCAGATGCCCGAAACATTCAATGGCAGCAGAGGGATAATTATGTAATGGCAACGTTTTCGTTGAATAATGAAATTATGTTTGCGTATTACAATGCCAATGGTGAGCTATTAGGCGTCCTAAGGAATATCCTTTCAGACAAACTGCCGATTTCACAGTTGGTAAGCCTTAAAAAAGATTATTCCGGCTACTGGATCAGTAATCTTTTTGAAGCGAATATGAACGATGAAAGCACATACTATGTTACTCTTGAAAATGCTGATGAAGAATTGGTTTTGAAATCGTCAGGCAATGGGTGGGGCGTATATTCAAAAAAAGGGAAAGAATAATTTGAAGACAGGAATAATCAAAAAGCAAGCCTCCTGGCTTGCTTTTTTTTGCAACTTTTTTTAAAATTCTATTGAGTTCTTATACAGTTTAGTTGCCCGATGAGGGCTCGAACCCCAACATTCAGAGCCAGAATCTGACGTACTACCATTATACTATCGGGCAATAGGGATGCAAATATAGTTTTTTATGTTGTTACCTATAAAATTGCTTGTATACTGGAATTTGTTTTAATGATTTTTTACTCAAGCCGGTTTCTCGGGTCAGGTTTGATTTTAATTTTATAATTTTCCGGAGGAGTCGTTCCCTGTAGGTTTTTTACGAAATAGTCCCATCTGTGGCGCATCATGTAATAAGAATATTCTCCGTAACCGTGCCTGCTGTTTGGGAATACGATAAGGTCAAAATCTTTATTGGCTTTTTCCAAAGCTTCAACTACGAGCATGGTATTAGAAGGGGGCACATTGTCATCCATCAGCCCATGCGCCAACAATAGTTTTCCTTTTAAGTTTTTTGCATAATTTTCATTAGCCTGTGCATCATAATCCGATTCAGTAACCAGCCCGTTATAGCGTTCTCCCCAATCATCTTCATAATTCCTGTTATCGTGATTGCCCGATTCTGAAATGCCTACTTTAAAAAAATCAGGGTAGCGAAACATAGCGGTTGCAGTAGCAAAGCCACCGCCTGAATGCCCCCAAATGCCAACTCGATTGGTGTCCATGTAAGAGTAGCGTTGAGACAATTGTTTTATTCCAGAAATCTGATCAGGTATGGTATTTTCAGCCATATTCCCATAGCTCATGTCATGAAAGCTTTTAGACCGCAGTGGGTTGCTGGTGCCTTCGATTTCTACAACTATAAAACCAAGTTGGGCAAGGGCCTGGTTATCTCCCCTATACAAGGTGAATGACCAACTGCCCACACTGCCTCCCTGGGGGCCTGGGTATATATAATCAACAATCGGATATTTTTTGTTTGGGTCAAGGTTGGCTGGCGCATACATTAACCCGTAAAGATCGGTTTTGCCATCATGGGCTTTAACGGTGAAAGGCATCGGCAATCTCCATCCTGTAGCAAGAAGCCTTGATATGTCCATTCTTTCAAGAACAGTTACGATTTTGCCATCCAGGTTGCGCATTACCGTTATAGCCGGAACATCGGGCTGGGAGTAACTGTCAATAAAATAAAGCCCTGAAGGAGTAAGGGTAATCTCATGATTGCCATTTTCAGGAGTAAGCAGAGTGAAACCATTGCCGTCAAAATTGATCCTGTAAAAATGGCTGAAATAAGGATTGCCTGGTTCGCGCCCATTGGCCATAAAGTATAACTGACGTTTTTTTTCGTCTATTTTTAATAACCTGGTTACAACAAAATCACCTTTGGTGATCTGGTTTTTCAACTTCCCGGTTTGGGCATCGTACAGGTAAAGGTGCCCCCAGTTATCCCGTTCTGAATACCAAATGATTTCATCCGATTTCTGGAGGTACTTCCAATTGATGGCCCCCTGACCTGATTCGTATTGTGTCTTTACGTTCTCTGCAAAAATATCCCGCACTGCGCCTGTAACGGCATTGGCTATGCGTAATTTTTCCTGTTTATGATCTCTGGATGTAGAAAGGAAAGCCAATGCAGAACCATTTTGGCCCCAGCTTACGTCATCAAAAGTGCCGCTGCTTGCAATATCGTCGCTTAGCGAAGCCCGGTGCGGGTCTGGCGGGCATTGCAGAAAAATCACTTTGGGCTCGTCAACATTAATGATGACGCGATGGATTGTTATAATGTCTTTGTCGCCGGGCAGCGGGTATTTCCAGGCTTTCAGAACAGGCCTTCCGACATTTGTAGCGACCAGGTACATATCGCCAACTTTGCGCTGGTCCTGTTTGAATGTGGCAATTTTTTTTGAATCGGGCGACCAGCAAAGCACAGGGGCATCGCTGCTTTTCCAGCCGGCATTATCTGTAGCATATCCAAAATCTTTTATGCCATCTGTTGTTAGCTGGGTTTCTTTCCCGGAAGAGAGGTCTCTTGCCCAAAGATTATAATCTTTGATAAATGCAGCTTTTTTGCCATCCGGAGAGAGCACCTCATCGTCGGTTGCTTCCAGCTTGCTTTTAGCGGTATTCTCGGAGCTACTGCATTTGTAATTTATTAGGTCGCATTGCCATTGCTGCCCGTTTGCTTCAAAGTAAATGGTTTTTCCGTCTTCTGAAAAACTGAATGACCTGAAAGGGAGATGATAAGCATCATAATTAACTCCTGTGGCTGCAGAAATAATAGAGGCCAGTTTTTGATGGTTGAATGCAGGGTTTCTTGTTCCTTTTACAGGGTCGGCTAAAACAAATTCGCTTCCCTGAGCATTTAGTATGCGGTACCAGAATTTATCTCCGGAAATCCAGTTTGGGAAAACGTCGCTGTAATCTGTAAATAGCCTTGCATTTTCTCCAAGCATGCTTTCGGCGCGCTCATAATCTTTTACAGTTGCAACATTGCTTTGCTGTGCATCAGCAGTTAAAGCAAAGGCAATAACTACAATCGCAGAAAAAAATTTATCCATTGGTATTGAAATAATGATTCAGGGAATAGAAAGCAAATTAATGGTTTTACGTTAATCAAACATGCAAAGGTGCATTTTGTATTTTCGGTTTCAATCGTCCTTTTTTGGCCGGCAAGGCACCGACAAGGAGTTGCTGCAGGAGAAACGCCTTTTTCCGCCTGCCGAAAATTGAAACCTGGTTGCCTGAGAGGCCATTAGTTCAAAACAGAATAGCAGTGTACTCTTTAAATAAGAAAATCTTTTGCATTGAATACGCTAACTTCGGCTGCTGATATTTAATTCAAGAATTTTAAGCCTGGGTATTGAAAAAATATGCCATTATAGTAGCTGCCGGATCAGGAAAGCGCATGGGGAAACTTGTTCCCAAGCAATTTTTGTTATTAAAGCAAAAGCCTGTTTTGCTTCACACCCTTGATGTTTTCTTAAAAGCATTCGATGACATGCAGATCATCCTGGTTGTTGCAAGTGAATATGTCAATGATGCCAAAACGATTTCACGATCCTCGGTTAGCCCGAAAAAGATAACCATAACTGTTGGCGGCGAAACACGCTTTCATTCTGTAAAAAACGGATTGGCTCATGTGCCTGAAGATGCTGTTGTTTTTGTGCATGATGGAGTGCGATGCCTTTTATCAGAAAAATTAATAATGCGTTGTTATTATGCTGCACTGGAAAAAGGCAATGCTATCCCCTCCGTAAGACCTGTTGATTCCCTGCGTGTGGAAACCCATAACGGCAATGTGGTCATTGACAGAGATAAAGTTCATATTATCCAGACACCCCAAACTTTTGACAGCAAAATCCTGAAAGCAGCTTTTATGCAGGGGTATCAGGAATCGTTCACGGATGAAGCAACCGTTGTCGAAGAAATGGGAGAGAGGATCAACCTGGTGGAAGGAGAGGAGAACAACATCAAAATAACCAGGCCAATTGATTTGGTGATAGCTGAAAGCATTTTGAGCGAACGGCTTTAATATTCGTTCCTTATTCATGGCTTCCTGGTGAAGCTTAGGGTTCACGGACTAACAAAACACATTGGGCTATTTGATCCATTTCGCCCAAAACGGAAGGTTATTGATTTTGAGAAAAGGATAGGTTTCAAGCTTTGCGCCAAAACTGCTGTAAAAAAAGGCAAGGTTACTGATGTCCGATCCTTCAAAATCAAGAAGAATATCCTGGCTTGAGTGCTCTTTGATGAAAGCGTCAATCAGGTAATGTGATGCGCCAATGGTTTTGCTATTTGGGTGATTGCCGGCTATAATGTAATATGCTCTTTTGTGCGAAAAGAAATAAGCGCATGAAGCTACTAATTGGTTGTCGGGAGAATAGGTCCCATAAGCAGCTGCTTTATTCTGGGCAAGCAAATAGTGGTAGAGCTGTTTGAATTTTATATAGTCCTCATCTTTCACTCCGGTAAACTGCATTACAGGTTTTGACAAATTGATGACCTCTTCAATAGAAATATTTTTTTTTACTGTACACCCAAGTTGCTGTGCTTTCCGGACATTTCTTTTGATATGATCGCGATAAGCTGAATGCAGTTCACCATAATTTTTATTCAATGAAAGAGTATAATTATGCCGGGCAATTGAAGCAAATATATGATTGGGGAGCATATTTCCTGCGTTCAATGCGATTTCGATCAGCCTGAATTTTTTTGGAATAGACCCGATAAAATCTTCAGTTAATTTTGCTGAGATGTTGTTGCCAAAAATACCGAGCGATGCGGTGAATGCAGGCTGGTATAGATAATAAACCCCATATTTTTTATTCCAGGTCAGTGGCATCACTGCTTCATAGTCTCTCAGCACCAGCGCATCCCAGTTTTTTGACATGGTGTCCAAATAAGATGAACAGGCATAAATAAGGCCGTTGGCTGAGCTGCTGATGCATGCATCCCACCTGGTTTTATCTATTTCATGCTGTTGGAGGTAATGTATGTTGGCGGCATAGCTCATTTAAAAAGGGGCGTTCCTGTAAATCCTTCTCAAATTAATATTTTGGACATCGATGCTGAAAGAAATTTTTTTCAGGAAAGCATTTCCCGGGCCCAGCGTCTTTAGCTGGTTCCTGAAATCGCTGCTATACATAATGGGAGCATAAATATTAATGATGTTTTTTAATAGCGATAGTTGAAGGCCGCCAACATACAGAAATTTGCTTGTCGGGGGATTGTTGCCCCAGGCTTCTGCGTAGGTGCCTGCATCAAAAAAAACTTTTAAAGGAATTTGTTTCGGGACGATGCTTGTTGGCAAAGTACTGTTGAAGTTCAATGCGGCTACCCAATTATCAGACCTGCCCTGCAGGTTTTGAAAAAGGTCAGTTCTCAATTTCAATCCTCCGTCCCGCATCATGATTTGCTGGCTTGCGAAATTCTCAAATTCATTCCTGCCCAAAAAATAATTGCTGTACGTGTAATCATCGCTCCCGATAGAAGCGGTCAACTTGGGTTGATAATTATAAGTAGAAAATGTTTTGTTAAGGGTTTTTCCTCCGAAGTACCCGAATTTGGCAGCAAAAAACCTTACATTCATCCCGCCTCCTTTTGAATAATTGAAAAAATAATTTGTGATAAAGTTTAAGCGGTACCATTGACTGGCCTGCTGCACCTGGAACTGGAGATGGTAAGGATAAAGAGCCCTGTAATTTTCTACATCGTAAGTAAGCTGGTTAAGCCACCTCGTTGAATAACCCTGCTTTTCAGGATAATAGGTCGAATCTGTTTTTTTTAAAAAATAATCGAATCCCCGTTCGCCAATAATGTAAGACTTGAAGCCAATCCACTTCTCAACAGTGCTCCTTGCATTGCGATTTTTTAAAATGAATGTAATGGAAGGAGCAATTTTGTAAAAGCCTCCAAAAATATTAATGCCATTGCTGTCAACCCCCGCCAAAGTTGAAAACCTGGCTCCGTTCAAGCCTAAGATTATTTTATAGAAATGATTATCGGGATGCCAGGCATAGCTCATTTTACCAATACCGTTCAACTGCTTGCTGCCGACAGCATATAGAGGCACTATGGCAAATTGAAATGTATTCGGGGGAAGGGTGTAGTTATGGATAACAGCACCAATCATGAATTTATCATACAGGTTGTAGCCAACTGCCGGTATTAAGGAAATGTAATTATACTTTTTGGTGTCTTCCAGATTAAAGAGGAAAGCAGGTTTAATCTTTTTGTGAGCAGGTTCTTTTTCAAGAGCGCCCGGTTGGTGTAATAATAAAAAAATGCTGTCTGTATTTAACCCGCTTATTTCATCTACTGTTTTTTTGAAATCTTCGGGATAAGGATGTTTGAATTGCCAGCGTTCGTAATATGCTTTCATGCAATTGTCAAACCTGCCTGTTCCTATGAATTTTTCCAATAATCCTATCCATTCAGCAGATTTTTGATACCCAATCAACTTGTAATTGAAACTTGTGAAATCTTCGGATGCAGTTTCTATGGGTTGGCCTCTTTTAATGGCTTCAATTGTCCTAAGAGCTGTGTTCGCTATGTCATCAGGCATTTTTTTTTGCGCCCATTTTTGTTTTGGCCCTACAACAAAATTGCCTGCTGCGCTATGATAATTTCCATTGAATTTATTATTATAATAACTGTTCATGCCAATATTCATCCAGGGGTATTCTCTTTCATTGTTGGCCAATGCTGCATAAAACCAGTTGTACCCAATTTCATCATCAATGATTGCTTCTAAATTTTTTTCCGACAATTTCGAAGGAATAGAAATAATGCAAGGGTATTTCATATTGTCAGCCATACTGTTTTCCCCTTCAACTACAGTAATGATGTTGTAAGGATACTCGCCTATTAATGATGACCTAAAGCGGATTGCTTCCTTGATAAACTGAATGCTTTTTTTCCACAGAAAATTAGTGGCTGGTAAATAAAAAACATTAACGTCTATTACCTTTCCGGAATTTAAAAGCAGCGTATCGTGGGCTGCAATAAAATCTTTGTCGGCGAACCAGGCGAAATCGCAGATGTTGTTCTGCTTGAACTGAAGTGCCCTGGTGCCATTGCCCGTCGCAGGTTGCTTACTGGCCACAGCTTGCTGTTTGTGATCAGTAAACGAGTTGCTTTTTTTTAGCTGCGGCATCTGTCGATATTCGCTCAACTTTGAATTTCTTTCTGTCGCCCATTGGTCTTCTTCCCTGCTTTGCAATGCTCCTGGTGCAGCAACAATATAATTTTTCGGAACAGTAATGCGCACATCAAAACTTCCAAATTCCCCGTAATATCCGCCTTGTTGCAGGTAGGGCATTTCGTGCCATCCTTTGCTGTCATATACTGCAGGTTTGGGGTACCATTGTGTTATTTGGTATGATTTGCCTATGTAGCCGCAACCTGAAAAATTATAGGGAAGTTTTATATGGAACGGAGTGGTGATTTCGACATCTCTGCCAGGTAATAAACTATTAGGCAGGATTACCTTTATCACATCAATGTACAATGGGTGGTCTTCCGCTTTCGCTTCTGCCCCGTTCACTCTGAAATCCAGCCTGTCGATATACCCTTTTTGTTTTTTATCTGAAAAATAAAAATCTGTTCTTCCGTTTTGCAACAGTTGCTCGCTAAAAGCAGTACGGTCAGTTTTGAATGCATTTGGCCATAAATGGAACCAGATATAGCGGAGGGTGTCGGGCGAATTGTTTTTATATTGAATTTTGATAAAACCATCCAGCGTATTATCTGCATCGTTCAGTGCAACATGAATGACGTTATCCACTTCTTGTTGCCAGTAAGGCTGTTGAGCAATGGATATTAACGGGAACCAATAAACGAAAATGAGCAGCAGCTTTTTCACTCGCATTAATTTAGCGCCCTTTGCCTTTTAAAATAATCCTCAATGTGTGGAACATTATTTTAAAGTCAAGTGCCAGCGATATGTTTTCAATATAGATGAGGTCATATTTCATCCTTTCGACCATTTCTTCAACGTTTTCCGCATATCCATATTGCACCATGCCCCAGGAAGTTAAGCCGGGTTTTACCTTGAGCAGGTAACGGAAATAAGGAGCTTGCCGTTTAATCTGGTCGATATAGAACTGGCGCTCGGGCCTGGGGCCAACAAGGCTCATTTCTCCTTTGATGACATTCCATAACTGGGGCAGTTCATCGATCCTCCATTTGCGCATAGTTTTTCCCCACCTGGTAATGCGCTCGTCATTTTCGGATGATAATGCAGGCCCTTCCTTCTCGGCATCAGCTTTCATTGAACGAAGCTTATGGATAAAAAACTTTTTTCCCTTGTAGCCCACTCTTTCCTGCGAATAAAAAACCGGGCCAGGGGAAGAAATCTTTACCCGGATTGCGGAATAAACAATCAGGGGAGATAAAATGATTAGCGATAATGCTGATAAAAAAACATCGGTCACCCGCTTTGTGTTTTGCTGCCAGTCGGGTATTAAGCCTGTTTTTATATCTGATAATACAGCGCCAAAAACGTTGCTTGTTTTTACAGAGCCGGATAAGATGTCGAGTATATTAGGAACAATCTTTATATCCACATCCTTTTCGCTTAGCCTTTCGACAATACCTTCCACATCCTTTTTTTCTGATTTTTCCATGGCGATCACTACAAGGTCAATATCATCTCTGTCAATCGTTTTTTCCATTTCCCGTAACGTGCCCAGGTGCTTAAGCTGCCTGCCGAGCCCATTGCTGTTTTCATTGCTGAGGTAACCTACATAGTGATACCCTATGGCATGGAGCCCTTCATTGGTGTCTTTGTATGTTCTTGCCGCAACCGGGTTGCTCCCTAACAGCAGCGTCTTGAATTTCACCTTGCCGCTTTTAAGCTGGTTTTTTGCCAGTTTAAGCAAAATCCACCTGCCCGAAATGGTAAGGAAAAAGCCGGCAAGAAGAAATGTAAAATAGGATTTGTAGTAATACCGGTAATCTGTCTGAGGGTCGTTGATAACGATAGAAAAGAAAATGATGGTGCACCCGATAAGCGTACAGATAAAGGTGGTGGTTAGCTCATTTAGCCTCGATTTTTTGTATAGCGAGTGGTAAGAGCCCACCATTGCATATAGCATGATCCAGCAAACCGGCAATAATAAAAGGCCGAGCCAAAAACGATTGTTCAGGAATAAGCGGTGCTGTACATATATTGGCTCATGTAACAGGTATCGCCTGGTAAAGTATAAAATTATCCAGGTCGCTGCTGCAGCAATATAATCGCTCAAGACATACCAGCCTGTATGGATTTTTTTATATATGGGCATCCCATCGGTTAGTTAGTAATGCTGTTTAATTTTATTTTTTTTAGGATCTGATGGGCTACATCCATAGCCCTGTACCCATCTACTTCTGAAACTACTGGGGTTTTGTTATTAATTATTGAATCGCAAAATTTCTCAAGCTCCATTTTTATTGCATTCACTTCAGGGGCCTGTGGGTTTGAGATGGATATTGATTTTTTCCCGTCCGATGTATCAAGGTCGAATGAAAATGAATCAATATCATCCGGTGTTTTCAACCGGATGATTTCTGTTTTTTTATTCAGGAAATCTATTCCAATATAAGCGTCTTTCTGAAAAAGGCGCATTTTGCGCATTTTTTTCATTGAGATCCTGCTGGATGTCAGGTTGGCAACGCAGCCATTATTAAATTCGATCCTTACACTTGCAATATCCGGAGTTTCGGTCATCACCGCAACACCATTGGCTGATATGTTTTTCACATCGCTTTTCACAATGCTCAGTATGATATCAATATCGTGGATCATTAAATCGAGTATCACGCTTACTTCTGTGCCCCTTGGGTTAAACTGTGCTAACCGGTGCACTTCAATAAACATTGGCGTGGGCTGCAAATCCCGGATGGATAAGTAAGCCGGGTTGAAGCGCTCAACATGCCCCACCTGCAATTTGATATTGGATTCCTTTACCAGGTTCACCAGTTCTTTGGCTTCGGCCATTGTGTTCGCCAAAGGTTTTTCTACGAAGACATGCTTGCCTTTTTTTATGGCTTTTTCGCATAAATCAAAATGGATATTTGTTGGCGCAATAATATCAACCGCATGGCAGGCGTCCATAAGTTCTTCTTCGTTCAGGAACCTCCTGACTTGATATTTATTTTGAACATCCCCGGCAATCGCATCATTAGGGTCAAAAAAACCTACCAGTTCAACGCCTTTTATTTCTTTCCAATTGTTTAAATGAAATTTTCCTAAATGCCCTGCGCCAAATACTCCAACCTTGATCATACTGAAATTGATTATTTGCCAAATATACTTATTCTTAAAAACAGCGTTTGGAAGAAAACCGAAACTATTGAACAGCAAATTTGAGGGGGAGTTATGTGGTGCTTTCGAGGCGATGCGCCGTAATTTGTTTTTGGGCCGAAGCAGCTTTTTCCTTTATGGGCTCCGGCATCTTGTTTGCCCTGATGATTTTTATTGCAGTGGCCAGGAGGATGGGGAGATAGATGATGAGGGCAACATAAAAGTAGAACTTGTATATTTTTAAGAAATGAACCCTGAGAGACATGCTGTCGACCCGTTCTTTACCTAAGAAAAAGGTCAGGGTTTTTTTTAGTGCAGGCAATACTACCGGGATTTTTTCCCAATTAGTATACCGCACGTCCTGGTATTGATAAGAGGGATCATATCCTTCGGGAAGCTGCTTGCTGTAATAGCCCCAGTTTTCTTTTACATCGTTGAAGCTTGCAAATGCTTTGCCGCCGGGCTTGACAAAGTAGGTATCAAATAAGGGGTCTGCAACAACCCATTTCGAATTAATGTTCGCTTCCACAACGTTGTGCGAGCCATATATGCCATTGGCTTTCATTTGGCCAATGCGCACCGGGAAGCCATAATCCTGAAGTATCCTTGCCAAAACATACGAATAGCTTCCACATGCACCTTTTGCGGTCATGAGGTCTACTGTAGCAGGATGCAAAAACTCCGTTTTGAAACCCTCGAGGTCATTGGAATAGTTTACGGAAAATACAGAAAGCCTGTTGCCTAATATATCACTACATTCCCGCATTACTTTAACGAGTATGGAGTCCTTCGTGTCGGTTGGGCTTATCTTCTTGTCTATGCTTTTTTGGATGGCCTTGAATAAATTACTTTCATAGTTGTCTTCTATATTAAGATAAAAAAGCGTGGCAATAAAAAAGCCGTTCAGGAAAAAAAGGAAATAAAGATTGCCAAAGATCCGCCTGAACTTTACGAAAAAAGACTTTGTCATTTGCTTTCAAAAAAAACATTTAGAGAATTAATGTATTTTCAAAGATAAGATTAATTGTTATTGGGGTATTCAGAATTTCTATAGAATTTGGGCTTATGGCTTCTTTCGACGAAATATGGTTTTCTTAAAAAAGATTCTATAACGATTTAATTCGTTTTTTGCTTTGGCCCAATAAATTGGGTATTAAATTTTTTGCCTACATGCTTTGGTTTAATCCCGTCAAGCTTTTCTCAATAATCCTGATGCATTCGCCAATTTGGGTTTTAGTTATGCACAAAGGGGGGGCAAGCCTTATTTTGTCTCCATGAGTTGGTTTTGCCAGCAAACCATTTTCTTTCAATACCAGGCAAAGCTCCCAGGCGGCCTCGGGGCTTTTGTGATCAATAACAATTGCATTTAAGAGCCCTTTGCCCCTTATGGCTGATATGTAAGGCGAATTCATTTCTCTGAGTTTTTCTCTTAATGCCATGCCCGTTGCGTGCGCGTTCTCCATCATGTTTTCCTCTTTCAAAACCGTTAGTGCAGTTATAGCCACTTTACAGGCCAAAGGATTGCCGCCAAATGTTGAACCATGCTCACCGGCCTTGATGGCAAGCATGACCTGGTCATCTGCAAGCACGGCCGATACCGGCAATGTGCCGCCACTTAGCGCTTTGCCAAGAATTAAAATATCAGGGCGCACATTTTCATGATCGCAGGCCAGCATTTTCCCGGTTCGGCATAAACCAGTTTGTATTTCATCCGCTATAAATAGCACGCTGGCATCTTCGCAATATTGTTTTGCTTTGCTCAGGTAACCTTCATCCGGAACAATTACTCCTGCTTCTCCCTGGATAGGCTCTACCAAAAATCCGGCAACATTTTTATCCTGCAAGGCGGCAGACAGGGCGCCGAGGTCATTATATGGGATGATTTCGAACCCAGGCATATAGGGGCCAAAATTTTTGTAAGAAGCAGGATCGCTGCTGAAAGAAATGACTGTGCTTGTGCGGCCGTGAAAGTTATTTTCGCAAACAATTATTTTTGCTTTGTTTTCGGCAACGCCTTTTACTGCATAGCCCCAACGCCTGCAAAGTTTGATGGCCGTTTCAACAGCTTCTACGCCGGTATTCATCGGCAACACTTTATCGTAGCCAAAATAATTTGTGATAAATTGTTCGTATTCTCCCAAAAGATCATTGTGGAACGCACGTGAGGTGAGCGTTAATTTTTGCGCCTGTTCAATTAATGAACCGATAATTTTTGGATGGCAATGCCCCTGGTTAACGGCTGAATACCCGCTTAAAAAATCATAATATTTTTTTCCTTCGATGTCCCATACATAAACGCCCTCCCCTTTGCTTAACACCACAGGAAGGGGGTGATAATTGTGAGCGCCATGTTTTTCTTCAAGGTCAAAGTAATATTTGTTTTTGCCGGAAATGGCTGGAAGAGCATGCATGATTACAGGGTTTTAAGATGAGAAGAAAAAATAACAAAAAGGCCTGCAAAAATTTCTTTGCAGGAAAAAGTGGGCTTGTGCCTTACTGGTGGTCGAGGAAATCGAGGTTCTTATCAAGAAAACTTAGCATGGCGGTATTTAATAAATAAAAAAAGGCTTTGCAAAAATAGTGTTTTTATTCATTATTGGTATGGCAAAAATGGCTAATTCTTTGAAAACCCTTCCTGGCATCGGGTTGCGGCTTCTGTCTTTTGAACAGGGAGTAGACTTTGGGCAAAGGATAATACTCAAAACATTCGCTTGTTCATTAGCAATAGTGGTTTTTGAAAAATTTATTTGTTATAACAATTGCGATAACGGAAATGAATGTTCCTTTCAATCTTCCTCAAATCAAAACTGAGAGTAAATCAAAAAAAATTTGCTGCCAAAAGCCGTAAAAAAATCTTATTGAAATACATAATTCTTTTAAAAAGGTACATTTGCTTATATAAGGCCTAAAATGAGCCCAGGCAATCATTAACACTTGAAGAAATGAAAGATCATGTTAAGATAGGGATACAAAACCTTCACCTTGACGAGCTCAATTGCTTAAAAGAATTGCTGGCCCGCCCCGGAATTGAATTGTACACGTGGCGTAAGCATGATTTTTCTCTGGCCGAATTAAAATCTTGCGACGTGCTGATTTTGTTTGCACGGAGGCATTGGCGCTATATAAAATATGGCAAACCGTATTTGTTGATTTTAGCCGACTATGTGTCAGACCAAAAAGCAATTAACCTGACCAAGAAAAGAAGGCTTGGTTTGTCTGGCTACAAGTATTATCCCAATAATTTGTTCAAGGGGTTTTTGTGCGGATCTGAAGAACTGTTCCAAACTGTCAAATCCGCAAAAATCCCGGGCGTGTTTTACCCCAAAAAGTACCCATTTTCAGAGCTGTTTAAGACTTTACAAAATATTGTTTCTCCCGAGCCTAAAGAAATTGTAACGCTTATCAATGACTATGCAAGAACTGCGGGTAAACCAAAATGGAATAAGCCTGAGAACAGTTTCAGGATATTTAAATCTATTACAGAAAAGGTGAGCGAATTCCGTTTTGCCCATTATGGGTCTCCGCACAATCAAAAGAGTTTTGACGAAAGCAATAAGATCCAGTTCCATGCCAGGTACACCATGCACATTAAATATTGGGGGCATGTTTGCAATGCGGTAGTGAAATCTTTAGCCTTGGGCACGCCGGTTATTATGGATGAAGAGACATTTAAAAAAGGCCGGTATGCGGCATATATCAAAAATGGCGAAAATGCATTGGTGTTTAAGAATAAAGAAGAGATTATAAATTATTTGAACGGTCAACATGAGCAGCAGGCATGGATAAACCTAAAGAAAAATTGCTGCGCCGAAGCTTCTCTTTGGCATTTTCCTTATTCGCCAGCTCAAAAAAATGCTATTGCCGAGCTTTTAAATTTTATAGAGTAGTTTTTCTGGAAATTGCATGTTTGGCTTTTTTCGCGAAAATTGTTCGGGATAGTTTATACAATGAATGTTTCATATGCATTTGAAAAACTGATTGGCGGCAAGAGGCCTTTTTTGAAAATGCCATAAAATGCAGAACCGCTTCCAGAGATGGATGCGTACAATGCGCCTGCCTCATAAAGCTGCTCTTTGATCTTGGACAGTTCCGGGTATTTATTTGTGACCGGTTCTTCAAAATCATTTTTTAATTCCTTTTTCCATGCCTCAATGGGCTGCCGAATAATTTCAATTATTTTTTTTGATGGAGGCATTGGATTTAATTGAGAAAATGCCCAACCTGTGCTGATGTGCACATTTGGATAAACAATCACAAAGCAATAGCCGGATAAGTCAAGTTCAATCGGGTTTAATAATTCTCCACGTCCAGTTGCATAACATGGCTTGTTCAATATAAAGAACGGGCAGTCGCTCCCCAACTGAGATGCATAGCCGATAAGCTGATTGGTTGAAAGGTTGAGCTGAAAGTTATCGTTCAGGAGCTGTAATGTAAAAGCCCCGTCTGCTGAACCGCCGCCCAGGCCAGCCCCCATGGGGATGCGCTTGTGCAGCCACAAATGAATAGCTGGCAATGAAGGGAAATCATTTTTCAGGATATGATAAGCCCTGGCACATAGGTTTTCACCAGCAGTTCCTTCTATTTGCAGCCCTGAAACAGTAAACTGAAAATTTTCGGAAGGAATTATTTCAATAATCTCTTTTAATCCTATGGGATAAAAAATGGTTTCAATTTGATGATACCCGTCCGTTCTTATGCCGGTTACCTGAAGGCCAAGATTGATCTTGCCGTTGGGGAATGAAATCATCGGCTATTATACAAAAACATTTCCAAATGAGGCCAGTGAATTTTAGCAGGGAAATCAAGCCGCTTCCGGAAGCCCATTGACCGTACAACAATGAACGGATTGTGATGTTCTCTCGTAGCCGCACAATAAGGCATGGAGCTTGATCAAGGCCGAATGGTCTTGTCAAAACTATTTCTGTCTTCGCTTATTGATTTCGTCGCGTATGGCAATAGCCCTGATATAGTCTTCCTGTTCCAGTACTTCATTTAATAATGAATTGAGCTCCTCAATGGTAAGGCCATGCAGGTCTTCGCGTGGCGTGGTTTCTGTAGCAGGGGACGAGGCCGATATTTTTTTCTTTTTGGAAGAGCTGTCTTCCATCAATATGCCAGCACTTTCGAGGATATGCTCATACGTATAGACCGGGCACCCGAAACGAACTGCAAGTGCAAGGGCATCAGAAGTGCGGGAATCAATCTCTACAGTGTCGTGCTCGCTGAAACAAACTAATTTGGAATAGAAAATCCCTTCCTGGAGGTCGCAAATGATGATTTCCTGCAGGTCGATGTTAAAAGCGCTCATGAAATTTTTCATCAGGTCATGCGTAAGCGGCCGGCTTGGGTGCATTTTTTCCAGCGCTACCGCGATGGCCTGCGCTTCGAAACCGCCAATAACAATCGGGAGGCGGCGAAGCCCGTTCACTTCGCCCATCACAACTGCATAAGAATGCGTTTGCGTAATGCTATGCGACAATGCCACTATTTCTAATTCAATTTTTTTCATAATCGCCAAGCCATGCTTTTGTTTCTAAAAAGCAAATATAAAAATTAAAGCCTTCCAAACAGAAGGCTATGCAAATATACTTTTTATTTATGCCAGACAGGATGCAGGAGCATTAATTACTGCGCCCCTTTCAATTGCTTTACTGCCTGGATTATTTTTGGAACCACTTCAAAGGCATCGCCAACGATACCGTAATTAGCAGCTTTGAAGAAGGGCGCTTCTGGGTCTTTATTAATTACTACAATTGTTTTGCTTCTATTTACTCCTGCAAGATGTTGTATGGCGCCGGAAATGCCGATGGCTATGTATAAATTTGGGGCAATGGCAAGGCCTGTTTGGCCAACATGCTCATTGTGTGGCCTCCAGTGTTCATCTGCAACCGGCCTGCTGCAGGCAGTTGCAGCGCCAAGCAGTTTGGCAAGCTCTTCTATCATGCCCCAGTTTTCAGGGCCTTTTAACCCACGGCCGCCGCTCACTACTATTTCAGCTTCAGACAAGGGAATATCCCCTGAGGATTTTGAAGTGGAAAGCGCTTTGATTTTTGAAGCCCCTACAGGGATGTCCAAAGAAACGATTTCCGCAGTTCCGCCAGGTTCCTGGATTTGATAAGAATTAGGATTGAGCGAAATGATTTTTATTTCCGTGTTTATAGAAACATTTGCAAAAGCTTTTCCTGAAAACACACTTTTTCTGACTATAAAACCGTTGCTCGTATCTGGCAATGACACAACGCCTGAAACCAGCCCTGCCTTAAGTTTTGCGGAGAGGATGGGTGCAATTGCCTTCCCGGTTACGTTGTTAGGGAATACTATTATTTTCGCCCCGGTTTGTTTTACAACTTCTGCCAGCACATCTGCAATAAGCTGTGGATCCAGGTGATTCAGGATTTCATTATTGACCCGGTTGATTTTTTTTATACCATATTTTCCCAATAAAGTTAAATCATCGGCAACTGTTCCGAGCAGTATGCCTTCAGCAGCATTGCCGGTTTGCGCTGCAACTTTCGCACCATAGCTTAATGCTTCGAGCGATGTTTTTTTTACATGGCCATCGGTATGGTCGATAAATATTAATACTGACATATAATTTTTTTTAAATTTTCCGCCTGATAATTGCTCAATGATTTTAACCGGGCAATTAATGTTTTTCTCATTTTTAAATCAATTTTGCTTCTTCGTGCAGCAATCGCACCAGTTCTGCAGGGTTATCAGCGGGAATTAGTTTTACTCCGGCTTTTGCCTGGGGCAGGTCAAAGGAAACAACAGATGTGAGCATATCAATGGCAACAGGTTCCATAATTTTCAAAGGCTTTGTTCTTGCGCCCATGATCCCCTTCATATTCGGTATGCGTTGTTCGGCAACTCCCTTCTGACAGCTTACCACAACAGGCAGTGCAGCCTGCACTGTTTCTTCACCTCCTTCGATTTCGCGTGTAACTGTTGCCGTTGTCCCGTTCAGTTCAAATTTTGTGGCAAGGGAAATGTAGGTCATGTTGAGCAGCCCGGCAATTATTCCGCCAACCGACGAACCATTATAATCAATCGTCTCTTTCCCTGTGAAAATAAGGTCGTAGCTGTTTTGTTTTGCTACTTCTGCTATTTGAGCGGCAACATAATAACAGTCATGGCTATCTGCATTTACGCGTATGGCTTCATCACCTCCAAGCGCCAGGGCTTTCCGGACGACCGGGTCTGCATCGGCAGTTGCAACAGTAACCAGGTGAAGCGTGGTGGAAGGATCCTTTTCTTTTAATTCAATAGCACGGACAAGTGCATACCATTCATCGTAAGGGTTAATGATCCATTGTACGCCTTCGGCAGCGAATTTCGTATTGTTATCTTTGAAAGCTATTTTTGCTGTGGTGTCGGGTGTTTTGCTGATGCATACTAATATTTTCATTGGCATTGTTATTACTGAAGAATAAAGTTGTTTATGCAACCAAAGCAAAGATAGGGTTTGGGCTTTATAATTAATAAATATTAATTCATAATTTTTGGAAAGAGTTGAGAAATTGAAATTTTTTTTAGCCAACAATCCTGATGACAGTTTTGTGCAACATGCCCTTGCACTGGAATATATAAAGAATGGCAATGTTAATGATGCGAGGGCTTTGTTTGAAGATATACTCCACCGTGAGCCTGGCTATATCGGTTCTTATTACCACCTGGCTAAGCTGCTGGAAAATACTGGCGAAATTAATTTGGCTATTGCATGGTATCAAAAAGGAATGGAACAGGCAAAAAAGGCAAAAGACAACCGAGCTTATAATGAATTACAGGCAGCGTATGAAGATTTGGTTTTTTGAATATGCTGTTGTTTGGATATTTTCCGCGTATATTTCAATTGATGCTTTCATGGTTTAATATAATTTGGATTGCATGACAGATTTACTTGAGAGGCTCCGGGCATTCATTTCAAAAGAAAATCTTTTACTTCAAAAAGACAGGTTATTGCTTGCTGTTAGCGGGGGAATGGATTCTGTGGTGCTTTGTGAATTGTGCAGCCAAGCAGGTTTTGATTTTATTGTTGCGCATTGCAATTTTCAATTAAGAGGAGAGGAGAGCAAGCGAGATGAAATTTTTGTGCACAACCTTGCCAAAAAGTATGATAAACTGTTTTTGCTGAAAAGATTTGATACTTTACATTATGCCTTAGAGAAAAAAATATCTGTTCAGGTTGCAGCAAGGGAATTAAGGTATGATTGGTTCGGAGAATTGCTTGAAAATCCTGGCCTGGGAGCCAATATCCTTGACTTCAAAAGCCCTGCGCTTAACTTTATTCTAACTGCACACCACCTTGATGACAATGTTGAAACATTGCTGATGAATTTTTTTAAAGGCACTGGTATTGCAGGCCTACATGGCATTTTGCCAAAACAGGGAAAAATTGTGAGGCCGTTGTTGTTTGCAAAAAAGGATGAACTGAGAAAATTTGCCGATGAGCATTGCCTGTCATGGATAGAAGACAGTTCGAACGAATCAGATAAATACACCCGCAATTATTTTCGCCACCAGGTAATTCCGGTGATAGAAAAAATTTATCCGGGAACTATGAATAATCTTTCTGCTAACATAAACCGGTTCAGGGATATAGAGATCTTATACCGTCAATCAATCTTGCTGCACAAAAAAAAACTTTTTGAGCAAAGGGGAAATGAAATTTATATCCCTGTATTAAAACTGAAGAAATCCGAACCGCTTCGGACTATAGTTTATGAAATTATTAAAGATTATAATTTTACCGCTCACCAGGCTGACGATGTTATTGATCTCTTAGACAGTGAGCCTGGAAAATATATCCGGTCTTCATCCCATCGCATTATCAAAAACAGGAGATGGCTTATTATTTCTCCGAACAATTTGGAAGAAGCTGAAACTATTATTATAGACGACGTTGGCTGTTGGCAGTTGGCAACTGGCAAATTTGAGTTAGAAATTGGCTCAGCCTTAAACCACAAACTGCAAACCACAAACAAAATAGCCCAGCTGGATGCGGAAAAAATAAAATTCCCGTTGCTGTTGCGCAAATGGAAACAGGGAGATTATTTCTATCCTTTTGGTATGAAAAAAAAGAAAAAGGTTGCCCGGTTCCTGATAGACAATAAACTTTCCAAAAATGACAAAGAAAAAGTGTATGTTGTTGAGATGAACAAAAAAATCATCTGGGTCGCAGGCATGCGCATTGACGAACGGTTCAAAATAACCCAGCAGACCAAGAATGTTTTAGTGATGGGGCTCAGTAAGTAGTAAAAAGATGCTTCAGTTCAAAGTTCTTCACTGACTCAATAAAATTTGCGAACACGTGGTAATCTGAAAACAACTGGCTGGTTACGATCACAAAGGCAATGCCGAACAATGCGCCCCATATATGCGCTGAATGATTAATGCCGCCGCCACCTCTTTTATCAAGCAAATAGGAAACGAATAAATAAATGGCGCCAAATAAAAACCCGGGAATAAAAACCGGTATGAAGATTAAGCCTACGCCCTGCATTGGATTGAGCATAATATAAGCAAATACAACGGCAGAAACAGCGCCAGACGCACCGAGGCTTCTATAGTAATAATTGTTTCTGTTTTTTTCAAAAGTAGGCAAAAGGCAAACCGGCAGCGCAAGCAGGTACATCAATAAATAAAACATTTTGCCTTTTGCTCCAAAAACGGATGAAAAAATAACCTCAACGCCAGGTAATAAATGGCTCTCCTGGCCCTGGCCAAAAAGGAACAAAGCATACATATTAAAAACAAGGTGAGCGATGTCCTTATGAATAAAACCGCAGGTAAAAAACCTGTACCATTCTTTTTGGTTGGTAATGGCAGGAGGATAGAATATCAGTTTGTCAATAACATTATTATTGCTGAAACCTGAAAAAGAGATGATGCTGGTTGCAATGATGATGATGAGCGTTACGGTCAACTGCATTAATTGTGTTTATTGGTGATGGTATTTTTCATTCCGCAAAATACTGCATGCGCGGTATAATTGTTCAGCTAAAATAAGCCTTACCAACTGGTGCGGGAATGTTAAATGTGATAAGGACCATTTGAATGATGCTGTATCCAAGACTTCTTCATCAATGCCATAAGCGCCTCCAATCAGGAACACGAGGCGTTTGGTGCTTTCATTTGCCCTGGACTGAATGAGCCGGGCCAATCCATCCGAAGAAAGCTGCTTTCCCCTCTCGTCCAATGCAACAAGATAATCTTCTTTTTCTGTTTTTTGCAATATCATCCCGCCTTCTTTCTTTTTTAACTGCCCCTGAGATAATGAGCCTGCATTTTTTACCGGAGGAATAATATCCCATGCGATTGGGTAATGTTTTGAAATCCTTCTGGTAAAATCTTCAACGCCCTCCTTTATGTATGGATCATGGTTTTTCCCAACAGATATCAGTTGAATTTTCATTCGATAAAAATATGTAATTGCCGGTTAATGGTTATGTGCCATGTTTAGGAAAGCAAAAAACAACAAAGCCACAGGCTTGTGTGGCGATTGTATTCTGAAGGGCTATTTTTTACTGAGCGTCTTTTCCGTGGCAGTTTTTGTATTTTTTTCCGCTGCCGCAGGGGCATGGGTCGTTCCGCCCGATTTTTGGGCCTACTTTAATCGGTTCGCGTTTTATTGGTTCGGAGGGCTCATAATAATCGGGGCCTTCGCTCACCATTTCACGGCCATGGCTATCTGTAGTGGTCACCATTTCATCTTTGCGCACTTTCATTTTGCTCATGTCGGTTTTTTGTTCTCTTCCTTCTCTAATAGGAGGGCGGCTTTCTTCAACAGGGATGGCGCAATGGCTAAGGAAACTTACGATGTCTTTATTTACCTCGCTGTCCATTTGCCTGAACAATTCGAACGCTTCCATCTTGTATATCACGAGCGGGTCCTTTTGCTCGAGGTAAGCTGTCTGCACGCTCTGTTTCAAATCATCCATTGCCCGCAGATGTTCTTTCCAGGCATCATCAATAATGCCGAGTGTTATTTGCCTTTCCACTGCATTGACCAGTTCTCGGCCTTCCGTGCTTATGGTTTTTTGCAGGTTGGCAAGCACATTAATGCTTTTCTTTCCGTCAGAAAAAGGGACTACCACATTTTCAATATGTCTTCCTTGGGTAAGAAGTATGTTTTTGAATACGGGCAATGAATTTTTTCTTAGCTCTTCCTGTTTGTGCTCGTAGTTTTTAGTTGCTTCAGTATACAGGTTGTCGCTTAATGCGTTTTCATCTGATCCCAGGAAGTCTTCTTTGTCGATAGCCGTATCGATGCCAAAATTAACGATCGAGGCAAGTTTGAAGCCTTCAAAATCGTCCATTCCTTTAAATGTGCTTGCCAAGCCTTCGGCAACAATATAAAATGCATTATCCAGGTCAAGAGCAAGCCTGTTGCCGAACAGGGCATGATTGCGTTTTTTGTAAACCACATTGCGCTGCTTGTTCATCACATCATCATATTCCAGCAGCCTTTTTCTTATACCGAAATTGTTTTCTTCCACTTTTTTCTGCGCACGCTCAATACTTTTTGTTACCATGCTGTGCTGGATAACTTCTCCTTCTTTATACCCCATTCTGTCCATTAATGAAGCAATGCGTTCGCTGCCGAACATGCGCATAAGGTCATCTTCAAGAGAAACGTAGAATTGGGTAGTTCCAGGATCGCCCTGGCGGCCTGAGCGGCCGCGCAACTGCCTGTCCACGCGACGGCTTTCATGGCGCTCTGTGCCAATAATGGCCAGCCCGCCTGCATCCTTAACGCCGGGCCCAAGCTTTATATCAGTACCACGGCCCGCCATGTTCGTGGCAATGGTAACCGCGCCTGCCAAACCTGCTTCGGCAACAATTTGTGCTTCGCGGGCATGTTGTTTCGCATTGAGCACATTGTGAGGAATTTTTTTCACCTGCAGCATCTTGCTCAGCAATTCGCTCACTTCAACGGAAGTGGTGCCGACCAAGGCAGGCCTGCCTTCGCCTCTTAACTTTTCAATCTCGTCAATAACTGCTTTGAATTTTTCGCGTTTGGTTTTATATACCAGGTCCTGGTGGTCTTTTCTGACAACAGCCACATTTGTTGGAATAGAAACGACATCTAATTTATAGATGTCCCATAGTTCTGCAGCTTCCGTTTCTGCTGTACCCGTCATGCCCGAAAGCTTATGGTACATGCGGAAGTAATTCTGAAGAGTAATGGTTGCATAGGTTTGTGTAGCGGCTTCTATTTTTACATTTTCTTTCGCTTCAATGGCCTGGTGCAAACCATCGCTGTAGCGTCGGCCGTCAAGAATACGGCCCGTTTGTTCATCCACAATTTTCACCTGCCCGTCCAGCACTACATATTCAACGTCCTTATCAAACAGTGTATAGGCTTTCAATAATTGTTGCACGGTGTGGATACGGTCGGCTTTTACTGCATAATCGTTGAGCAACGCTTCTTTGCGCTGTAATTTTTCATCTGTATCCAATTCACTTTTTTCGATATCTGAGAGCTTCACGCCAATATCAGGTATTATAAAAAAATCGGGGTCCTCGCCTTCCCGGGTAATCATTTGTATGCCCTTATCTGTTAGGTCTACCTGGTTGTTTTTTTCATCGATCTGAAAATATAATTCCGCATCAACAAGGGGCATTTGTTTTTGCTGGTCGGCGAGATAATAGTTTTCTGCTTTCTGCAGTTTCACCCTGATGCCCGGCTCACTAAGAAATTTTATCAGGGGGCCGGATTTTGGCAAACCTCTGTAAGACCGCATCAGGGCCAGGCCTCCGTCTTTAGGGTCATCATTACCTTCGGCAATTTTTTTCTTGGCTTCATTCAAAAACTGGTTCACCGATTTTTTTTGGATTTCAACCAGTCTTTCGACACGCGATTTTAAGACATGGTATTGCTGGTCATCGCCGCGGGGGACCGGGCCTGAAATGATCAGTGGTGTTCTTGCGTCATCAATCAGCACGCTGTCCACTTCATCTACAGTCGCATAATGATGCTTGCGCTGTACCATTTCATCAGGCGAGTGCACCATGTTGTCGCGGAGGTAGTCGAAACCAAATTCATTATTGGTGCCGTAAGTGATGTCTGCCCAATATGCTTTGCGGCGCGCTTCACTATTCGGCTCGTGTTTGTCAATGCAATCGACGGTAAGCCCCAGCCACTCGAAAATGGGGCCGTTCCATTCGCTGTCGCGCCGGGCCAGGTAATCATTCACGGTCACTATATGCACGCCTTCGCCGGCAAGTGCATTCAGGTAGGCAGGCAATGTGGACACCAGGGTTTTTCCTTCGCCGGTGGCCATTTCGGCAATTTTCCCCTGGTGAAGCACCGTTCCCCCGATCAATTGCACATCATAATGCACCATGTTCCAGGTAATCTGCCCGCCTGCGGCAGTCCATGAGTTTTTATAAATCACTTCATCTCCTTCAATGCGAACATGTTCCCTTTTTATACTTAGCTCTTTATCGAAATCAGTGGCAGTTGCTACTACTTCCGTGTTTTCTTTAAACCTCCTTGCTGTTTCTTTTACAACAGCAAATGCTTCAGGCAACAACTCTTTTAGGATATCTTCTATATGGTTATCGCGCTCTTTTTTTAGTGCATCTATTTCATTGTAGATGGCGTCTTTGCCAGTAATGTCGTTAAAGGGAAGTTCTTCGGCTTTTTTATTGAGCTCCAAAATTTCCGAATCAATTTTGCTGAGGTGGTCCTTAATGCGGTTTTTAAACGCGCTTGTTTTGTTTCGGAGCTCATCATTTGTAAGCGATTGGTAAGATGCAAAATGTTTATTGATGTCTTCCACAAGCGGCAAGATGGCTTTAATATCTTTCTGTGATTTATTGCCAAACAGCTTCGAGAAAATGCTCATAGTAACTTTTGTTAATAATAAATTTTAACTGTGTCAAAAAAAGTGCTACAAAATATTGCAAGCCAAATTGACAGGGCAGCAAAGTTAAGGAAAGAGAGCGAGATGCTATAGGGAAGATAAGCAATGGGAATACAGGATTTGATGTGGTGGTTTCTTTTGTATCATGGATCGCGGATTTTGTATCCCGGCCCCTGCTTCACTTCAAACTTCTTTCCCTATATTTATCTTACAAACCATATAGCATGGGTCACTTCAATCGCCGCTCGTTCCTAAATACTTTTGGCACGTTATCAGCTTCTGCTTTTTTTTCAACATTTTCAAAATCGGCATGGAGCCGCGACCTCCACAAAGCCTTGTTAAATGCTGAGGGCCGCTCGCCAAAAGAACTGGCAACTGATGAAGATTTCTGGTATTATGTCCAGGAGTCTTTCACCTCTTCTCCCAATATCATCAACCTGAACAACGGCGGGGTTTCGCCAGCTCCAAAAATTGTGCAGGATGCCATGAAACGTTATTTCGATATCAGCATGGAAGCACCAAGTTATTATATGTGGCGCATTATTGACCAGGGTCGCGAGCCCCTCAGAAAAAACCTGGCCAGGATCGCAGGTTGCCTGCCCGAAGAAGTTGCGATGAACAGAAACGCATCGGAGGCGCTCGAAACAGTGATATTCGGGCTTGATCTTAAACCCGGGGATGAAGTGGTGCTGAGCAAACAGGACTATCCGAATATGATCAATGCATGGAAACAGCGCGAACTGCGCGATGGCATAAAACTGGTATGGGTGAACCTTGAATTGCCAAGCGAGGACGATGATTATATGCTCAACAAATACACCGGCGCATTTACACCAAGAACAAAAATTGTACATGTCACCCACATTATTAATTGGAATGGACAGATTTTACCTGTAAGAAAAATTGCTGATGCTGCACATGCGCGGGGCATTGATGTGCTTGTTGATGGCGCCCACAGCTTCGGCCATTTCCAGTTCACGCTTCCAGAACTGGGATGTGACTATTTTGGCACCAGCCTCCACAAATGGTTAACCGCTTGCATTGGAACAGGTATGTTATTCGTAAAGAAAGAAAAAATAAAAGACCTGTTCCCCTTATTTGGGAGCGGAGATCCAAAAAGCGATGACGTCAGGAAATTCGAAAGCCTTGGCACCAGGCCGTTTTTTATTGAAGAAGCAACCGGAAAGGCAATTGAATTTTATGACATGATTGGGGCAAAAAGAAAAGAAGAACGGTTATTGTACCTGAAAAACTATTGGATGGAAAAGGTGAAGGACATCCCAAAAGTAAAAATGGGCACATCCTTAAAACAAGGTTTCGGCTGTGCGATCGGATCAGTTAGGGTAGAAGGGAAGAAAATTGCTGACCTCGAAAATTACCTGTTCGATAAGTATAAAATACACACCGTAGCGATCGAGTGGGAGAACATTCATGGCGTTCGTGTTACTCCAAATGTTTACACAACAACAAAAAACCTCGACCTGTTGGTAGAGGGAATTGAAAGATTTGCGAAGGCTTAAAACCGTTAAGCTTGTGCAATAAGCCAATCGCCTCCGAAATGGAACTTATAAGATTTATAACTGTTAAACTGAGATTGGATATTTTTAATTGATTATTAAGATGCAAAGAAGAAATTTTATCCGGCATGCCTCATTTGCTTCGGCAGGATTTTTTATAAAAAAGTACCCGCTTAGGTCCCCTAATGCATTTCCTATTGTGAGGATTGCCGAGGCAGAAAGGAAATTTAAGAGCCCGGCGATTGAAAGGGCCATTGCGGCAATCAAAAAAAATGTTGGCAATAAAGAAATGGCCTGGCTGTTCGAAAATTGCTTTCCCAATACCCTAGATACTACTGTTGACTTTGAAATCATCAATGGCAAACCCGATACTTATGTAATCACGGGTGACATTGACGCCATGTGGCTGCGCGACAGCAGCGCGCAGGTTTGGCCATATCTTCCCTTTGCGAATGAAGACAAGGATTTGAAACTGCTGATCGAGGGGGTCATCAGGAGACAAACAAAATGTATATTGAAAGATCCGTATGCCAATGCTTTTTATAAAGATGAAAATAAGATCAGCGAATGGAAAACCACTGATGATACAGATATGAAACCGGGTATTCATGAACGTAAATGGGAGATTGACAGTTTGTGTTACCCGGTAAGGTTGGCGCATGGCTATTGGAAAGAAACTGGCGATACTTCTGTTTTTGACAGGGCATGGATGGAAGCGATGGAGCTTGTGGTGAAAACTTTTAAAGAACAGCAAAGAAAAAATGGCGAAGGCCCTTATTCCTTCCAGCGAAAAACAGATTGGGCCACTGATGGCGTACCCATGGGCGGATATGGTTATCCAACAAAAAAAGTAGGTTTGATCCATTCCATGTTCAGGCCAAGCGATGATGCCACAATATTTCCTTTTTTAATACCGGGCAATTTATTTGCAGCCTATTCATTACTGCAACTTGCAGATATTGCCAAAGCAATGGGCCAGCTGAAATTTTCAGAAGAATGCTCAGCGCTCATGAACGAATTGATGGTTGCGCTAAAGGCCCACGGCATTGCCCACCATCCCAAATTCGGTGATGTGTTTGCTTATGAAGCAGATGGTTTCGGCAACCATACTTTTATGGACGATGCCAATGTCCCCAGCCTATTGTCGTTGCCCTATCTTGAAATGCAGCCTCATGGATCTCACTTGTCAGTATTGAACAAGCAGCAACCAGGATATGCTGTTTATCAGAATACCAGGAGGCTGGTGCTTTCCGGCTCAAACCCATTTTTCTTTAAGGGAGAGGCCGGTGAAGGTATTGGCGGGCCGCATGCCGGGTTGAACATGATCTGGCCTTTGAGCATTATTATGCGCGGGCTGACAAGCAATGACGACAAAGAAATAAAATTTTGTTTGGATATGCTGCAAAAAAATCATGCAGGCACCGGGTTCATGCATGAGTCTTTCAATAAGGATGATGCGTTTAAATTCACGCGGAAATGGTTTGCCTGGGCAAACACCCTGTTTGGGGAATTGGTGTGGGACACATACAAAAAGAAGAAATATTTGCTGGATTAGCGATGTGCAATCAGGAATTGGAAAGTTTTAGTAATGCTTCAGGCCGATGTCTTTTTTATTCAGTTCAAACAGCTTTCACCAGGTAATAATTCTTTTTCCCTTTCTGCACCAGCAAATACTTTTTATGCAATAACATGGAAGAGTTGATCGTCAATTGCAGGCTGTCCACTTTTTTCCTGTTGATGCTTACGCCACCATTCTGTATCATTTTTCTCGCTTCTCCTTTGCTGGGGAAAATATTTGATTCGGCAAGAAAACTAATGATGTCAATCCCATTATTTATTTTTTCGGAAGAAAAATCCGATTGAATAATACCTTCAAGGTTCTTAAGGTCATCTTCGTTCAATGATTCTGCGGGTGCTGATTGGTTAGCAAATAATTTTTCAGTGGTTTGCAAAGCGTGCTGATATTCTTTTTCTCCATGTACAAAAAAAGTTATTTCTTTTGCCAGCGCTTTCTGCAGCTCACGCGCAGCAGGGTTTTGACGATGTGCAGTAATTAAAGTTTCAATTTCTGCTTTGTCCAGGAAGGTAAAAATTTTTATCCATTTTTCTGCATCGGCATCGCTGGCATTTAGCCAAAACTGGTAAAACTGGTAAGCTGAAGTTTTTTCTTTGTCAAGCCATATATTGCCTTTTTCCGTTTTCCCGAATTTCCCGCCATCAGCTTTTGTGATCAAAGGGCATGTGAATGCAAATGCTTCTCCGCCTGCTTTGCGGCGGATAAGCTCAGTACCGGTGGTAATGTTTCCCCATTGGTCGCTGCCACCCATCTGCAGCTTACAGTTTTTGTTTTGATAGAGCCAGTAAAAATCATACCCCTGCACAAGCTGGTACGTGAATTCTGTAAAGCTCATGCCAACTTCTCCTTCCAGCCTTTTCTTTACGCTGTCTTTGGCCATCATGTAGTTTACGGTGATGTGCTTCCCCACATCGCGGATGAAGTGGAGAATGCTCATGTTTTTGAACCAGTCGTAATTGTTGACTATTTCGGCCGCATTTGGTTTTGATGTATCAAAATCTAAAAATTTTTCAAGCTGCCCCCTCACGCCAGCAAGATTTTTGTTCAGCGCGGCTTCATCCAATAAATTTCTTTCTTCACTTTTTCCGCTGGGGTCTCCAACCATGCCGGTAGCTCCGCCAACAAGCGCAAAGGGCTTATGGCCGGCTTTCTGCAAATGCACCAATAATAAAATCGGCACCAGGCTGCCTATATGCAGGCTTTCAGCAGTAGGGTCAAAGCCTATGTACCCGGAAGTCTGTTCTTTCCGCAACTGTTCGGCAGTGCCAGGCATAATATCCTGTATCATGCCCCTCCATTGCAATTCATCTATCAGGTCCATAACTGGTTTTTAGCCTGTTTTTGTGAGCAAAAATAAAGGAATATGACTACTTAAAAGAGGCAATAATTTGGTTAAAAGAGCGTTAGCTAAGAATTGAACCGAACCGCAACTATAAAGCAAGCATTCCCGTATTAAAATTGGCGATTTCCGTGGATGATACCCTGCGGGCAGGTTGTGCGCAAAAGTTGGCAGATTGAAGCAGCAGTAACTGATGGCTTATGTTTTAATTGATTTTTACCTTGCAGATGAGCGAATAAAATAAACCGGATGAAAAAAGTCTACTCCCTTTTAACCCTGATGAGTTTATTACAATGGTTTGGCACGTCTGCGCAATTCGCGAAATATTCCAATGAATTTTTGAACATAGGGGCGGGAGCCAGGGGCATGTCCATGGGCAATGCCCAGGTAGCTTCTGTAACGGATGGCACAGCGGGATATTGGAACCCTGCTGCATTGACTTACGTTAAAGATATGCCACAGCTAAACCTGATGCACGCAGAATATTTTGCAGGGATAGGGAAATACGATTATGCAAACCTCACCCTGCCATTAAAAGACAACAGGAGAGTGCTGGGTTTGTCGCTGCTCCGTTTTGCTGTTGATGATATCCCCAATACCGTTTTTCTTGTTCAGCCAGATGGCAGTTTGAATTTCAGTAACATCACTACTTTTTCTTCTGCTGATTATGCATTCCTGGTTTCATTGGCGCAGCAGGTAAAAGCAGGCAACGGCAAAAACATTAGCCTTGGCGTGAATGCAAAAATCATTCACCGGACAGCCGGAGATTTTGCTTCAGCCTGGGGGTTTGGTTTTGACGCTTCTGCATTGATGGAAGGGAAGCGCTGG
>JAFEAJ010000034.1 GCA_018266455.1 Bacteroidota bacterium
GGCCTTCGTAGCCATGCGGCAACAACAAAACAATGCCGTTCATGCGTTGCCATTTTTGTTCGCTGCCTACAATAAACTGATCAATGAGCGTTTGAGCGCCATTGGCAAAATCGCCGAATTGGGCTTCCCATAAAACCAGGCCCACCGGGTTGGCGAGCGCATACCCGTATTCAAATCCCAAAACACCATATTCGCTAAGAAAAGAATTGTAAATCCTAAATTGTCCTTTAGCGCCAGGTATTGCGCTTAGGCGATTGAATTCGGCGTTGACATTTTCATCGCGAAGAACAGCATGCCTGTGCGAAAAAGTGCCGCGCTTTACATCCTGGCCGCTCATCCGAACATCTTTGCCTTCCAGCACCAGGCTCCCGTAAGCCATCAATTCTCCTGTAGCCCAGTCGATTTTTTTTTCTTCATTGTATAATTTCAGTTTGTCCTGTAAAATTTTTTCCACTTTTTTCAGAGGCTTGAAACCCTTTGGCCAGCTCATCAATGCATCAAAAATTTTTTTGAAATCGTCTTCGCTGATGGCTGTGACCGGAGACTGATTGAAGTCCTCTAAGGTTGCCCTGCGCAATTTCTTCCATAATAATTCAGGGGGCTGATAAGAATAGGGAAGCGGCTTTTGTTTCACTTCATCCAGGCGCTCCTGCAGGTCGGCCCAGAATTTCTTTTCCATTTCTTTGGCTAATTCTTTCGCATCTGCTTCGCCATTTTCTATCAGGTATTGGGTATATACTTCGCGAGGGTTGGGATGTTTATCAATAAGCGCATACAATTGCGGCTGTGTAAATTTGGGGTCGTCGCCTTCATTGTGGCCATGCCGGCGATAACAAACCATGTCAATAAAAACATCGCAATTAAATTCCTGTCGGTAGCGCGTTGCAATTTCGGAGCATTTTACTACTGCTTCGGCATCATCGCCATTGACGTGGAATACAGGGGCATGAATAGCAGCTGCCAAAGAAGTGCAGTAATCAGTGCTCCGCGCATCTTCGAAATCTGTGGTAAACCCAATTTGGTTATTGATCACAAAATGAATGGTGCCGCCAGTATGGTAGCCATCAAGTTCGTTCATCTGCAACACTTCGTACACTATGCCCTGGCCGGCAACGGAAGCATCGCCATGAATAAGTATCGGCAATATCTTATCGAAATCGCTTTCATACATGATATCGGCCTTTGCCCGGGAAAAACCTTCCACTACCGGGTCCACAGCTTCCAGGTGCGAAGGATTTGGCATCAGCTTCAGGTGAACGGTTTTTCCATCAGGCGTCTGCAGTTCACTGCCGAAGCCGAGATGGTACTTTACATCGCCGCTGCCCATGGTCTGGTCCAGCTTTGCCGTGCCTTCGAACTCGCTGAAAATTTGCTGATACGTTTTGCCCATGATATTGGCAAGAATGTTCAACCTCCCACGGTGCGCCATTCCGATCACTACTTCATGCACATCATGATTAGCTGCTGTGCTGATGATGGTGTCTAAAGCAGGGATGGTAGTTTCTCCTCCTTCCAATGAAAACCTTTTTTGTCCGACATATTTTGTATGGAGGAATTTTTCAAACATTACCCCTTCGCTCAGCTTCTCTAATATGCGCTTTTTCTTTGCAAGCGGTATGGGGTTGAGGAATTTCTTCTCCATTTCATTGGTAAGCCAGTCGATCTTGTTTTGCTCGCTGATGTATTTGAATTCAATGCCCACATGGCTGGCATAACATCTCATCAGGTGGTTCAGGATATTTCTTAGCGTGGTGGTTCCAAGTCCAATAAGGTTGCCTGCAAAAAAATTTTTATCGAGGTCTTCCTCAGTAAAACCAAAAAATGAAAGCTCAAGATTAGCGCCCCTGTCTTTTCGTTTCCTGATGGGGTTGGTAGTAGCGAGCAAGTGGCCTTTGTTCCTGTAGCCCAGTATAAGCCGGTATGCACCCAGCTCTTTTTTCCAGTCAACGCCATCTGTTGTTTTGTAGATGGCTTCCTTAGGAGAAGCAGTTGCTGTTGTTCCATTGGCAGTTGCTGCAGCAGCCCTGCTCGTTCCGTTTTTGCCCTGGGTAATTGCAAAATCGAAGCCCTCAAAAAATTTCCTGAAATCTGGGTCAACAGATTCAGGGTTTTTCACAAAATCCTGGTACATGCCTTCAATATAAGCTGGCGAGGAATTGGTTATATATTGGAAATCTTTCATGGCAGAGCCTTTAAAATGGGATACAAATATCGGGTAAAATCGGTTGCCATAAAATGGCATTTTTAAAGTAGCCAGCACCGGCCTTCAGTATTTTTCATAGCAGTTTGATTGTTCTTATGAGCAGCCATCGCAGTCGATTTTGTGGCCGAGAAGTACCGGTAAGGCAGCCAAGAGCCATAGGAGATAAAATTCAGTTTTTCAGCGTTATTCACAGAGGGCTTAAAGCCCAAGCAAAAACAGTGAGGCAGCCTTGACTAAAATTTGGAATTTACGATGCCAGGGCCTACCTTTGCCGTCCAAAATTCAGGAAATACATGGCAAATCATAAAGCGACCAAAAAGGACGTGCGACAGGCTTCTAAACGCAGGGACAGAAACAAGTATTACGGAAAAACCACACGCAACACCATCCGCGATTTCAAACAAATAAAATCAAAGAAAGAAGCTGATGGGAAATTACCAGAGGTGGCCTCACAAATTGACAAACTTGCCAAACGTGGGATTATCCATAAAAATAAGGCTGCGAACCTTAAAAGCCAGCTTGCAAAAAAAGCAAATGCATTGACGAAATAATTTTTTTTTATAATTTTTTTTATTAAGGGCATTCTGAAAAGAATGCCTTTTGTTTTTAATAAATTAGTAAAATAAAATAATTGGTAACGATAGGATAACCGGTTTTAAATTTTCGATAGCGGTCTCAATTTTCTATTTGCATTTATGATCCTTAGTTCCCGATTTCCATCTGCTATATAAAATGTAAAAAATGGCAAATAAAAAAAACTTGCTCCTGCTAACTGTATTGTCAGCCTTATTTTTCATGACTTCCATCGCGCAAACCAATCTCGACAGCATCATGCCCGTGCGTGGGTTTTCAATTGATGCGCCGAGGCCTTCGGGGCTCGACTCATTCATCAGGTTTATTAATGAAGAACTGGCGCCGAGAAAAGTGAACACCTTATTGGTGCTCGTCGATTATCATTACCAGTTTAAATCTCACCCGGAGCTGACAGACAGCTTTGCGCTTTCTAAAAAAGATGTAAAAAAAATTGCAGAGGCCTGCAGAAAAAATAACATCAAAGTAATTCCACAGATCAATTTGCTTGGCCATCAATCATGGGCCAACAAAACAGGAAAATTATTGCAGGCATATCCCGAATTTGATGAAACCCCTTACATAATCATACCAGCTAAATATGAATGGCCTAATGCAGATAATTTGTATTGCAAAAGCTACTGCCCGCTGTACCCCGGCTTGCATAAAATTTTGTTCGATGTGATCGATGAGCTGTGCGATGCTTTTGAAACAGATACGTTTCAAGGGGGAATGGATGAAGTGTTTTTTATAGGGGAAGACAAGTGCCCGCGCTGCGCCGGTCGGGATAAATCTGAATTGTTTGCTGATGAAGTGAGAAGGATCCGCGATCATCTTGCTGAAAAGAACAGGGCGCTTTGGATTTGGGGCGACAGGCTGATTGACGGAAAAACCACCGGGCTTGGAATTTGGGAAGCAAGCTATAACAACACCTATCGAGCCATTGACATGATACCGAAAGATGTGGTGATCTGCGACTGGCATTATGAGCGTGCCGATAAGACAGCCCCTTATTTTTCAGTAAAGGGATTTAAAGTAATTACCTGCCCGTGGAGAGACCCCTTTGCGGCAGTTTCACAGGTAAATGATATGGCTGCGTTCCGGAAAGAATCTACCCCTGAAATGAAAGAGCGCTTTTTAGGGGTGATGGAGACCACATGGATGCGTGCCGACTTTTTTCTGAAAGGCTATTATGAAAGCCTCCAAAAAAATGAGCCATTTTCCCACACGGCCTGGGGCTGTTTCAGGAAAATGTACGAACATATTAATAAACTCGAATAAGCTGACTATAAGTATATGCGCAAACAAAAACAAGTAGGGTTGTGCATGGACCTGCCTGTACAAAGCAAAATATAGTATTTGTGCTGTTAGCACACTTCATTCAGGTTGCAGCTGCCTATAATTTTGGTAAAGCCGCCTCTTGCAATTATTAATAGCAAAGGCATGAAGCATTAAACCATCACTCAAAAATAGACCCTAAAAAAAATTAAAAATTGCGCTATTTGTTTTTGTTCCTGCCTGGCGAACAGCATTTGCTTACTGCTTGCCTTATTGCAGCACCTTAATCGTACCGGCCCCGTTGTAAGAATGATATTCCCCGTTGTACATAGCATCTGCGCTAACCGGCCCCATCTTATATGTCCCGGGAGAAACAGCACGTACAGCATAATAATAAACCTGCCTATTGCTACGGGCGTTTGCAAATAAACTGATCCTGTCATCCCGCACATCAATGGCAGTCGGCGCATCAGCATTCTTTATCCAATCCATCCCCGGTATTTCTTTTGTTCTCGGGTTTTCAATTTCAAAACCTGCGGGCAACATATCAGTGATAACAATATTATCCACGTTGCCACTAAAAGATTTGTCTAAACTGATTTGCATAATCACCAGGTCGTTTTGCTTAAAGGTGTTGCCAGATATTGGTTTTCCATAGCGGTCGTAGAAACGTTTGCGTACTTTCAGGTAGCTGTCTTCTTCTTTATAGTCCCCGCTTGAACTAATGCCCTCCGCTTCCCAATAATAATACAGTTTGCCGTTGCCTTTTGCAGCAATTTCAATATTTGTGCCTTTTAGTTGTTGTGCCGAAAGTGCAAGATTGCTCCCGTTCATGCTGGCAACCGTTTTCCCGTTTACTTTTATATCGGCTGTTGCATTTGATTTTAATGCTTCCCTGTTGATTTTTCCCAAAGCAATAAAACTGAATGCAAGTTCCTGGGTGCTGTACCAAGAACGATGGTTAAGCTTTTCTGCTACATGTTTTGCCATTAATGGTATCTGCTGATTCGAAGGGTCAACATCGATCAGCACATCCAGTGCAATGGCTTCATCGCGAATGTCAGAATAAAAGCTGCCGCCGGTTTCAGCAACGGATTCTTCTCCTGTAAATTGAGCAGGCAAAAATTGTTTGAAGCTGTTTTTATCCCCTGATAAAGCATAAGCTGCTGCTAGCAGGTATTTGCTATCGAGCGCCAATAGCTGTGGGTTTGCTTTATAATAATTCATTGAGCTGATGTTTGGCTGCCCGGCCAGCGCCAGCACATAAAGCCCATAGATTTGTTCTTTGGGAACTATTTTTTTATTCTGATTGCGGTTATAATAGTAAGTAATGGTTTCTTTTTTCTTCAACCTGTTGTTGATATAGCTCAGCATCGTTCCTAATAAACTTTTATCTACATCAAAGCCCGCATTTTTAGCTTCGAGCAAAAAGTGGGCAGCATAAATAGTCGCCCACCAGTTCTCGCTGCCTTCATTATCCCAAAGCGTTACCGAACCATTATACAACTGCCGCATTTTTATTTTGCGGATGGCTTCCTGCACATTGTAGTTTGCGTTGGCTTTATATGCTTTGTTAGTATGCAGCATGCCGGCAATATCGCCAAAATACAATTGAGGAAATGCAGCAGAAACAATTTGTTCTGTACAGCCATAAGGGTACTGCACCAATGCAGAAAGATATTTCCCGAATTCCATGGCAGGGGAGCGGCTTACTACAAGGTTGTAATCAATGCTTGAAGGAATATAATCGCTTGTTCCGATATGAATGGATACGGTTGCGCCGCCTTTAACAAAACCGCTGCCCGTTGTTTTTTGCAGGGAAGCTGCAGGCCGCACGCTGATATCAGTTTCGTCAATAAATTTCTCACTAAGCCCGTTCACTTCAATGGTTACTTTGCCAAGCCCTATTTCTGGTTGGCCAATAACGCTGAAGGTTAACCGACTTTCGCTGTTAGGCAACAGCACGAATGTTTGCCGGGCTTGTCCAAGAATTTTTACTGGGCCGCTCGCTTTGATAATGGCACTGGCAGTTACATTTTTTAAAGTGGTGTTGGTTATGGTTACCGGAACGATTGCTTCATCGTTCGGGCTAAGGAACCGGGGCAGCGTTGTGCTCAGTACAATCGGGTCGGCAACCGTCATGGTTTTGTCGGCTGAACCAAAGCTTTGGTTTTTATAGCTGACTGCCATTAAGCGCACCTCACCTGAAAATTGCGGGATGTCAAATTCAAATTCGGCTTCCCCATTGCTGTTTGTTTTCTTTAAGCCGCTCCAGTACGACATGATCTTAAAGCGTTTGGCAGGCATGGGGTTCACCCGCTTCTTCATATCGCTTTCCATATCACCGCCCGTGCTGCTCAGAGTTGATCTGATTTCAGGAAACAACAACGGGTAAAGGTCATAGCCAGTCACTTCCAATGCACGCTTTGCATAGAAATGTCCGTAAGGATCCGGCGTGGCAAAATCAGAAACCTGCAGCACGCCATTGTCAACGGCAGCGAGTGTTACCATGCTGTTCGCTTCTGCTTTTATTTTTACTTTTTGATGCGTTCTCGACCGCACTGTTTTTTCTGCAATGATTTCAACTGGAATTTTTCTTCCTTTTTCTTCTACCCTGATGCTTTGATAACCATGAGCAACAGTGAGGGGAATATCAGAAACATCGTGTGGTTTAAATAGCGTTGCAGTAATATATACATTTGGTACTTCTTCGGCAGCTAAAGGCAATTCTAAAGAAGCAGTGCGCTTGCCTGATGGGATATCTACATACTGGTAAGAAATCACTTTGTCTGTTTCCATCGTTACCAGCATCCTTCCGCCGAAAGGCGCTTTGAACAACGCTTTCGCTTTTTCTCCTGAATAATACGATTCTTTATCTGTTTCTATATCAATATTTCCTTCATTGTTCACCTGGAACGATGAGTTGTCGCCGCCCCAATAACCGTAGCTGTAAAAATCTTTTTTCACATAGGTGTTACTACCGGGGACATATATGCGTAGTTCATAATCGCCAGGCGATTTTGGCACGAATACGTATTTTGTTCCCTCACCGCCAACAGCCATAGCTTCTGATGTGACTAACTTGTCTTCTTTCTGAGATTCATAACGGAAATAACTGCCACTCTTGATAAGTACCGTCCTATATTCATGTTTCACCACTTGCACATTAGCTTCAGCGCTGCTCAATAGCTTTCCATCTTTATCCAGTGCGATCAGGCCAAACTCAACCGGTTGGTTCAAGGCATACCAGTAATAGCCATTGCTGGCAATACCAAAAAATGTTTTTTGTGTGAAAATATCAACCGTTGTGTTCCTGCTTACCGGGCGGCCTGTTTCATCAAATACGGTGGCATAGAAGCTGGCCTGCAACAAGCCATTATTTTTATACGAGGGCATCACCTCATATTTTTCAATGGCATTGCCCTCATTATCCGTTTTGCCTTCCCGCACCACTTTATCAAAAAGCGAGCTGGGATTAGCTATGCCGAAATCGTAATTATTGTATTTTTTTGAGCTGAAATACTTTTGCTTCACCTGTGTTTCGCACTCATAATTTCTATTGGCGGCGGGAGGGCCGAAAAAATTTGCTGCATGAATTGACAATTGAGGCGCATCGCCAGGTTCAAGAAATGGTTTATCTAATTTTGCTGTCACCTTAATTCTGTCGGGCACAAATTCTTCCACGCGAAATGGCTGTGTGGTGAGCAGCACATCGTTAGAGGTATATACTTCGAGCGAATAGGTTCCTGTTATAGCTGATGCAGAGATGTTTATATTGCCTTCCACGGAACCCTGGTCGTTCAGGTTTTTTCTGAAGCTTCTCAGCTCTTTCCCGTTGGGGAATAAAAATTTCAGCTTCATAGGGATTTCACCTGGCGATTTCCACTGCTTATCGCGGACAATCACAGAAAAATTTATCTGTTCACCAGGCCGGTAAATATCTCTTTCTTCATATACAAAAGCATCGAGGCCGGTGCTGTTGCTGTGCCTGCCGCCCACTTCAAATCTTGAGGTGTTTACCCTTGTTGTGTTGAATGGGAGATAGTTGAAATCATTAGCCGTTTTTGCAATGATCATCGCCGGCTTAAAGCCGGTAAATTCTTTTCGCATATAAGCAATCTCAGCTACACCATTTGCATTTGTAGCACCCATGCCAAGCAATTGGTTATTGGCGCCATAAGCGGTAATATTTACCCCCGCTATGGCAGTTGTGTTTCTTATTGAATTGGCGAACACTAAAATTTTTTCGTTGCCTTCTTTAGCAATAAGGCCGATATCAGACAATGAAATGAACCGGCTGTCGCGTACCCAGTTGTCTTTAGTGGAACGGAGCATGATATGATAAATGCCCTTAAAATCCGGAAGTTTATCATCTATATTAAAATGAAGCAACCTGCTGTTGCCAAATTTTGGCAGCGTTTGCGTTTCAATTTCCTGCTGATAAATGATGTCCCCTACAGTAGCATCGCTATAATTTCCATAATCGTAATTTTCTTCAGCATGATCGTTATTGGTTTCGCTGGGATAATAGCCATTTCTCTGGGCATCAAGCAAGTTGTTTTCATAAATTTTTGATACCACTAATTTTACTTTTTCTACATTGGTAATCTTCACTTCCATGTTTTTTTCACCTTTTTGGGAAAGGTAAATGCCCTTGTTGCTGGCAAAACTTATGGAGGGCTCTAATTGCCCAAATGCGATACTGCCATTATAATCTTCTTTCAATAAGCCACCGATCCTGCCTTTCAAACCTTTTGTTATGGACAGCTGATATGATTTGGACACGTCAAAGCGGTCGCTGTGGATAATGAAACCATCATCCTGCGCTTCAACGGTAAATTTTACAGATGGAGTGATAGAAATAAAAGAAGCTATATTTGGTGAAACCACCTGCTGGCTGGTGGTAACTGTTATTGAGCCGTCATTGTCAGTGGCAACATCATTAATGTGCAGCACAAAAGGCGATGAAATCACAGCTTTTGTTTCTGTTTTTTTGTTCATGCCATTTATACCGCCTTCGGGAACAAGGCCTTTATCAATGCTCACACTTGCTTCATAATCCTCATCCTGCATTTTCAGGTTAAGCAGGCGCAAAGAAATTTTGTTGGAAGCAGATAAAGTCTGCATGTTGTAGCTCACCGGCTGCCCGGCAATAGCCAACTGCAATTTATCTTTTAATGAATTGGGATTGACTGGATAATTGAACATCAGGTCAAGTTGTGGCAATGCCGTGCTGCTGCTTTCATCCTGCAGCACCCAACTGGCATTGATATTTTCCAATGCGAGATTTGCTGTATGAAAACTGACATTGTCTGCATTAGTGATCTTTGCATATTTCACATATTGCAAAAGGTCGGCATTGAATTTTGCTTTAAAAGTAGTGGCAGGCTGCAAAGGCTTTGAAGGAGAAAAAACCAATTCATCAGGATGCTCCCAGCGGAAGCGCCCCTGAATTTTAGGTTCAAAGGAAATGTATTCAGTAGAGTCCCACTGATCCAATAAAGAATCTTTTACCAATGGTTTGCTAAACCTGAATGTCAGGTTCTGCAATTGTTCCACTTCGTCTTTGGCATTGGTGTAATCAAGGTTAACCGTGTTGCGGTTGCAGGAAAATAAAAAAGTAATCCCTACAGTCATTAGGAAAAAGCAATAGGATCTCATGCGCATAATAATGGTCAGGATTGAAAGAATGGTGTTTGTTGGTTTGAAAAACGATGTTAAAGTACAAAAAAGCAAATAAAATAACCTCAGGCTGGTTTTGCGCCGGGGATAATAAATATAGTTTTGGCCAATGAAGCTACGGAGGTCGGGTTGGCGAATGCATAACAGTTCAGTAGATGTTGTAACAAGAAAAATTACATCAGGGCAAAAACAAATTCGCAAAATGACAGGATAAGAATTTGTTAATTTGCTAACCCGAATGCTTCGGATCTGAACCGTTGCATGCAGACTATGCTTACTATAAGAAAAAATAAAGCAGTTTTTCTCAAAAAATTCCTGATTGCCATAGCTGTTGCGATCGTTCTTTTCTTTTTGTTGAACTGGATATTTCCGTTGCCTGATAAGATTGAATACTCAACTATTATCACTGATAATAAAAGTGAAGTGATCCATGCTTTTCTTACCAGTGACCAGCAGTGGAGGATGAAAACCGAGCTCAACGAAATTTCCCCTTTGCTGCGCAAGACCATTATTGCAAAAGAGGATAAATATTTTTATTATCACCCTGGCATAAACCCGTTAGCTTTAGTAAAAGCGCTGGCCAGGAATATCTTTCGTTTTAAAAGGGTTTCAGGCGCTTCCACTATTACCATGCAGGTGGCAAGGGCGCTTGAGCCGAAACGGCGCACTTATTTCAACAAATTTGTTGAAATGTTCAGGGCATTGCAACTGGAAATTAAATACAGCAAAGACGAAATCCTGCAACTGTACCTGAACCTTGTTCCTTACGGCGGAAACATACAAGGCGTAAAAGCCGCTTCCATTTTATATTTCAACAAAAACCCGGATCATTTGTCATTGGCAGAAATCACCGCGCTTGCCATTATACCAAACAGGCCCTCCTCATTGGTCATCGGGAAAAATAATGCGGTAATTGTCCTGGAAAGAAACAAATGGCTTCGAAGATTTGCAACAAGCCATGTTTTTTCCGAAAAAGAAATCCAGGATGCGTTAACTGAACCGTTAACAGCAACAAGAGGAACTGTGCCTTCTTATATACCGCATCTGGCCAATAAATTAAAAAAAAGAAGCACGGATATCGTAAAGACCAATATTCAGCTTAACACACAGCTTAAAATTGAAGACCTGGTAAAACAATATACCGCTTCACTGAAATTGAAAAATATCCATAACGCTGCAGTGGTGGTTATAGACAACAGCAGCCACAAAATAATAACTTATATAGGTTCTGCTAATTTCAATGACACCAGTGACGGAGGCCAGGTGAATGGCGCCGCTGCGACCCGCCAGCCGGGAAGCACATTAAAACCACTGATGTATGGGCTTTGCATTGATGCAGGTTTGCTAACTCCCAAAATGGTTATTGCTGATGTGGCTGTTAACTATAATGGTTACGCGCCGGAGAACTATGATAAAAAATTCAATGGTTATGTAACTATGGAAACGGCCTTGGAACATTCACTGAACATCCCTGCAGTGAAGAGCCTAAATGCGCTAGGCAAGGACAAGCTGATCCAAACCCTTGCCCGATGCGATTTTCAACAAATAAAAAAAGACCAGGAAAAACTTGGGCTATCCATGATACTCGGGGGTTGCGGTGCAACGCTCGAAGAACTTACCGGCATGTATTCTATTTTTGCGAGCAATGGCATGTACCTCAGGCCTGTTTTCACGCAATCAGATACTGGTCAGAAAAAAATGCAGGTGCTTTCCACGGCAGCGACATTTATGATCAATGAAATATTGTCGAAAGTGAACCGGCCCGATTTCCCATTGAACTGGGAAAGCACGGCTCACCTTCCTAAAATTGCATGGAAAACCGGCACTTCTTATGGCCGCAGGGACGCATGGAGCATTGGCTATAACAAACATTATACGGTGGGCGTTTGGGCAGGAAATTTTTCAGCAGTTGGCGTTCCGGAACTAAGCGGCGCTAATATTGCTACGCCCTTGCTTTTCAAAATTTTTAATACCATTGACTATGATGCCGATGAAGCGTGGTTTATGCAACCGGAAGATTGCGACACCCGGATTGTTTGCTCCGAAACCGGTATGGTGCCTAATGATTTTTGCACAAATATCGTAACAGATTATTTTATCCCTATGGTGTCGCCATCAAAAAAATGCGACAACATGCAGGAGATTGCTGTTTCGCCCGATGAGAAAATCTCTTACTGCAAAATGTGCCTGCCCGAAAGCGGTTATAAGAAAAAGCTGTACAAGATTATTGCTCCTGAAATGCAGTATTATTTTGAAGAAAATGGTATTGCCTATCAAAAAATACCGATGCACAATCCCAGCTGTGAAAAGATATTTGTGGAAGGGAGGCCTGTTATCACTTCGCCATCTAACGGAAATGAATACCTGGTAAGCAGAAAAAACCCGGAGCCGCTACAGCTAACCTGTAATACAGGGAATGATGTGAACAAAGTTTATTGGTACATCAATAACAAATTTTACAGGGCCTCAGATGCCAAGGCCAAACAATTCTTTATTCCAACCGAAGGCCCTTCAAAAATTTCATGTACTGATGACAAAGGCAGGAACAGGGACATCATGATAAAGGTGAGGTATGTGGATTTTTAATTGGCAATAATGTCTATATTATTTTTTCTTTTCAATTCCAGGGTTTAATTACCTTGGCAACCCTAACTAAATCGAATATGAGAAAAGAATATTCCATTGTTTCATGTATAGTTTTCCTGCTTATCTATTCTAATGCTACTTTTTCCCAGGATAACCTTCCCCCGGTCAAAAATATTTTCAAAACAATTAAATCCGATACGTCTAATTCTTTATGGACGTTTAAAAAAACAGGACTCCTTAGGATCAACGTGGTGAAAATGAAGGGAACGGGAAAGCTGCATAAGCATCCGGATGCAGACCACACCATATTGGTGATAAAAGGTGTTATTCTCGCCGAAATTAATGGCAAAAAAATGATACTGCGTAAGGGAGATATGATTTCCATCCCCGCTGGGATACCTCACAAATACATAGTAAAAGGCAGTGAAGCGATTATTGTAAGTATGGATGCTCCTTATTATGATCCTAGCAAAACTATTATTCTTGAATAAAACATTTCTCAATAAATAAAGGCAAGCCCATGCAGCATGGCCAAGGGTTGCCCGTCTTTCCAGCTATTCTTTATTCACGCTTCCCACGCCGCTGATGGAAAGCTCCACCTCTTTTGTTTGCCCTTTAAGATACATGGAGCCCACGCCTGAAATATCGGCTGACAATTTGGGCACATCCACATCCATCCTGATGTTGCCTGCCCCGCTCAGGTCCAATTCCAGCTTATCGGTGCCTGTAACTTTGTTTTCGCCAACAATATCCCCTGCACCTGACACGCTTATCTTCCTGAACAATGGGGCGCTAACGGTGATGCTCATCCCATCGCTGCTCTCGAGGTTATAGCCTGGTTTGTTGCGGATGACAAGCCTGTCGCCATCCTGCCTGACTTCAATATATTGAAGAAGGTTTTCATCCGCCTCAATTGTAATTGGCTTCAGGTCGCCCTGCATGACATGCACATTGATGGTGCTCGACACTTCCAGCTCAGTGAAATCAGAAACGGCATGTTCTTCTGTCCTGATATGGCCATTGCCATGTACATGCCTGCCCCAAAAATGCCGACATGAGCCCAGTGTTAGCGGCAACAATATCATCAGCCATAAATGTTTCCTCATAATTGTTGTTTTAAGCATACAAAATTTAATGTTTTCTTCCAATTGAAAAAACCGTTCTTCATTTGACGGAAGGCTTCTGTAAAAAGTTATCTGGAATGACCGGAGAAACAGTATTAGCCAGGTGTTTCCCGACAACAAGGCTTTTCCCTCAACCAATCATACAACACCTATGCTTGCTCCCATGCAGGGCTTATTTCTTCCAAAATGGTTGCTTAAAAAAAAGCTGTCTAAAAATGATTTCAAGAATTTCATATAACAGTGGTTCAACTTTTCCAAAGCCTGTAATTAATAATAAACCAGGTAACCCTGTATGAGTTTTGGAAAAGGTTAAGCCTGTCGGTTGTTTCAAATTTTTAAAAAACTTCTAAATTGATTGACCCTTATTCATACACTCAAAAGAAAACGCCTGCTGTTATCATGCGAACCCACAGGGTATGCTGGGAGGGTAGTTGCAGAAGGTTTAAAATGTACCGTGGCCAATTGTAGCGTAACTTTGCAACAATCGGGAAGTTTGTATGTTTTTGAAATGATGGCGCCCCTCAAAACACAACATGCTTCATTTATAGATCAAATGGATATGTAAGCACAGCGAATGGTTAGAAAAGCCAATCTTCGTTTTCTTGCTTTGAGGTGAAACCATGTTTTTGAAAGAGGTTCTCATTAAACTTCTATTATTTCAGCACTTACTATGGCCAACAAAAGCAAGCATGAATAAAATGGCCTGAAGTTTGACTTGTTGAGGTGGATAGCGCGTTGCAGAAATTGTTTCTTCAAAACTATAAAACGATTGCTCATGATTTCAGTTGTCATTCCCGCACTAAATGAGGGGAAAACGATCCGCAAGGTAATTCAGGCGGCAAGGCGCAGCAATTTTGTATCTGAAATTATTGTTGTTGACGATCAGTCTGCTGACAATACAGTTAATGAAGCAAAAAAGGAGAATGTAAAGATTATTACCAGCACAGAACTTGGAAAAGGCCGTTCCATGCAGGAAGGGATGATGATGGCTATAAATGAGATTATTGTTTTCCTTGACGCTGATATTCCCAATTATACTCATGATATTGTTGACAAGCTTGCAGCTCCCCTCATTAAGGGCGAAGCAGATTTTGTGAAATCGTATTTTGAGAGGCAGGCTGGAAGAGTAACAGAAATCCTTGTAAAACCCTTACTGGAATTTTTCTTTCCTCATCTATTACAGTTTAAACAGCCTTTAAGCGGCATGATTGCCGGGAAAAAATCATTTTTTGAAAAAGTCGAATTTGAAAATGATTATGGTGTTGATATAGGCCTTCTTATCGATATGGATATTGCGCACGCCCGTATTTGCGAAGTGTGCATTGGGCAGATAGATAACGATATGCAACCTTTACAGGCGCTTGGCAAGATGGCCAGGCAGGTAGCGAATGCCATTTTCAAAAGGGTAAAGAACCTGGGTTTTATAAAGCACCATCATGAACCTGCACAAAGCAAAAGGGTGCAACAGGAATTGGATAAGGTTAGAACGATGGCGCAGGCTAAGCCTGAGAAATTGGTCGTATTCGACATGGACAACACATTATTGCGCGGGAGCTTTATTCATACTGCAGCGGAAAAATTTGGTTTTAAAGCACAATTACAGGCAATTATTCAATCGGAAGATAATTCGTACACAAAAACAAAAAGAATTGCACATTTGCTCGAAGGAAGAGCGTTTTATGAATTGATCCAGGTGGTGGAATCTATCCCTGTTATTGGCGATGCAGTGCATGTAATAAAAGAACTGAAATTGCGTGGATACCTCTGCGGAATCATCAGCGACAGCTACCATTGCATCACCAACCATATAAAAAATATGATTGGCCTTGATTTTTCTCTGGCAAACGAGCTGCGATTCAAAAAAAGCATTGTGACTGGCGAGGTAAACATTCCTCACCAGCTATCAAGGCAGCCACATAGCATGTGCGAACATGACTATTGCAAACTGAATATGCTGCTATATGTGTTATCTAATTTTGGCATCAACATCAAAAATGCGATAGCAGTGGGGGACGGGCTCAATGACGTTTGCCTGCTGAAATGTTCTGGCAAAGGAATTGCATTGAATTCCGATTGTGTGCAAGTGAAGGAAGCAGCAGCTTATGTGCTTAATGATGAATCATTGGCCCCATTGCTCGGAATAATCGAATAATGACATTGCTGTTCAATAAAATCGACCCTGGCTCAGCATGACAAAAGAGGGGGCAAACTCTTTCAGGGCATAAGGGTAAAAATATGAACGGGCGTTGCATAACTAAAAATGGTTTCGCTGCTCATGCTCAACTCACAGTTCTCCAAACGCACCGTACCATGCGGCCCCGATCAATGCCGTATTTTCATTCTTTATAATGCGGATGGGGGCTTGCTTTAATAAATGTTGCATGCGGTCGCAATCAAGATAGCTGGCATAAAAACTTTCTTTCTGTAACAGGGTTGCTATTTTAGGGGGTATGCCGCCACCGAGGAACAACCCGCCGGTCGCTTTCATTTTCAGCACAAGGTTAGATGATTCGCGGGCAAGGTAACGAACAAAAAGCCCCATCGTTTCCGAACAAACAGCATCTGTATTGTTCACCGCCGCATGGCTGATCACTGCTGAAGGGTCGTCTTTTCTGAGCGCATCCGAAAGCCATGAAGGTTCATCCGTTTTTCCTGAAATGCGCAAAAATGAGTATATATCATGAATGCCCGGGCCTGCTACGACTTTTTCCCAACTGACCACGCCATATTTTTTTTGGAGATAACGAAACAGCTCAATATCCTGATCCGTGCGTGGGCAAAAATCGCAATGCCCGCCTTCTGTCGGGAATGGATAATATGCCGCTCCATCCCAATAGAGGCCCGCTTCGCCCAAACCCGTGCCAGGTGCAATGATGGCTATATTCCCTTTCGCTTCGGCATCTCCCTCATTAAGTAAAATAAAATCGTTTTCTGTAAGGCCCGCCAAACCATAAGCCGTTGCTTCAAGGTCATTCAGCAAATGCACTTTTTCAACACCGGTTTCCTGTTGGATATTTTTTGAATCAATGCTCCATGAAAGGTTAGTGATTTTTGCCACGCCCCTGATCGTCGGCCCGGCAACGCCTGCGCAAATGCGGTCTGGCTTCTGGAGGTTATTTTCAGCAAGAAAGCGCTTGATGATATCAGTTAAAGAGATGAATTGGGCGGAATGATACGTTGTTTCAGCCCGCTTTTCCAGTTTTCCTTCGGCCAGCTCAAAAACAGCAAGGTTTGTTTTGGTGCCTCCTACATCTCCGGCAAGCACTGTCAGCTTACCTTCACTGTATTCTTTTTTATTTGTTGTGCCAAATGCAATTTCCCATCTGCCTGTCATGTCAAAATCTTTTTATAAAATTACGGCAACTGCAATAATGCGCTGTTAAAATTCATTCAATGAAACACTGAGGAGTGTGCAGGCCAGGAAATTATTTGGCATTGTAGTCATATACTGCATATCCCCAGGGCGGCATGTTGAAATGAGCCCGGCTATTTATTTTTTCATGCACATGCATAAAAACATTCAATGGGTTGCCTGCCAGCGAAGTGTTTTTAAAAGATATGGTTTGTTCTTGTCCAGAGAGGTTGAGCACCACCAAAATTTTATGCCCTCCTTTTTCACGGGCATAAGCATACACCGCTTCTTCATTGCCGGCATTTATTTTTTTGAAAGCCGCATCTGCGGATAGCGCGATATTCTTTCTACGGAGCTTGCACAGCGTTCGATAGAAAGGAGCCAAAGCATAATTTTTCCAGGCAATAGGGTCTTTCACAAAAAATTTCAGGCGATTTTTATTGGGCTCTTCCTGCCCGCTATAAATAAGCGGCACGCTGTTTCCCATTGTGAAGGCCCAAACTGCAAAAGCTTGGTACCCTTTTTCAAATCGCTCAAATTCTGTTCCGTTCCAACTGTTCTCATCGTGGTTGGTGGTAAAATATAACCTGAAAGAATTTTTCGGGTATATATGGCTGTTATGATCTATTACCGAATCCAATTGCCCCAGGGTGGTTTTGCCTGAATAAATGCCGTAGGCAATATTCATTACGCTCCACGGATAGGTTTCATCAAAACCTGCAATGTGCAGGCCCGGTCTTTCTCCTTCAGCCAGCATGAACACATCTTTCATTTTGTGCAATGCCGAAATGCATTGTTTCCAGAAATCATCCGGAACATTCCAGGCCACATCACAGCGGAAGCCATCTATGTTCGTTTTGTTAATCCAGAACTTCATGGCAGCGATCATGGTGTCGCGCAGTTCGGGGTTGTCATAATTCAATTGGCGCGTATCTGTCCAGTCGAATGGAATAGCAGGGTTTCCCAAGCTGTCTTTTTTATAGAAATCCGGATGCTTGTTGATCCATGGATTATCAGGGGCTGTATGGTTGGGCACCCAATCGGTAATTACTTTAAAGCCCATGGCATGCGCATGCTTTACCAATGCAATAAAATCTTCCATGGATCCATAGCCAGGGTCAACGGAATAATAATTTTTTACAGAATAATAGCTTCCCATATCTGATTCAGAGCTTTTCCTGCCAATGATGCCTATTGGGGTAATGGGCATGAACCATAAGATTTCCACGCCCATTTTTTTTAATCTTGGCAATGACTTTTCAAATGCCTTAAACGTTCCCTCAGTGGTATATTGCCTAAGGTTTACTTCATAAATATTCGACTGGTAGCTCCATGAAGGATGATGAACTGTGTCAGAAAAATTATTTGCAAATGAGCTATGGAATGAAAGAATGCAAACAGTTGAAAGCAGCAACATTTGTTTAAGCATAACAAAACATTTATGGGAAGTTAATGAGATTTTTATTTTTAATGACTATGGTTGTTTGGGCTTTGGGCGGGTTTTGTGGTTTAACTGGCCCGATTGCTTAATGGCAAATTTTAAAAACAGCGAATGGCCCAATCCCATCGTATCCATAATTCGGGGAATTGCTGAATGGAATAACCATCAGATGAAGTGAGCGACAACGGTGCCTGGTAGTAGCACGAAGCTTAATTCATTATAAAAAAAATCAATTAAATCAGCCCTTTCAACTTATCAACTACCTCATCTACTTCTTTTTTTGTATTGTGCTTGCTGAATGAAAAGCGGATTGAGATCTGGTTGGGATTGTTTTTTACAGCACGAATAACATGCGATCCCTGGTCGGCCCCGCTGGTACATGCGCTACCGCCTGAGGCACAAATATTATTGATGTCAAGATTGAAGAGGATCATTTCTGATTTTTCCGTTTTGGGAAGCCCCACATTCAATACCGTGTACAGGCTTTTTCCCGTAACATCGCCGTTGAACTCTACATTTTTCACCTGTTGTTTCAATTGCTGAACCATGTACATCCGGATCTCGTTGATGTATGCGCTCTCCTTTTGGTAATTCTCCGTTGCCAGTTCTAATGCTTTTGCAAAACCAACAATCCCATATAAATTTTCTGTGCCGGCCCGCATGTTGCGCTCCTGCGAACCACCTTGTATAAACGGGTTGATTTTTATGTTTTCATTGATGTACAAAATGCCAATGCCTTTTGGCCCATGGAATTTATGTCCTGCACCGGTTATAAAATGCACCGGGGTATTTCGGAGGTCGAAAGGGAAATGGCCTACTGTCTGCACCGTATCGGAATGAAAAATGGCGCTGTATTTTTTGCATAAGCTCCCTGCTTCATTCAAATCGAGCATATTGCCAATTTCATTATTCGCGTGCATCAATGTTACCAGGCACTTTTCTTCGCTTGCCGCCAACAATTCTTCAAGGTCTTTCAGGTCAACGTGCCCGTTGGGCAATAATTTTACATAGCTTAATGCTGCTTCGCCTGTTTTGTGCAAGTGTTCGATGGTGTGAAGGGTTGCATGGTGTTCAATAGGCGAAGAAATGATGTGCCTGCATCCTAAATCACGCACACTTGCAGTAATAGCCGTATTCGAGCTTTCTGTTCCGCCGGAAGTGAAGAAAATTTCGGCGGGATGCGCATTCAGGATTTTAGCAACGGTTTTGCGGGCAGTTTCAATTGCCAGCCTTGACTCTCGGCCGTATGAATAAATAGAAGAAGGGTTGCCATACTTTTCAGTAAGGTATGGCATCATTGCTTCGAGCACCTGCGGATCAAGTGCCGTGGTCGCTGCATTATCGAAATAAATTCTCTGCATGTTTATGTCCAATGAGGCGTAAAGGTAAGTATTCAATAATATCAGGTAACAAATGAAAAGGATGTTTTAGCGGATAGCCCCCTAATGCATCACTTTTCGGTTTCGTTTTTCAAACAATGCTTTTCAGCGCAACAAGGGCTTCGCCAACGCAGCCTTCGAAACTTTTTTTGACTTCATGCTCCCAAAAACGGATTACCCGCCATCCCTGGCTGATCAGGGTTTGTGTCACTTCCAGGTCGCGCTGCATATTCCTTTCAATTTTAGGGATCCAGTAGTTTTTGTTGGTGCTGATTTTTTTCTTTTTTTGTTCCCAGTCATAACCATGCCAAAAATCACCGTCAACAAATATGGCAATCCTGTATTTTGGAAAAATGATGTCAGGATTGCCGACCAGTTTTTTTGAGTAGGCCCTATACCTGTAGCCGTGGTGCCACAAAGCTTTGCGCAGCATTACATCGGCTTTATTGTTTTTTGCCAGGATGCGGCTCATCAGGGCAGAACTTTTTGCTGAAGCATAAAACCCCGCTTCTTCTTTAAAGCGGGGCACTTTAATGATGTGCTCATCAGGAATGTTATATGGTTTGGGCTTGCGCATTAGCGTGAACAATGGACAGGTGCAAGACTAATGTAAGAACATGAATTTAAATTTGGCTCTTTTTTTTAAGATCAATGTTTGAAGAGTATTTGGATTATTCCAATATCTTTATCCCTCAAACCTTTCATCGCATGCAACGCAAAAAATTCATTCAGTCTTCATTGATGGGGAGCGCTTCTTTATTGGCATCAGGCATTGCCAGGGCCGGTAATGGCCCCAAAGAGCCTAATGCCGGTCAGCCCTTTCATTTGAACTATGCTACGCACGATGGCATGTTCAAAAACCATGCAGGCAATGATTTTATTGAGCAGATAAAATTTGCTTATGAGCAGGGTTTTAGGGCCATCGAAGACAATGGCCTGATGGGGAGAAGCCCTGAGCAACAACAAAAAATTGGCGACACGCTCGCAAAGCTCGGTATGGGCATGGGTGTTTTTGTGCTCGACAAAGGCGGCAATGATGAAAATACTTTGGCTGCGGGCAAACCCGGGCATGTAGAGGTTTTTTTGAAAGGCTGTCGTGGCGCAGTGGAAGCTTCCAAACGTTGCGGTGGCAAATTAGCTACTGTTGTCCCCGGTGATTTTGAAAGGAATTTGCCTGAAGGCATCCAGGCGGCAAATGTTATCCTTGCATTGCGAAAAGGTGTTGAAATACTGGAGCCACATGGTATCGTAATGGTGCTGGAGCCATTAAGCGATAACCCTGACCTCTTCCTTCGCACAGCCGACCAGGCTTTTGCTATTTGTAAAGCAGTGAACAGCCCTTCCTGCAAAATTCTTTTCGATATGTACCATATCCAAAGGAATTGTGGCAACCTGATCAGGCACATCGATTGGGCCTATGATGAAGTTGCTTATTTCCAGATCGGTAATAACCCGGGCAGGAATGAACCCGGTACCGGCGAGATGGATTATAAAAATATATTTAAGCATATTTACGACAAAGGCTTCAAAGGAATACTGGGGATGGAGCACGGCAATGCAAAGCCGGGAAAAGATGGAGAGCTGGCATTGATAAAAGCTTATCGTGAAGCAGATGACTTCGTGTAAATCAAAAAATGTGCAGGGCGCTATAGCTCATCAATGTTCTTTGTAACTTGTTGTTTTCGGGCTCCGGGCACTATCCTAATTTTTCAAAAATATAACTAAGCTCAGCCTGTTCAAGCACTATATGCTTGGGTACATTATTTTCAAGGCGCCATTTTATTAACCGGATGTTCCCATCAGCAATTTCAATCCCTGTAATATCGCCATCATTGAAACAGCAGCAGCCTGTGTTGAAATAACATGGCTTCACATTTGTTATGACCTCCTGCTTTCCTTCATATTCTTTTTTTCTTTTTTCCAATTCGTGCTGAATGGAATCAATTTCCGATTGATTATTGTTTTTCTGTGCCTGTTGCAATTGTTTAGTAAGCCTGTCAATATGGTCGAGCGATGCGAACACAGGTTTGTGCGTGTGTCCCGAAATAAAAATCAGGTTATTTTGAGCAGATGACCAGTCGTGCATTATGATGTTGTGTTTGTCAGTCAGGGCAAAAGATGTTGCTGGCGTGTTGATGCTGATTTGCAGGTAACGTTGTATGGGTGTCCAGATGTTTGCAACTATCCAGGCGCTTAAAGGGTTTCCATCGCTGCGCTGGTCGCCCTGGTGGCCGTGTGCCATAAAAATATAGTATGCTTCATTGTTATAGCTGGTTTTGAACAATATGCCCTCATATATTTTTAGCTTACTGCCAAATACCGGTTTTAAAAAAATATCCTGTTGCAGTTTGTATTTCCATTCCAGGTCGTGATTGCCATAAACACGGTAATAACGATTCTTGTTTTCAAATTTTTTTTCAGCAGCAAAACAGGCCTGGTTGCAGGCCATCACTTTTTGTGGGGCATTTTTCCAAAGTTCTTCACAGTCTCCAAGGTTCACAAACTGGTATCCGCTATCGTAGTAATGTTCAAGCGCTGCCAAATAATTTATTTCTGAACTTTTAAAATCATCGGCACCATCTCGCGTGCCCTTGTGCTGGTCTGAAAGGATAATGATCTTATCCTGGTTGATGTCGAGTAGTTTCAATGAGCCTTTATTTTTTTTACCGGAACCTGTTCTTTGCAATAAGCGGCTAAGCGAACGGGACACATTTTCTTTTTTTGGTGAAGAAGAAACCCTTTCAGCCAGCCATGCAATGGGCTTGCCCAACAACGATTTCAAAAATTTCCGCATCAGGTAAAAGCTCGATAAATGAAATAAATATACAGTTAATTTCTAAAGGGAATTGATTGAGTCCCGGAGGGAGTGAATAGGGAATAATGGTATGTAATTGTTCAGGTAAATATTTTTTTGCAGGAAAAAGCATAATTTTAAACTTGAAAAGAATTATGACATTATCAATTCATTTGAATGAGGATTAACAGGCAATATTATAGGAATGTTTTGGGGTCGGTGGTTATTGTTGTTGCAGGGCTGGCCGTGGCTTTTAAAATTCTCAACCCCGTAAGTGCAGTTAGTGAAAATTATTTTGTGCCCGTCATGTCTATCCTCTGTGCATTTTTTTGCCTGCTTGGGGTTGTGGGCCTGGTCGTACGTTTTAACACCATTAAATTCCGGCGGAAATTTATTTACAGTTTTTTTGCGGTAGCCAATTTTTTGGTAGGAGGCCTGAGTATATTTTTTGCCATTCGCTATAAAACAGAAGGCTTGCTTGCGCTGGCGATTTATATTTTTAGTTTCCTTGTTGGCATAATCTTGCTTGCTGATATTTTTTTTGGCAAAAGAAACTCCAAGTTCGAGCAGGAGGTGCTGATTTATTAACACAGTAGTTGTATTTTCAAACCTTTTTTATTTTCAAATTGTTTGTCTATCTATGAAACGATTTGTATTGCTTCTCGGTATTTTGATTTTGTTTGCTGCAGAAATGCTGCGCGTTTATTTTATTATGCCCTTTCCGGGAAGCCAGCGATCGAACACGATTGATGTCGCATACCAGTTAAATAAAAGTATTGCATGGATAAGGTGGTTATGTTTGGCGCTCATCCTCTACCCGTATATCAGAACAATTTGGCATGGGAAAAAGTGGCAGAAAATTATATTACTGCTTGTTACCGTTTTGTATGGCATCATTTTTTACCTGTTCAATTTCAGGTTTGTAGCTGATAAAATATTTTATCAACCGGAAAATAAAAATTTTGCCAACGCGGCAAGCAGCCTTATTGACACCAACAAGTTAGTAATCGGTGTTGAAATAAATGGCAACGCAAAAGCTTATCCGGTTCAGGTCATCGGCTACCATCACCAGGTGCGGGATACCATCGGCAATGCCCCTGTCATGATCACCTATTGCACGGTTTGCAGGACCGGCAGGGTTTTTAGCCCGATGGTAAATGGCGAAAATGAGCCGTTCAGGCTGGTTGGCATGGATCACTTTAATGCCATGTTCGAAGACAGTACAACTAAGAGCTGGTGGAGGCAGGCAACAGGCATTGCCATTGCAGGGCCGCTGAAAGGAAGCGCACTGATGGAAATCCCATCCGAACAGGCAAGGTTAGGGGCCTGGCTGAGGGAACATCCCGGATCGCTGATCCTTCAGCCCGATACTTTATTTAAAAAAGAATATGATGATCTTGCAGGATATGATAAGGGGACATTAAAAAGCAGCCTGGAGAAAAGAGATTCTGCATCATGGAAAATGAAATCGTGGGTGGTTGGTGTTGTTCACAGGCAATATGCAAAAGCTTACGACTGGAACAGGCTGGCAAGCGAAAAAATGATCCAGGACTCTTTGCATGGCCTGCCAATCGTTATTGTTCTTGAAAAAGATACTGCTTCTTTCCATGCATGGAACAGGAATGTAAACGGCCAAACGCTTGTGTTCAACAACAATATCAATGCAGAAATTTTTCAGGATCAAAACACACATTCATCGTGGAATATGAATGGCGAATGCATTGATGGCATTTTGAAGGGTCAAAAACTGAAGCCGGTTCAAAGCTACCAGGAATTCTGGCACTCATGGCAAACTTTTCACCCCCGAACCTCCCGATGATGTTATCAGCCGCACTTTATTGTGAGCGTTCCCCTGGCATGATACAATACCTGCCTGGCATATTAGCAAATCTATAGGCAAATCCGGCTAAAATTTTGCATGTCATTTCCCGAAAAAAAGAGCTTTTTTTCTATCCACCATTTATCAACAGGCCAAAATCGGTTTAACCTTTTTACTATAAGTTTGTTGTTGACTAAAATTTGAAATTGTGCGATTAAAAAGTTTAGACATCAAAGGTTTTAAGAGCTTCGCAGACAAGACCCATATTCATTTTGATGAGGGCGTTACCGGCATTATTGGCCCTAATGGCTGCGGAAAGAGCAATATCATTGATAGCATTCGCTGGGTGATCGGCGAACAAAAGATCAGCCACCTGCGTTCCGAAAACCTCGATAGCCTGGTATTCAATGGCTCCAAAAACCGCTCTGCCAGCGGCCTTGCCGAGGTGAGCCTCACTTTTGAAAATACGCGCAACCTGTTGCCAACAGAATTCAGCACGGTTACGGTCACCCGTAAATTTTACAAAAGCGGGGAAAGCGAATACCGGCTGAACGATGTTTCCTGCAGGCTGAAAGATATCCAGAACCTTTTTCTCGATACCGGCATTACTACTGACAGCTATGCCATTATTGAGCTGGGAATGGTAGATGATATCATTAAGGACAAAGACAATAGCCGCCGCCGAATGCTGGAGCAGGCAGCAGGGATCACCATTTATAAAACCCGCAAAAAGGAAGCTAAGCAAAAACTGGACGCAACGGAACAGGACCTGGCGCGTATTGAAGATTTGCTGTTTGAGATCAACAACCAGCTTAAAACATTAGAAAACCAGGCTAAGAAAGCAGAAAAATATTACGAGATCAAGAAAGAATACCGCGAGCTGAGCGTTGAACTGGCTAAGGCTGCACTGGAAGGCTTTAACCTTTCCTATAAAGAGCTGAATGAGCAATCCGATGCGGAGACGAACAAACGCATTGAGCTGGAAGCGAAGATTGCCAATGAAGAAGCTGCTATCGAAAAGGAAAAGCTTGGCTTCATAGAAAATGAAAAAGCCCTGCAGGCCATGCAGCATGCTTTTAATGACCTTGTGCAACAGCTCCGCGGAAAAGAAAATGAAAAAAACCTGGCATCACAGCGGCTGAATTTTTTGAAAGAAAAACAACAAAGCTTAAAAGAGTTTTTGCAAAAAAGCGAAAGCCAGTTAAAGGGCTTGGATGAAAGCATTGCCTTCACACAACAGCACAGCGGAGAAGAAGAACAGAAACTGGCTGGCCTGGAAGATCAATTGCAATCGCTGAAAGCGGCTGTGGACGATAGCCGAAAGGTATTTGACGAGAAGAAAGTTTATATTGAAGGGCTGCGTGCCGAGAACGCCCAAATGCACCGCAACCAGTTTGAGGCAGAAAAGAAAATTGCGGTTGCCGATACCACTATCCAGAATATGAGCAATGCGATTGGCCAGTTGGAAAATGAAAGCGTAAGCCGCGACACCCAGGTCAAACAATTGGAAGAAGAAAAAAAATTGAAAGAGCACGAGCTGGAAAATCAAAAAATCAGCCTGAAACAACTGCAGGAACATCATGAAAATACGAAAGAACAAATTTTTGCCACACAATCCCAACTCGAAGAGCTGCGCCAGCAGCTTGCTGAAGAGAACAGGAAGCTGGATGCCAGGAAAAACGAACATGCTTTATTGAAGAGCCTCATCGATTCCATGGAAGGCTATCCCGACAGCATTAAGTTCCTCCATAAAAACCCAAACTGGAACTACAAGGCGCCTATTCTTTCTGACATCATTTATGTGAAAGAAGCGTATCGCGCCGCCGTTGAAAATGTGCTGGAGCCATACCTGAATTATTATGTGGTGAACAATTTGGAAGAAGGCCTGCAGGCCGTCCATTTGTTGGACGATAATAAAAAAGGCAAGGCCAATTTCTTTTTGCTGGATAAGTTTTCGGAATATGAAAAGCCAAATTATCATCAGCCTGAAAGCAGCATTCCTGCAATGGATGTGATTGAAGTGGACGAACAATACCGCAGGCTCGCAGAGAATTTATTGGGCAATGTGTTTATAGCAGAAAATGAAGAAGCACTGCAAAACAGCAACGGCGCTATCGTGCTTGAAAAACACGGCAAATATGTAAAAGGCAAATATTCGCTCACCGGTGGAAGCATAGGCATGTTCGAAGGAAAGAAGATAGGACGGGCAAAAAACCTGGAGCGGCTGCGAGAAGATATTTCTGCGCAGGAAGCTGTAACGAACGCTTTGAAGGCAACCATCCAGGCGAAGCACAATGAAGTAATCGGTTACAACGAGCAATTAAAGGAAAAAGCCATCAGGCAAACGCAGGATGACATCAGCAAGCTGACGAACCTCGTTTTCTCGTTGCAAAACAAATCAGAGAACCTGCATGCCCAACAGGTTGCTTCGCAAAACCGCTTGCAGGAATTGCAGCAAGGCCTGCAGGAAACGATGTCTTCCATTGAAAGCACCAGGAACGAATGGATGCAATTGGTGAGCCTGGCTAACGAAATGCGGGAAAAAATGCATGCTGGCGAAGGTGAATATAAATCCGCTGAAGAAGCTTATAACACGGTATTTGCAAAATATAATGAATTCAATTTGCAGGTAACACGCCAGCACAGTAAAATAAACGCCCTGAAACAGGAACTGGTATTTAAAAATAACCAGTTGAATGAGCTGAGGGGCCAGGTGGCCACAAATGCTTCGCAACTGTTGCAAACCGATGCGAGCATTGAAGAAAGCCGCCTGTTGCTGGGCTCATCAGAAGAAGCATTGCTGGAACTGATGCGCAGGAAAGATGACGAAGAGAAAAAACTGAACGAAGCAGACCAGGCATATTATAACCTGCGCAATACATTGAGCGAAAAGGAAAGCGCTCTCCGGCATGTTGTAAAAGAAAAAGAGCAGGTGGAGCATTTGCTGGGAGAAATCAAAGACAAACTGAACGAACTGAAATTGCAGCTTGCAGGAATGAAGGAGCGCCTGCATGTGGAGTTCAAGATCAATTTGGACAATATTATTGACGAGCCTCGTGCCAGCGAAAGCTCCGCAGAAGAACTGCAGGAAAAATCAGACAGGATGAAAAAGCGCCTGGAGAATTTAGGAGAGATCAACCCTACGGCTATCGAAGCTTTCCAGGAAATGAAGAAGCGCTATGAATTTATTATAGAGCAAAAAACAGATCTCGTGAGCGCAAAAGACAACCTGCTGCAAACAATTGAAGAAGTAGAATCTACTGCGAACAAACAATTCTTAGATACTTTCAACAAAGTGCGCGATAATTTTCAGCGCGTCTTTAAATCGTTGTTTACCGAAGAAGATACGGCTGACATGATCCTGGAAAACCCTGAGGACCTGGCGGAAACAGGCATTGACATCGTTGCCAAGCCTAAAGGCAAGCGGCCTTCCTCGATCACCCAGTTAAGTGGGGGGGAAAAAACATTAACGGCTACTGCATTGCTGTTCGCCATCTACCTGATCAAACCCGCGCCATTCTGTATCCTGGATGAAGTGGATGCGCCCCTGGATGATGCGAACGTGAGCAAGTTCACTAATATGATCAGGGAATTCAGTGGAAACTCACAGTTCATTATCGTTACCCACAATAAAATGACGATGAGCAGCGTGGACGTGATTTATGGCGTAACCATGCAGGAACCGGGAGTCAGCAGGCTGGTGCCGGTAGATTTCCGCAATTTGAACTGACAATCGTTTACCGGAGCATGGCGATGAATAAAACCGGCCCTGCTGCAACGGAGGCTTTTCTTTTTCCCGCAACTCGGCAAATAATTTTCCTGGGCCGTTGCGCTGCAAAATGTTTTATTAAATTTAAGCTTTGAACAGGTTGCTATGCGCACAATTTTGTTATTATTCGCTTCAAATGTTTTTATGACCTTTGCCTGGTACTGGCACCTAAACCACAGGGATATTGCCTTGTGGAAAGCCATACTGATCAGTTGGGGCATCGCGTTCCTGGAATATTGCCTGACAGTGCCCGCTAACCGTTGGGGGTTTACCAATGGCTTTAATGCCTTTCAGCTGAAGATTGCCCAGGAAGCAATTACCCTGGTTGTCTTTTCTATTTTTGCTGTATTGTACCTTAAGCAACCTTTTCAATGGAAATACCTGCTTAGCTTTGGCTTTTTGCTGGCTGCGGTTTATGTCATGTTCAAAAAATGAAAATCAAAATAATGGTTGCCCTACTGAATATCTTTGCCACATTGCACGATGAGCTGATTGGTTTTCTCGGCATCGGGCCGTTGATTGACATGTATAAATCCGGCGATTATGCCTCTTTGCACACTTTACAGGGAATTGAAAATGCCATCGGGCCAATCATCCCTTTTTTGTTGCTTATTGAAATTGCCCGTGCGCTTATTTATAAAAAATTCCGCGTTATCGATTACAAAGTGCAGTTCTTTACTTATGTGTTCAACCGCTTTGCCGGGCAGTTCATTTCCATTGCTGCAGTGGCTTTTTGCATTGGGCTTTTTGAAAAGTACAGCATTATTAAAACAACTTTTACCTGGTATTGGCTCATATATGGTTATGTTGCCTGGGAACTTTCTCATTTCGTGTATCATTACCTTGCTCATAAAGTGCGGTTGCTGTGGTGCCTTCATTCCACGCACCACGCCCCGCAAACCATGAACCTATCGGTTACTTATGCCCACTTTATCCTGGAAGGGCCTTATGCAGATGTCATCCGCACCTCTATTTGCATTTTGCTTGGCGTTAACCCGCCGCTTTTGTTTTTTATTATGTTCATTGATGGAACATGGGGCGCATTCATTCATGCAGGGGAAAATGTGCTGAAAGACGGGAGGCTTGGCTTCCTGAACAAAATTATTTTAACGCCTTCGCACCATCGTGTGCACCATGCACGCAATCCTGTTTATATGGACACGAATTTTTGCAACCTGCTCAACATTTGGGACAAGGCTTTCGGCACTTTTGTGGACGAGAAAAAAGAGGCCCCGGTCGAATACGGCATTACGCGCAAAATGGACCCCAACAGCTTTTGGGATATGTATTTCGGTGAAATTATTGCCCTGGCTAAAGATGTGGCCAAAGCGCCAGGGGTTAAGAACAAACTGCTTTACATCATTATGCCGCCTGGCTGGAGCCACACTGGCGAGCATAAAACAGCCAGCGCAGTGCGCAAAGCTTATTTGAAGCAGCAACCGCAAACCCAGCCGTTTTCGGGTGAGGCCTAATGTTTTTGGCTTGCCGCATTTTTAAATGGTCATAGCAATTTCAGATTTGATTTGTATTAATTCGCCTAAAAGATTGGTTTCTTTTGCTAACCCTTTTCCCTCTAATTTATCAGCAATGCGGGCAATAGCAACGTTCAATGTTCCAATTTCAGTCTTTCGTTTGTTGAGCAGATCCTGATAAGTAGAAATTAACTGGCCATCGGAAGACCTGCTAATGAGCAGCAGGCTGCTTAATACTTTATCGGGGTTTAATGATATGCCCTGTGATGCGGCTATCGCAATACATTCGTTGATCACTCTCATTGCTATATCCAGTGCTTTTTCATTGCGGCAGAAAATTCCATTATCTGTTGCCAGCAAAGGGCAGATAGAATTAAAAATGCTGTTCACAATTACTTTTGTCCATAATATGGGCTGAATATGTTCTTCTTGCTTGAACAAAAAGTGGCTGTTGCTTAAATGCCCTACAATCCTCGCCAAATTCTTATCACTGCCTTTAATGACCCCGATAGGAGAAATCGATACGGGCTTAAACTTTAATCTGCTTTCCCCTGTAACCTGGCATGTGGCAAACATTACGCACCGATAAATCTGAGGGAACCTTTTCTCTAAAAAAGGCTGTTCAACATTTAAGCCGTTTTGCAAGATGACCAAAGGTGATTCATTGATTTTGTTTTTCAGCCTTTCTGACAGCTCTATATTCCCATAAGATTTATTGGCTAAAACGATGATGCCGTTTAATGCCGAATAATTTTTAACTGTACTTACAAGAATATCTTCCCTTACAATTTCATTATTATTAAGCACTACTTCAATTTTCTCGATATATGTTGATCTGTCATTGATATGGCCGCGGAGAAGTACAATATCTTTTCCCTTCTGTTTTAGGAAAGCAGCCAAAGCTTTTCCGATTGCGCCAGCCCCTACAATGAAGATTGTTGTGTTTTTTCCCTGCATATAATAATGGTTTATCTCTTTTGCGAACGCCATCATCTTCCTGAAATCCTGCCCCAGTGAAAGGTTCTTTATATGGCTTCATATTGTTTTTTAGAATATACCACTCGGTATATTCATTATTAAAAAAATTAAGATTTCAGGTTCAATATTATTTTTTCCAAGTAATCCATGGCTATTTTTATTTCAGCGAGCTTGCCTGTAACTTTTGCCTGCATGAATGCGCCTTCAATTAAGGATATTAGAACAACGGCTATTTCCGCGGGGTTGGTGCCGGCTTTTATTTCACCTCTTGCAATGCCTCTTTTAATTTGACTTTCAACTGTTCTTTTCCATAGGGAAAGGGCATCGGCAGCTTTTTCTTTTAAAAGAGGGTGAGTGTCATCTGCTTCGGTTGCGGTATTTAAGATAGGGCAGCCTGCTTGCAAAAAAGGGATTTTAATATAATTGCGATACACGCCTGGGTAAACCAACAAACGTTCAATTGCGTTTTCAGTTGCCAGCAATTTTTCCTTGATAAGTTCGGTAACCTTTTTATGATTGTGATCAAAAACTGCCAGTGCAACCTCGTCCTTGTTTTGGAAATTGCCATAGATGCTTCCCTTAGTCAGCCCGGTTGCCTGAACAAGATCGTTGAGCGATGTGCCGGCATAACCTTTTCTGTTGAAAATGTGGGCAGCTTTTGCAATAATGAATTGCCTGGTCCTTTCTGCTTTTGTTGCTATTTCACTCATGGCTGAACGAATATAATACTAAATAATACCAATTGGTATATTTTGGATAAAAAAACTGCAGGCAACTAGGCCTGCAGCTTGGCGTATTTTTTAAATCGTAACCAGCGGAGAGGGAGGGATTCGAACCCTCGGTACAAGTTTAAGCTCGTACAACGGTTTAGCAAACCGGCCCTTTCGGCCACTCAGGCACCTCTCCGTTCTTTTTATAAGGGAGGCAAAAATAGCTATTAATTTATTTTGTACCTAATTGGCCCCGATTTTTTCTTACGTGGTATTTTGCGCCTTGCACTTTCAGATGCATAGTTGAAAAATGAACAAAAGGCACAAGCGGGCGCGGCAACGATGATGAGCAGTGGGCAGAGGCGGGCTGAAAAAACAAAACCCGCTCAGGGCATGAGCGGGCAAATTTTTTTTTAAGATTTTACATGGCTGCTAATTGCACTTTTTGCTGGAGCTCGGTAACATTTTCTCGGAAAAGGCTGTCAGTGTCCATCAGGTCTTTTACAGTTTGACAGGAATGGATGACAGTGGTGTGGTCGCGGCCACCGAAATGCTCGCCAATTGTTTTGAGCGAATTTTTTGTGAATGCCTTGGCGAGGTACATGGTAATCTGGCGTGCCTGCACAATTTCTCTTTTGCGCGTTTTCTGCAATAGTTTCTCGTAAGACACATCGTAAAACTCGCAAACCATGCGCTGTATGATTTCTATGGTGATTTCTTTACTGCTTGTTTTCACAAAATTTCTTAGCACTTTTTTGGCCAGCTCCAGATCAATTTCACGCTTATTCAGCGAAGATTGTGCCAAAAGAGATATCAGTGCACCTTCCAGCTCGCGAACATTGCTATTAATATTATAAGCAAGATATTTTACTACTTCTTTCGGCATATCAAGCCCATCGTTCTTCATTTTCTTTTCGAGGATATCTATGCGCGTTTCATAATCGGGCACCTGCAGGTCGGCGCTCAGCCCCCAGCGGAAGCGGCTCAGCAGCCTTTCCTGCATGCCATCAAGATCTTTCGGCGGCTTGTCAGATGACAGGACCAATTGTTTTCCGGATTGGTGCAGGTGGTTGAAAATCGCAAAAAAAGCATCCTGCGATTTTTCTGCTTTGCTGAAAAACTGCACATCATCAATGATCAGCACATCTACCAATTGATAAAAATGTATAAAGTCGTTGATTGCATTGTTTTTGCTGTGGTCGATAAACTGGTTGATGAATTTCTCAGAGCTCACATACAGCACCACTTTATTTGGGTGCAACCTTTTCACTTCGTTCCCAATGGCCTGGGCCAGGTGTGTTTTGCCAAGGCCAACCCCTCCATAAACCACCAGCGGGTTAAAGGAATTAGCGCCGGGCTTTTCGGCTACTGTTTTCCCTGCGCGGCGGGCCACGCGGTTGCAGTCGCCTTCAATAAAAGCTTCAAATGTGTACATGGGGTTAAGCTGTGCATCGATCTGCATTTTCTTTAATCCCGGTATCACAAAGGGGTTCTTGACGGGGTTGTTTATAACAAGGGGAAAATCCACTTCGTTGTTCGAATAAGTTTTATAGCCATGGGCAGGCACATCCATAGTCAAAGGTTTGTTTTGTTGATTGCCGCTGTCTACCATTATCCTGTATTCAAGCCTAGCCTCTTTGCCCAAAACCCGGCGCAATGTTTTTGCCAGCAGGTTCACATAATGCTCTTCCAGGTATTCATAAAAAAATTGGCTGGGCACCTGTATCACCAGCACGTTGTTCTTCAACTCAACAGGTTTAATGGGCTCGAACCAGGTCTTATAATGTTGCCATTCTACAATGTCCTTGATCACTTCCAGGCAATTGCTCCATACTTTGTCAAACGTTTTTGCCATTATAGTTAGTCAGCAGTTTATAATGAGTTAAAAAATTTTTTTGGTGAAATTGGTTTCAAATAGAAATGGTTTAAAAAAGTTTAGCAGGGCAACGAATATCAAGATTTTCCATTGAATAAAAAATTTTTTATTGTCATGATTTCTATCAGCCCCAACTGTATTGAAACTGGTGCGGGTTTTTACTGAAAAAAAATAAGCGAAAAATAAAAAAAATTAAAAAATCGCCTTCGTGGTCAATGTTGATTTTTATGAAGCGGAAAGAAAAGTTTTCTTTTGCAAGAGGAGCTTTCTTCATAAAAATAAAATTTTGAGCAAGCGGTTGAAGGTACAACATATTTAATTTGCAGAATTAAAACCGATTTCTTTTTTTAAAAAAGAGCGCAGCATGCCGGGCGCAATTCATGTTGAGCTGCAGGTGTTTTTTTTAACAGCTTAGGACACTTGCGTTTATCGGGAAACAAATCTTAAAGAAAAGCAAAAAGAGAAAGGTGAATTTGTTTTAGCGGTTTACTGATTAACTTTGCACAGCATAACAATTAATAAACTTTAAAATTCGGGGAATGAAAAAAATTTTTGCAATAGCGATAACGGTGTTTATATCATATTCATCTTATGCACAGGGGCCTGCGCTATTTGAGAACGCTACCAACGTGGTGAACCTGGGGATTGGCGTAGGAGATGTTTTCTGGGGCGCAGGATATTCAGGCGCGCCTGTTAGTTTTAATGCGAGCTTCGACCGTGGGGTAACTGATAAACTGGGGATCGGGTACATCGGGGCTGGCGGAATTATTGGGTACACTTCACGGACTTACAATACCTATAGTAATGGCATTACTTACAAAACCAGGTACTCCGGTCTCCTAATTGGAGTTAGGGCTACCTATCACTTTGCGCTCAACGGTGAGATCAGTGAGAAACTGGATCCATACGCAGGGTTAGTTGCAGGCTATGTGATTACATCGCATTCAGGGGATGAAAACCCTTATTATAATGGCCCGAGTGCCTTCAGGCCTGGCGCTTTTGCAGGAGCTCATTACTATTTCTCTCCCAACTTTGGCGCATTTGCTGAAGTGGGCTATAATGTTATTTCAGTATTAAATACTGGGCTTACGATAAAGTTCTGATAATAACTGATAATAATAAGCAGCAGAAGAATACTGAAGTTCAGGATATATTTCAGCTTTTTAGCGTTGCGCACTTATCAATATTTTTTCGTTTTCAGGTTAAATACCCGGCACGGTGCAAAAACAGGTACAGTTAACAATGCTTCCGCATGAAGCTTATGATGATGTGCTCATCAAAAAAAGTATAGCGTTGGTTTCCGGCGTTCTTCCTGAAAAAATTTCAGGGTATCATACTGTTAAGCGTTCTGTTGATGCCAGGGGCAAGCAGCCTTTTATTGTTCAAACATTGCAGGTTTTTATCGATGAACCTTACAGCAAAAGGAAAGTAATTCGATTAGATTTCCCCGATGTTTCAAAATCAGAAAAAAAAGTAATTGTAGTTGGGGCGGGCCCGGCAGGACTGTTTGCAGCATTGAAATGTATTGAATTGGGCATTAAACCACTTGTCCTGGAAAGAGGGAAAGAGGTGAGGGCAAGAAGGAGGGACCTCGCTGTATTGAATAAAGAAGGGGTCATTGACCCGGAAAGCAATTATTGTTTTGGTGAAGGCGGCGCCGGCACTTATAGCGATGGCAAGCTCTACACCCGCAGCACCAAGCGCGGAGATGTAAACCGCATTTTGAATTTGATGGTTCAATTTGGAGCAGAGGAAAATATTTTATATGATGCGCACCCGCATATCGGCACCAATAAATTGCCGCATATCATCACCAAAATCAGGCAACAGGTAATCAGTTGCGGCGGGGAATTTTTTTTTGAAAGAAAAGTAGTAGACTTTGTTATTGCAAATGCAAGGATCAAATCTGTAAAAACGGCTGATGGGGGTATTTTTGAAGGCGATGCGGTGATTTTAGCTACAGGGCATTCAGCAAGGGATATTTTTCATTTGTTGCAACGGAAAAAAATACTTGTGGCGTTCAAGCCATTTGCGCTTGGCGTTCGCATTGAGCACCCGCAAGCTTTGATTGACAGCATCCAGTATCATTGCTCACAAAGGGGAGGTTTTTTGCCGCCCGCTTCATACAGCTTAGTTGAGCAAGTGAAAAGCAAAGGCGTATTTTCCTTTTGCATGTGCCCTGGCGGCATAATTGCAATCGCATCTACCAATAATAATGAACTGGTTGTTAATGGCTGGTCGCCTTCAAAAAGAAACAATCCTTTCGCCAACTCCGGTATGGTGGTGAGCATCGATGAAAAAGAGGTTGCGGCATTTGGGAAATATGATGAATTGAAAGGGATGTATTTTCAGCAATCTGTTGAGCAAAAAGCATTCAGCAGCGGGGGGGGCAAATTTGTGGCGCCGGCTCAGCGAATGGCTGATTTCGTGGACAACAAAATTTCTTCTTCATTGCCAGATTGTTCTTATCTGCCGGGAACAAGGTCTTCATCATTAAAAGAAATATTGCCAGGTTTTGTTCACGACAGTTTGCGGCAGGCATTTATTGCGTTTGGAAAAAAAATGAAAGGCTATTATACAAATGATGCCGTGGTGGTAGCTACAGAATCGCGCACTTCTTCTCCGGTGCGCATTCCAAGGGAAGCGGGGGCACTGTGCCATCCGCAAATAAAAAACCTGTATCCATGTGGAGAGGGCGCAGGGTATGCAGGCGGCATTGTAAGCGCGGCAATGGATGGGGAGAATGTTGCAGCGCAGGCTGGGCGTGCTATATTGAAATAAGCTAAAGCAGGCTGGTCAGTGAGCGGGCCATTGGATTGTGCTGTTCAACTTATCAACCGGCTACGCCATTCTTCATTTTTTTATGGCATGTTAGTATTTTTTTATAATCTTTATCATGAAAATAATTGCACATGAGCCTTCTTGAAGTCAGGAACCTGAAAAAATATTTTGCTACACAAAAAGCTGTTGATGACATCAGTTTTTCATTGGACAAAGGCTCTATTTTTGGGCTTCTTGGCCCTAATGGCGCCGGCAAGACAACGCTGATAAGGATGATCACGGGAATTTTTTATCCTGATGAAGGGAACATTTTGCTCGATGGGAAAAAATTTGATGCGGAAAATGATGTGGCCCTGATTGGCTATATGCCTGAGGAAAGGGGCTTGTACAAAAAAATGAAAATTGGCGAACAGGCTGTTTACCTGGCACAATTGAAAGGGCTTTCAAGGCATGCAGCCATTGAAAGAGTGAAACAGTGGTTCATTAAATTTGAAATGCAAAGCTGGTGGAACAAAAAAGTAGAAGACCTGAGCAAAGGCATGGGACAAAAACTGCAATTTGTTACCACTGTTTTGCACGAGCCTAAATTGATTATCCTTGATGAGCCTTTCAGCGGCCTTGACCCGGTAAACAGCAACCTGATAAAAGAAGAAATTTATGATCTCGCCAAAAAAGGGTCTACTATTATTTTCAGCACGCACCGGATGGAGCAGGTAGAAGAAATTTGCGACCATATTATTTTAGTGAACAAAGGACAAAAAATACTTGATGGCAGCGTGGGCAATGTCAAACAACAGTTCAAAGAAAACATTTTTAGCATAGCACTTGACCGGATACCAGGAATACCTGTACAGCAAATTTTTGACGTTATCGGGAAAAATGACAGCAGCCTTATTCTCAGGATCAATAATGGTTTCCGCAGCAATGATGTGCTGCAATATTTCATCGGTCAAAATATCAATGTGGTTTCCTTCAACGAAATGTTGCCCTCGCTGAGCGATATTTTTATAAAACTGGTAGAAGGCACCCCGCTGGCAAGACAATTCCAATCTGTAAAAGCTTAATACCATCACATGAAAAAAACCTGGCTGGTTATACAACGCGAATACCTGACAAGAGTGAAAAGAAGGTCTTTCCTGATCACCACGCTTATTGTGCCGATTATTATTATTGGTTTTTATGCAGCCATTATAGCGATTTCTATCAGCGGGAGCACCAGTTCGCAAAAAATTGCGCTAATTGATGATGGCCATCTTTTTAACGGGCAGGTTGACAAAGCAAAAGACGACTTATCGCAATATGCATTCATACAAGGCGAAACGGAAGATTCTTTTAAAAGCAAGTACAAAACCCTGGGCTATTCGGCTTTTTTGTATGTCCCCAAAATTAATATAGATGCCCCTTATGGCATAAGAATACATAGCCAGTCGGCGCTGAGCCTGTCAGATAAAGGGAAAATCGAGTCGACTGTTAACCGGGCCATTGAAGACAAGCGATTGGCGTCCGCACAAATTGACCCTGCAAAATATAAGGCAATCAATGCTGATGTTTCGATCGAAAACACCATTGATTCAGAGAATGGCGAAAAGAAAGCGGTAGCCGGGGTGGCTTATGCCGTTTCATTTGGGGGAGGGATTTTAATTTATATGATATTGCTTATTTACGGAATGATGGTGATGCGCGGCGTGATGGAGGAAAAAGTAAACCGCATTGCAGAAGTGATCGTGAGCTCGGTAAAACCTTTTCAGTTGATGCTCGGCAAAATTATTGGTATTGGCGCAGTGGGCCTTACTCAATTTAGTATTTGGATCGTGCTGATGATTTTGCTGCAAGCGCTGGTGCCTCTTCTTTTCCCGGGAATGTTTCACCAGGTAACTGCAAACCCTGCAGTGGCACAGGCCGGGCAAACCGGTCAGCCTAACATGATGATAGTGGTTGCTGAAGGCCTGAAAAGCCTGCCCATCGGGTTGATACTTTTTTGTTTTGTTTTCTATTTTTTAGGCGGCTATCTTATTTATGCATCAATGTTCGCTGCCATAGGAAGCGCTGTAAGCGAAGACCAGCAGGAGGCGCAACAGCTTACTTTTCCTATAATGATGCCCATTATACTGGCCTTTGTGATCATGACAAAAGCAGTGAACGATCCAAACAGCGGGCTTGCTATTTTTGGGAGCCTGTTCCCGCTTACTTCTCCTATTGTGATGATGGGGCGCATTGCATACAGCCCCCCTGCATGGCAAATTATTTTATCAATGGCATTTTTGATATTGGGGTTCTTGTTTTTTACCTGGCTCACTGCAAAAATTTACCGCACGGGTATTTTAATGTACGGGAAAAAAATAACCTGGAAAGAAATGATAAAATGGGCGTTCAGGAAGGGGTGAGCACTGACAAATGAGTTTAGCGCTATAAGTGGAGGGCGCCATGTCCTGAAACCCCAATTGCCAGCTCATTAAAACCAGGCTTTCGCCAATAGGTTAACAAATGCCATTTCGCAGGCTAATTAATTTTTCAACTGCTCAATTTCGAATTTGAAGACGAACGCCCCACGCTGCAGGATAATAATCCGCCTTCTTGTCAGGATGCCATGAAATGGCATTTTGTTTGATGAACGCACCTGGTGCCAATTGAAACCAATTTCACGGGCAGGGAACATGGCAATTGGCGCAATTCTCTAACATTTGTGCAATAAAAAATCAAAAAATGCAAAAAGGCAACATCCGCGTTCAGACAGAGAACATATTTCCGATTATTAAAAAATTTTTGTACAGCGATCATGAAATTTTTATCCGTGAACTGGTGAGCAATGCCATTGACGCCACACAGAAGTTGAAGACGCTTGCATCCATCGGCGAAGCAAAAGGGGAGCTTGGGGAACTGAGGATCGATATACAACTTGATGCTGCCAATAAAACCATTACGATTGCTGACAGGGGGATCGGGATGAATGCTGAAGAGGTTGATAAGTACATTAACCAGGTAGCATTGTCGGGAGCAGAAGAGTTTGTGAACAAATACAAAGGCCAGAATGAAAATAATATTATCGGCAAATTTGGGCTTGGTTTTTATTCGGCTTTTATGGTGAGCGAAAGGGTGGACATCATCACCAAAAGCTATAAAGAAAATTCTGAGCCGGTGAAGTGGGAATGCGATGGGAGCCCGGAGTTCACGCTTGAAAGCTCACAAAAAGAAAACAGGGGAACGGATATTGTTCTTCACATCAATGAAGAGAGCAAAGAGTTCCTGGATGCTTACCGTATCAAATCCATCCTGGAGAAGTTCTGCAGATTTTTGCCCGTGCCCATTTATTTTACTGATGTAGCGGAAGAAAAAAAGGATGAAGAGAAAAAACCGATTAATGATACCAATCCAATCTGGGTTAAAAAACCAACCGAACTGACCAAAGAAGATTACGAAAAATTTTATAAAGAATTGTACCCGTTCAGTGAAACACCTTTGTTCTGGATCCACCTGAATGTCGATTACCCCTTTAGCCTCACGGGCATTTTATATTTCCCTAAAATAAAGCAGAGCTACGAAATACAAAAAGACAAAATCCAATTGTACAGCAACCAGGTTTTTGTAACTGATGAAGTGAAAGACATCGTTCCCGAGTTCCTGATGTTATTGCATGGCGTGATCGACAGCCCCGATATTCCCCTGAATGTCAGCCGCAGCTATTTGCAGGGCGACCCGAATGTGAGGAAGATCAACAACCACATCACTAAAAAAGTGGCTGATAAGCTGGAAGAGATTTTTACTAAAGAAAGAAAAGAATTTGAAGAAAAGTGGGAAAGCCTGGGCTTGTTCGTGAAATATGGGATGATGACTGACGACAAATTTTTAGAGAAGGCAAACAAGTTCCACATCATGGAAGATGCTGATGGCGAAAAATTTTATACATTAGAAGAATATAGGAGCGGAACAGAAGCTTTACAAAAAAATAAAGATGGCAAACTGGTTATCCTTTACACCACCAATCCCGTTCAGCAGCATAGTTATATTCAGGAGGCAAAAGCAAAAGGCTACAAAGTGGTTAAGCTGGAAACGCTGATTGATGCAGGCTTCATTAACCAAATGGAAATGAAATGGGAACAGGTGCACTTTACACGGGTAGATGCTGAAATAACCGATAACCTGATTGATAAAACAGAAACGAATGAATCAGTTCTTGCCAAAGAAGATGAAACGAAATTAAAAGACCTTTTCAGCATACAGGCGCCGGAATTGCATTTGACAGTTGAGGTCAAAGGGCTGAGCCCCCTAACCGCGCCTGTTGTGGCAACCCGGCCTGAGTTTATGCGCCGTATGAAAGACATGGCTGCGATGCAGGGGGCTATGGGAGGTTTTTATGGCAATATGCCTGATGAAGTAACACTAACAGTGAATGGCAACCACCCTGTTTTCCAGAATATACTGGCAGAGGGCGATGCTGATAAGCAAAAGAAAATTGTTCACAACCTCGCTGATCTTGCTTTGCTTTCACAAGGATTATTAAAAGGCAATAACCTCACCGATTTTATTAACAGGAGCATTGAGCTGATGGAGGCAACACCAAAGGGCAGGATTATTGTTTAAAGGAATAAAGTTTGTGGGCAGTCTTTACCTTTTTATGATAACGACGAGCGGCTTATTATCGTACCAAAACAAAACTTCCTTTTGAAATTATCTTCCCGGTTGAATTTTTACCCATGACTACATAAATATACCATCCGGTATTTTGAGGTATGCCGTTAATGGTCCCATCCCAGCCTTTGCTGATGTCCGCTGTAGTGAAAACACGGTAGCCATTCCTGTCGAAAATAGAAAATTCGGTGAGGGCAAGATTGGTGCGGGGAGGGATCCTGAAAACATCATTGAACCCATCGCCATTCGGTGTGAAAGCATCGGGCATTACAATGTTGCGGAAGACACTGACCGATACTTTTTTGTTTATTGAACAGCCATCAGTGGTTACTGCATCGAAATAATAAACTGCAGGAGAAAATACCGGCAAAGTGATGGGCGACAGCGAACCTGCTCCGGTAAGGCCTGATGAAGGCTGCCAATTATAAGATTGCAGGTTGCCCGATACAGCAGCATTAAGCCGCACTGAACTGCCTGCTTCAACCGTTGTGTCAGTTGGGGTTAAAACAATTGAAGGAATATCTTTAACAGATATAGTGATTTTATTCGAAGGCACGGGAGTGGTTGAGCATCCGCCACTATCCACAAGCATACAATACACTTCGTCGCCGTTAACGAGTGCATTTGTAACAAAGGCCGGTTTGCTGCTAACATTTTTTCCATTTAATTTCCATTGGAAAGAAAGGTTAGCGCCTGTGCTTTCTGTTTTAGAATTGAAGGTAACGGATGAGCCGGGGCAAATGTCATTGGCTGAGGCAGCAATGGTTATTGTCGGGGCCTGCGAAGGCGATACCGTCATCACAATACCATATGAAGAAACCTTAGCCGGGGAAGCACACACAAAAGCCGGGTCAACTGTGAGCAGGCAACTTACCACATCGCCATTGTTGACTGATGCGGTCACAAAGGTATCTTTGTTTGCGCCTGTGCTTATGCCGTTGATTTTCCACTGGTATGTTGGGCTTGCGCCACAATTGGTGGCAGTAGCTATAAAAGTTATCAGGCTCCCGGAACAAACAGTGGTGGCGTTAGCAGATATATTGATGGTGGGCTTTACGGTTGGCCCGTTACACGGCTGCGAAAAAAGAGAATAGCAAGGAATGCATGCAAGCGCAATAGCAAAAAGGGGATACTTGAATAGGGTTGCATATCGGAATATTCTCATAGCGGCTTTCGTTCGCCTGCAATATTAATGCATTAAACCTAATGAAGAATTAAAATTTGAAAGTACATTTATAAAAAAATTTTATGGGCATTGCAGATAAGCTGTTCCAGTTGAAGAATGAAAAAGCTGCGGCAAACTTGAAAGCTGGCCAGGGCTTTCTTGACAGCAATAAAAACAAGCCAGGGATAGTTGTTTTGCCGAGCGGGCTTCAATATGAAGTGATGGTTATGGGCAATGGAGAAAAGCCCCTGCCAACAAGTAAAGTTACCTGCCATTATCATGGCACTTTAATAGACGGGACGGTATTTGATAGTTCTGTAAAAAGAGGCCAGCCTGCAACATTCCCGCTTAATATGGTCATCAAAGGCTGGACTGAAGGATTGCAGCTAATGCCACAAGGAAGCAAATGGCGATTTTTTATTCCCCCGCACCTGGGTTATGGCGACAGGCAGGTTGGGGCATACATAGGCCCAAACAGCACACTGGTTTTCGAAGTAGAGTTGCTGAGCCTAAGCTGAGCTATAACAAAAACTTTCTGTTTGCTTCACGGTAAGGCATTGGCTTGTTAATGAATAAAATCTTTTTGCGTTTTTATCGTTATAAAGAACCTTGCCAATGGCTTAAACATGCAAAAAAGAATTTTGATATTGATATTTTTCTTCCTTGCCATTCAAAATTCTTTTGCACAAACAGGCAGCGCAAAACCGGCCCCTTTGCAAGCAGATGCAATCAGGAAACTTGACAGCAGCACCATCTCTCCGGACTATATTGACAGCACGGTAACAGAGCTAATGGCAGCAGCTAAGGTAATGGGCTTTGGCCTCACCATTATTAATGATAATAAGATTGTTTTTGAAAGAGGATATGGTTATCGGGACAAGGAAAAAAACGAATTGCTCGATACTTCATCCGTAATGTATGGCGCTTCTTTGAGCAAAGCGGTGTTTGCATATATTGTGATGCAGTTGGTGCAGGAAGGCATCATCAATCTTGACAAACCTGTTTGGGCCTACCTGAATAAACCATTGCCGCTGTATGAAGGGTACAACGATCTTGCAGACGACCCCAGGTGGAAGCTTATTACCGTTCGCGATTGCTTAAGGCATAGCACCGGGTTTCCCAACTGGCGCTGGTTAAACCCAAGGGGCAACAATGAGTTGCAGTTGTTCTTTGTGCCAGGTACAATGTATGCCTATTCAGGCGAAGGGATGACGCTGCTGCAAATAGCTGTTGAAGAAGCCTCAGGAAAAAAGTTGGAGGATCTTGCAGAAGAAAGGGTTTTTAAGCCTGTGGGCATGGTTAGGACAAGCTATGTTTGGAAAAAAGAATTTGCTGATGATGTCGCATTTGGGTATGATTCGACAGGCCAAAAACTGAAAAGGAAAATTCGCTCCAAAGCAAATGCCGCGGGATCTATTGAAACCACAATTGCGGATTACTCGAGGTTCATAGAAGCCGTGATGCAGGGAAGGGGATTGATAGATTCAGTAAAGAAAAAAATGATCTCCCCCCAAATCCCTATTAATACGAAGCGCCAGTTCCCATCCCTTAATACCGATACAGCAGAACATCCTTACAAAGACATTGGCTTGTCCTATGGGCTGGGCTGGGGCGTTTTTAAATGCCCCTATGGCAATGCTTTTTTTAAAGAAGGCCATGATGATGGCTGGGCGCATTACAATGTAAATTTCCCCGATAAAAAAATTTCTATTGTCATGATGTCGAACAGCGCTAATGCCGAGGGCATTTTTAAAGAGGTGCTTGAAAAAATTATCGGGGATGTGTTCACGCCGTGGGATTGGGAAAATTATCAGCCGTATAAGCCTTCAGTTTTCCCTGTCGTCAATAATATACCGATTGCCAGGGACACCTCACTAAAACAATATGTTGGTATTTATGCGGCAGATACAGTGAATGCAGTAGTCGCTTTGGAAGACGGGAAACTGAAAATTGCGCTTGATAAGGGCGGGCTTCAAAAATCAACAATGAATATGGACAGGCCGGATTTCTTTTCGCTCGAAATGGCTGCCATCCAGTTCCAGTTCGCCAGGGATGCCGCAGGAAAAATTGAAAAAATGATTATCATCAGTGGGAAGGAACGGCATGAGTTCAGGAAAATCAATTGATCGGTATTTTAGAAGCTGTCTAAAAGCGATTGCTGAACAACTGCAGGTTCCATCCTTTCCAAAGCTTATGCCCTGAATCACAATATTTATTATCATTACAAGGTTTTGAAAAGTTGAACCAATACTTCAACGACCTGCTTTTTTACAATCTTTATCTTTGCAGAAAGAGATAATATGCTTACCAAAGAAGAAAGTGATTTTATTGATTATTGGGAGCGGAACCGTGATAAAGAAAGGAAGACTTTCCGGCAGTTCCTAATAGGCATCCCCGTGGGCCTGCTATTCGCTATACCCATTACCGTCAATTTTTATTCAGGCTGGTATAAAAGAGCTGCCATGGTCAGGAATGCTGATGAATCCAGCCCGCTTGTGCTGCTCATAGCCCTGCTCATCGTAATTGGCTTCATAGCTGTTTTTTCAAAGCGCCACCAATGGGAAATGCACGAACAAAAGTACCGTGAACTGTTGGCTAAAAGAGCTAAGGATAAGATTTCAACAATTGTTGAAACAAAATAACCTGTTCTTGCAGCACTATTCATCCCCTTCTTGTCTATTCCTTGAATATGTATTTTTGCTGAAACTTGTTGCATGCGGAAAATTGTATTGTTATGCCTGTCCCTTTTTCTGTCGTCCCTATGGTTTGCGTGTTTCAAAAAAGACACAGGGTGCAGCTATAAACCAGACAATACCGTAGCCCCTTTGAGCGAGCAACAAGCTCTAAAGAAATACCTCGACTCTATAGGGGTCATAGCGTCGTCAAGCACCAATGGGTTTTACTATCAAATAGTAACAGAGGGGGCTGGAGCCCCACCCGGTGTTTGTTCAAGAGTTATGGTAACCTATACCGGCCAATTGACGAACGGATCTGTATTTGACCAGCAAACCGATGCCCTGTTTACCTTAGGCGGGTTAATCTCCGGATGGAAACAAGGCTTACCTCTTATTTCAAAAGGCGGGGAAATCAAGCTGTACCTGCCCCCATCTTTTGGATATGCAGGGGTGCCCCAAACAGATAAGAATGGCAAAGTTGTGATACCAGCTTATTCTATTTTGATTTTTGATATCAATTTGATCGATGTTCAGTAACCGTAACTAGTAACTACCTGCTACTTAAGGCCCCGATATTCTTTTCGGGGCAATTTTTTTACAGCATGCTCCCATGTTATAGATAGAATGGGCGAAGGCCATTTTTTTGTTCCGTGCTATTATAAAAAATATATTTTCCAGTACTTCATACGACCTGTTGCAGAAGAATAGTTTTGTAATTTTGCTCCAAACTTTTTTTGTGCCACACGAAGCGATTTCTGTTTTTGATATTTTTAAGATCGGCATCGGCCCGTCCAGTTCTCATACGCTTGGCCCCTGGCGGGCTGCCCAGCGCTTTCTGGGATCTTTGCAAAAGGAAAAGCCGATTGATTCAGTAAAAAATGTGCAGGTATTATTATATGGTTCCCTGGCTAAAACGGGCAAGGGACATGGAACGGATATTGCAGTTCAGCTTGGCCTGAGCGGGGATGATCCCGTAACTTTCGAAGTAGGCCAGATTACTGAAAAAATAAATTCCATCAAAACAGAGAAAAAACTGTTGCTGAATGGCGTTCATGCAATTGATTTTGATCCCGGGAGCCACATTCATTTTTTGGTTACAGAAACCCTGCCTTACCATCCCAACGCTTTGACTTTTTTAGCGGAATACCAGGATGGCGAAAAAATGGCTGAAACTTATTATTCAATAGGAGGGGGGTTTATAAAAAAAGAAGCTGAAGAAGAAACGGTAAATACATCAGTCCAGCTTCCTTTCCCTATTGACGATGCCAATGGCCTGCTGCACTGGTGCATGATGACGGGCATGAGCATTAGCGAAGTAGTAATGGAGAACGAAGCTGCATGGCGAAATGAGCCGGATGTTAAAAGCGGGATATTGAATATCTGGCAGGTCATGAAGGAATGCACTTATCGCGGATGCCACGCCCGGGGGATATTGCCTGGGGGCCTGAGCGTAAAAAGACGGGCAGCCGACCTGAACAAAACATTGCTCAAAGACAAAACGTATGCAGATTATGCTTCATGGGTTGCAGCTATTCGTGAAGGAGGCAGCGATTTTAAATATATACTCGATTGGGTAAGCTGTTTTGCACTTGCAGTAAACGAAGAAAATGCCTCTTTTGGGAGGGTTGTTACTGCCCCTACCAATGGTGCAGCTGGCGTTATCCCTGCAGTGCTTCAATATTTTATTATCTTTTGCGATGGGTATAAAAGCGATTCTATTATCCAGTTCCTGCTTACGGCTGCCGAAATAGGCAGCATCTTCAAAAAGGGGGCTACTTTATCAGCAGCCATGGGCGGCTGCCAGGCCGAAATTGGTGTTTCTTCTGCAATGGCTGCCGCAGCTTTGACAGAATGCATGGGCGGAACACAAAGGCAATGCCTGATGGCGGCAGAAATTGCTATGGAACACCACCTGGGACTAACCTGCGACCCAATTGGCGGACTTGTGCAGGTGCCCTGTATCGAACGCAATACCATGGGGGCCATCAAGGCCATAACTGCCAGCCAGCTTGCTTTGCAAAGCGCTCCGGATTTCGCGAAAGTATCTTTGGATGCTGTTATTAAAACAATGTGGGATACAGCAATCGATATGAATAGCAAATACAAAGAAACTTCAGATGGCGGCCTTGCTGTGCACATCCCAATCAGTTTGAGCGAATGCTGATTTGGGATTTTGTTCCTTGCCCGCATTGCCATGCTTCCCTATCGGCTATTCTTAAACATCTTGCAAATCTTATGTGGTTATTATATTTAACCGGCAAATCAAAAAAAAAATTACCTTACGACTTCATTTTATAAACTGCTGATTTGAGCTATAAAATATATCCCCTTGGAGATGCTGCTGCTTGCATCGACTTGGGCAATATTATTGATGAAAGCATTAATAAAAAAGTGATTGCCATCCGCAACAGGCTTGAAAGATTTTCTTTTGATGGCCTGAAGGACATCATTGTAGCTTACAGCTCGGTTTCTGTTTATTACGACCCTATCCTGGTAAAAAAGCCAGGCTTGCAACAGGCAACAGTGTTTGATTTTGTGCGCAGCAAGCTCGAAGATGCTTTTCATCAATCATTGATTGAAGAACATGGCAACAGCGACATTTTTAAAATACCGGTTTGCTATTCTGGCGCATGTGGTATAGATATGGCTTTTTTGAGCAAGGTGAAAAAAATTTCAAAAGAAGAAATTATCCAGCTGCATTTGTCAAAAATATACAGGGTATACATGATCGGCTTTCTTCCCGGTTTTTCTTATCTCGGTAAAATAGACGAAAAACTTGAAATTGCCAGAAAGCCCAAACCCATTCAAGTCCCCGCCGGAAGCGTGGGCATTGCAGGAAAACAAACGGGCATTTACCCAATTGCTTGCCCGGGTGGCTGGCAAATCATAGGAAGAACACCATTAAAATTTTTTGATCCTGGCGCAGTAATGCCAAGCCGCCTGAATATTGGCAACTATGTACAATTCTATGAAATAAGCGAAGAAGAATTTAACGATTGCCTGGTTGTTAAGGATACGGAAACCAAACATTAAAAGACAAGATTTTTGATGCACAGCCATATCTGAAACCAGGCGTACTAAATCAGCAACCTGCATGTCATTATCAATTATTAAGCCTGGCCTGCTTGATACCATTCAGGACATGGGCCGATTTGGTTTCAGTCATTGGGGCATAAATCCTGGCGGAGCAATGGACCGTTATGCTGCGCAGGTGGCAAACATGCTGGTGTGCAATGATGCTCATGAAGCGGTTATTGAAATGCATTTTCCCGGGGCGCAGATTTTATTCAACCAAAATGCATTGATTGCAATAACAGGGGCTGACTTCTCTCCAACAATCAACGACGAGAAAGTCCCTTTATGGCAACCAGTTGTAGTTAGAAAGAACACCGTCCTTCAATTTCCAAAATTGATTTCTGGTTCAGTTTGTTACCTCAGCATTCATGGCGGTATTTGTGCCAATGAATGGCTAAAGAGCTATGCCACCAACCTTAAAGTTTCAGCCGGCGGGCTTTCGGGCAGGCCTTTCAAAAAAAACGATGAAATTTTTTTTAAAGAAAATTCTATTTATTATGCCGGCCTGCTAAAAGAAGACAACAACTTGCATGTCCTCCCGTGGCGTGCTGACGTGCAGAAAACCTATAAATTCCCGCACGAAATTTCTGTGATAAAAGGAAATGAATGGGACCAGATGACGGGCAATTCGCAATTTGATTTTATTGAAAATAACTATATCATTCACCCCTCATCGGACAGGATGGGATATCAATTGCGCGGTAGCACATTACAGCTGAGCAGCCAGCTCGAAATGATATCTTCAGGAGTAAACTTTGGAACCATTCAATTGCTGCCCGATGGGCAACTGGTTGTGCTGATGGCCGATCACCAAACTACAGGTGGTTATCCTCGTGTCGGCCATGTCATTTCTGCTCACTTGCCCAAATTGGCGCAGCTTCGCCCCAGCGATTGCATGAAATTCCGTTTGGCAGACATTGGCCACGCTGAAAATTTGCTGATGGAGCAACAAAGAGACCTGCAGGTGTTGGCCCGCGCCTGTTATGACCGTTTAAAAGCAACGGTATGCTGACTGTAGATGTTAACTGCGATATGGGAGAAAGCACTCCGCTCCGTCATTACGATATCAACAAAGACCTCTTGTTATTGGATTATGTCAGTTCAATCAATATTGCCTGTGGGGGGCATGCAGGCGATGCTTTGACAATGCAGGTTTTGGTTGCTGCAGCGAAAGAAAAAAACATTGCCATTGGGGCTCATCCTTCATTTCCTGATAAAGAAAATTTTGGCAGGAGCAATATGCAGCTTTCACGGCAACAGATATACGAAACGGTAAAGGAACAAATAAGCATGCTTGCTGACATTGCAATGCTACACGGAAAGCAACTGCACCATGTGAAACCGCACGGAGCTTTATACAATATGGCAGCAAAAGAAAAAGAGATTGCACGCGCCATTTGCCAGGCCATTATAGACGTTTGCCCCGAACTGGTATTGTATGGATTATCTGGAAGCGAGCTGGTTCGCGAAGGTAAAGGATCGGGGCTGAAGACTTGCAGCGAAGCATTCGCCGACAGGGCCTATCTCGATGATGGAAGCCTTGCACCGAGAACTGAGAAAGGCGCTTTGATTACAGATCCCATTAAAGCTGCAGAACAGGCTTTGCAAATGGTTGCCAGGGGAACGGTCGTTTCCGCATCTGGCCATGAACTGTTCATAAAAGCAGAGACCATTTGTATCCACGGAGATGGGGAACATGCGCTCGAATTTGCTAAAACAATCAAATGTTTTTTAAAAGCTAATGGCATTGCCATCAATTCTTCAGTATAAGACAATATGCCGAAAAATAGCTGGTGGTTTTGTGGGCTATAACTCTTTTATTGCGATTGCCAATCTCAAATGGAAACAAGCTCTGTTGGAGAGCAACCTGCCAGTAATAAGATTAATGTGAGACGATGGCCTGGGCAGCATTTTAAGCCTTGCTTTTTATTTGACTGGAAAGGATGCACGAGCAGAACGTTCGCCCGGCAAAAAATCGGATTGCATACATGCAAACCTTTGCTGTGGCAAATAGCAAGTGTGCGCCGACATTGCAGGTTATCAGCACAGCCCTCCAAGATATTGCCTAAGAAGCTGTCTAAAAATGATTGCTGGAACAATTAATAGGTTTAATCTTTTCCAAAGCTCATACAGGAGTACCCGATTTAAAATCAATTACAAGTTTTGGAAAAGTCGAACCATTGTTATATAAGCTTCTTGAAATCATTTTTAGACAGCTTCCAAGTGGTGAACATGCCGCTCATGCAAAGACAGGCGACCAACTCAGTGGTTTCATAAGTCCCACTTGGGCATTATAAAGGTTTCACACCAGTTATGGCCTGTTTTGTTCAAAAAGTTCAACAATGACAACGCTTTTATTTTTTGAAAAATTTTTGATTTTAATATCTTTGCGGCGCTTAATAAAAAAACATGCAGCAACTATCTTCCATCCTGGACCGTTTCGCTGAGCCCGAAACATTGAAGATGGCCAAACTTGGCCGCGAACTAAGGGCTAAAGGAATTGATGTGATTGACCTGAGCCTTGGCGAACCTGATTTTGACACGCCGCAACATATTAAAGATGCAGCTAAAAAAGCAATTGACGACAACTGGAGCCATTACACACCGGTTCCAGGTTTTTTGGACCTGCGAGAGGCAATCTGCACAAAATTTAAGCGGGATAATAATTTAGATTATAAGCCCGAAAATATAGTAGCTTCAACTGGTGCCAAGCAAAGCCTTGCCAATGTTGTGCTTGCACTGGTTGACGAAGGTGATGAAGTGGTCATCCCAACCCCGTATTGGGTAACTTATTCTGAACTGGTAAAAATAGCGAGGGGCAAAGTAGTGCAGGTAGGCACAACCATGGAAAGCCAGTTTAAGATCACACCATCACAACTGGAAGCAGTGATCAATAACAAAACAAAAGTGTTCTTATTTTCTTCGCCTTGCAACCCATCGGGGGCTGTATACAGCAAAGATGAATTGGAAGCATTGGCTGCTATTTTCAGGAAGCACCCGAATATTTATATCATCTCTGACGAAATTTATGAATACATCAATTTTGTGGGCAAACATGAAAGCATTGCGCAGTTTGATGATCTCAAAGACCGCGTGATTATTGTGAACGGGTTGAGCAAGGGCTTTGCCATGACCGGATGGAGGCTTGGTTACATAGCTGCTCATGCAAATATTGCCAAAGCGTGCGAAAAATTGCAGGGGCAATTTACCAGCGGAACCAACTCCATTGCTCAAAAAGCTGCAGTGGTGGCTTTGACTACTGACCTGAAACCTTCTTTTGAAATGGTAAAAGAATTTACGAGAAGAAGGGAAATAACCATGGGACTGGTAAAACAAATTCCCGGATTAAAATGTTTTGAGCCGCAGGGCGCATTTTATATTTTCCCTGATGTTAGCCATTACTTTGGCAGATCACATGGGCAAATGGTCATTCAAAATTCAGCTGATTTTTCAATGTATTTACTAAATACTGCACATGTATCATCAGTGATGGGCGATGCATTTGGCGACCCGAAATGTGTTCGTTTTTCTTTTGCCAATAGCGCTGAAAATATCCAAAAAGCCTGGGCAAGGATCAAAGAGGCACTGGCAAAACTTTCATGAGCAGGGATAATGTTGTAGTGAAGGATAGTAATCAGTTTATGATTTTCGGGCTTTGATCCGTTTTTTTGTACACCATTCCTTCCATCTCAAATTGAGATATTTTGCCCATGTCATTCAGTGAAAACTGCACCCATGATTTTTTGTACCACGAGTAATTATACCTGCCTATAAAAGTATCATAATGCCAGTGGGACAGGTTGAGCTGAATGTTATCGGGGAATTTTAGCAATAAGGAGTCGTTATGAAAAACCACTTCGGCGCTCCCAAAAACTTCATTGGCATAGTGGCCTTCATAATCAGACATTTCCTTTGATGGGAGGGTGTTCATAATGTGTTTCGATTCTCTCTCAGCTTCTTTTTTCATTTCTTTTTGCTTGAGCCTTTTGTACAGCGAAGAGAAATCATTGCTCCAGTCGTGCGAGTTGTCATTGAAGCACCACAGGTCAATGGCTTTGTACATCAGCGCGTGGCGCAATTCGGCGTGGTCGAGGTTTGCAAAAACATAAATGCCGAAATGCATATCGGGGATCAGCCCGGCGATGGCTACTACACCATCGAGGCTGCCGGTATGGAACTGCAGCATATTGCCGCGGTAGTCTTCCTGGAACCAGCCATAGCCATAAGTTTTCCAGTGAGGCTTTGTGATTTCCTGTGTAGGGTAAAATTCTTCATCTGTAACAATAGAATGTGGCTTGAAGATATCCTTAAATGTTTCTGCTTTTAATAATCTTTGGCCGTTCACTTTCGTGCTGTCAAGAAGAAAGGTTAGCCATTTGCCCATGTCTTCTGCGCACGACCAAACGCCTCCTGCGGCATCAATCCCCTTTTTGTCGATATATGGGATTGGGCCTACCATGCCGTCGTCGTACATCCAATGTGGGCTGATGTGGCTTGGTTCATTAACCGATAACACATAAGTGGGATAAGTATGCACCATGCCAAGCGGAACAAACAACCTCTCTTTAATAAAATCATCCCATGTCTTTCCTGAAATTTTGTGAATCACTTCGCCGGCAATCATGTACAGCAGGTTTTGATAGATGAAGGAGGCGCGAAAAGAATAAGCCGGTTTAATAAAGCGCATTTTGTAAATGATGGTATCAAGCGGCTGACCGGTTACCCAAAGCCAGTCGGCATTCCCAAGACCGGTGTTGTGCGTGAACAAATCGCTTATGGTTATTTGAGAGGAAGCATAATCGTCCCAAAGTTTTAGGGCGGGGTATATATCGCTTACCTTATCGCTCCATTTTATTTTGCCTTCATCTACCAGCATGCCCATACAAACCGCTGTCATGGCTTTTGTGGTAGAAGCACAAATGGAAAGGGTAGAAGTAGTGAAAAGGTCGGGTTTCCCCAGTTCAGCAACCCCATAACCACTTTCGAAAACTATTTTGCCATCTTTCACTACGGCTATTGACAAGCCAGGCACCTTCCATTCTTTCATGGCGTTTTGTACATAGGCGCCAAATTTTGCTGCCGGGTCAATTTTGTTTTTTTGAGAAAAAGAATAAAGGCCGGCTAATAATAAAAACAAGGCAATGCCAATGCGGTTCATGAGCAGGTAGTTTTAGTTTTTCAAAAATGAATATAAGGTATTTTAGAAGAAATTCGCATAGTAGCAGCCGGGCCTGACAAAAATCTGAAGATGGGTTGAAGGTTATAAAACCTTCAATCCCTAATGGCTTATTTTATCCTGAAAAATTTTATGTCCTATCGGCCCTGATGATGTTTTTTATTGTTTCTGCAAGCATGCCAGCCCATATCGCATATTCTTTTCCCGAATAATGAAGACAGTCTGTTGACACAAGTGTTTTGTCTGATGCAGCTTTTCGGCTTTCGCTGGTTATGTTGATGTAGTGAACTTTATATGTTGCTGAAATTTCTTTATTGATGTTGTTGAACAAATCAATTTCGTTAGCGATGCCTGGCCTGTTAAGATCGATAGCAAAAGGCGTAACGGAATAATCCGGAATGGAAAGCACGATAACACGAGACGGCTCCCCACCCGCAAGCCCGGCTGCATGCTGAAGAATTTCAGTGAATTGCTCTCGGTATCCGGATAGGCTCCTTCCCTGATATTGATTGTTTGCGCCGATGAGCAATGACACGATATCATAAACCGGGTTTTTGAAATGATAGTTATCGATGGCATGTCGAAGGTCGGTAGTTGTCCATCCTGTAGCAGCAATAATTTCGGGAGCTTGAAATGAAAAGCCCGATTTATTCAAGATATCAATTACCTGGGCAGGGTAACGCTCAGGTTCGGTTACCGATTCGCCAATGGTATAGGAATCCCCAAGAGCGAGATAAGTTCTTATTGTGCTGCCCATTTGGTTTTTGAAGCTGTCTTTTTTTCAAAGCTGCTGCTTTTCCAAAGTTTAAGACTTTGGAAAAGCAGCAGGCTACAGCGTGTTTTTATATACCACTCCGCCTTTCATTACAAATTTTACATTTTCGAGGATTCTAATATCGTCTAATGGGTTTGCATCCACCGCAATGATATCAGCAAACTTTCCAACGGAAATAGAGCCAACTCTTTTTTCCCATCCCAACAGATCGGCAGCATTTACTGTTGCAGCCTGTATGGCTTTCATCGGGGTTAGGCCATACTTTACCATGTATTTGAATTGCCTGGCATTCCATCCGTGAGGGTAAACACCGGCATCCGTACCAAACGTGATTTTCACCCCGGCCTGCACCGCTTTACGAAAACTTTCGCGCTGTGTTTGGCCAATCAGCTTTTCTTTATTTAAAATTTTGTCTGGAAAGCCGAGGCGCTTGTATTCGGACATGATGTATTCATCGTTGTAAATATCTGCATCAAGATAAGTGCCATGATCTTTCATGAGCGCAATGGCTTCATCATCAAGCATGCTCCCGTGCTCGATTGAGGCAACGCCTGCTTTCACGGCCATTTTTATGGCTTCGGTGCCATGTGCATGCGCACATGCCTTCTTGCCCCACAGTTTTGCTTCTGAAACGATCGTGTTCATCTCTTCCTGGGTGAACTGCGGAGCGCCAACACTTTCTTCTTCTGTCAACACACCTGCGCTTGCCCCGAATTTGATTACATCGGCGCCATATTTTATATTGTAGCGGACCTGTTTGCGGAGTTCATCTACGCCATTTGCCACGCCGCTCATTTCTTTGGGTTGTATCCAGTCAAGATAGGGCGAGAAACCATTAAGATCGCCATGGCTGCCTGTTGAGCCAATAAAAAGAGTGGCTACCAGCAATCTCGGCCCTTCCACATCACCACTATTTATCGCATTGCGCAAAGCCACATCCACAAAGGCCGGCGCGCCCACATCCCGGCACGTAGTGAAGCCTGCTTCCAGTGTGCGTTTGGCGTAAATATGCGCAGTGACTGCAACATCTATTGGGGATTTCCTGAAAATATCTCCATAATAATCACCGCTCGGCTGGCTTGTTATATGGGTGTGGCAATCGATCAATCCGGGCAACACGGTTGCCTTTGAAAGATCGATAATGGATGCATTGGCAGGTATGGAAAGGTTGCTCCCGATAGCCTGGATGGTATCGCTGTCAATAATAATAACTTGGTTAGTGAGCAATTTTCCATTCTCCGTGTCAATAAGTTTGCCGGCTTTAATTGCTGTTACTTTATTTTGGGCAAATGAAATATTTGCAGCCATCAGCAGCAATATGAACAACTTTCTCATATCAGTTAATTTTTTCGAAAGATATGAAATACTAATGAGGTTAAAGTGGGACAATAGCAAAAAGGCAACAGAGATCAAACACAAAAAAAATCCCGCTGTAATTTTTACAGCGGGATTGTATGTTGCTGGCAGCATATTGTGGGCTGCCATTTAATTTATTAATAATCCATTCCGCCCATTCCAGGAGCGCCGCCCGGCATCGGGTGAGCTTCTTCTTTTTTAGGCTTGTCTGCGATCACGCATTCTGTGGTGAGCAACATCCCTGCTATTGAAGCTGCATTTTCCAGGGCAATGCGCGTAACTTTTGTCGGGTCGATAACACCGGCCTTCAAAAGGTTTTCATATATTTCTGTGCGTGCATTGAAGCCATAATCAGCTTTCCCTTCTCTTACTTTTTGCACAACAATAGAGCCTTCAACACCACTGTTCACAACAATTTGGCGAATGGGTTCTTCCAAGGCCCTTTTCACAATAGCGATGCCAGTGGTTTCGTCTTCGTTGGCGCCTTTCAGTTTTTCCAACGATTCGATAGCGCGGATATAAGCAACGCCACCGCCGGGAACAATACCTTCTTCAACAGCGGCACGTGTGGCATGCAATGCGTCATCAACACGGTCTTTCTTTTCTTTCATTTCTACTTCTGTGGCTGCACCAACGTATAGTACGGCAACACCGCCGCTCAATTTTGCAAGGCGTTCCTGAAGTTTTTCTTTATCGTAATCGGAAGTTGTTGTTTCGATCTGGGCTTTGATCTGGTTCACACGCGCAGTAATGTCTTCTTTCTTTCCTTTGCCGCCAACAATGGTTGTGTTGTCCTTGTCGATGGTTACGGAAGCTGCTGTTCCGAGATAGCTCAAGTCAGCATTTTCAAGCTTATAGCCTTGCTCTTCGCTGATCACTAAACCTTTGGTAAGAATAGCAATATCCTGCAACATTTCTTTCCTTCTGTCGCCAAATCCTGGGGCTTTAACTGCCGCCACTTTAATAGTGCCGCGCAATTTGTTTACCACCAATGTGGCGAGTGCTTCGCCTTCCAGGTCTTCGGAGATGATCAGTAAGGGGCGGCCACCCTGAGCCACCTTTTCCAGGATGTGGAGAATGTCTTTCATTGCAGAGATCTTCTTGTCGTAGATCAGGATATAAGGGTTCTGCAATTCAGCTTCCATCTTTTCGCTGTTGGTAACGAAATAAGGAGAGATGTAACCGCGGTCGAACTGCATGCCTTCCACCACGTCAACAGTAGTATCCGTTCCTTTTGCTTCTTCTACAGTAATTACCCCTTCTTTGCCAACTTTGCCGAAAGCCTCAGCAATCAGTTTGCCGATGGTCTCATCGTTATTCGCAGAGATCGCAGCCACTTGCTGTATTTTTTTGCTGTCGCTGCCAACAGTCTGAGATTGTTTTTTCAGGTTTTCAACGACTGCATCAACGGCTTTTTCAATGCCGCGCTTCAGGTCCATTGGGTTGGCGCCGGCAGCTACGTTTTTCAAACCTTCGCTGATCACAGACTGTGCAAGAACGGTAGCCGTTGTTGTTCCATCACCTGCAATATCTGCAGTTTTAGAAGCCACTTCTTTTACCATTTGAGCACCCATGTTTTCAATGGGATCTTCCAGTTCAATTTCTTTTGCAACGGT
>JAFEAJ010000035.1 GCA_018266455.1 Bacteroidota bacterium
TTAATAAATAAACGGGGATAGTGGGGCCGGATCGAAAAACAGGAATAAAACAATAAAACCTGCACACTGAAATGAAGGCCTTACCAGGCCCGTTTTAATTTTGTTCATCTACCATCTGCACGGGATTAGTGTAATCCTTCCTCGCAATTACGCCACCCGAAATCACGGCTAACAATTATATTTGGCAAAAGAATTGATGAGCCAACAGAAAAACCCCAACCCTGCTTTTCGCATTTTGATTGCGAGCCTTGCCGGCACTACTATTGAATTTTTTGATTTTTACATATATGCAACAGCCGCCGTGCTTGTATTCCCTAAACTATTTTTCCCCTCGTCAGACCCAACATCAGGCACGCTGGAATCGCTGGCTACATTTGCGCTGGCATTCTTTGCACGCCCTATCGGGTCTGCATTGTTCGGGCACTTTGGAGACCGGATGGGGCGCAAAGCCACGCTTGTAGCTTCTCTTATGACAATGGGCTTATCAACAGTTGCCATTGGGCTATTGCCAACCTATTCAACAATCGGGATTGCAGCCCCATTGCTGCTTGCGTTTTTTCGATTGGGCCAGGGCATCGGCCTGGGCGGAGAATGGGGCGGGGCGGTTTTGCTTGCCACAGAAAACGCCCCTGAAGGCAAAAAAGCATGGTACGGCATGTTTCCCCAACTGGGCGCTCCATTGGGTTTCATTCTTTCTTCGGGTGTGTTCCTTATCATCGGTAATGCATTTGAAGGGCCGAAATTTTTATCATGGGGGTGGAGGATACCCTTTATCTTAAGCTTCTTGTTGGTTGTTGTGGGCTTATATGTGCGACTGAAAATTATTGAAACCCCCGATTTCCTAAAACTCGTAAAAAATAATCAACGCGTAAAATTTCCGATAGCTGAAGTGTTTGCCAAACATGGCAAAGCGCTGGTACTCGGAACGGTGATTTCTATTTTGGTTTTCCTGTTTTTTTACCTGATGACCGTGTTCACGCTGAGCTGGGGCACTTCAGTAATGGGTTATTCGCGTTCTGGTTTTCTTTCTGCACAGATGGTCTCAATGCCATTTTTTGCAGCAGGTATTTTATTGTCATCGGCATTGGCTGGCCGCTACAGCCCCACCAAAATGCTCATCGTTTCTACTGTCATCATTTTCTTTTTCGGTTTGTTCTTTGCACAATTCTTTGTTGCCGGGAATTCAGCCCTAACTGTGGTTTTTCTTTCAATCGGCATGTTCTTCATCGGCCTGAATTATGGCCCGTTGGGAACAGCGCTTGCCGAATTATTTCCTGCACCAGTAAGATACACCGGCGCATCATTAGCATTTACGCTCGCCGGGATATTAGGCGCATCGCTTACCCCTTATTTTGCCACTACTTTAGCAAAGCATTACGGGCTGGTATATGTTGGTTATTATCTCTGCCTTGCCGCGGTGCTTAGCTTTACAGCGTTGCTCATTGACAGATCGTTGCAAAAGAACCGGGTTGAATAACTTACATTAATAATCACTGGCAGGCCCAGGTGAGCCTTTATTAAATCAATAACATCCATAAACCAGCCAACATTCAAGCTGGAGCAAAAAATCTTAATGAAGCTCAGCCCTCATCTTTCTTTAAGCCTGTTTAAAAACAATTTTTTTAATCACAATCCGGTTCAACTTTTTCAAAGCTAATACAGAATGTAAGCATTCGTCAGCGATTTCAAGCTTTGGAAAAGATTAATCGATATCATACGAAATCTCTAAAATAAATTTTAACGGTTTCTTTATGATGCAAAAAAAGCAATGTGGAATTTCTGCAGTAACCCTGAAGGATGTACAATTTGCCATTTACTTAATTACAAAGCTCGACTTTGGCAAGTAAAAAATAGTTTTTTTGCCTGAACCGGAGGCATAAACCATTTTGCCAAACAATTTACCGGCAGGGCCAAGGTATAAAATTTTATCGCCGTTCCTCAACCTATCAGTGCCATAATACGAACCTAATGGGCAATTGTTGTAGTTGGCCCTTACATCAGATTCATGCGAAGAAAAACAAATCATTTTTTTCATGCTTGTCCCAGCAAATTCATAACCAAAGACCTTATATTCATTTTTCTGACTGGAAGATATATCCAGTTCTTTGGTCTTTTTATCTACGGACCCAACAACCTGGGCCGTTGCTGTTGAAGCGATAAACATAAACAATACAGCAGAAAGTATTTTGTTCATTTGTGCGGTTTTATGTGCAATAACCATTGCCATCATTACAGCAAGAGACATGCCATAAACCATAACTAACGCATTATCAACTGCCCGTATTTGCCTCCCAAAACACCTTAGTTTTTAGAGAAATAAAGACATCCTTTTTCCGTTATAAAAAGATTAATCTCAACCCTGTAAAAACTAAATTTTTATGGTCAAGCACCTATTGTACCTTAACACCCTGGCCATCAAACAAAACATTGATCCAAGGGCATCTTTCTTTGTGATTTTCGTGTTGCTCACTTATATTACCCTCTACGACAGGCTCGTAAAAACGCGGGAAAAAGACAGGACCTGACTTTTGCCGAAAAATAGTCAAACCTAAGCAGGCAAAAAAAAACGTACAGCATTAGCAAATCGCTAATGCTTTTTGTTTTAAAACATGCAAAAAAATAACCATAGAGGAAGAGAGGATGTGCTTTAAAGCACAAAGCCATGAAAAAATCAAGTGGACAATCTTCTTTCATGGCTTTTGTTATCCAATAACCCGTAACCGTTATCGTCCAAATCCATTCAACTAATTTTTTGTTTGGGTTATTTAACGAACCCAACTAAACAGCCCAGGGCAAGTGCAACTGTAATAGCCAATACAAATGCGATTACGTTAGAAATCCCTTTTGTGGTGTTGGCCTGTAATTGCGTTTTCATAGTATGGAATTTTAATTTTAAAAAATGTATTCCACAATTCTAATGCAATATTCGTTCCATAATTTCACTTTCGTAAAAGCCCTATAGTGCTTATTCATCAAGGGTTTTCGTTGATTTCCTATACCTTTCGCAAATCAGGGAACCAGCACGGCACATACCGCTAAACACCAGGCTAGCTTCCGTTCAAAAAATAATTATCAAATTTCGGCAATAACGGTTATGTATATCTCAACTCAAACTCGATAAGGATAGTTAGTAGGGCGAAGGGCTTACTGAAGTCCAGCCCCCATCTACGATCAGAGATTGCCCGGTAATATGCCTTGAAAGTGGCGATACTAAAAACAACGCGGCATTGGCAATATCTTCTACCCATGCAGGTCTTTGCATCGGCGTTATTTTCGACCAAGTAGTTTCATAATCTTTCTCATTCAACGTTCTTTCGGTTATTGTAGCCCCGGGAGCAATAGCGTTGATATTGATCTGATGTTCCGATAATTCGACCACTAATGTTTTTGCCAGCATCTCCAGGCCTGCTTTCGTCATGCCATAAGCTGCAAGATTTTTATGTGCCTGATGACCTGTTACAGAAGACATCAGCAAAATGCTTCCGCCTGTTCCCTGGCCTATCATTTGTTGAGCAGCATACTGGGTTAAAAAGAAACTGCCCCTGAGATTCAGGTTCATCACTTTAGTGAAAGCATCTGCACTGTATTCCAAGAAGGGGGCAAACAAGGTGATTCCTGCATTTGCAATGGCAATAGTAAGTGAACCGAATGCCGAAACTGTTTTGCGCACCAATTCGCTTATAAACTCGATATCTGCAGCATCGCCCGGAACAGCTATGCACCTTCCGCCAGACATTGAAATTCTTTTTGCAGCATCTGCTGCAAGTGTTTCATCCAAATCATTCAAAGCGATACTGGCTCCTTTCAATGAAAGCTGCTTAGCTATTTCGAACCCTATACCCTGCCCTGCGCCGGTAATTATGGCAACCTGATCGTTGAATGGCATAACAAATTTTTAGCAACTAAAGAAAAAAGGGATTCAAGCTACAAAAAAAATTGCATTTATGTTTTGCTATAATTAAAAGAGGACCTATCAAAAGTAAAATGAATGCTCTGGGAATTGCGTAGACAAGAACCTTCTCCATCCGCTTACCGAATAAAAAGAGGCTGTCTCGGGCTTTTGAGACAGCCTCTTTTAGATAAAATAATTTTCGCCGCTCAATGCAAGGGAAACCTGATACCTGCTTGTAAGCCCCAGGAATTCAGGTTAGGCGTGCCAAACTCATTAAAAGGCGAAAAATTGTAGGCAGCCCCAATTTTAATTGCGGTTGATGAATAGCTGCTCAAAGGAATGAACACTCCGGCTTCGCCCTGTACAATGAATTTTACTTTTGAAACCGGGTTATCGAATTCTCCAAGATATTGATCAAAATGTATAAAATTTGCGCCAGCCCCCAGGCCTGCATAAGGCCTGACCAGCCCTTTATCGAAAAGGGTATAATTCACATGAGCCATCACCGGTAACAACTGTATTGAATTACTGAGCACCGCAGAAACAGCGCTGCCACCGCCCTCATTATAAACCTGTCTCGGGTATTTTTGATAATAATCATTAAAGCCAATGCTGATCCCCGCCCTCCATTGGCTGGTAAAGGCATAATCTAACGATGCGGCAAAGCCCCTGAAAGAAGGTTTGCTGATATAATCATTTTTAAATGAAGAAGCAGGCAACCCGACATTATATCCAATTCCAATTTCAACTGCATTTTGTGCAGTAGCCGAATAAGATGTTGCAATTATTAAAATTGCCGGAAGCATATATTTTGATAACGATTTCATATACGACTTTTGAAATTCATTAATTAGTTGTTTTCAAATATGGCGACTGCGAAAAAAATGCAGCTATTTCTATGGCCGCGCTATTGGGATTAAAAACATCTTCGCCACGAGCAAGTCCAGTCCAGATGCCCTTGATCTTATTTCCGTTTGCTGTTGCATTCTTAAGGTCGAGCAGGTCTACCTCGAGGCCGTTAGTTTGTATGGTGTAGGTCCCTACAAAATAAGGAGCATAATACCCATAGCCAGGGTAGCCCCAATAATAAGGATCATAATAGTAATCGTAATAATCCCAATAATCGCCATAACTGAAAATGCCGGTTTGGGTACTGATAATTTCTGAAATATTAACAGCCAAATCAGGACCCGCTGATTTACTGACCAGGGTATACCCACTTTGCTTCATCATATTTTGCAACTGCAATATCAACTGCGTTTCATAGTTACCAAGTATTTTACCCATGTATTGGTTATTCTGGATCACTGCAGCAGAATCATCGACACTAAACGTTTTATAGCTGCTGAAGTCGGCTGTTGTGTCATAATTGGTAATATAGATCCTTGTTTCCTCATTGGAAAGGTTGTTCAATGGATCTTTTTTGCAACTACTAAAAATAAAAGCCCCAATGAGTATTACAAACAGGAGCTTCAATAAACCAAAAGTCCTCATATCGAAAGTGTTTTTTCAATTCAACGTTTGAAAGATTGGTTTGTTTGACAAGCACTGTGGCATTAACGCTTATCTAACATTGTTGAAAAAAATGTTATTTTTAAGAACCGCCTGCCACATCAACTTTATTTTCCTGTTGTTCTCTAACTCCTGCATTTTAATCACACAAAACGCCAACCGAAAAAAATGGTTATAAATCCACAGTTGGCTTTATAACAATAGCCCTATTGCTCCAGAACCGCACTGGCCTATGGGTTTAATTTATTTCTGATTTATTTTTTTTATACCAAATTTGTATGATTATTTTCATGGTTTTAACCCAAACAGAATGAACCAAAAAATTACCGCAGCCATTACAGCCATCGGAGGTTATGTTCCCGAAGAACGTTTGACAAATGCTGACCTGATGAAACTGGTAGACACCAATGAAGAATGGATACGCACCAGGACTGGGATTGAAGAAAGAAGGATACAAAATGAGCCGGGAAAAGCCACTTCTGATTTATGTGTTCCTGCCGTGCTGGAACTATGCCGGAAGCGGGGCATTAGCCCTGAAGAGATTGACTGCCTGATCGTAGGCACAGTTACGCCGGATATGTTTTTCCCTTCCACTGCAAATCTTATTTGCGATAAAATCGGAGCAAAGAATGCATGGGGCTTTGATCTGGCAGCAGCATGTTCGGGTTTCTTATTCAGCCTGACCACAGGTGCTGCAATAATAGAAAGCGGAAGGTATAAAAAAGTAGTAGTAGTAGGTTCAGATAAAATGAGTTCTATTGTCGATTACAGCGATCGCACCACTTGCATAATCTTTGGAGACGGCGCAGGCGCTGTTTTGCTGGAGCCTAATGGTGAAGGATACGGCGTGCTCGACAGCATCCTTAAAAGTGATGGCAGCGGCGCCCACTACCTGCACATGAAAGCAGGCGGCTCGTTGCGCCCTTCTTCATTTGAAACAGTAGCAGCAAAGCAGCACTACATTTACCAGGAAGGCCAGGCTGTTTTCAAATTCGCTGTGAAAGGTATGGCAGACGTAAGCGCTGAACTGATGGAGAAAAACAACCTTACCGGAGAAGATATTGCCTGGCTTGTGCCTCACCAGGCTAATAAAAGAATCATTGATGCAACAGCAAACCGAATGGGCCTATCAAGCGACAAAGTGATGATCAATATTAACCGCTATGGAAATACCACCAGTGGCACTATACCCTTATGCTTATGGGATTGGGAAAAGCAACTTAAAAAAGGAGACAACCTGGTGTTTGCCGCATTTGGTGGAGGTTTTACATGGGGCGCCACATTGGTAAAATGGGCGTATAACGGATGACTATAAACTGAAAAAGGATAGCTGATTTTTAACCACATTAAATCTCAAACCCCGTTCCCTTCTTTCCATTGCAGTTTTACTTATACCGCTATGCGTGTTTTGTGACCAACCTTTCCTGTGCCGGATAAGGCCTGTAATTTTCTGATATTTTCGGGGAACACAGCAATACCTGCCATTCATATAATGAGCTTGCTTTGAGCCAAAAGCGACGATACTTTTTTGTTGCAGGAACCTACAAAAATATTTTTCATGAGTTATTTTAGGTCCTGTTCAAACACAGCGTTACTGAACCTCTCTTTCCATTACAACCATCTCCAATGGTTGTTTTTGTATGCCAAAAGCAGGCCCGACAGGAAATGGTTTTTTTTCACCTGTTTTTTTATACCCATGCCTTTCATACCAGGCAATCAGCTCATGCCGAACAGAAATAACAGTCATGTATATCGCATAACATTGATGTTGACTGGCATAATCAATCGCAGCCGCAAGCATTTTTTTTCCAATCCCCCCTCCCTGCAATTCAGGGGAAACGGTTAACATCCCCAGGTAAAGTTTAAGCCCATGTTTCTGAAGGTTCACACAACCAATTATCCTGTTCTGATCATCCACAAATTTTAATATCGTTCCATTAACATCACTAATAAGTTTTTCCAGCAGTGCGCTATCGGTTCTTGTTCCATCCAGCAAATCAGCTTCAGTCGTCCATCCTTTTTTTGCGCCCTCTCCGCGATATGCTCCATTTATCAAACCGAGCAGTTCCGGAACGTCCTGTAAACCGGCAGTAGCAATTTCCATATCAATTTTCCTGCAAATATAGCTGTGCTAACGCTATTTAATTTTGGCGGTTTTATTGCATTTCGCTGCGCAGCATCGATATCGTTATTTACAAAAACAAAAAAAATCAGGATTGCCAAATGCAACCTGATTAGCCAAATGCAACGCCTTCATCTTGCAATGGCGCTATTGTCTTTTGTACAATCATCAATGCTAAAAGATTCACCAGGAATTATACCCAATAAAAGCCTTTTATTCATGATTTTTTCCAGTAAGGCACATGTTAAAAAAATGATTATTTCTTTATTCTTTCACCCTTGCCCAGGCAATAAAATCGCCATTAGGGATCATTGCTGCGCCAACCTGCCGCAACATGGTGACCAATTGGCCTCGGTGATAGGCACAGTGATTAAACACATGTTGGAGCACTAAATAAATTTCAACGCTGCAAGGTTCGCCTTTTAGTGTGCTATAATCCAGTTTCTCATACAAAGCTTCTTCAGGAAAGCCTTTTATGAAAACTGCCCATTGCTTATCCATTTCATTCCATGCTGCATTAAGGTCTTTCATTGAGCTGTTGAACCCATCTGCCGGCCTTAAAACGCCTGGTTCTTTATGCATTCTTTTCCACCAGAGAAATGAAGATCCATACAGATGGAACACGGTTTTGTAAATACTGTCAAAACTGCTGATGATTTCTTTGTGCTGCTGTTCATGGCTCAGCAAATTGACAGCCTCTCTCATTTTATTGTTAGCCCAAATATTATATTCTGCATATTGTTGCAACAACTGTTTTATCATAAAATGAATTTATCGTTTATTTTTGGCCCAGGTTTCAAATTTACTTATTCAATCTTCATAATGGCCGAGAATAAATTTCCGTTGACGGGTATCAGTTCAGTTGCGCTCCATGCAGCCGACAGCAGGAACGCAGAATATTCGCACCTTACCCCAATTTATGCGACATCAACTTTTGTTTTTGACACAGCACAGCAAGGTATGGAACGTTTTGCGGGAAAAGACAAAGAAAATATTTACAGCCGATGGGGAAACCCTACTTTCAAAGCAGCTGAAAAAACAATTGCAGCGCTTGAAGCATTTAACCTCAAAGATGAAAAGGGAGGCCCACTTCAGCTTAAAGCATTGTTGCATGCAAGCGGCCAGGCCGCTATGACCACTATGTTCATGAGCAACCTACAGGCAGGAGACGCCCTAATGTCTCATTTTTCATTGTATGGTGGGACTTATGAACTGATGCACAAAGTGCTGCATGAAAATGGTATCCGTACCATTATTGTTGATATGCGGGACCTGGACCTGGCAGAAGAGACCATCAAAAAAAATAAAATAAAGCTCATCCATATTGAGACCCCAGCCAACCCTACGATACAGTGTGTAGATATTGAAGCAATGACCAGAATTGCTAAAAAGCACAACATCATCATTACGGTCGATAATACATTTGCTACCCCATGCCTGCAGCAGCCATTTAAATATGGCGTTGACTTTGTTTTTCACTCCACTACAAAATTTTTGAATGGCCATGGAACTGCCATTGGGGGCGTGCTTATTGGGAAAGACATTGAATTTATGCAGACAAAGGCTTGGAAATGGCATGCGCTACTGGGAGGCAATGCCAATCCTTTCGATGCTTATTTATTAATGCAGGGCATGAAAACGCTGGAAGTAAGGATGGACAGGCATTGCAACAATGCTGAAAAAGTGGCGGCATTTTTATCAGGCCATAACGGTATAGCTCATGTAAATTACACAGGATTGCATTCCCACCCAGATCATGCAACAGCTAAAAAACAAATGAAACATTTCGGGCCCATGATGAGCTTTGAATTAAAAGGAGGCCTGGAGGCCGGAAAAAAATTCATCAATAAATTACAAATGTGCGTACGTGCAGTATCTTTAGGTACTGTTGACACCCTGCTCTCCCACCCGGCAAGCATGACACACTATGGTGTGCCGCGTGAAGAAAGGATCCGTTTCGGCATCACCGATGGATTGATCAGGATGAGCGTGGGCATGGAAAATGCAGATGACATATTGAACGACCTGGAACAGGCGATGCAATGACATCGAGCCCGAAGATCGTAGGCAAAGAGAACTGCTCGTGCACAATTGAGCAACACACCCGTAGGCAACCGCAATCACCTAAGCCAATTAAATAGAAAATTATGAGAAATTTTTTTACATTTCTGTTGTTCATCAGCACAGCAACATTTTCTTTTGCCCAAAAACATAAATCTAAACCACAGGATCCTTTTGCAGGGCTTGACACTGCATTCGCACGTGTGCTGAAAGATTGGCACGCTGCAGGTTTTTCTGTAGCAGTGGTGGATAAAAACAAAATAGTTTATACGAAAGGCTTTGGCTATCAAGATTATGAAAATCAGGTCCCCGCTACACCAAACACTTTATTTGCCATAGGGTCCTGCACCAAAGCTTTTACAGCAACGCTTATTGGCATGTTGGTAAAAGACGGGCAATTGGATTACGACAAACCAGTACGCAGCTATTTGCCCGAGCTGAAATTCTATAACAATGAGATGAATGACCATATCACGCTTCGCGATATGATGTGCCACCGAACAGGTTTGCCAAGGCACGACTATTCGTGGTATTTGTTCAGCACTCCTTCACGAGATACTTTGATCCGCCGCATTCAATATATGGAGCCCTCTGCAGGGCTGCGAGAAAAATGGCAATACAATAATTTCATGTTCATGGCACAGGGAACAGTGGTTGAAAAAATCACCGGTAGGAAATGGGAAGATAATGTGCGTGAAAAAATCTTTTTGCCGCTTGGCATGAATAGCTCCAATTTCTCTGTTGATGATATGGCAAAAAGCAGTAATGCCGCAGTGGGTTACGGATTGAAAAACGACAGCGTGATAAAAAAACTCGATTATTATCATATTGATGCAATGGGCCCGGCAGGGAGCATCAATAGTTCAGTGAACGATATGGCAAAATGGGTAATCGCATGGATCAATAACGGGAAATATGATGGCAAAGAAATCATTCCTGCAGCCCACCGGAGCGAAGCCATAAGTTCACAGATGGTAATCGGGGGGAGTTTGCCACAAAAGGAAAACCCTGACATCTATTTCTCTAACTATGGTTTCGGGTGGTTCCTCGCTTCGTATCGTGGTCATTACCGCGTGGAGCATGGCGGCAACATCGACGGGTTTTCTGCGAGCACCTGTTTTTTCCCGAGCGACAGCATTGGCATTGTTGTTTTATCTAATCAAAATGGGTCATCAGTTCCTTCCATTGTACGCAACCTGATCTCCGACAGGATGTTAAAATTGAAATATTTTGATTGGAATACGTACCTGAAAAATATTGCAGACAAAGCTAAGAAAGAGGAGCAGGATGCTAAAAAAGCAGCTATTGCCCCAGCAAAAAAAATCACAAGGCCAACACATGAACTAAAAGATTATGAAGGCCTATACAGCAACAATGGTTATGGCTCCTTTGAAGTGAAGCTGGAAAATGATTCCCTGTTCGCGCTGGCAGGCAACAAAATATTATGGCTGCGCCATAAGGCTTATGACATATTTGACATATTCGAAAAAGACAAGAAAGATGGGATCGACACTGCTGAAAATAGTTCTCCAGTTCAATTTCAGATGAACACAAACGGAGATATAACCAGTGCAGACATTAGCCTGGAGCCATCCGTAAAATCCATCTCCTTTATCAAAACACCGAAAGCGAAAGAGCTATCGAAAGACAGCCTGCAGAGATATGTTGGCGAGTACCTACTAAGCAGCATCATTATCAAAATTTATATCAAAGGAGAAAAAACGCTGACAATGTTCGTTCCTGGTCAACCCGAATATGAACTCGTGCCTGTTGATAAAAACAAATTCAGCATTAAAACGCTTACCGGTTTCACAGTCCAGTTCAATGTGAACGATAATAATGAAGTAACAGAATTATTATCAATACAACCTAATGGCACTTTCAAAGCGACGAGGAAAAAATAATTCGTTAAATGAAAATAAAAATAAGAAGAGCAGTAAAAGGAGACTGCCCGAGGTTACTGGAGTTAATAAATGAATTGGCCGCTTATGAAAAAGCACCTGGAGAAGTTACTGTTACGCTGGAACATTTTATGAACAGCGGCTTTGGCAAAAGGCCGGTATGGTGGGCATTTGTGGCCGAAGAAGGTGCAAAGGTTGAAGGCTTTGCATTGTATTATATCCGTTATAGTACCTGGAAGGGACAAAGAATGTACCTGGAAGACCTTATCGTTACAGAGAAAATGCGCGGCAAAGGTTTAGGCAAATTATTGTTCAACAGGCTGATCATGGAAGCTCAGGAAAAAAAATTAAATGGTATTGCGTGGCAGGTGCTTGAATGGAACGAAACTGCTATTAAATTTTACAAAAAATACAATGCCACTTTCGATCCTGAGTGGGTGAATTGTGCCATTAATGTGCATGCGTGAAATTGTTAACGCATTTGCTTTTTGTAGAATTAGAGATCCAGTGGACGGCACAAATGCTAAAGGAAAAATTCGAAAGACCTTTGTCAGTTTGCTCAACCGATATCAAGCCATTGGGCTCATTCAAAATTCGAGCTCTTACTCTTGTAGCCTGTTGCCTGGATCATTTTGTTGGTGCAGCGCCCTGGTTACTTCAATCTCACTTCGATTGTCGATGATCGATTAAATATTAATTGCAAAACAAAACATCTACGCACTTAGCACATTTATATATTTCCAGGTTACCCGATAGATTCTGCTTTCATTTCTTTATTGATCTTTAGTACCAGTCCCTGCAAAACCTTGCCGGGCCCCACTTCTGTGAAAGCAGATGCAGCATCATTGATCATCGCTTTCACACTTTGGCTCCACTTTACTGCGCCGGTAAGCTGCTCTTCAAGGTTCTTTTTTATTTCATCTTTATCAACAACTGCCTTGGCTGCCACATTCTGGTATACCGGGCATTTTGGAGCATAGAAAGTTGTTTTTTCAATAGCTGCCTTCAGTTCTTCCTTTGCCGGCTCCATTAGTGGAGAATGAAAAGCCCCGCCTACAGGCAATACCATTGCTCTTTTTGCACCGGCAGCTTTCATGCGCTGACAGGCGACATCGATTCCTTTCAGCGAGCCGCTTATTACCAACTGTCCCGGGCAATTATAATTTGCAGGCACCACAACTTCTCCGGTTTCTTTTTGCACTGCATCACATATTTCTTCTACTTTTTCATCGCCCAATGCCAGCACTGCAGCCATTGTTGAAGGAACAATTTCACATGCTTTCTGCATGGCTTTTGCACGGATGGAAACGAGTTCCAGCGCGTTTTCAAAACTCAGTACGCCATTGGCGACCAGTGCTGAAAATTCTCCAAGAGAATGGCCTGCCACCATATCCGGTTTTGCATTATCAATACTTTTAAATGCGATAACAGAATGCAAAAAAATAGCGGGTTGTGTAACATTGGTTTGTTTCAAGTCTTCCTCGGCGCCATTGAACATGACATCAGAAATCCTGAATCCCAGTATTTCATTGGCCTGTTCAAACAACTTCTTAGCAAAAACACTTTCGTTGTAATGATTTTTACCCATGCCCGGGAATTGTGAACCTTGTCCAGGAAAAATATATGCATGCTTCATAAAGTGGCAAATTACAAAAACAAATATGATTTAAAGAAGTTGTTTAGCAATGAAAAGTTTCAGTAGATCCTGGATGTTTAGAACCAATTCAAGACGAATGTCCAGCTTCTGTGCATTTCCTCTTCTTTCACTTTCTTAATGCAATTTTGCAGAAATCAGTTTAATAAATTCACTGCGTGTCTTATCATTATGGAATTCGCCAAAAAAAGCAGAAGTGGTGGTTACTGAGTTTTGCTTCTGTACGCCGCGCATCATCATGCACAAATGCGATGCTTCAATTACAACTGCCACACCCAATGGATCAAGCGATTGTTTGATGGCGTCAAGTATTTGAGTTGTCAATCGCTCCTGCACTTGCAGGCGCCTTGCATACACATCAACTACTCGGGCAATTTTGCTGAGTCCTGTTATCCAACCATTAGGTATATACGCCACATGTGCCTTGCCGTAAAATGGAAGCAAGTGATGCTCGCACAAACTATAAATTTCAATATCCTTCACAATAATCATCTCGCTTACATCCTCATGAAATTTCGCAGAATCCAATATCGCTTTTGCATTTAATTGATACCCCTGCGTCAGGTATTGCATGGCCTTTGCAACGCGCTCAGGCGTTTTTTGCAACCCTTCCCGCCCGGGGTCTTCGCCAATCAATTTCAAGCTGTTGGTATAATTTTTCATCAGCTCAGATGTAATGTCTTCATCGTATTGGTTGACTCTTTTATACGCCATATTTTTAAATTTCCAGTTTGAAGTTTGTCGTTCCTGGTTGCCTTTCCTATTGTTTTCTTTTATTCTATTTTTAATTCTTATATGCCGGCATTTTTTTCACTTCGTTCCAACAAATTCGGAAAGCCTCTCATCAGGCCGGATATTCTACAAAATTTCTCTCCGTCTCGTATAACCTGATTTTCAAATCGAACCGGGAATCGATTTTTTTCCTCAATATTTCATAAATCACAACTACAATATTTTCTGCTGTTGGATTGAGATTAATAAAATGTTGGGTATCTAGGTTCAGGTTCTTATGGTCAAACTGTTCAATTATGTGCTCACTAACCAATTCGGAAAGTTGTTTCAGGTCAAATACATACCCTGTTTCCGGATCTGGTTCACCAACCAATTTTACTTCAAGCTCATAGTTGTGGCCATGATAATTCGGGTTATTGCATTTGCCGAACACTTCATCATTCCTTGCATTATCCCATGCCGGGTTAAACAGCCTGTGCGCTGCATTGAAATGTTCCCTTCTAAAAACTGCTACTTTGCTCATCCTATTAAATTATTGCCCAAAAATTGCACTTATACCTTGCCGTTTATTGCCTGCCCCTGTTCTCCCCAAAATACTCCACATAAATCCGCGGTGTTTCATAAAGCTTCACGCAATGCAAAAAAACACCTGAAGGAAGATTCTGCTCAAGCTCATTCCATACCCCTATCGCAAGATTCTCTGTCGAGCACATTTTCCCTTTCATAAAATCAACATCCATGTTCAGGTTTCTATGATCGAGCTTTTCGATAATTATAGAATTGATCAATACACTAAGCTGCTTAACATCAAATACAAAACCTGTTTCAGAGCTGGGGGTTCCTTTAATGGTAACATACAATTCATAGTTATGGCCATGCCAGTTTTCGTTGGCGCACTTCCCAAAAACTGTTTCGTTCTGCTCCTTGCTCCATGATTTATTATACAATTTATGCGCCGCATTAAAATGTTCAATCCTCGTCAGGTATACCATCCCAAAAAAGTTTCGGCAAAGGTAAGAAGCTGCCTAAAAATGATTCCAAAAATTTCATATCATAGCGGTTCAACTTTTCCAAAGCTTAAAATTGATGATAAATTGGGGAATCCTGTATAATTGTCCTGGTTGTTGTTCCAATAGTAACTTTGAGACAGCTTCTTAGATATAAAGCTTTTGAAACGTTTAAGAAGCCAATATGCATTGCCCCAGCCATCAAGGCATAGGGAAATGTTAATTTTAAGACCTTACACAATCCTACTGTCATTATGCGATATTTGCATCATGCGCATTCTCATAACTGCTGCAACAAAATTTGAAGTTCAGCCTATTATTGACTTTTTTGATGCTAATGCACCAAAATTTCCTGGTCATCAAATTTTATTTTTTATAACCGGCGCGGGTGCTGTTGCTACGGCGTATGAACTGACAAAAGAAATTCAGGTAACCAGACCTGCTATAGTATTGCAGGCAGGCATTGCAGGGGGATATGAAGATTACACGCTCACTGAAACAGTAATTGTTAAAGAAGACTGTTTAGCCGATCTTGGCGTTTCAGAGAACGGCAATTTTAAAACCGTTTTTGATCTGGGCCTTGCTGATAAAAACAGTTTCCCCTTTTTAAATGGGGTACTGGCGAACCCAAATAAAAAATTAATGCGCCTTTTGCCTCTGCCAAATGTGAATGCGGTTACCGTGAATGAAATTACGACCAGAAAAGAAAGAGCAATATGGTACAAACAAAATTATAGCCCGGTTATTGAAAGTATGGAGGGCGCTGCATTTCATTATGTTTGCCTCAGGGAAAAAATTTCGTTTCTCCAAATACGGTCAATATCTAATTATATAGGTGAAAGGAATAAATCACAATGGAAGCTGAAAGAAGCAATCATTGTTTTAAATGAACAGCTCACTTTATTAATTGAAGAAATTGTAAAACACGATGAAGCTTACTTTAGGATTTAGCCCGTGCCCAAATGACACTTTTATTTTCGATGCCTTGGTCAATAAAAAAATCGATACAGGTAATTTTGAATTTGATGTGCTGATGGAGGATGTGCAAACCCTTAACCAATGGGCATTGCAAGGAAAACTTGATATTAGCAAAATAAGCTATGGAGTATTCCCTCGGGTACAGAACGACTATGATCTGTTAGGCTCGGGGGGCGCTTTGGGTAAAGGTGTCGGGCCATTGCTGATCGCAAAAAAACAAATTGCCCTGGAAAAAATAAACGAATGCAGCATTGGCATCCCAGGCAGGGACACTACAGCCAATATGCTTTTTTCGCTGGCATTTCCCAGTGCTTTAAAAAAAGAGTTCTTGATTTTTTCAGGCATTGAAGAGGCCGTGCTGAATGGCAAAGTTGATGCCGGAGTCATTATTCATGAAAACAGGTTTACCTACCAGGACAAAGGCTTACTAAGGCTAATGGATCTTGGCGAATTCTGGGAACAAGAAACCGGTTGCCCGGTACCGTTAGGCGGTATTGTAATAAAAAAGAAATTCGAAAAAAAAATTCAGCAACAAATAAACCTGTTTATTCGCAAAAGCATTGAATATTCATGGGCAAGCTATCCTTCCATTTCGGTATACATCAGGAAATATGCGCAGGAAATGAGCGAGCATGTAATGCGCCAGCATATTGACCTTTATGTCAACAATTATTCCTTTTGCTTGGGAGAAGACGGAAAAAATGCAATCAGCACCTTACTCGATATTTATGCCAAGATCAATAGCAGCCAGCCAGCTAACAGCTTTTCGGTTATTGATTAGCCCTGCTCTACAACATTTTTTAATAAGCTACCAAAAGCCTTCTCTTTCAAATTCATGCTCATGATGGATTTTGAGCAATTAATTTTTGACTGATACATTCCCCTCACAAAAAAAACCCGCACTGGGCGGGGTAACTGTAACTATGCAACTTGGTCAATGCTGTTCAATAATCCTGTTTTTTATCGCATACATCACTAAGCCAGCCATGGATTTGGAGCCAGTCTTTGTTTTTAATTTATCTCTTATGGCTTCTACTGTACGGGGGCTGATATCAACAATATCTGCGATTTCTTTGGTTGTTCTTTCTTCACACATCAGCTTTAATACAGTCAGTTCTTTTTCAGTAAGCATTGCGTCCTGATAGGGGTGGCCATCGGTACGTTTGGTTCGCAGGCCGGTGAGCAAAGCCTTATTGGTAAGCTCATTGAAGAAAAATTCCTGATCGTAACAGGTTTTTATCGCCTGATAAATAGTTTCTGAATCAGAGTTTTTGGCAAGGTATGAGTTGGCTCCGATTTCCATCAGCTTCGAGATCATTGATTGATCGTTGTGCATGGAAAGGATGATTACCTTCACCTGCGGATAGAGTTTACGAATCTCCGGCAAGGTTTGAATACCATCCATGATAGGCATGGTGATGTCAAGTAAAATTACGTCCGGTTCAACATGTTTCAACAGGTTGAGCAGTTGCATTCCATTATCTGCCTCTGCTACCAGTTCAACATCTTTTTTAATCGACAATGCAATTTTCACGCCGGCACGGAACAGCGTATGGTCATCCGCTATTGCTACTTTGATCGTCTCCGATTCAGGCCTTTTCATACGGTTTGAGTTTTGCTAATTGTTTGTATACTATATAACTGCAAATTGACGGAAAAATTGCATAACATGCTTTAGTGTATTTACGCAGAATAGCTTTTGCGGAATTTACGATTACTGCTGAAATCCGGTTTATTTACGAAAACTGTGGCGTAATTTTTCTAAGAACAAATTAGATGATTTACTACGCCCCATAATAGAATCCGAAATGTTAAAATTGGGCAGTTATGCTATTGTATGCAAATGCATTCTCTTATACTTTTGTTACATAAGTTGATTGACGAGGAGAATAGCCTCAACCATCCAATGTCCTTAGATAACCGTCCAGAAAAAGTTTCCAATATCCATTGAAACCAGGTAAAATCCAATGTCAATCAACTTCTTTTCCTATACAAATCCCTCCCTATTCCAACTGCTTAATCCTCACCTTGCGCAAGCTGCATATTCGCAATTCACTTGTTCCTGTTTTTAACCGTTCCTGAATGATGTAAATGATTTGCTACCCTTTGATGCTGTATCATACTGTGCTATCTCCGGAAAACTGTAAAAAGCGCAGCCCGTAAGTTGCGCATTTTTTATTTATACAGGTTAAGGTTTAACTAAGTAATCGAAGCTTTCGCCATGACGGTAAAAGGATATCATTTCTTCACATATAGTATTTCCATTTTCATCTGCAAGAATATAATGATGGTTACTTGACAACTTCCTGGCCTCGTCTTTAAATAGCCTTCAATTTGCTTATGCAATGCTGTTTATAGGCCAAAGGGTTTTCCGGTCGTTAAAGGTTATGCGCTTTTCGCTTTCAGTTGTAATTTGCAGTTATGAAATACTGGTTCATTATTTTATTTGTTATGGAAGCTTCCTTTTCTATGGCACAGTATAGCCCTGAAAAAGTGAACCCAAAAGCTGTACAGCTTTACACCAAAGCTTTGGAAATAGCCAGGGAAGGGCAATTCAAAGAAGCTATCGGAATACTGCAAAAATCGCTTAAAATTGACGGACATTTTGAAGATGCATACCTCTCAATGGCTGGTATGTATGGCGAGCTGAAAAACTACCAGGCAGCTATCGATAATTACGAAAGAGCAAGATCCATCGACAGCAATTATTTCATCGATTTTAGTCTCTCCTATTCTATTGACCTTGCAGGCAAAGGAGAGTTTGGAAAAGCGCTGGATGCGGTCAATAAGTTTTTAAGCATTTCCAATCTGAACGAATCGGGTACCAAAGCAGCCAATTACAGAAAGAAATGTTACCAGTTTGCTATCGATTATGCAAACGCACATCCGGCAGATGGCTACAAATTTGAGCCTCAAAATTTGGGCGACAGCGTGAACAGCGATGTCTCCGAATACTATCCTACCATTACCATTGATGGCAAAAAACTGGTGTTCACGAGGCGGGTAAATAATGATAACGAAGACTTTTATGAATCATACCTCATTGATGGGAAATGGAGCAGGGCGAGAGGACTTGGCGGGAACATCAACACCAACATGAATGAAGGCGCACAAAATATTTCACAAGATGGCCAGTGGCTGATATTCACAGGATGCAATTTCCCAGAAGGATATGGCAGTTGCGACCTGTATATTTCCTATCTCGAAAAGGACGGGTGGAGCAGCCCTGAAAACCTTGGAAGAGGCATCAATACGGAATTCTGGGAATCAGCACCGTCTCTTTCTCCTGATAAAAGAGACTTGTACTTTACCAGCAACAGGCCAGGCGGATATGGGGGCAACGATATTTATGTGAGCCACCGCATGCAAAATGGCCGTTGGAGCGAGCCGCAAAACCTTGGGCCTGCGATCAACACCATTGGCGATGAAAGCGCCCCATTTATCCATGCTGACAACCAAACCCTGTATTTCACATCATCCGGCCATCAGGGTTACGGCGGGGACGATTTGTTTGTATCAAGAAAAGATTCTACTGGCAAATGGACAAAGCCTCTGAACCTGGGCTATCCTGTAAACACCATCGAAAATGAAGGCAGCATTGTAATTTCTGCTGATGGAAAAACGGCTTATTATGCCAGCGACCGAGCTGATAGCCGGGGGGGGCTTGACATTTACAGTTTCCAGGTACGCGAGGACGTTAGGCCCACAAGAACCTTATGGATAAAAGGCAAAGTGTATGATTCAAAAACCAGAAAAGGGCTCCCGTCTGCTGTGGAACTGACCGATCTGTCATCAAAACAAATCTTGAGCAAAGTGCAGACCAATGAAAAGGGTGATTATTTTATTACACTTCCAATAGGCAGAAATTATGCATTTAACGTGAACCGCAACGGGTATCTTTTCTTCTCTGAAAATTTTTCGTTGAGCCATAAAGCTCCCGACTCAACCTACAATATTGATATCCCGTTACAACCTATCGAAACCAATGCAATGGTGGTGCTTAAAAATATTTTCTTTGACGTAAACAAATACGATATCAAGCCAGAGTCGCATGTGGAACTGGATGAAGTAGTTGCATTGATGAAAGAAAACCCTTCAGTCAAAATTGAGATTGATGGCTACACCGATAACGTAGGCAAACCTTCAGACAATCAGAAACTTTCCCAAGATCGCGCAAAATCAGTAGTATCGTATCTCAGCGCAAAAGGCATCAGCACAACTAGGTTATCATTTAAAGGATTTGGCGAAACAAATCCTGTAGCTGATAATGGCACTGAAGAAGGCAGGGCTAAAAACAGGAGAACAGAACTGAAAGTAGTGGGGAATTAACAAATAACTTATTGAGTTTGTTTTGCGAAACAATTTTTATATTTGGCTGACCTACATCCTTGATAATTATGCCTGATGAACTGACCTGCCGTCTTGCGCTTGCCGATATTCCTCATATCGGTATTGTGCAAGCAAGATCTTTAATAATGCATTTTGGAACTGCATCTTCCATATTTAAAGCAAAAAAAACTCAGCTTGAGAAAATTGACGGCATAGGAGAAATCAGGGCTGCTTCTATAACTTCATTCAAAAATTTCTCGAAAGCTGAGCAGGAGCTTCAATTCATCAAAAAATACAAAATCCTTCCACTTTTTATTACAGATAAAAACTACCCGCAAAGGCTATTGAATTGCTACGATCCGCCCACCCTGTTGTTTTATAAAGGCAATGCTGACCTGAACGCATCAAAAATCATTTCTATCGTTGGCACACGCAACAATAGCGATTATGGCAAACAGGTCACAGAAAAGCTGATCAAAGAACTGGCTAATGAAAATGTGCTGATAATAAGTGGCCTTGCATTTGGCATTGATGCCATTGCGCACAAATCGGCATTAAAAAACAATTTGAGCACCATTGGGGTGGTGGCGCACGGGCTCGATAATATTTATCCGCCCGAGCATTCAGGCCTTGCAAAAAACCTGCTGAAACAAGGTGGCCTGCTGACTGAATTCAGGAGCGGCACAAAACCCGACAAGCACAACTTCCCTGGGCGCAACCGCATTGTTGCAGGCATGAGCGACGCAGTTATTGTTGTGGAAACAAATATAAAAGGAGGCAGCATGATAACAGCAGAGCTTGCTGACGGATACAATAAAGACGTATTTGCCATTCCCGGAAAAGTAACTGACAGCAAAAGCAGCGGATGCAATTATCTGATAAAAAGCAATAAGGCTATTTTGTTAACCGATGCCCAACAACTGATTGAAGCCATGGGATGGCAGCGAAAGGAAAAATTAAAAATAAAGAAGGAAAAAGAATTATTCATTGAGCTTAGCACTGAAGAAAAAGTAATTGTTGGCCTGCTGAATGAAAAAGATTTATTGCACATCGATGAACTGAATTTCAAAAGCGGCCTCAGCAGCAGCTCTGTGGCAGCAGCTATCCTGAGCCTGGAGCTACAAAATATTGTTAGTTCAATGCCTGGAAAAATGTATGCATTGAAACCCTGAATCATCAGGGTTTTTAAAGTTTTGCAGTTTGAAAAAAATTGCGCCGCTATTAGGTTTTTTGAATTGAATATTTAATTGAAATTTGTTGAAAGCAACGAAAATGAAAGCCATGATATTCGCCGCCGGATTAGGCACACGGTTCAAACCATGGACTGATAAGCACCCAAAAGCATTAGCTATAATAAATGGCAAAAGCCTTTTGCAACGGAATATTGAATACCTTCAACAGTATGGCATAACCGATATTATCATTAATGTGCATCATTTTGCCGAACAGGTTATTGAAGCAATTGAAACAAATAATGGATGGGGCAGCGCTATTTCCATCAGCCATGAGGAAAATGAATTGATGGAAACCGGAGGCGGGCTGAAAAAAGCAAGCTGGTTCCTTACCAGCGATCCTTTTATTGTTATCAATGCCGATGTGCTCACCGATTTGCCCCTTGACAAAATGATCGGATATCATAAGCTGCACAAACCCCTCGCCACACTGGCGGTTACCAACCGCGAAACCTCAAGGTATTTCTTATTCGGCAATGATAATGAGCTGTGCGGCTGGAAGAATATCAAAACTGGAGAAGAAAGAATGGTAAAAGCTGGCCAGCAATATGTCAAAAAAGCATTCAGCGGCATCCATATTATTGACCCGTCTATTTTCTCGTTCATAACGCAGCAGGGAAAGTTTTCTATCGTGGGCACTTACCTTGATTTGTCCGAAAGAAGGAAAACCATCAAATGCTATGATCATAGTGGGTCAAAATTCATTGACGTAGGGAAACCCGAAGCTGTTGATGCAGCAGGGAAATTGTTCCCTTAAATTGTTCTCCGTATTAATTTAATGGCCAGGTACTGTTCAGTTTTTGAAATAATAATAGCTTTGCACATCAATTCTTTGCCATGAGAAATTTAATACCTGTTATTTTTCTATTCATCTCATTTTACAGTTTTCCCCAAGCTGTAATAAAAAAAGACCCCATTGCTAAAAGGATTATGCTCCCGAATGGCTGGTCTTTAACCCCAATTGGCAAAAGCATCCAATTGGGAGACCTGCCGTTGAATATTGCAGTCAGCAAATCAAAAAAATATATTGCGGTTACCAACAATGGACAAAGTGCTCAATCGCTCCAACTGATAGATGCAAAAAAAGAAGCCCGGCTCGATAGCATAGACCTTCCAAGATCCTGGCTGGGGCTAAAATTCAGTACAGATGAAAAATATTTATATGCATCTGGCGGAAATGACAACCGGGTGCTTAAATATGCCATCATCAACAATAAGCTTGTGTTAAAAGATTCAATAGAACTTGGGCTTAAATGGCCAAATAAAATTTCGCCTGCCGGATTCGATATTGATGATGCCAGACATTTAATATATATCGTGACTAAAGAAAATAATTCTTTATACATCGCTAACCTAACCACAAAAAAAACTATTAATAAATATCCCTTAGGCCGCGAAGGGTTTACCTGCCTTTTATCGAATAATAAACAAGAATTGTACATCACGTGTTGGGGCTGTGGAAAAGTTTTGATATTCGACACCAAGCTAAAAAGATTTTCAGGTGAAATAAATGTAGGAAGCAACCCTAATGATATGGCATTGACAAAAAACAACAAATATCTTTTCGTAGCCAATGCAAATGACAATACTGTTTCTGTAATTGATCTGCAAAAAAGAAAAGTAATCGAAATCCTGAATGCCGCCTTATACCCTGATGCGCCTACTGGCTCTACTACAAATGCCCTCGCTTTGAACAACAATGAAAAGACCTTATATATAGCCAATGCAGACAACAATTGCCTTGCAGTCTTTGATGTGAGCAATCCGGGGAACAGCAAATCAAAAGGTTTTATTCCTGTAGGTTGGTACCCAACTGCAGTTAAAGTAATAGGCAACAGGATTTTTGTTGCAAACGGAAAGGGATTTTCTTCTATGGCAAACCCGTATGGCCCTAACCCAACCAGAACGAAACAACAAGTCAGTTATCAGGGCGGTGACAAAAACAAACCTCAAGAAGTGCAATATATCGCCGGATTGTTCAAAGGAACGCTTTGCATATTTAATGAACCAGATGAAAAAACATTAAGCACCTACTCACGGCTAGTTTATGAAAATACTCCTTATAATAAAGGCAAAGAGCTTCATTCAAATGGAGAGCCCGGCAACCCAATACCAATGAAGGTTGGCGACAGCTCTCCGATTAAATATGTATTTTATATTATCAAAGAAAACAGGACTTACGACCAGGTGCTCGGGGATATCAAAGAAGGCAATGGAGATACCAGTTTGGTGTTATTTGGCGAACATGTCACACCAAATGAGCACGCGCTTACCAAAGAATTCGTACTGCTCGATAATTTTTATTGCAATGCGGAAGTGAGCGCTGACGGCCACAACTGGAGCATGGGCGCGTATGCGACCGATTATCTTGAAAAGACCTGGCCAACCAGCTATGGAGGCCGTGGTGGCAGTTATGATGCCGAAGGCAATCGTGCCATTGCAAACAACAAGAATGGTTTCATTTGGGATTATTGCAATCGTGCTGGTGTCAGCTATCGCACCTATGGCGAATTTGCAGATAATTATAGGCCCAATATACAGGTGTTGAAGAATCACCTATGCCCATACTATACCGGATGGGACCTGGGGGTAAGGGATACTGTTCGGTTCAATCAATGGAAAAAAGATTTTGATTCATTAGTTGCAGTTAACGCATTGCCACATTTCAATACTGTTCGTTTTGGCAATGATCATACTGAAGGAATGCGAAAAGGTAAGCCCACTCCTTTTGCAGATGTAGCAGATAACGACCTAGCTGTAGGGAAATTTGTTGAATACTTAAGCAAAACACCAATTTGGAAAGAAGCTGTAGTTTTTATTGTTGAAGATGATGCGCAAAACGGCGCCGATCATGTAGATGCGCACCGAACTACCGCATATGTTGCCGGGGCTTTTATAAAAAGACATTATGTTGACCATACTATGTATTCTACTACATCAATGTTGCGTACTATTGAATTAATATTGGGGCTTCCGCCAATGAGCCAATATGACGCTGCTGCCGAGCCCATGTGGCGATGTTTTGCAAGCAGTCCCGATTTAACAACATTCAAGTGCCTGCCCAATAATATCAATCTTGATGAAAAAAACACAGCATGGAATGAGCTTGCAAAAAAATCTGAAGGATTCGATTTCACCAGAGAAGATAAAGTTCAGGAAAATGAGTTCAATGAGATATTGTGGAAAGGATTAAAAGGAATTAATGCAACAATCCAAGCTCCAAAACGAGCAGCTTTTGTAAACACACCCAAGACAAAAGAAAAAGATGAATAATGCTGCTGCACTACAAAAAACCAATCATCATTTAAGTTTAAAAAGTTACTGAGCATCTTTTTGCCAGCATTTTATAGAACCGATCTACCCGAAAAAATTTAACCTCTTTTATTCAATATTTTAATAAGAACATATTCAAATAATCTTATTAGTAAACAAATTATTACAAAGCCCTACTATTTTTTAGCCCAATCTTCTTTAATTTCATTGTTCAACCAAAATTCATTGTTATGCGAAAATTACTTTTTTTGCTTGGCTTATTGGCGGCACAATTGGCATTCCCGCAGAAAACGATTATTTATTGTGGCAAATTGATTGATGTTAAGTCAGCGCAGGTGCTGAACGAAATGTCAATTATAGTTGAAGGGAATAAAATCAGCGACATACAAAAGGGGTATGTGAATCCTGAACTAAATGATAAAGTAATTGACTTAAAATCAAAAACAGTCATGCCAGGTTTGATTGATTGCCATGTGCACCTGGAATCAGAAACAAGCCCTCATAATTTTGAAGACCAGTTCAGGCTTAATGAAGCGGATGTGGCGTTCCAATCGATTGGCTATGCAAAAAAAACATTGATGGCAGGTTTTACCACGGTTCGGGATGTTGGAGGAAGCGGGGTTAATATTGCTTTGCGCAAAGCAATTAACAAAGAAGAGGTAATAGGCCCAAGGATTTTCACTGCCGGAAAAATTATTGGTTCAACCGGTGGCCATGCAGACCCTACAACAGGCCTGAACGATGAGTTTAGAGGGAACCCAGGGCCTAATGAAGGCGTTGCAAACGGGGTAGATGAATGTATAAAAGCTGTTAGGGAAAGGTATAAAGAAGGGAGTGATTTAATTAAAATCACTGCATCTGCGGGAGTGCTAAGTTTGGAGTCGAGTGGGCAGGGAGCTCAATTTTCAGAAGCAGAAATAAAGGCGATTGTTTCTACTGCAAAAGATTATGGGATGGCAGTTGCAGCTCATGCTCATGGTGCAGAAGCCATTAAACGTGCAATTCGCGCTGGGGTCACTTCAATTGAGCATGGAACATATATGGATGATGAAGCCATCGAGCTTTTTAAAAAGTACGGCACCTGGTATGTGCCCACCATTATTGCCGGCAAGGCCAGTTCTGATTCAGCAAAAAAACCAGGATATTTTCCAGCGATTATTACTGAAAAAGCTCTTGCCATTGGTCCAAAAATCCAAAGCACATTCGCAAAAGCATATAAAGCGGGCGTAAAAATTGCGTTCGGCACTGATGCCGGAGTATATGCTCACGGGAAAAACTGGATGGAATTTATTTATATGACCGAAGCAGGCATGCCTATTTTAGAAGCTATAAGATGTGCAACAATTAGCGCATCTGAGCTAATGGGCATCAGTGATAAAACAGGAAGTATTGAAAAAGGAAAACTTGCTGATATCATTGCAGTTGATGGTGATCCTATAAAAAATGTTATGGCGATGGGCAAGGTAGATTTTGTAATGAAAGACGGCATGATTTACAAGAACTTATGAAGCTATAAAAAAGGGGCCAGGATGAAAATCCAGCCCCGTTTTTAAAATCCAATATCCTATGAAAAACCGGCGTAAAAATAACGAAACAATTTTATTTAGCAAGAGAAGTTAATTTATATTTTCTATTTTAATAAAAAGAGGAAAAACACGCAATGGTTTCGATGGCTATACAAATGGCATAATATAGAAAACAAAAAAGGTGCTGTTGACAACAGCACCTTTTTTGTTTGAATTACAATGATTTTTTAAGGTATAATACTGAAAAATAGTTG